>NZ_JBBOSB010000001.1:0-937500 GCF_038004905.1 Psychrobacillus sp. FSL W7-1493 | reverse complement strand
AAACGCATTATTTAACCATAAGAAAAACCGAGCGAATAAACGCTCGGTTTTTTATTGGACTTTAGTTGCTTGTTCTTTACAAGTAGGACACGTACCGTATATCTCCATTCGGTGAGAGCTAACATCATATCCGGTCAAGTGAGAGGCAAGATGCTCTACTTCATCTAATCCTGGATAATGGAAGTCAACTATTTTACCACAAGAGTTACAAATCATATGGTAGTGATCATTTGTGATAAAATCAAAACGACTTGAATTATCACCATATGTTAATTCCTTTACTAGGCCAGCTTCTCTAAACACACGTAAGTTATTATAGACTGTGGCTACGCTCATGCTAGGAAATTTACTTTCAAGCGCTTTATATATATCGTCCGCAGTGGGATGGGACATAGATTGAATAATAAATTCCAGAATCGCATGGCGTTGAGGCGTTATACGTACACCGGTTGATTTCAATGTATCTAAAGCGTCTCTTAAATGTACTTCCGTCATCGCTATGCACCTCTCTTTATAATCATTATTAAATGATAAGTTTATAATTATTATAAAGAGGAACTGTCCTTAATGTCAAATTTTTCGACTATTAACATAGCATTATACATTTTTAGTAGCCTCGTGTAGCATCTATTACATTCTCAATATCATTCTCTTGTTTTAGAAACGCCACTAAATTTCTAGAGAAAATTTCAAGCGCTCTCACTACGTATTGTGAGGAATGACTAGAAATGTGTGGGGAAACAATCACATTTGGCATACGCCAAAAAGGATGGTCACTTCCTAACGGTTCCTGCTCGAACACATCTAACACTGCGTAAGCAATGCATTTGTTTTCTAGTGCCTTTAATAGGTCCAGTTCTTTCACTAGATCTCCGCGTCCGTAATTCATAAAAATAGCACTCTCTTTCATAGACTGAAAATGCTCATATGTTAGCAACCCTCTTGTTTCCTCCGTACTTGGCAGAATAGATACTACTATATCTGCTTGAGGTAGCACTTCTTTTATAGATCCAAAAGATATCATCTCGTCCATGTATGAAGAAGTATTTCCACTTCGATTACAACCGATTGTCCTAACCCCAAAGGCCTGCAATAATCTTCCCACTTCTCCACCTATTGCTCCTGGCCCTAATATTAAGGCAGTCGAGCCAAAAAGCTCAGAGGAAGGAACCCTTTTCGACCAAATTGCGTTGCGCTGATTCTCTGAGACGACCTGTAACGATTTCTTTATAGAAAGCAGATGAGCTAAGATGGACTCGGCCATTGGTGTTTTATGAATCCCTCTAACATTTGTTAGCAATATGTCGCGAGCTGCTATTTCTTGTAAAGGCATTTTTTCTAATCCTGCTGAGGCGACCATAATCCACTTCAGCTCTTTTGCACTATTTATATGGAAGGCTTTAAGGTCTTCTCCATATGTGACAACAACATCGGCAGTTTCTAACTCATTTTCATTTAATCCTTTTTGAAAGATAAAATCTATTTGTGGAAACTGATTGGTCAACCTTAATTGCTGCTCTTCCTTTGGTAAAAAAGAGAAAAGTACTTTCATCAATCATTCACCATCTTTGAGTAAGGATTTTAATGTATGTAACACTTCTTCTACATGATCTTTTACTTTAACCTTTCTCCATTCCTTCACAACAGTTCCGGTTGGATCTATTAAAAAGGTTGTTCGTTCAATACCCATATATTCTTTTCCGAAGTTTTTCTTCAATTTCCAAACACCGTAAGCCTCAGAAATTTCATGAGTATCATCTATTAATAAAGAAAACGGCAGTCCATACTTCTCTATAAACTTAGTGTGCGCCTTCTCATCATCTGCACTTACTCCCAGAATAACTGCATTTAAATCCGAAAAATCAGCATTTGCGTCCCTGAATTCACAAGCCTCTGTAGTACATCCAGGTGTAGAGTCTTTAGGGTAAAAATACAGAACAACATACTGTTTTCCAGCAAAGTCATCCAGTGATATTATTTCACCCTTCTCATTTTTTAATGAAAACTTGGGAGCAACCATTCCTTCTAATTTTTCCATCAATATCCCTCCTCGATTAATTAGTTATATCGTAACTAACTTTATAAGTATGTTCAATTTCTTTAGCCTTTTTCCTCTTTTTTGTCTAAAATATAAAAATACCCAACTATTACTAGAAGTTTTAGGATAGACAAGTTATAATTTTCATCTTACATACATTCATAATGGAGGTAAAACATTGAAACATACACAATCTGAACAAATTCAAGTACAAGCATTAGAACATATAGTTGGTGGGGTAAATAGTCCTTCACGTTCCTATAAAGCCGTTGGTGGCGGAGCACCAGTTGTCATGGAAAGAGCGGAAGGTGCATACTTCTATGATGTGGACGGCAATAAATATATCGATTACCTAGCAGCTTATGGCCCTATTATTACTGGGCATGCCCACCCACACATAACTGAAGCTATTACAAAAGCAGCACAAACGGGTCTATTATATGGTACCCCTACAAAGCATGAAGTGGTTTTTGCTAAAATGCTAAAAGATGCAATCCCTTCTATGGATAAAGTTCGCTTTGTAAATTCAGGTACGGAAGCAGTGATGACTACTATACGTGTGGCTCGTGCATATACCGGAAGAACAAAGGTAATGAAATTTGCAGGCTGTTATCACGGGCACTCTGATTTAGTGTTAGTAGCTGCAGGTTCAGGTCCTGCTACTCTTGGAACTCCAGATTCTGCAGGCGTACCACAATCTATAGCAAAAGAGGTTATCACGATTCCGTTCAATGATCCTCAAGCCTACAAGGATGCGATGGAAAAATGGGGAGAAGAACTTGCCTGTATATTAGTTGAACCAATCGTAGGAAACTTTGGAATGGTGGAGCCTAATGAGGGGTTTTTATCTTTAGTTCATGAAATCGCTAAAGCTAAAGGAGCTCTTGTTATTTATGACGAGGTAATTACTGCTTTCCGATTCCACTATGGAGCGGCATCTACTTTGCTTGGTCACACACCAGACTTAACCGCATTAGGAAAAATTATTGGTGGAGGTCTTCCCATCGGGGCATATGGCGGCAAAAAAGAAATTATGGAGCAGGTGGCACCACTTGGACCTGCTTATCAGGCTGGAACGATGGCAGGAAATCCGGCGTCCATGCAAGCAGGCATCGCTTGTTTAGAAGTGCTTCAAGCTCCCGGTTTATACGAAGAACTAGATAGACTAGGTGCACTGTTAGAGGCAGGAATTTTGAATGCTGCTAAGGAAAATAATATTACGATTACAATTAATCGCATAAAAGGTGCACTTTCTGTTTATTTTACCGATGTTAAAGTAGAAAACTACGAGCAAGCAGAGGCTAGTGATGGTGAAATGTTCGCTAAATTCTTTAAGCTTATGCTTGAACAAGGCATTAACTTGGCTCCATCTAAGTATGAAGCTTGGTTTATTACTACCGCTCATACAGAACATGATATAGTAGAGACAATTAAAGCGGTCAATAATGCTTTTGCCCAATTAAATAATTCAATGAAATAACCGTTAACGAAGGGATAGGATGGAATGAAATTAGGAGCACGTATATTTAAGACTGGAGTCGCTATAGTATTTGCCTTATTTATAGCTGAATTACTTCAGCTTCCTAATCCTGTCTTTGCAGGAATAGCCGCTATTTTTGCACTTCAACCATCTATCTATAGATCTTACTTAACTGTAATTGAACAAATACAGTCTAATCTAATTGGAGCAGCCATCGCCGTCTTGTTTGCATTAGTATTTGGTAACCATATTATTGCCGTTGGATTCGCAGCAATTGTGGCTATTTCTATCATGCTAAAGTTTAAATTAGAAAAAACGGTTTCCTTAGCATTAGTAACTGTAATAGCTATTATGGAGATACAAAGTGACGAATTTTTAACCTTTGCGTTAATTCGTTTTTGCACGATTCTTGTTGGAGTGATTTCTGCCTTTGTCGTAAACCTTGTATTTATCCCACCGAAGTTTGAGACAAAGCTTTTTAACTCCATTCATTATACACAGGATGAAATAATTAGATGGATTAGGATTGCCTCTAGAAATGCTGGTGATCATCAGTCTACCAAACAAGCTATTAATCAACTGAAGGATAGGCTGGAACGTATTGACCAAATATACTCCTTTTTTAAAGAGGAAAGAGTTTATACAAAAAAAGCTACCCATTCAAAGGGTAGAAAAGCCGTCGTTTACCGCGAGCTTATCGAAATCTCACATAATAGCCTAGAAGTATTAAATAGATTACACCTCCATGAAAATGAACTAAATAATCTTCCTGAGCATTTTAGAATGATGATCACAGAAAGACTTGACCTGCTTTTAACTTATCATGAACAGCTTCACCTCAAGTTTATCGGTAAGCTCAAAACAGACCATACTGAGTTGCATGGTCCCGATGCATTTATCCAGAGGCAAGAGGTTATGAATATTTTTGTTCAGCAGATTGCGATAACACAAATAGATGAGGAATTTTCTACCTATCACCTTCTCCATCTAGTATCCTCTATATTAAAGTATGAGGAACAGCTAGAGCATGTTGATAGGCTGATTACCTCGTACCAAAATTTCCATAGTAATGAATTAACTGTACAAATTGAAGAGACTTACTAAATTTATTTATTAACACTCACAAAAAAAAATGAAACCCTGAGCATTTACATAATGTAAATGCTCAGGGTTTCAATCAGTAATAGGCTCTGTTGCAGATTTCCCTTTCATACTTCAGGTATACTCGCCATGTTCGTCAAAAAAGTGAAATCGCCTAAACGATTTCACTTTTTTATTTATGGAGCTTTGTTTCTATCTTAATTTTTCATCCTAGGATCCAGTGCATCTCGAAGCCCATCACCCATCAGGTTAAAGCCTAAAACTGTTAGCATGATTGCAAGTCCTGGGAAAATCATTGTCCATGGAGCAGTTCTTAGGTGATTTCGAGCATCCGCCAGCATTTTACCCCATTCTGGAGTTGGAGCCTGGGCCCCCAATCCAAGAAAGCCTAGTGCAGCAGCTTCTATAATAGCCGATGCAATGGCCAATGTTCCTGCTACGATTACAGGTGCCATAGAGTTCGGTAAGATGTGCGAAAAAAGGATACGAACATCCTTCATACCAATTGCCTTGGCGGAGGTTATGTATTCCTCTTCTTTTATACTCAACACTTTCGATCTTATCAAACGCCCGAAGTTAGGGATGTTAATAATTGCTATCGCAATTAAAGCATTTTGCAGAGATGGTCCTAGCACAGACACGACTGCAATTGCTAATAGAATACTTGGAAAAGCAAGAAGAATATCAAATAGGCGAGATATAATCATATCCACCCATTTTCCATAATAGCCTGCTACAATCCCCAATACACTCCCTATAATGACAGAACCAATTACAGAAAAAAATCCTACCCATAAAGAAATTCTTGCCCCATGGACGATTCGTGAAAAAATATCTCTACCAAAATCATCTGTGCCAAACCAAAATTGGCTCGACGGGGGTAAGAGTCGCTTATCTGAAATAGATTGTTCATCAATGCCCTGCGGGACTAGATAAGGTCCTATTAACGCTACTAATATAAAGAAAAATACGATAAAAGTGCCAACAAGCGCCACTTTATTTTTACGGAAACCTCTCCACGCTTCTTTCCAAGGACCAGCTGATATGTCCTTTTCGGTAGCCAATAAGTTATCCGGTGCTTTTGGAACCATTTGGGTCATCATCATCTCTCCTTTTAGTCATACTTGATGCGTGGATCAATTAATCCGTATAAAATATCAACGAATAAATTAATCATAACGAATATAAACGCAACTACTAATATTCCAGATTGTATAACTGGATAGTCACGATACTGAATAGCATCATAAATGTATCGACCAATTCCTGGCCATCCAAAGATAGTTTCAGTTAAAATAGCTCCTCCTAAAAGTAAGCCCATTTGAAGCCCTACTACTGTTAAAACTGGAATGATAGCATTCTTCAATGAATGCTTATATACTACCCAAAACATTTTTTGTCCTTTAGCTTTTGCTGTCCGCACGTAATCTGCTCTCATAACTTCAAGCATACTAGATCTTGTCATACGAGCAATAATAGCCATTGGAATTGTCGCCAAAGCAATGCTAGGTAATATTAAATGTTTAAGCACGTCACCAAGCTGATCAAAACGACCATTAATAATGGTATCAATCAAATATAAATTTGTAACCGCTGTAACTGGATCTCTTGCATCATCTCTTCCACCTGGTGGAAGCCACTGTAATTCTACAGAAAAAATCCATTGCTCCATCAGTCCTAACCAAAAGATTGGCATGGACACTCCTATCAAAGCTACTACCATCGCTAAATAATCGAACCATGAGTTTTGAAACCATGCAGATATAATCCCTGCATTTACTCCGATAACAACAGCTATTAGGATAGCGAAGAATGCTAGCTCAAACGTAGCAGCAAGGTACGGCCATATTTCCGTAGCCACTGGTTTGACAGTTCGCATCGACTCACCAAGATCTCCTTGAAGTAATCCAAATAAGTAATCAAAATATTGCACGTACCAAGGATTATCTAAGCCTAGGCTTGCTCTTAGTGACTCAATTGCCTCCTTAGAAGCTAATTGTCCTAAAATAACCTGTGCTGGATCACCAGGAATTGCACGTATAATCATAAAAACTAAAAAAGTCATACCAAGCAATACCGGTATAAGCTGTAACAGCCTCTTTCCAATATAGTGAAGCATGTTTCTTCACCCTCTTTATTCTAAAATATGAAATACCTCACCTTTTAAAAGAGGAGGGAATCAATAAGACCCCCTCCACTCTATTCCTTACTTAAAGTCAACGTTTCCTAGTTTGTCTGAACCTGTTGGATGTGGTGTAAATCCAGTCAATTCTGCTTTACCAGCAAGTAATGGTGTTGAGTGAGCAAGTGGAACCCACGGTGCATCTTCAAATATTATTTCTTGTGCTTGTTTGTATAATTCAATACGTTTGTTTTCATCTACTTCTGATTGTGCTTGGATAAGAATCTCATGTAATGGGTCGCTACTATAGTACGTATAGTTATTGCTTCCGATATTATCTTGGTCTAGTAAAACATAAAGGAAGTTATCTGCATCTCCATTATCACCAGTCCACCCAAGTAAGAAAGCATCTGCTTCTCCTAAACGAGCTTTTTCTAAATAAGTAGCCCACTCATAAGAAACGATTTTAGCATTGATGCCTACTTTTTCTAAATTATTTTTAATTGCTTCTGCAACTTTAGCTCCATCTGGCATATATGGTCTTGGAACTGGCATTGCCCATAGCTCCATTTCAAAGCCATCCGCCAATCCTGCTTCTGCTAAAAGTTCCTTTGCTTTTTCTGGATTATATTCGTAGCCAGTAATATCATCATTGTACCCACTAATAGATGACGGGATAGGATTTTTAGCTACCTCTGCTCCGCCTTCAAAGAAAGCATCAACAATTGCTTGCTTATCAATTGCATAGTTCATCGCTTGACGTACTTTTACGTTGTCAAACGGTGGTCTAGTAGTCGTTAATCCTAAGTAACCAACATTCATAGAAGGACGCTCATACAATTGAAGAGCAGACTCACCTTCTACTGTAGAACGATCAGACGGGTTCACACCATCAGCTAAGTCAATAGTTCCTGATAATAGTTCATTAAGGCGACCTGCGTTATCTGGTATCGCTTTGAATACTACTTTATCAAGCTTAGGCATACCATCAACCCAGTAATCTTCATATTTTTCGATTGTAATAGTAGCATTACGTTTCCACTCTACGAATTTGAATGGACCAGTCCCTACTGGATTGTCACCGAATGCTTTTTCATCTTTTTCAAATGCAGTTGGACTTGCAATACCAAATGGACTCATCGCAATATTTTTTAAGAAAGGTGCTTGAGGGCGCTTAAGCTTAAACACTACTTTGTAATCACCGTCAGCTGTAACAGATTCAATTACGTGTCCTTCATCCTCAGCATAACCGCCGAACATAGATCCGTAGTAATAGAATTTTTCCTCTGAACCATTAGCCCAGCGTTCAAAATTTTTCACGACTGCCTCAGCATTAAAGTCTGTTCCGTCATGGAATTTAATTCCTTCTTCTAAAGTAAATGTATACGTTAATCCGTCATCAGACGGTTCCCACTCTTTAGCGAGTCCTGGCTGAATTGTAGTATCTTCCTCGCCAAAGTTTAATAGTGTCTCGAAAAGGTTTTGTGTTACCTTGAAAGATTCACCATCTGTAACTGTAGCTGGATCTAGAGATACGGAGTCTCCTCCACGACCAAATACTAACGTTTTATTCTCTGATGATGACGATTCTCCTTTTTTATCTCCATCAGATTCATCACTTGAACAAGCAACGATTGTAAATGCAGCAAGTATCATTAAAAACATAAATGATAACAATTTCTTTTTTCTCACATGGACCCCTCCAAAAATTATATTATCAATGCTGTACTGCCTCGTTATATAGATGGCAGGCAACAAAATGACTGTTCTTAACTTCCTCAAGCTTCGGTTTAACGGTTGTACAAACATCCATTTTAAAAGGACAACGTGTATGGAATGTACAACCTGTAGGCGGATTAGAAGGGCTTGGGATATCCCCCTCTAATATAATTTGCTCCCTTTGAAATTGTGGATCAGGTACTGGTACGGCAGACAAAAGTGCTTTTGTATAGGGATGTAACGGCTCCGCATATAAACTCTCACTAGGTGCTAGCTCAACCATTCTACCTAAATACATAACCCCTACTCGATCGCTGATGTGGCGAACTACCCCAAGGTCATGAGCGATAAATATATAGGTTAGCTTCAATTCCTTTTGCAAATCCTGCATTAGATTTAAAACTTGAGCTTGAATAGATACATCAAGTGCCGAAACTGGTTCATCCGCTATAATCAGCTTTGGATTAGTCATAAGTGCTCTCGCAATACCAATACGCTGCCTTTGCCCACCGCTGAACTGGTGAGGATATCGTTTAGCGTGATAGCTGCTCAATCCTACAATTTCTAAAAAGTCATGAACCTTTTGTTTGCGACTTTTTGGATCTCCAATTTGGTGAACAATCAATGGCTCCATTAAAATTTTCTCAACCGTATGACGAGGATTTAATGATGCATAAGGATCCTGAAATACCATTTGAATATCTCTTCTAACCTTACGCATAGCTGAGTCAGAGATTGATGTTAATTCTTTTCCTTCAAAGGTCACTTTACCTTCTGTAGGTTCTAGCAATCTCATAAGCATTCTTCCTGTAGTAGATTTACCACAGCCGGATTCTCCAACAATTCCTAGAGTTTCTCCTTCATTTACAAAGAAGGATATATCATCTACAGCTTTAACATAGCCTACCTTTTTGGACAAAACACCAGAACGGATTGGAAAGTATTTTTTAAGCCCGTCAACTTTTAACAGTGGCTCTGTCATAATCTGTTACCTCCTTTGGATCATATAAGAAACATCTTGTTTTATGTCCCTCCGATGTTTCATACAGAGGAGGATTTTCCTGAACACAGCGTTCGAAAGCAAATTCACATCTGGCTGCAAATCGACAGCCCGTTGTTATAGTTCCTGGCTTCGGAACATTGCCGGGGATGGAGTATAATCGTTGCTTTTTATATCTCATATCAGGAACTGATGCGAGCAGTCCTTTTGTATATGGGTGTTGTGGATCTTTAAAGATTGTTTCCACAAGTCCCTCTTCGACTACTTTCCCAGCATACATGACTACAACTCGTTCGCATGTCTCTGCTACTACTCCAAGATCATGAGTGATTAAGAGCACTGCTGTGTTTAACCTCTTATTCAAATCTCTCATTAACTTTAGAATTTGAGCTTGAATGGTTACATCCAATGCAGTGGTTGGCTCATCAGCTATCAATACTTCTGGATCACATACAAGAGCCATCGCAATCATGACTCTTTGACGCATCCCCCCGGAGAGCTGGTGTGGGTAATCCTTCATAAGTGCTTCTGCTCTGGGAAGTCCAACAAGTTTTAACATGTCAATGGCTCTGTCTTTTACCTGCTTCTTACTCCAATCCTTCTTATGTAGGGTTATTGCTTCTATCAGCTGATTACCTATTGTAAATAATGGATTTAAAGAGGTCATTGGCTCCTGAAAGATCATAGCAATCTCATTTCCTCTTATTTTTCTCATTTCTTTTTCAGAGAAGGTTGTTAAATCCTTACCTTTAAATAGGATTTCGCCATTGGTGATTTTTCCCGGTGGACTAGGAACTAGCCCCATGATAGATAGAGAGGTAACACTTTTACCACAACCCGATTCGCCAACGATGCCTAAGATTTCCCCTTCTCTAACATGGAAATCTACATAATCGACAGATGGAATGACACCATCATCTGTAAAAAAGGAAGTTTGAAGCCCTTTTACTTCTAGCACTTTTTTTCCTTGTTCCATGATAACTCTCCTTTTTTACGAGATTATTTAAAATTTTCTTTATATTTGTTCATATTGATATTTTACACATACATACTTTTTATGCAATAGTTTTTATATTTTTTGAAACATTTGTCATATTTAAACTTTTCGTAAAATAGGTAAATAAAAACACCCCATAAGAACAGATTCGCCTTATAGGGTGTGTATGTTAGTCCACAGTATCTAGTTGTTGTATTTGAAATAAATTATAATATACACCTTTACTCTTCATAAGTTCAGAATGAGAACCTTCTTCTGCCAGTTCTCCATTTTCTATTACGCATATTTTATCTGCATGCGTTATAGTAGAAAGTCTATGCGCTACGATAATAGTTGTTCGATTTTGAGCCAAGCGTTCCAAGGAATCTTGAATTAATGATTCGCTTTCTAAATCTAATGCTGAAGTTGCTTCATCTAGAACTAATATTGTAGGATTTTTCAAAAATACACGTGCTATCGCCACACGTTGCTTTTGACCTCCAGAGAGTTTAACTCCCCGCTCCCCAACCTTTGTTTCGTACCCTTCAGGTAGCTCCATAATGAAATCGTGTGCGTTGGCAGCTTTTGCAGCCTCTATTACTTCTTCATCACTCGCTCCTGGTTTACCCATTAAAATGTTCGATTTCACAGAGTCACTAAACAAAATATTATCTTGAAGGACAATTCCTATTTGTTGTCTCAGTGATTCAATCGTTACATCACGAACATCCTTGCCGTCAATTTTCACACTGCCCTTTGATACATCATAAAATCGAGGAATCAAACTAATAATAGTGGATTTACCTCCACCGCTCATCCCAACAAACGCAACTGTTTCCCCGCTATTAACTTGGAGATTTATATTGTTAAGTATAGTTTGACCATCTTTTTCATATTGGAAGGAGACGTTTGAAAAAGTGACTTCCCCATAAGTATTTCCTAACTGTTTAGCATCAGGCTTGTCGATTATGTCGTATTTTTCATCCATCAATTCAAATACTCTGTCCATAGACGCAAAAGATTGCGTTAATGTCGTGGATGAATTAACTAATCGTCTTAAAGGGCTGTATAATCGCTCTATATAGGCGATGAAAGCAGCCATTGTTCCTACTGACAGCCTTCCGTGAATTGCCTCGTAACCTGCATATGCAATTACTAAAAGGGGAGCTATATCCGTAATTGTATTAACTACCGCAAAAGCTTTTGCATTCCAAATTGTTTGATCTACGGCCTTGTCCAAAAATTCTCCGTTAGTCTCATTAAATAGCTTTTGTTCATGCTTTTCCAGTGTAAAGGTTTTAATAATACTCATCCCCTGTACACGTTCATGAAGATAGCTTTGTACTCCTGCTAATGCTTGCGATCTCTTTCTAGTTAAGTCTCGAAGCTTTCCGAAAAAGTACTTTACACTGAATGCGTAGAATGGGAATGCAATTAAAGTTACAAGTGTAAGTTTTACATTCATCGTAAGCATTATTCCAATAGCTATAAGAATTGTGGCTAAGTCTAGCCAAACATTCATCAAGCCAATCATGACAAAATTCTTCGTTTGCTCCACGTCATTGATGACACGAGAAATGACCTCTCCGGCTCGCGTGTTTGAATAATATTTTAAGCTTAGCTTTTGAAGATGTATGTATAGCTTTTGACGGATATCATACAAAATTTTATTACTGACTAATTGTGCTAAATATTGTCGATAATACTCAATTGGTGGTCGAACGATTAAAAACACTAATGCAGTTCCACCTAACCAATAAACAAGTTGTTGAATTTTTTCATCTGTTGCCATATCCCCACCGATAATATCATCTACGACAATTTTAATCAGAATAGGTATAAACAATGGAATTGCGAATTTAATAACCCCTATAATAATCGTCAAAAAGATTTGCCAATTATAGGGCTTTACGAATTCCATATATCTCTTCATGGTGCTCATAAAATTACTTCCTTTCTTAAAACGGAAGAACCTGTTGCAAATTCAACAGGTTCTCCTACTAATCGTTCAGCTGTTTATAAAAATGATAACGACTTGTCCAAGCCTCGATAAAGTCCGGGGCAAATGGACCTCTTCTTTGTTTAATCCAAGAAATAAGTTTTTCTATATTTCGATCAAGAATAGAATCCATTTCATCTGGATAATTCATTTCCCTTTTGTGCTGTTCGTATTCATCTTCATCCAAAATTGTGTAGGTCATGTCTGGGAAAACCTTCACATCTAGATCATAATCAATATATTTCAAAATTTTATTGTTATAGACAAATGGCGAACTAATATTAATGTAATAATATACACCGTCTTCTCGTAGCATACAAATAATGTTAAACCAATGTTCAGCATGAAAGTAACAGATGGACGGTTCTCTAGTAATCCATGTTCTTCCATCTGATTCGATTACAAGAGTTCGTTCGTTCGCTCCTATTACAATATTCTTGGTCCCCTTTAAAACCATCGTTTCCTGCCAGACACGGTGGATACGGCCATTATGCTTGTAGCTGTGAATTTGAATAATTTCTCCTTCTGTTGGAATCGCCATGATTTAGCCACCTTTTCATCAAGCGCAAAATTGAATATTATACTTATTTTCATATTATAGCAATCCATAGGAAAAAACTGTAGTAAAAAAATCAGCGAGAGCAAAATGCCCTCGCTGATTTTTGGTGAATCCATGTTATTTTGATGGGTTATAAGAACTTTTTGAAAACTTCCCGCTTGCTTGTTGTTTTTTCATTTCAGCTTGACGGTTTTGCTCTTTAACTTGTCGAATTACAGTTTCTGAAGCAAATTCTTGACTTCTGTTTGATGATTGACTGTTATTCTTTTTCATGGATTTCACCTCCGTACAAAATATATCTTGTGCACTTTCGGAGATAATATTCATAAAAAATAAATTTGTGTGTTTTGGTTAATTTGAAATCATTTGTTGAAGCACAGACAAGGATAATTTGGGGCAAATACAATGTTAAAGATGAATGTTTGACATTAATTAAGAAAAAATTAAACTAAATAAAAATACGGAAATCCCAAATAATATCGAGGTTGCCGTATTTGTTTAGTTTTTATTATCATTTCTTTATGAGTTAATTTCATAAATAGAGCTTTATGTATTAAATAAATATGTTCACCATTTATTGATTGAAGCGACAGACGGCGACTCCTGTGGGATGAGTGAGACAGTTAAGACATCACAACCACGCGCGTAAGCGATGGGTGATGGCTTAACGCTCACCCCACGAAAAAGCGTCCGGCTGGCGTGGAAATCAATTCTACATTCTGACTTAGAGATTTATTTGGTAGCATAAATCAACCCTAGTCTTTAACATGCCTTCTTTAAAAAAGAAATTTTTCTATATGAAAACTACATTTTAATCGAACGGCCGCCATCTACAATGATAGTTTGTCCTCGGATCATGCTGGCATCATCTGAAAGCAGGAACATAGCTGTTTTTACCATATCCTCAATTTCAACCATTCGTCCTGCCGGAGTATTTACGCGTGCATCCTCTAATAATTGTTCTCGGTTTGGGAAATGCTTTAAAGCATCAGTATCTAATGCTCCACCAGAAACAGTATTAACGGCAATCCCTTTTTCTGCTAGCTCTACCGCCAAATATCTTGTAATGGATTCAATAGCAGCTTTAGAAACTCCTACTGTCGTATAGTTTTCCAAATATCGAATAGACCCTAACGAACTGATGCCTAATATCTTCCCGCCACTCGGCATTAGCTTTGCAGCTTCCTGTGCTCCAAAAAGCATTGCTTTTGCGTTAATGTTCATCGTCCAGTCCCAATGAGACTCCTCTAGCTCCATGATTGGTCTAAGAACACCGGATGCAGCATTACTGACAAAAATATCTAAACGACCGAACTCTTCTTTTATCGTTTGAAACATTGCTCGAAGCTTTTCTACATCACCAACATTTGCACGAACAAGTAAAGCTTTTTGCCCTAATGCCTCTATTTCTGAAACCGTTTCTAATGCAGCCGTTTTACTGCGAGCATAGTTCACTACAATATCATAACCACTTTTCGCAAGCTCAATGGCAATTGCTTTTCCTAGTCCTCTGCTACTGCCTGTTACTAATGCTACTGGATTTGTCATGTGATGTTCTTCCTTTCCTTCCACGCATTCCATATTTTTAATACTGGAATAGGCATAGGTTGATTGTTCACTTCTTCTATAGAATACCACTGGCCATTTAAGGATAATTTTTTTTCATTTATAAGCTCTGCTTCAAAACTTTCAACTTCCCATACAAGATGTGAAAAAATATGCTTAAAAGAAAGTATTTCATTTCCTTTTTGAATTTCTATTCCATAGTCCAACTCCACTACTTCTTCCACAGTGTGAGTCGCTGTTGGCAGCTCAACCATCGGGAATTGCCACATATTAGCAAGTAAACCTTTAGAAGGACGCTTCTCTAAAAGAATCTTTCCGTCATCTCGTTGGATCACTACTGCCTTCATTTTATGTAATTTTGTCTTTTTGTTAATCGTTTTTACCGGAAGCTCTTCTTGAACTCCTTCATAAAATGCTGAACAAAATTCTCTTACTGGACAAAGTAAACATTTCGGCTTTTTTGGAGTGCATATAATAGCACCAAGTTCCATTAAACCTTGGTTAAAGGCAGAAGGATTTTCCTCATACATCAAGTTCATCACAGCATCTTCAAATATCTTTTTCGTCTTTGGTTTAGCAATATCCTCTTTTATCAGTAAAATCCGAGATAATACTCTCATTACATTTCCGTCTACCGCATGCTCAGGAACACCGTATGCGATACTGAGCACTGCTCCAGCAGTGTAGGGTCCAACACCTTTTAGCTTAGATATTTCCTTTCGGTTATTGGGTACGATGCTATTATATTCTTCTACAACTTCCTTCACTCCTGCTTGGAGGTTTCGCGCTCTAGAATAATAGCCCAAGCCTTCCCACTCTTTTAGTAATTCTCCCTCATCGGCTTCTGCAAGGGATTCAAGAGAGGGATATTTAGAAATAAATCTCTCATAATAAGGGATAACTGTATCAACCTTTGTTTGCTGAAGCATGACTTCAGAAACCCAAATTTTATAGGGATCCGTGGTTTTTCTCCAGGGTAAATCACGTTTTTCTTCTAAAAACCAGGAAACTAATGCCTCGCTCATTTGCTTATTGTATAATTCGTTCACAGTTAGAATCCTTTCTTGCGATTATTGTATGAGATAATAGGGTATAACACTAATAATTGCTTTGTTAATTTATATACTTTATCTTATGATTAAGATAACTTGTTTCCTTAAAAGGAGCTGGTCACACATGGATACAGGCACACATATAGTCATGGGTATTGCACTTGGTGGTTTGGCAATGGCAGATCCTGTTGTTACAAGTAGTTCTTTGACTACTACAGCGGTTATTGCAGGAACTATCATTGGTTCCCAAGCCCCTGATATAGATACTGTTCTAAAATTAAAGAATAATGCCATTTACATACGTCATCATCGTGGTATAACCCACTCTATTCCTGCCGTAATATTATGGCCGTTACTTATATCTGGAGTATTGTGGCTGATTATTCCAGAGGTGAATTGGCTTCATCTTTGGCTTTGGACATTTTTAGCAGTATTTCTTCATGTTTTCGTGGATATATTTAATTCCTATGGTACCCAAGCATTACGACCCTTCTCTAAAAAATGGGTTGCACTAGGTGTCATTAATACATTTGATCCGATTATCTTTGGCTTTCATGTATTAGGATTATTATTATGGATGTTTGGCTTTAACCCAGTACCTACATTCCTAACAATGTACGCTATTATCGCTATTTATTATATGCTACGCTTTGCAGTCCAAAGTGCAGTTAAAAATAGCGTGAGAAAAACAATTCCGGATACCACAGAAATTATTGTGGCTCCAACTATTAAGTTCTTTCAATGGAGGATTGCCGCAAGCTCCGAGACGCATCATTACGTTGGCAGAGCATACGGGCGTTCCATAACGATATACGACAAGTTTGAACGAGAGGAAATTCCAGACTCTCCTTTAGTAAAAGCTGCATTAAAGGATACAAACCTAAGTGCCTTTACTTCGTTCTCCCCTATTTACAGATGGGAAATAACACAATTCGATCATATCCATGAGGTTCGGTTAATCGATCTGCGTTACAGAAGTAATGATTACTATCCTTTTGTAGCAGTTGTACATTTGGATGAAGACCTTAATATCATCAACTCTTACACTGGTTGGATTTTCAGCGAAGATAAGCTAAGAAAGAAATTAGACTTTTTACCACATTAAACAGAGACGCTAGGAATTTAAATTCCTAGCGTTTAGTCTGTTTCTAATAAATGCTTGTACTTTTCGTTAGTACCCGCAAACTCGTGTAATTGTTCACCATATCCATCTATCCACTTTTTAATAACCATCTCAGTTACTGCAGCACCTTTATATTCATAGCCTGCACGTGCATAAGATGATTCAAAGTCAGACCAAAGTAATTCAATCCATGCTCTTGCCTTTTCAAAGGAAAGCTTGTCGTTTTTTTCAAGTAATAACTCTGTTAGTTCTAATATTTTAGTTTCCATATTATTTTCCTTCCTCTAACGGCTGTAGTATAGAAATCGGTAATGCTTCCTCATATTTGTCTCCACCTAAACGATATCCCCAAGCAAATTTACCTTTTAAGTACTCTACTTGAAAAAACATACCAGGATCACCACTAATTCGATACATTTCACCAGGTTTTATAGAATTTACATCTGTTAGAAATGACTGAGCCATCATTGCTTTTCGTTCATATACTGCATACTCATTCACAATGCCTAGTTGCTCAGCCTTTCTTGCCTTTTCCTTGAGGCTAGCAATTTCAGTTCTAAGCTCTTGCTCCGTCATCTGACTATATTTTTTATTGCTCATTTTGTACTTCCAGCTCCTTATTTTCTATATACATATCTATGTGCTCTGACGGGAATCCTTTTATATAAAGGGCCTGTTTAACACGATTTCTCAGGTCAAATCCACTATATTTTGCAGAATACTTTCTCCAAATCTTTTCTCCTTGTGCAGCAATTATTTCAAGCCATTCGTCTTCCTTTTTCTCTAAATCAAAAGATTCGATTGCCTGAGAAATGATGCTAAAGTTATACCCTTTTCTTTGAAGATTTTCCTGGACCTTTTGTTTAATTTGGCGCGGAGTCTTATTTTGGTTTTGATGAATAATTTTTTCTGTTAGTGTTTTAGCAATAGAAACTTGCTCCTCCTCCGAGTAGGTGGCAAGCACTTCCTCTTGGAGCTCTTTCTCTATCCCTTTTTTCTTCAGCTCCTGGCGAATTGCCGCAGGACCTTTTTTACTGCTATTCTTTTGAGTTTCTACCAAAGCCTTCGTAAAGCTAGCATCATTCAAAAATCCATGCTCATATAACTTTCGAATCGCCTCTAAAATTACCGCTTCTCCAAACTCGCTCTGCAGTAATTTTTGTTTGACCTCATGCTCACTTCTCATTCGAAAGCTTAAATAATTGATCGCTTTATTATATGC
The DNA here is from genome assembly GCF_038004905.1 of Psychrobacillus sp. FSL W7-1493. Classification (NCBI taxonomy): domain Bacteria; kingdom Bacillati; phylum Bacillota; class Bacilli; order Caryophanales; family Bacillaceae; genus Psychrobacillus; species Psychrobacillus sp. FSL W7-1493. The sequence continues at coordinate 919,543 of NZ_JBBOSB010000001.1, read as the reverse complement.
TTTTCTTACTTCATCATCAAAAACAATTTCATCTAGAGTAAAGGCTTCTATTACCTTCCCCTTCGTTAGCTGGTATTTTATAAGTACTGCTTCGTCCACACTAAAGGCATACTTTTCATCCAAATATAGATTATACCGTTCATTATTTTTTTTTTGACGTCCTATTTTTGTAATAACCGGCATTTTGTTAATCTCTCCATTCGCTTTCCTTAATTATAACGTAAAAATTAATATGTGATAAATGATTGAACTGGTATTATTGTGTTAAGAGGAGGCTGATTTCGATGAGAGTAGCAATTACTGGTGGAACTGGTTTTGTAGGAAGGGCTTTGACTGAGCTACTGCAGCAAAAGGGACATGAGGCTATTATTTTATCACGGTCGAGCTCGCACTCAGCAAGCAATGTTACTTATATTAACTGGCTTACAAATGATTCTAAACCTGAGGAATATTTAGAAGGTATTGATGCAATAGTAAATCTTGCTGGAGAATCTATAAATAACGGTAGATGGACAGAAAAGCAAAAAGCAAAAATTTATGCTAGTAGGATGGAAGCAACTGATGAAGTCATACGTATTATACAAGCATTAAAGCAAAAACCCGAAGTTTTAATCAATGCAAGTGCTATTGGAATTTATCCAGCTTCCAACACGGAAATTTATGATGAACAATCAACACAACGGGGTAATGATATTCTAGCCAAAACAGTTGCAGATTGGGAGCAAAAAGCATTAATTGCAGAGCAGCTTGGAGTCCGCGTAGCTTTAGGTAGATTTGGGATTATATTAGATAGAAAAGAAGGAGCACTTCCCTTAATGGCATTACCTTATAAAATGTTTGTAGGTGGTCCAATAGGAAAGGGAGATAATTGGATGTCATGGGTTCATATTCAGGATGTTGCTAGTTCCCTGTTATTCGCTATTGAAAATAATATTCAAGGACCTTTTAATATAGTTGCACCAGATCCTCGCAGGATGAATGAATTTAGTAAAACATTGGCTAAAGTATTAAATAAACCTTATTACTTCCCAGTACCGGCATTTGCTTTGAAATTAGTGCTTGGTGAAAAAAGTCAGCTTGTCTTAGAAGGACAAAAAGTAGTTCCAGACGTATTAATAGCTAATGGCTTTTCCTTTAAATATCCCGAACTTACGAGCGCATTGATCAATATATATAGTCAGTAATCGAGCCATTTTCCACAGGTGATGGTTTATTTCTCACCCTACGAAAAAGCGTCCGACTGGTGCGGAAATCAATTCTACTTTCTAATGTAAAGATTTATTATCAACCCTACCCTTTAACATAACCTTTTCTTAAAAAGGAATTATGAAATTGATTCATATAGTAAAACTAACCAACGAGTAAAAATGAATAAATATCAAACCCAGGTGCAATCTACTTTTAAGTTGATTGCATTTTTTTATGCAAATATATATTAAAAAGGAGCAAAAATCATGTGGAAGCATCATGTAATAGGAATTATTATAGCAGCCTTTATTATAAGCCTTGGCTTTTCCTATGAGCCATTTACGGCGGAAGCAAAAGAAATTCACTGGGGATTTAAAAAAGCCAGAGATGAAATTCCACCAGAGGCCGGAGCAGAACTCGACGCGTTATTAGAAAAGCACGGAGCCATTTATAAAGGACCAGCTAACAAAAAGGTTATTTACCTGACGTTTGATAATGGTTATGAAAACGGCTATACCGAGAGCATTTTAGATACATTAAAGAAAGAGAACATTAGCGCTACCTTCTTTTTAACTGGTCATTACCTCGAAAGTGCCACACCACTAGTAAAACGGATGATCGAAGACGGACATCAAATAGGTAACCACTCGTATGGACATCCAAACCTAGCTAAACTGTCAAAGGATGAAATAAAAAAAGAACTACAGAAATTTGATAATCGCCTAAAGGAGCTTACCTCTTTAGAAAGAACAACTGTCACTCGACCACCTGAAGGAATCTTTGATGAGGAAGTATTAGAAGCTGCAAACGAAATTGGTCACCAGCACTTTTTTTGGTCCATCGCTTTTATCGACTGGCATCGAGATCAGAAAAAGGGCGGACAATATGCATATAACGAGCTAATAACACAGATCCATCCTGGGGCAATTATCCTCATGCACACTGTCTCCCCAGACAATGCAGAGGGACTTCCATCATTTATCAAGGAAGCGAAAAAACGAGGCTATACATTTGGAAAGATTAACGATCTTAACTTATCCAAGCTTCAAATACCTGATTATTCTCTTCCTCAGTAAATTCCTTTATAATAGATAGAATGTAACTTGGTGCCAGTTTCTTTTAAAAACTGGCACCTTTAGCTTGCAATGATGCCTATAAAAAAGTTATACTGTTTTATTGGTTGATAAAGGACGTGAAGGAAATGACAGAAAAAACAGCAATACAGGCGGGACAAGAATTTCCACTTACTATAAAAAGATTAGGCATTAATGGAGAAGGTGTCGGGTTCTTTAAACGAAATGTAATATTTGTTAAAGGAGCACTTCCTGGAGAAGTAGTTACAGCACAGGTAACTACCGTAAATCCAAAATATGCAGAGGCAACAATTAAAAAAATTCGTCAGGCTTCTCCTGATAGAGTAAAACCACCATGCCCCGTTTATGATGCATGTGGAGGTTGCCAGCTTCAGCATATGACTTATGAGCGAGAGCTTATTGAAAAAAGGGATATAGTAATTCAATCCCTTGAGCGCTATCTGAAAGACCTTGCCACCACAATCGAAGTAAGACCTACTCTTGGGATGGAGAATCCATGGCTATATCGAAATAAGAGCCAGTTCCAAACTAGACAGCTAGGTAATGATGTAATTGCAGGTCTATATGCAGAGGGCTCTAACAAGCTTATCGATATTAACGAATGTATGGTACAGCACCCTGTCACCACTCGAATTACTAATGAAATAAAAGCTTATTTGAAAGAGCTTAATATACCAATATATGATGAAAAAAATCCTCAAGGTATTGTCCGTACAATTGTTGTGCGTACAGGAATTAAAACAGGGCAAATCCAGGTGACTTTAGTAACGACACAAAAGAAAATGCCAAATAAAGAAAACCTTGTACAAATGATTCGTAAAATCGATTCTAATATCGTATCCATTAGCCAAAATATTAATCCAGGAAAAACATCCTTAATATTTGGTGATACAACCTTTAACTTGTTCGGTAAAGAAATCATCCATGAAAAACTTGGAGAATTAGCTTTTGACCTATCCGCTCGTGCTTTTTTCCAATTAAATCCGGAACAAACAGAGCATCTCTACGATGAAATTGAGAAGGCTGCCAAGTTAACTGGTGAGGAAACCGTAGTGGATGCATATTGCGGCGTTGGGACGATCGGGCTTTGGTTAGCTAAAAATGCTAAAGAGGTTCGTGGTATGGATATTATCGAGGAATCTGTTAAGGATGCCAAGAAAAATGCTAAACGCAACGGCTACCATAATACAAAGTATGTTCATGGAACTGCAAAGAAATGGTTAAAGCAATGGCAAAGTGAAGGTTTTGTACCGGACGTACTGACAGTAGATCCTCCTAGAACTGGTTTAGACCAGGAACTACTGAAAACAGTTTTAGAGATAAAACCGAAACGCTTTGTCTATACTTCCTGTAACCCATCTACACTTGCAAAGGATCTACAGGAGTTAACAAAGCTTTACGAAGTAAAATATATGCAGCCAGTGGATATGTTCCCACAAACATCGCATATAGAGGTAGTTACGCTGCTAACACTAAAATAATAACTAAATTGAAAAGGATCCGGGAATCTGAATGATTTTCGGATTTTCTTCTAATCGTTTATCTCCTTCTGATGAAGGCTATTACATAATAGTAAATATATACGCAATACAATGCTTGAGGAGGATGTTTTAATGGAAAACAACGATATATTGATACGTTTGAGATATGCACTAGATATTAAAAACAAAGAAATGGTAGAAATCTTTAAACTAGGTGGAGTAGAAATTTCCAAAGAGGATGTCCTAAAGCTTTTAACTAAATCTAAGGATAACTATGAAAACGACTATGAAGAAGAGGCTGAAGAAAACGACAATCAGCTCAAATGTAACAATAAAATGTTAGAATCTTTTTTAAATGGACTCATCACATTCAAAAGAGGACCACAGGAGTCGAAGCCTGGACAGCCAGCCGCTCCGCCCTCCACATCTGGAAGCACTGAAAGTGTCAATAACATGCTTCTCAAAAAAGTAAAAATAGCACTGGCTTTAACAAGCGAGGATATGATTGATATTTTGGAAGAAGCCAGGGTAGCAATAACAAAAAGTGAGTTAAGTGCCATCCTTCGAAAAGAAGGCCATCGCAACTATAAGGAATGCGGCGACAAATTCGCTCGGAATTTCTTAAAAGGATTAGCAATCAAATATAGAGGGTAACAAATAAACTAATCATAGAAAGGCAAGAATGGTGTTAATCCACGTTCTTGCCTTTCAATACGTATTAGAATAATTTATTTCCCTTCCATCATCTTTAGAGATTTACTTAAATCAGAGTTTTAATTTTCAACATCTTACTTCCAGTTCTTTCTATGAAATTTATGAATAAATATACATAATTTATTCATAAAAATTTAGTATAAAGATGATTTATCTGTTATATTACATCTTAATAAAATCCAATAGAATATAAATAAAGTTGTTATATACCAATCAATTTTGGTAAATAAATGTACCTTAACCAACTGTATATTTTCAATTTTAAAAAGAAACTTTTAATTTCAAATGTGAATAAAAATTGAAGTTTCATCTTGCTTTCTTTTTTTAATTGGTGCATGATTTGATTATTGCTACGACGTCTGACGTCTAGCAGATCGCACTATAAAAATTTGGGGGTAAGAATATGATTTATGCTAATCCTAATACTGCTGGTGCAGTAGTTGATTTTAAAGATCGTTATGAAAACTTTATCGGTGGAGAATGGGTAGCTCCAGTTAATGGAGAATACTTTGATGTAGTTTCACCACTTACAGGTAAAGTGTTTACTCAAGCTGCTCGTTCTACTGAAGCAGATATCGAGCTTGCTTTAGATGCTGCTCACGCTGCTAAAGGTGCTTGGGCTCAAACATCTGTTGCATACCGTGCAATTATTTTAAACAAAATTGCTGATCGTATGGAACAAAATCTAGAAAAAATTGCTGTTGCTGAAACTTGGGACAATGGTAAAGCTGTTCGTGAAACATTGAATGCAGATATCCCACTAGCAATTGACCACTTCCGTTATTTTGCAGGAGCAATCCGTGCTCAAGAAGGTGGAATTAGCCAGATCGATAACGATACTGTAGCATACCACTTCCATGAGCCAATCGGTGTAGTTGGACAAATTATTCCTTGGAACTTCCCATTATTAATGGCTGTTTGGAAAATCGCTCCAGCTTTAGCTGCTGGTAATACAATCGTTATGAAGCCTGCTGAACAAACTCCTGCTTCATTAATGGTTCTTTTAGAGCTTATTCAAGATATTTTACCAAAAGGCGTCCTAAACGTTGTAAACGGTTTCGGTGCAGAAGTTGGGAAACCACTTGCGACAAACCCACGTATTCAAAAAGTAGCATTCACTGGTTCAACTGGCGTTGGTCGCTTAATCATGCAATATGCTACTGAAAACATTATTCCTGTAACATTAGAGCTTGGTGGTAAATCACCTAACGTATTCTTCGAGGACGTTATGGATGCAGACGATGAGTTCTTAGACAAAGCAATTGAAGGTCTTGTACTATTCGCTCTAAACTCTGGTGAAATTTGTACTTGTCCATCTCGTGCACTTGTTCAAGAATCAATCTATGAAAAATTCATGGAGCGTGCATTAGAACGCATCAAAGCCATTAAAATTGGTAACCCACTTGATACAGAAGTTATGATGGGTGCTCAAGCTTCTAACCAACAGTTACAAAAAATCCTTTCTTATATCGAAATCGGTAAAGAAGAAGGCGCTGAATTGTTAATCGGTGGAACACAAAATAAACTTGAAGGTGACCACGATGGCGGTTACTATGTTGCTCCTACAGTATTCAAAGGAAACAACAAAATGCGTATTTTCCAAGAAGAAATCTTTGGACCAGTACTTTCTGTTACAACATTCAAAGACTTTGACGAAGCAATGGAAATTGCTAACGACTCTGAATTTGGTTTAGGAGCTGGTGTTTGGTCTCGTAACATTGACATTGCTTACCGTGCAGGTCGTGCAATCCAAGCAGGTCGCGTTTGGACAAACACTTATCACCAATACCCAGCACATGCTGCATTTGGCGGATTCAAACAATCAGGTATCGGTCGCGAAAATCACTTAATGATGCTTGAGCATTACCAACAAACAAAATGTATGTTAGTAAGCTACAATAAATCTGCAATGGGCTTCTTCTAAGAAGTTAGAAAAGAGATGACAGAATGGTAGAACGCATCGTAGCAACAGATAAAGCGCTTGAGCTAATTCAAGAGCTTGAGGCAAAGCATGGGGCAATTATGTTCGTACAGTCTGCTGGCTGCTGCGATGGTTCTGCTCCAATGTGCTATAAGCAAGGTGACTTCTATATCGGAAGTCGTGACTTGCTTCTTGGAACACTTGGAAATGCACCATATTATATGCATCAGTCCCACTATAATTATTGGCAGCATACACAGCTAATATTAGATGTAGTTGATGGAATGGGAGCTGCCTTTTCTCTTGAAAGTACAGAAGGTATTTCATTTCATATTCATTCTCGTGTATTTACAGATAAGGAAAGAGCAGAGTTATCTCCGCTTTAACTAATTTATGGATAAAAAGAGCTATCTTTTTATCCATTTTTTTTATATCTCTTGCATATATAATACATTTTCACTTTCTTCTTTGATTTTTTTGTTATAATACCATTAGGTAATTGTAATATTTCAGATAGTAAATAGAGTTGGTTTTTATAAACCAACTCTATTTATTTATCCATCACATTTCACTTTATACTTGTGAAATGTTATAGAATAGCTTAATTAAAGCAATCTATATACGAAGTTTACATAACAAGCGTTACCGATTTTTAGGAGGAATTAATAATGGGTTTCTTTGAAAGTATGTTACAGGATGTGAATAATGCCTTATATTCTTACGTCTTGATCGTACTCTTGGTAGGAGTAGGAGTATTTTTTACAGTAAAAACTAGATTTATTCAAATTAGATTAATACCAGAAATGTTCCGTGTTGTTTCGGAAAAAGCGACGATAGATAGTACCGGAAAAAAAGGAGTTTCCTCCTTTCAGGCCTTTACAATATCCGCTGCCTCTCGCATTGGGACTGGTAACATAGCTGGGGTTGCAACTGCTATTGCACTTGGCGGCCCTGGAGCGATATTTTGGATGTGGATGATCGCTATTATCGGAGGAGCATCTTCTTTAATTGAAAGCACTTTAGCGCAAGTGTATAAAGTTAAAGATGGGAGAATGTATCGCGGTGGTCCAGCCTATTACATGGAAAAAGGCTTAAACAAGCGGTGGATGGGAATTCTCTTTGCAGTAGTTATCTCCCTCACCTATGGATTTGTATTTAACGCAGTACAAGCCAATACAATTACTATTGCATTTGAAGAAAGCTTTGGTTCAAGTCGAGTAGTAGTTGGCGTTATTTTATCTATTATTACTGCTGTCATTGTTTTTGGTGGTCTCAAACGAATAGTTAGCGTCACACAAATATTAGTACCAGTTATGGCAATAGCTTATATTGCAGTTGCTCTTCTTGTAGTATTTTTGAATATTAGTGAGCTACCAAATGTATTCATCCTTATATTCAAATCTGCCTTTGGCTTCGAAGAGGCTTTTGCTGGTATGGTCGGGGCTGCTATCATGAATGGGATTAAGCGAGGGTTATTCTCAAATGAAGCTGGGATGGGTTCTGCACCAAACGCAGCAGCCACTGCATCTGTATCTCACCCTGTAAAACAAGGGCTTATTCAAACACTCGGTGTATTTATTGATACAATAATCGTTTGTACATCAACAGCTGCGATTGTTTTAATGAGTGATGCTTACCTTCATTCAGAAGCTGCTTCGGTCAACCTGACACAAGTTTCTTTAGTTGATAATCTAGGTGGCTGGGCAAGTACATTTTTAGCTATAGCTATATTCATGTTTGCCTTCAGCTCAGTAATAGGGAATTACTACTACGGGGAAACGAACATCGGTTTTATTAAGGAATCTAAAACTATGCTGCTTATTTTCCGTGTGCTAGTAGTGGCTTTCGTTATGTTTGGTTCTGTTGCAAAGGTTCAGTTAGTTTGGGACTTAGCGGATCTCTTTATGGCTGTAATGGCTATCATTAACCTTTTAGCTATTCTAATGCTTTGGAAGATTGCTAAACGTGTTATTAATGATTATGTATTACAACGTAAAAAAGGTTTAGATCCTGTATTCTACAAGAAGAATGTTCCTGATATTGGAGAAGTAGAGTGCTGGGGCGATGAAGATAAAGATCGATAATATTTAAAACAAAAGGCGACGAAAACTTTACTGTTAGTAAAATTTTCGTCGCCTTCTTTTTTGTTTTATCTACATTAGTTGCTTTAGACTTCTATCTTTCTTTTATATGTGTTGCTATTTTTCAGAATTTATTATACAATAAAAATAGAATATACGTTCTCTTTTTGGAAAGGTAAGGTGATTACATTGGTTACTAGATGTGGATGGGTTGTTGGAAAAGATCAGTTATACTTAGACTATCATGATAAGGAATGGGGCGTTCCTGTGTATGAGGATAGACTATTGTTTGAAATGCTATGCCTAGAAGGAGCTCAAGCTGGCTTAAGTTGGTGGACGATTTTGCAAAAACGAAATAATTATCGACAAGCATTTGATAATTTTGAGGCAGAGAAAATTATTCAATACGACGAGGATAAAATTCAATCTCTTCGGGAAGATAGTGGAATTGTCCGAAACCGGTTAAAAATCCTCAGTGTGTTAACCAATGCACATGCTTTTCTCAAAATCCAACAGGAGCATGGCTCTTTTTCTAATTACATTTGGAGCTTTGTAAATGATAAACCCATCATCAACCATTGGAGCTCAATAAGTGAAGTACCCGCTTTTACTGAGCTAAGTGATTCAATGAGTAAACGTCTGAAAAAGGATGGCTTTGTCTTTGTAGGTAGCAAAGTTTGTTATTCGTATATGCAGGCAGTGGGCATGATTAATGACCACACAATAGACTGCCACTGTTACCCCTCTATAGAAAAATCGAAAGTTTTATATAATAACTAGCTCGCGAAATATTTTTTCACGAGCCTATTTTCTTAATCCAGTTTGTTACGCTTCAAAGAATTCATTTGTGAGTCTTTCCATATATTCTGCCTCACTTTCTCCCCCACCTTGTTGATACTCTTCCATTAGTATAGGTGTCAGCTTGGACCATAGGACATCCATAATATAGATATCTCTATCAAAAATGTTATCTAATTCTTCTAAAGTCACTCCTATACTTTGAGCGTATAGCTTCTTTTCCTCAGGCACTACTTCTTTTACATTCTCATCAATAAAATTAGTCACCTCTGCTTGTGTAACCTCGACATTATATTTTTTCTTTGCTATTTCTATGGCTAGTAAATCTTCTTTTACATAGTACTGGGCGTATGCATCTAGCTCTTGTCTATTGTATTCTTGGTTGCCTAGCACACTCTCTACTTTTAAACGGAATGCCATTTTATCTGTATTGAAATAGTTAAATAGCTCACCTGATACCCCCTTATCCACTTCATTTTGAATAGAAAAGCCAGGGGATTCCTTTAAAACCTGTCCAATAGCTTGATCCAATTTGGTATAATCTAAAGCGGCAGTATCGTCTTCATCATCGTGGTCATGTCCATCGTGTTCATCATGATCATGATCTTCATGCCCCTCTTCAGCTTCATAAGCTTCTTTTGGACTAGCCTCTTCTTTCCCACACGCTACTAGTAAACTAATAAGCATTATTCCTAATAAAAACATAATTTTTTTATTCATTGATACCCTCCAATTCTAAAATTTTGTTCAAAAACAATAACCAAATAAATATATAGACAAATATGTCATCTTAATTCAACAATACTTTGAAGACTCATTAAAAATGATATCTTTTTTTATGTTCGTATTTTATTTTTAATTGTTTAAAGTTTTTTTTATATCCTCAAGGGTAATAACTAATTAGAAAGAAAAAAGTTATTAGGAGGAGATCAATTGAAGGCTGTAACATACCAAGGTGCAAAAGATGTTCAAGTAAAAGAAGTACCAGACGCAAAAATTGAAAAAAGTGATGATATTGTCGTGCGTATTACTACTACAGCTATTTGCGGGTCCGATTTACATATTTACAGAGGTGCAGTGCCAGCTCGTAAGGATTATGTAATTGGTCACGAACCAATGGGAATAGTTGAAGAAGTTGGCCCCTCTGTTACAAAAGTTAAAAAGGGTGACCGAGTTGTAATTCCTTTTAACATCTCCTGTGGAGAATGTTTTTATTGTCAAAACGAAATGGAAAGTCAGTGTGACAATTCCAATGAAAATCCGGCAATAGATTCAGGAGCATACTTTGGATTTACAGAACGATACGGTGACTATCCTGGAGGTCAAGCTGAGTATTTACGTGTACCATACGGAAATTATTTACCTTTCAAAATACCTGAGACTTGTGAGCTAGAGGATGAATCATTATTATTCCTCTCAGATGTTCTACCTACAGCTTATTGGAGCGTAGAGCACTCAGGTATGAAAGAAGGCGATACGGTAGCTGTTTTAGGATCTGGACCTATTGGATTAATGGTACAGAAGTTTGCATGGATGAAAGGTGCTAAGCGTGTTATTGCTGTCGATCATTTACCATATCGTTTGAATCATGCAGTAAAGATGAATAAAGTGGAAGCATATAACTTTGAAGAATATGATCACATGGGAAAATATATTCGAGAAATCACAAATGGTGGTGTAGATGTTGTAATCGACTGTGTAGGCATGGACGGTAAAATGTCTACTTTAGAAAAAGTTGGGCAAAAACTAAAACTCCAAGGTGGTACTTTAAGTGCCCTTGACATTGGAATTGATGCTGTACGTAAATTTGGTACGATCCAATTAACCGGTGTGTATGGATCGAATTACAATATGTTCCCTCTTGGAAATATTTTCGAGCGAAATATTAATATTAAAACAGGACAAGCGCCTGTAGTACACTATATGCCAAAGATATATGAAATGATTACAAAAGGTGACGTTGACCCTACACAGATCATTACACATAGCGTTCCACTTGAGCAGGCTAGTGAAGCATATAAAATATTCCATGACCATGAGGAAGAAAGCATTAAATTTGTTTTAAAGCCATAAAGACTAACCCCTAAAAATAAAAAGCTCTAATGATTTTACAACTGTAAAATTTAGAGCTTTTTTGTATTTATCTTTAAACCTGATTTCATTAACTAATATTTTTACAACTCATCTGCAATACCTAATAAAGCAATTCCGACAATCACTACGATAATTACAGCATATTGTTTTTTCGTTAGCTTCTCTTTCAAAAAGATTCTGGAAAGTAACACAGAAAAAATGCTATAGGATGCAATAATTGGAGCTGCAATAATGGCATTTGAGGACATTGCAAATACATAGAAGAATTGACCAATAGTTTCTAAAATAGCAGCACTTGTCTTATCTCTTTCTTTAAAGATGTTGAATGGGACTTTTTTGACCGCTTTAAGATAAACAAAAGCTACCACAGCGCAGATGAAAAATGTAAACTCATAAGCAAGTAGTGCTGCATCCTCTCCAATGAGACTAAGCTCATCCAAATAAACTGCATCTGCAAACGTTCCAAGCCCATCAATCAATGCATATAAAATAGGGAAAATAATAGCCATGAATCCAATTGTATATTTAGTATCGATCGTCTTAGGATTAGCTTGAAGTACTTGTTTTTCCAGCTGTTTTTCAAAGACTGCCAAGCCAATTACCCCTAGAGTAATTATAATAATAGCCATGATTTCTAATGCACTTAATGAATGAGTAAAGAAAATAAATAAAAGGATTGTTGTAATAGCTCCTGATGAATTTTGAACTGGAGAAGCTATTGATAGTTCTAAATATCTCAATCCTATATATCCGATTGCCATTGATAGTATGTAAAGTGCGGAAACTGGTAAATATAATACCATGTCCATTGGGTCAAATTGAATACCTTTTAATAGCATATACACTATCCCGTGAATCCCCATAACTAAACCTACCATAACAACTATTTTAAGATGACTAAATTTATCTCTAGGGTCTGTTCCCTTTTTATAAAATAAGTCTGCTCCTCCCCATGCTAAGGCAGTTATAAGAGCAAATATAAACCACATAAGTCTTTCTCCTCTTCTATAAATAATATGTAAATGAAGCTTTACAATTATAATAAACGAGACTCGAATGTCAATACCCTAGAAATAAGTAAGAATACAAAATAAATTCGACCACCATAGCTCAGTTAGAGTCATAGTGGTCGAATTCATTTTTTGTAATTGGTTATACTATGGTAGGACGATTAGATTTTGTAAAAAATATCACGATTGCCAAAGACCCTAAAAGGATAGATATTAGCAATAAAAAGCTTACTCCCTCAAATAGCTGAATGAACAATCCACCAAAGAAAGGACCTGAAAGACTACCTAAGCTAAAAAATATACCACATATTAAGTTTCCTGTTGGTAAAAGCTCTTTTGGGGTTAAATCTGTCATATATGCGATACCAAGTGAAAAAGTAGATCCTACAAACATTCCTGCTATGAAGAAAAATGTCCCAACACCTATTGCAGATGCTTCAAAAAAGCTTGCTAACCCAAATGTTAGGGCACCTAACCCAAGCATACTATATAAGACCTGCCTTCTTCCTAGGCGATCACTTAACATACCAAGTGGCAATTGTGACACTACTCCACCAATAGAGAAAGCAGCTAAAATATAGGATAAATCACTAATTTCAATAGAGTTACGAAGTGCGTACACAGGATATATCGCATTTAGAGATGATTCTAAGAAGCCATAGCTAAAGGGTGGGATAAATGCTATCCATGCTACTGAAAAGGCAGCTCCAAACCTTTTCCATGTGCCTGTCATTGAAGACGTAGCAGCAAATGTTTCTGGCTTTTCATTTTTGAGGAAAAATACAAGAACCCATGCACACAAACATAAAAGTCCAGAAACGATAAAAGGAAGTCCTTCAAAAATTTCTACGAGTTGGACAAACAAAGGACCAACTGCAAAACCAACTCCAAATGATAAGCCATAAATGGCTATATTTCTACCCAACCTGTGCTGTGGTGAAAAACTTGTAATCCATGTTTGGGTAGAGAAATGTAGAGCATGATCACCAATCCCTATTAATAAACGAAGTACAAACCAAAACATTACGCTCTTCCATAAAGGGAAAAGGAGAAGCGATACTATAACGATAAGCCCTCCTACTACAATCATAGGCTTGTACCCATATTTTCGTAATGGTGGCTCTATAAAAGGTGATATTAACAAAGTACCTATGTATAAACCTGTAGCACTTAATCCATTTAAAGTAGCGCTGACCCCATCCTGTTCAAAAATAACTGAGATCAGAGGCAAAAGCATTCCTTGGGAAAACCCTGATATAGAAACAATAATAACTAAAATCTTAAAACGTCTGCTCTCCATAGCTGTAAATTGTTGCATAAGATAACCTCTTCACTATTTAATTTCAATCCAGGTTATCATAACAAAATTTAGCTTTTCTATAAACAACAAAAGGCCCAGTCAATATCGTTTAAGATTGACTGAGCCTTTATATATTACTTATATCCTTGTGAGTATTCATAACTGCATTTGCGGCTAGTTTGCCGGTGAAATGTCTGAACCGCCTCCTTCAAATGGTTGATTGGTTTTCGACTCTTCACTACGGCCTCCTTTCGTATAACTTAATGTTACTTTATCATATAAACTGAATAGTGTAAATATTTTAAATACATTAATTAATAAAATAACTCTTTTTACCTATCTTTTAATGTCATCTTGTTATATTCTTATCTTATAAAGTGAGGTGTTTTTCTGTGGGCAATCAAATATCAAATTCAGAACAACAAGTATCTTATTTAAAAGACCGACTTCAAATGTTTTTAGAAGTACTTGATTCTATTGAACCTGAGACGACTAATTTAGAAGATATAGACAGACTTATTCAAATGATGGATGACTTAGAACTAAAAATGGAACAATTTAAAGACTCTAAGGAGTAGTATTTAAAGGCATCGGAAAATTATATTTCTGATGCCTTTTATACGGCTCTTTTTTTCATTCTTGTAAAATAGTATACTTGTTAATGTTTGTAACTACATATAAAGGGGCATAACTAAATGCAATTGAAACAATTAGAAAAGAGTATTTATGATTTGATTACCGAAACTTCTACTAACTTACCTAAGGATGTTAGAAGAGCCATTCAAAAAGCAAAAGCTGCTGAAAATGAAGGCACACGTGCGGCCATGAGTTTAGATACAATTACAAATAATATTCAAATGGCAGATGAAAACATTTCACCTATTTGCCAGGACACTGGATTACCTACATTCAAGGTAAAAACTCCAGTCGGGGTAAACCAACTAGAAATTAAGGAAGCAATTAAACGAGCAATCGTTGCTGCCACGAAAGACGCTAAGCTTCGCCCTAACTCTGTTGACTCTTTAACTGGGAAAAATAGCGGTGACAACTTAGGAGAAGGCGTTCCCGTAGTGAAATTTGAACAATGGGAAAAAGATTACATAGAAATGAAGCTGATCCTCAAGGGTGGCGGATGTGAAAACAAAAATATACAATATAGCCTGCCTACTGAATTAGAAGGACTTGGACGTGCAGGGAGAGACTTAGATGGAATACGTAAATGTATTCTACATTCAGTGTACCAAGCTCAAGGTCAAGGCTGCTCAGCCGGCTTTATAGGGGTAGGAATAGGTGGGGACCGTTCATCAGGATATGATTTAGCAAAGGAACAGTTATTCCGCTCAGTAGACGATATAAATTCAAATGAAGATTTAGCAAAACTAGAAGCTTATATCGTAGAAAAAGCAAATACATTAGGAATTGGAACAATGGGCTTTGGTGGGGAGGCAACGCTACTAGGTTGTAAGATTGGTGTCATGCACCGTATTCCTGCAAGCTTCTATGTATCAGTAGCATACAATTGCTGGGCTTATCGCCGTATGGCCATTAATATTGATCCTTCTACTGGAGATATTACAGAATGGCATTACCAAGATGGGGAAAAAATTGAGTTTAAAGATGAAGCTCAAAATGAAACACCAAATAGAGTTGTTGAGCTTTCTGCTCCTATTACAGAAGAACAAATTCGCTCTCTTCAAGTAGGCGATGTTGTTTCTATCACTGGACGTATGTATACAGGGCGTGATGCTATCCACCATCATTTAATGAGCCATGATGCACCTGTAGATCTTGATGGTCAAATTATTTATCATTGTGGACCAGTAATGCAGAAGGATGAGGCTGGAAAATGGCATGTTCGTGCTGCAGGCCCTACAACTTCCATACGAGAAGAGCCATATCAAGGTGACATTATGAAAAAGTTTGGTATACGCGCAGTTATAGGTAAAGGTGGAATGGGACCTAAAACATTAGCTGCACTTCACGAACATGGTGGTGTTTATCTAAACGCAATTGGCGGAGCTGCCCAATACTATGCAGACTGCATTAAAGATGTAGAAGGTGTCGATCTGATGGAATTTGGAATTCCTGAAGCAATGTGGCATTTACGTGTAGAAAACTTCACTGCTGTTGTTACAATGGACTCTCACGGCAATAGTCTTCACGCTGATGTAGACAAATCCTCATTAGAGAAATTAGCCTTGTACAAGGAGCCAGTATTCGCTTAAATCAAATGGTTGACAGTTAAATTTCTCTAGATTATAATCATTATAAAGTAATATTTAATTTAATCTACTGGGTTTTCCATAGTGAAAATCCAGTTTTACTCTATTTTAGAGAGAAATAATAATGAAAATCAATATCAAGAGGAGGATTTATATGTCTGCTATAGAAGAAAAAAATACATTTTTATCTAAAGTTATGCCCCATCTAGAACTAGTTGCAGCACTATTTTCTGGTCTTTTAATATTAATCGCATGGCTTATAGGCAACTCAGGTTCTGAAACAGCCTCCATCATCTTCTACCTGTTAGCTTTTGTAATTGGTGGATTTGCTAAGGCTAAAGAAGGTATCGAAGCGACAATAAAAGAAAAAGAATTAAATGTAGAAATGCTTATGATTTTTGCAGCGATAGGTTCATCCATCATCGGTTACTGGACCGAGGGAGCCATACTTATTTTCATATTTGCAGTAAGTGGAGCGTTGGAAACCTATACGATGAATAAAAGTCGAAAAGAGATTTCTTCGTTAATGGAGCTTCAGCCTGAAGAAGCCTGGAAGCTTCAACCTGACGGGAGTACTAAACGTGTTTCTATTAAAGATTTAACACTAGGTGACAAGCTCGTAGTCAAACCAGGAGAAAGAATTCCCGCAGACGGTATCGTTATTAACGGAATGACATCTGTTGATGAAGCCGCGATTAGCGGTGAGTCTCTACCACTTTCTAAGCAACCGAAAGACCCCTTATTTGCTGGTACAGTAAATTTAAGTGGTGCTATCACAATGGAAATGACTAAAACTAACGAAGATTCCTTGTTTCAAAAGATAATCGATCTTGTCCAAACAGCACAAGATGAAAAATCTCCAGCACAGCAGTTTATAGAACGCTTTGAAGGTACGTATGTAAAAGTAGTTTTAATCGCTGTGGCAGTTATGATGGTCCTCCCTCACTTCATACTTGGGTGGGATTGGACTACAACCTTTTATCGAGCTATGGTTTTATTGGTAGTTGCTTCCCCTTGCGCACTTGTTGCATCTATCATGCCGGCTACTTTAGCAGCTATTTCAAATGGAGCAAAAAGTGGGATATTGTTTAAAGGCGGTATGCATTTAGAAAATATTAGCGCAATGAAAGCCATTGCATTAGACAAGACTGGTACATTGACTCAAGGGAAGCCAGTAGTAACAGACTTCTTTGTAAGAGACGACTTAGATCGCAAGTCTACACTTACTACTCTTGCAACAATTGAAGCACAGTCCAATCATCCGCTTGCTCAAGCAATCTCAGCATTTGCATTGGCAGAAGGAATTACCCAGCTACCAATTATTCCGATAGAAGACAAACCAGGATTTGGACTAAAGGCCAATATTAATGGTGTTGAAATCTTAGTAGGTAAACCAGAATTCGTAAATAAAGCCGATGCATTTGCGTTCCAAGGAGGAGTTGCAGCAGCTCTAGCCGAAGAAGGAAAAACCATCATTTTCATGCGTGACGATAAAGGAATAGCGGCAGCAGCAGCGCTCAAGGATACAGTACGAGAAGAAGCCAAAGAAGCCATTAAGCTACTGCAATCCTTAGGTATAAAAACAGTGATGCTAACTGGTGATAACGAAAAAACAGCAAAGGTAATTGCAAAAGAAGCTGGAATCGACCAATATATTGCCGAGTGTCTTCCCGAAACAAAGGTCCTGCATATGAAAGAGCTCTTAGCAGAGCATGCATTCGTCGGCATGGTAGGGGACGGAATTAATGACGCTCCCGCCCTAGCAACTGCAACAACCGGCTTTGCCATGGGCGAAGGAACTGACGTAGCCTTAGAAACCGCCGATGTCATCCTAATGAAAAATGATTTAAGCAAAATAGCATATGCAGTAAAAATGTCTCGCAAAATGCAGCGAATCGTAAAACAAAATATTTTCTTCTCTATCGCAGTAATTGCCATACTGATTATCTCCAACTTCCTGCAAGTAGTAGATCTTCCTATGGGCGTTATTGGTCATGAAGGAAGCACCATTCTAGTAATTCTAAATGGATTGCGAATGTTAAACCGTAACATTTAAAGTAAAAAAAGTATCCGACCTTTCTAGGTTGGATACTTTTTTATTCGCTAGTGTTTGAAAAGCTTAGGATGTTAAGAAGTTATAGGGGTCCACCACATAAACACCTTCTGTGGGGAGAGATTTGGCTTTATGGGCGGCTTGTGGCTTTTTATAGGACACTTTCCGATTGTTTATGGACCACCTTCTACGCTTTATGGGACAGTTATGCTCCGCTTATGGGCGTGCCCCCTCTTTATGGGCGACTTGTGGCTTTTTATGGGACACCTCCTGGTGGTTTATGGGCGACTTTCTACGCTTTATGGGACAGTTATGCTCCTCTTATGGGCGAGCCCCCTCTTTATGGGCGACTTGTGGCTTTTTATGGGACACTTTCCGATTGTTTATGGGCGACTTTCTACGCTTTATGGGACAGTTATGCTCCTCTTATGGGCGTGCCCCCTCTTTATGGGCGACTTGTGGCTTTTTATGGGACACTTTCCGATTGTTTATGGGCCACCTTCTACACTTTATGGGACAGTTATGCTCTGCTTATGGGCGTGCCCCCTCTTTATGGGCGACTTGTGGCTTTTTATGGGACACTTTCCGATTGTTTATGGGCCACCTTCTACACTTTATGGGACAGTTATGCTCTTCTTATGGGCGAAACTTCTCTTTATGGGACACTCCACGCCAGTTTACTGGAGGGTTGCCATCTCTGCTTTTATTACCTCAACAAAAAAACACCCATGGATTGGAGTGAAAAAGTCTCCAACCTATAGGTGTTTTTTTTGTGTTATCTACGTCGTTTTTTATTATCCATCTGTAACTTTCTTTCTTGCATAACAGAATTTATCTGGCCACCGACCAACAGGATAATTCCTGAAATGTAGAGCCATAGCATGAGGATAATAATACCCCCGATACTTCCGTAAGTTGCAGAATAATTACCAAAGTTACTTACATAGAAAGAGAATCCTAGAGATACAATGATCCATCCCAAGGTTGCAAATGCGGCCCCCGGGAAAACGCTTATTAGACCTAACTTTATGTTTGGTACAATCCAATATAATGCAGCAAGTACGATAAACATAATAATAGGACTAAGCGTCCATCTAATATTATTCCACAGGTTAACAAAGTCGTCTTGGAAACCAAAATAAGAAAATAAAATCGTCCCAATTTGTTGACCGAAAACTGGTAATACTAGTGCTACAGCAAAAAGTAAAATCATTAGCAAGGTAAATACTACTGATAACGCTCTAACGATAAAAAAGGGTCTCGTTTCCACAATATCATAAGATCTATTTAAGGATTTTACGATTGCGTTCATTCCATTAGAAGCAGACCAGATCGTACCGAGTATCCCTATAGATAATAAACCTCCGTTACGACTTACTAAGACATCAGAAATTGTCCCCTCAATTAATGTATAAACTTCCCCTGGTGCATAGTTTTCTAAAAAGCGGAAAATTTGAGCCTCATCTAAATTGAGATAGGGCAATAAAGTAACTAAGAAAATCAATAAAGGAAATAGAGAAAGGAGGAAAAAGTAAGCTAATTGAGCTGCAAAACCTGTAATATCCGTTCGCTGTATATGGGTTATTAAATGCTTGAAGTAGCCTGACCATGTAGTTAAATCATGATTTTCCGTTTTCTTTTGCTCCTTCTTTTTAACGTTTAAAAACTTTAGCTTAGTATACCAAGTTGGAGAGGCAGATTTTTTATTGTTCTTATCATCTCTATTCATGTGTGAAACCATCTATTCCTCTCCCTTCCTTGTTTATTGTAATTTTGGTTCGTAAATACTTTTAGGCTCCTCGTCCTCTGGTACAACAATAGATTTATACTCTTCTTTGGATTGAGAAAATGTATCCTTAGTCTCAGAAACAAGTGTCTTCACTTGAGGAGTAATTTCTTTTACTTCATTTACTTTTTGTGAAATATATTTTGCATCAGATGAAAATTGATTGTAAACAGATTGCCATTTATTAACTTGTTGATCAATCATTTTCTTTAGCTCGTCTCTATTTTTGTTGTAATATTTTATTTCATTTCTTACCATTCGAGATCTGTTCATTACGGAATCTCTTGTCTTACGATCTAACATAGTTAATGCTCCACCAAGAACTGCTCCGCATAATACACCTTTAACAAATTTGCTTTCACTCATACTAATTACCTCCATCGAATATCTATTTATATTAATTTTATTATACCCTGGCTTTTGCGAATCAAACTATTAATAATAATAATTTCAGAAATTAACCTTGACTATTTAAGAGAATTTTACGAATATTGTTACAAGGATAAATTTAATTGAAAGGAAATGAGAGCTTCAGAAATTTTCCAGGAGTGTATTACAACCAAGGAGGTAAATTAATTGGATAAGTTACTAGAAATATTAAAAAGCGTTTCAGACGTACTATGGGGTATCCCGTTACTAATACTAATTGTAGGAACCGGAATCTTTTTAACGGTTAGAGTTGCCTTTCTACAAATCAGATTACTGCCGGTAGCTTTAAGACTTACTTTCTCTAGAAAGCATGACAAAAAGGCAGAAGGAGATATTTCACAATTTCAAGCCCTGACTACTGCTCTTGCAGCAACTGTTGGTACGGGTAATATTGTCGGTGTTGCCACTGCCGTATTATTAGGAGGTCCTGGTGCAGTTTTCTGGATGTGGTTTTCTGCATTTTTTGGAATGGCAACAAAGTATAGTGAAGCCATCCTTGCCGTTAAGTACCGAGTAAAGGATGCCAATGGACAAATGGCAGGCGGTCCAATGTATTACATAGAACATGGTTTAAAACAAAAATGGTTAGCGGTTCTATTCGCTATTTTTGGCGCATTGGCTGCTTTCGGTATTGGAAACGGAACACAAGCTAACTCTGTTTCTTCAGCAGTAGAATCTACTTTTGGTATAGAAACGTGGATAACTGGCCTAGTTCTAGCGGTATTTACTGCGCTTGTTATTTTGGGAGGTATTAAATCTATCGGTAATGTGACCGCTGTTTTTGTACCTGTAATGGCTTTGTTTTACATACTAGCTGGTCTTTTCATAATGGTGACTAACATTTCAGCTGTCCCTGAAGCATTTGGCATTATTTTCAAATCAGCATTTACTGGAGAAGCAGCTGTTGGTGGAGCTATTGGTGCAGCTATCCGTTATGGTATTGCTCGTGGTGTATTCTCCAATGAAGCCGGCCTTGGATCCGCTCCAATTGCAGCTGCTGCTGCAAAAACGGATTTACCAGGACGCCAAGCGCTCGTTTCCATGACACAAGTATTTATAGATACTTTTATCATCTGTTCGATTACAGGGGTTACAATTGTAATGTCCGGTATGTATAAGGATACTAGTATCGGTGGTGGAGATTTAACATCAGCAGCCTTTGGTCATTTCCTTGGAGACTGGGGACCAATTATAATTGCAGTTGGTTTAATTTTCTTTGCTTCTTCCACGATTTTCGGATGGGCATATTATGGAGAAAAGTGTTTCCAATATCTATTCAAGAATCCAACGCTGTTAATTGTTTATCGTATTGCATTCGTTGCTATGGTATTCATCGGTTCGGTTGTTTCTCTAGATTTAATATGGACTTTCTCAGACATTACCAATGCATTAATGGCAATTCCTAACTTAATAGGTTTGCTAGGACTTTCAGGTGTTGTAGTTTATGAAACAAAACGTATTCAGAACAAGTTAAAGGAAGAAAAACTAGCTAGCAAGTCTTAATTAGTATTTGACATTCTAGGCTATGCGTGAAATGATATTTCTAATGTATGAAAGGCAGGTACAAAAGAATGGATTTAAATCAACCTTCCGTTGAGAATATTAGCTTTATGCTTGAAACAATCAAGGAAAAATTACGTATGGTCAATGTGGATGCCATGAAATCTGAGGACTTTAAAGCTACAGCCTATGATGATCTTGTGTATTTATATGAAATGGTCAACAAACGAGATTCTTTTAGTCCAAGTGAAATGCAAGCAATCGTCGCAGAACTTGGTAGTTTAAGAAAGTAATCACTTTATAATTCTTAATAATGAAAGAGAGGTAACCTGTTTACACAAAGGCTAGCTCTCTTTTTATATGTATAATAATTAATCATCCTTCTGGAGTTTCCTTTCCATTACTTTTGCGACTTGGTGAGAGTTCGTAGTCTTTTCCTCATACAGTTTATGAATGATGTTCTGGTAATCCTCTTCGTTACGGTTTTGACTTAGTTTATCCACAGCCTGAATTTCTTTTATCTTAATCTTAAATCCAACAATACCCTTCAGTTCTTTCTCTAATAACTGTGGGGATAGATTTTCCCATAAAACAGGATTTTTTCGATGTTTCTCATATTTTTGCAGCAACCATGTCAGGTCTTGTTTTAACTCGTCCTCCGTCATTATCATAGCCTTCCCATATACATGGACAGCTTGATAGTTCCATGTTGGAACATTTTCATGTTCATACCATGAAGAAGATACGTAAGAGTGAGGTCCTTGGAAAATAACCAATACATCTTCAGCTGTTTTAAATGTTCTCCATTGAGGATTCCCATAAGCCATATGCCCTGTAACGTAATAATCTTCCCCTTCATTATGAATCTGTAAGGGTAGGTGAGTTGCAATCGGCTTTTCTTTTTTCGTCGTAATAAGAACTCCGAATGAATTTGTTTGAATGAACTCCTTAATCTCTTCCCAATTTGTCACCTTATAATATTTCGGAATATACATAATGAGCAACCTTTCCATTCAATATGATGATTTTGTCCATTATTTACTTCGGTACTACAGAAAGAAATTCCTCCCTAAGCTTCTAACTCACTACTGCTCTTCCCAGGAAAGCGGTCGATAGTGGAAAACATTTGCACATTAAAATAAAAAAATCCTCCCCTAATTTTATAGGGAAGGATTAATACTTATTTAGATAGCTTATTTAACTCTACTGCAATTTTAGCTCCAACTCTTGCATTATTGTATACAAGCTCTATGTTAGATTCTAATGACTTACCTTCTGTTAACTCTTTTACTTTACCAAGAAGGAATGGTGTTACATCTTTCCCCTTAATCCCATTTGCTTCAGCTTCTTGCAATGCTGTTTGAATGATTCCATTCATGTATTCCTCATCCAATGAATATTCTGCTGGGATTGGATTAGCAATGATAGCTCCACCATTTAACCCTAGCTCCCATTTAACGTTTAGCATTTCAGCAACTTCTTTTTCTTCATCCATACGGAAGTCTGATTTAAAAGGGCTAGTGGATGTATAAAATGCTGGGAAAGCTTCCGTTTGGAATCCTACTACTGGTACACCCTTTGTTTCTAAGTATTCTAACGTTAATCCGATATCTAAAATTGACTTAGCACCTGCGCAAACAACTGCAACATTTGTAGAAGCTAACTCTTCAAGGTCAGCAGAAATGTCCATTGTCGACTCAGCACCTCTATGCACCCCGCCGATACCACCAGTTACAAACATTTGAATTCCTGCAAGGTCAGCACAAATCATTGTCGTAGCTACAGTAGTTGCACCGATTTCCTTTGAAGCAACTACATAAGGTAAATCTCTTCTAGAAGTTTTACGAGCATTGCTGCTAGTTGCTAAAGTTTCTAATTCTTCATTGGATAAACCAATTTTAATCTTCCCGTCCATAATTGCGATTGTTGCAGGAACTGCTCCATTATCACGAATAATTTGTTCCACTTTTCTTGCCATTTCAATGTTTTGTGGATAAGGCATCCCATGAGAAATGATAGTAGATTCTAGTGCTACGATTGCTTTTCCTTGTGCCATTCCTTGTTCAACCTCTTGTGAGTACGTTAGATATTTTTTCATTTTAAATATTCCTCCAGTTCATTAGTTAACTTTAATTTTGTTAGTTCAGTTCGTACTGTGTCTACAGATTGGAGTGTTTTGGTAGCGTTAATCATCCCAGTCAGCACAGCCTGCTTTACTTCTACTCCATCCAACGAAGCATGAAGAACCCCAGAAACAAAGGCATCTCCTGCGCCAGTCACGTCTACTACCTGCTCTGTTTGGATGGCAGGCATAAACAACGTCTCAATCTCTTTCCCTGCACATACTACTCCCTTACTGCCATTCGTTATAATGACATGGCGTATGCCTTTTTGGACAAATGCCTCGGCAGTACGTTTCCAAGATTCCTCATCCACAATCTGCGTTTGAAAGTATGTTTCTGCTTCATCCTTATTTGTTATAAGCCACTCTATTCCTTCCAGGTTCTCCGGCATTCGATTCATCTTCGGTGAAGACACTGGAATAATCGCAAGAGGAATCTTATTGCCGACCGCCAATGCGTGAATGTATTCCATTACATCTTTTGGACAGTTCATATCTATTATGAGCATTTGCGCATTGGTAAGATAAGCCTCTTGTTTTTTCATGTATTCCACTGTTAGCTGATCATAAATATCCATATTAGCCAGGGCAAAAAGCATTTCACCCTGTTGGTCTAGTACGGCTGAGTACGTTCCCGTAGAGTAGTTAACAAGCTTTTCTACAGAAAACAAGTTCATCCAGTGACTAGATGCCTTTTCGATAGAAGCGTATTCCATATCGTTTCCGACTACTGTAAGTAGCCTGACGGTATTGCCAAGCCTTCCTAAGTTTTCAGCAATATTTCTTGCAACTCCGCCTATACTTTGCAGGCTTGTAGTTGGATTAGAAGTACCCATTTGTAATTGATCTTTTACTATATACTTTCTATCTACATTAGCTCCGCCTATACAAATAATCTCTTTATTCTCTGGTAAAATGTATGCTCTGCCAATAATCTTCCCACTTTTAATGAGCTGAGAAATGATATTAGCAACTGCTGGCCTGGACATCTTTAAGGCATCTGCCATTTCTTGTTGAGATGCATAAGGATTGTTACGCAAATAGGTCAGAACTTTTAATTCCTTTGATTCCATTCGGACAACCTCCTCTCTTTAAACTTTTGTTTTAATTATAAACTTTTGTTTTGAAAAGTCAAAGAAAAACTGACAACTATTTTAAATAATTGTCAGTTTCATTTTATTGGGGTTGGTCGTTTAAGCTGCCATCCTCTAATACTCGAGGCTGTATCAGCACTTCGACACGTCTATTTTTTGCTCTGCCTTCTTCCGTATCATTAGCAGCAACCGGCTTGAATTCTCCGTAGCCCTTTGCACTGAAGTACAGAGGATCAATCGTATTATTGTTTACTAATATTTTCAAAAAGTTCACCGAGCGCATAACACTTAACTCCCAGTTAGAGGCATAAACACTACTAGATATCGGAATATTATCCGTGTGTCCTGTAATCACAACATTCCGAGGCGGATCAAACACCAGTAAATCTGATATATCTTCTGCAATTTGTCGATACTCTTTTTTTACCTCTGCCTGTCCCAAGTCAAATAAAATGCTATCTCTAATTGTCACTAAAAGACCTTCGCTTGTTAACTCAGTTGCAAATTGTTTCTCTAGCGCATTAACCGCTATGTATTCATCGACACTGTCTTGAATCTCAGATAAAGCTTGCTGATCCTCGATGTAAGCCATGCTTTGATTGGAATCACCGCTATTATTGTTTCTAGGTACGTCCATTGGCGACGGCTGTTCCATTAGTCCGGTCCCCCCATCAAACACTTGATTGAATACCGCGGACATTTGGTTTAGCTTTTCTTGATCAACAGTACTAGAAGCAAATAACACAATAAACAGTGCAAGTAGTAAAGTTAAAATATCTGCGTAAGGAAGAAGCCAAGATTCACTCATTTCCTCTTCATGCTGATGTTTTTTATGCTTCTTTGCCAAGGCCTGCCTCCCCGCTTTCATTTAAAACTTTTTTACGTTCAGACATAGATAGATAAGAAGCCAATTTCTGCTCTATCACACGTGGTGCATCTCCTTCTAAGACAGAAAGGATTCCCTCTAACATCATAGTTTTTTGTCTAACCTCTTGCTTTGACTTTCGTTTTAACTTGTTGGCAAATGGATGCCAAAGCACATAACCTGTGAATATCCCTAATAATGTAGCTATGAATGCAGCGGAAATTGCATGTCCTAATTTTTCTATATCATTCATATCACCTAGCGCTGCTACTAAACCAACTACTGCACCTAACACTCCAAGAGTAGGTGCATATGTACCTGCCTGCGTGAAAATCTGAGCACCAGTGGAATGCCTTTCTTCCAAGGCATTAATTTCTTCTGTTAACACATCTCTAATATAATCTGCATTCTGTCCATCGATAGCTAAAGTAAGTCCATTTTTCAAAAATGGATCTTCCACATCGGTTGTTTTACTCTCTAATGCAAGTAACCCTTCTCTACGAGCTAAATCAGCCCAGTTAGAAAACAATTTAATAACTTCATGATCTGGCACTAACTTCTGTTCTTTAAAAATTACTCCGAAAAGCTTAGGTATTCTTTTTAGCTCATCCATCGGGAAACCAATTACGATAGTCGCAATTGTTCCAACGATAATAATTAAAATAGCTGCTGGATTCAACAGCGCAGCTAATCCTACTCCCTTCAGAACCATTCCTACACCTAACGCAACAATTCCTAAGACGAGACCAATTACTGTAGACTTATCCAATTCATAAACCCCCACATTCTATTTCTGTTCTTTATTTCGGTTAATATATCAGGATTTTAATATTAGTTTCTAACTATAAATTTTATTTCAATTAATTTGAACTCTTTTTTGTCTTAATTGGCAGAGAGTCATTGATAAATCCCTCTATAAACTGATACTATAATCTTAAGAAAAGAAAGGATGTATGGATATGTCAACCTTTGAAAACAATTTAGAAAAGTATGCTGCTTTAGCTGTTGAAGTAGGAGTAAATATACAAAAAGGGCAAGATTTATATATTGCGGCCTCTACAGAAACGGTAGAATTTGTCCGACTTGTAACTAAAAAAGCTTATGAAGCTGGAGCTAAGACTGTTTACGTAGATTTTTCTGATGATGAGTTAACACGCATCCGTTATGAGCTAGCCTCAAAAGACTCTTTCGACTTCTATCCACCATGGAAAGTTCAAGAAAGAGAGCAGCTTGCTGAATCAGGCGCTGCTTTTATGAGTATCGTAAGTCAAAGTCCCGATTTACTGAAGGGTATAGATTCTAGTAAAATCTCAACTTTCCAAAAAGCTGCAGGTCAAGCTATGTCAAAATACCGCCAGTATGTTCAGTCAGATAAAATTAGCTGGTCTGTAGTTGCGGCACCTTCTAAAAAATGGGCTGCAAAAGTATTTCCAGAGCTTCCTCAGGAAGAGCAAGTTCCAGCATTATGGGAATCTATCTTTAGTGCAGTAAGAGCTGACCTGGAAGACCCAGTATCTGCTTGGAAAGAGCACGATCGTTTGTTGCACACAAAAGTAGACTACTTAAACGAAAAAAATTATAAAAAACTTCATTACACAGCTCCAGGCACTGACCTAACAATCGAACTTCCGAACGGCCATCTCTGGTGCGGAGCTAGTAGCACGAACGAAAAAGGCGAAGATTTTATGGCTAACATGCCTACAGAAGAAGTATTTACAGTTCCTTTAAAAACAGGGGTTGACGGGTATGTAGCAAGCACGAAGCCTTTAAGCTATGGTGGAAATATTATTGATAATTTCACTATCATTTTTGAAAATGGTCGCATTGTAAAAGTAGAGGCAAAAGAAGGTCAAGAAGTACTAGAGCAATTAGTTGATACGGATGAAGGCTCCCATTACCTTGGGGAAGTTGCACTTGTACCACATGACTCACCAATCTCTAACTCTAACCTATTATTCTATAATACATTGTTTGATGAAAATGCTTCGAACCATTTAGCAATCGGTAGTGCATATGCGTTCTGTATCGAAGGCGGCAAAAAAATGAGTCGTGAAGAGCTTGCAGAAAACGGATTGAATGAAAGTATCACTCATGTAGACTTCATGATTGGTTCTGAAAATATGAATATTGATGGGATCAAAGAGGATGGTACTAAGGAACCCGTGTTCAGAAACGGTAATTGGGCATTTTGATCACAATCTATTCATAAATTTTATGTTTTAGTGTTACAAAACTAGTGTAAATAAGTTATAATGATATTAATATGAATAGTGAGGTGTTAAAAATGGGCTTATTCATAGCTACAATTCTTGGTTTCTCTGGCGGTATTTTAGCCATTGGAGCGGTAATCATGTTTTACTTCTCTAAACCAATGAACAACCAAGATGCAATTATCGTCGATCCGAAACCAACTAATAAGTTTTAATATGTCAACCGCGACCTAAAAGTCGCGGTTGTTTTTTTGTACAAAAAACACAATAGTTCCTTACTAATGGGGTGCAACCGTTTAGGTGCGCTTTCGTGTTGGTTAGGTGTCATTTCTATAGCTTTTAGGTGCGCTTTTGCTCCGATTAGGTGCCACTTTTTTTCTTTTACGTGCGTTTCCCAGGTTTAGGTGACACTTTCTACTTTCTAGGTATCACTTCTCTATACTTTAGGTGCGCTTTTGCTCCAATTAGGTGTCGCTTCTTTTCTTTTACGTTCGTTTCCCAGGTTTAGGTGACACTTTCTACTTTTTAGGTATCACCTCTATAGCTTTTAGGTGCACCCTTGCTCCGATTAGGTGCCACTTTTTTTCTTTTACGTGCGTTTCCCAGGTTTAGGTGACACTTTCTACTTTTTAGGTATCACCTCTATAGCTTTTAGGTGCACCCTTGCTCCGATTAGGTGTCGCTTCTTTTCTTCTATCTCCGGCATCTTGCCCCTCGGGATCAAATGGGAAATACTGCGGTGGCTGAGAAACTGCCTCCTCGCATTTTCCCATTTGCCTGTCGGGGCAGACCAGGCGCCTTCGCTTTTCTTATTGTCTAGCTCCGGCACCTTGCCCCTCGGGGTCAAATGGGAAAATACTGCGGTGGCTGAGAAACGGCCTCCTCGCATTTTCCCATTTGCCTGTCGGGGCAGACCAGGCGCCTTCGCTTTTCTTATTGTCTAGCTCCGGCACCTTGCCCCTCGGGGTCAAATGGGAAATACTGCGGTGGCTGAGAAACTGCCTCCTCGCATTTTCCCATTTGCCTGTCGGGGCAGACCAGGCGCCTTCGCTTTTCTTTGTTATTTCTTATTTTTTTCATTTCATTTTAGATAAGATTGTATTACAAAACGAATACAAAATAGGTTTTTGTCATTATTTTTTTTCCTATAAATGCCCCTTACTACCCACAAAGTATTGAAACATACGTAAAATTCCATTATGTTACAAATGGCAATTGTGCTATTTTCCATTATAATAACGTAGAGCAAGTGAAATGGAGGAAGACATATGTTGTCAAATTCACATATCGGTATTGATTTAGGAACTGCTAATACTTTAGTTTATACAAAAAATAAAGGATTACTTATAGATGAACCAACTGTGGTGGCAGTAAACACAAAAACAAAAGAAATAATAGCCTTTGGATCAGAAGCCAAAAAGATGATAGGTAAAACACCAACATCTATTGAAGTAGTTAGACCTTTAAAAGATGGGGTTATCGCAGACTTTGATGTTACTACCCAGTTGTTAAAACTTATTATGCAAAAAGCTAGCAAAAAACTTGGTACTTCTCTACGTAAGCCTACTGTTATTGTTTGCACACCTTCAGGAGCAACTTCTGTAGAACGCCGTGCCATCCAAGATGCGGTACGTCAAAGCGGCGCTAAAGAAGTACAACTAATGGAAGAACCTGTTGCTGCTGCAATTGGAGCTGGATTGCCAGTCAATGAGCCAGTAGCAAGTATGATTGTAGATATCGGTGGAGGTACTACAGAGGTAGGGATTATCTCTTACGGAGGTGTAGTCGCGTCTAGTACTGTGAAAGCTGCAGGAGATCGAATGGACGAGGCAATTATCCACTATGTACGTAAAGAGTTTAATGTAATAATTGGTGAGCCTACAGCAGAATTGATAAAAATGACTATAGGGTATGCCCTTGTTCCTCATACAGAAGAAGTAATGGAAGTGCGAGGAAGAGATGTAGTGACTGGTTTACCAAAAATAGTGAAACTATCTTCTACTCAAATACAGGGAGTTTTAAAAGAATCGTTAGAGACAATTCTAGAAGCAATTCGTGCGACACTAGAAATTTGTCCTCCTGAGCTTTCAGGAGATATCGTAGACCACGGTGTCATATTGACTGGTGGCGGAGCGTTGCTAAAAGGATTAAAGGAATGGCTTAGCGGTGTAATTGAAGTACCTGTCCACCTTGCACCAGAACCATTACAGTCAGTTGTAATCGGTACAGGGAAGTCTTTCTTTATCAATGATCGCAAAAGAAACATTGCAAGATAATTTCTTTAAACAAATATTAAGTAAATTTCTTCTTTTTCGTATAAAATATATTAAGAAGGAGGAATTACTATGCCAAGTTTAAACGACATACTAACCTATAACAAATCATTTGTAGAAAACAAGCTGTATGAACCTTATGTAACTACTAAGTTTCCTGATAAGCGAATAGTTATTCTTACTTGTATGGATACACGTTTAGTAGAAATGCTTCCTAAATCAATGAATCTTAAAAATGGAGATGTAAAAATCGTTAAAAGTGCAGGGGCTGTTATTAATCATCCATTTGGTGGTATTATGCGTAGCTTAATCGTTGCAGTTTACGAGCTTCAAGCAGATGAGATTTATGTAATTGGTCACCATGATTGTGGAATGAGCTCCATCCAAACAGATAAAATCCTTGAAAAAATGACAGCTCGTGGAGTAGATCCCTCTACTTTCAATGTGCTTAAAAACTCAGGTATTGAAGTAGAAGAATGGCTTGAAGGTTTTTCAGATGTGAAAGAAAGCGTCTTACATAGCGTTGAAATGATACGTAATCACCCCTTGATGATTTCTGAAATTCCAGTTCATGGACTAATTATCGATCCACATACAGGAAGACTAGATTTGGTAACAGACGGTAAAATCGACAAAAAATGATGTATTTCCCGGGAAATCGTCAAGTAGTAAGAGCTTGCCTATATGGTAGGCTCTTTTTTTGTATTGTAATAACAACTGCATATCTTAACTCTCCATTTTTCTTCCATATAAAAAAGCCGTTGGCAAACTAACTAAGGTAGTTTGCTAACAGACTTTTGTACTCCCTATTATTCTCCTCTTAAAGAGGAATACATATAGTGATCTTCCCATTTCCCATTAATGAATAACAGTTTACGTAGCAATCCTTCTCGATCAAACTTGTTATTCTCTAACACTTTGATAGAGCCAAAATTTCTAGGGGATACATAAGCTTCTATTCGATTTAATTGAACGTCATTAAAGCCAAATTGCTTTACTAGACGAACGGCCTCAGACGCAATTCCTTTACCAATTTGCTTTTGGTCAACCGAATAGCCAATTAAACCACTAGAAAACGGCATTCTTTTCAGGCTATAAAGTGAAATGCTGCCTATCAAAATATCTTGTTCATGAGAAAAAATACCAAAGCTATATTCCCTTTTTTCCTGCATGAGCATGATTGATTCACGAATCTTTTCTCTTTGGACGCTAGCAGTATAATATTCTTCTTGGTGTAATGGTTCAAAAACAGACCAGTACAACTTGTTGTCATAGACTAAATTTGCAAGAGCAGGTGCATCCTTTACATTTAAAGTCCTTAAGTAACAACTTGCTCCTTCTAGATAAATCAAGTACCGTCACCCTTTAGCGTTAGTTAATTGCAAAAACTCTTGGACGTCTTGAATACAAAGGTCAATTCCCTTCTTCCAAAACGCTTCTTTCGTTATATCCTCTTGTAAATGTTTCATCGCTAAATCCTCCACAGACATTACTGCTGTGTCCTGTAATAAAGCAATATACTTCTCCTCAAAACCAGATCCTTCTTCTTTTGCCTTTGAATATATACTTAAAGAAAATAAGTAGCCAAAGGTATAAGGGAAATTATAAAAAGGAACGCCTGTAATATAGAAGTGAAGCTTAGATGCCCAGAAATGCGGATGTACCGTGTCTAAAGCATCCCCATAGGCTTCTCTCTGAGCTTCTTCCATTAGTTCGTTCAACCGGTTTGCAGAAACAATGCCATCTTTTCGTTCCTCATAAAATCTAGTTTCAAACAAGAAGCGAGCGTGAATGTTCATAAAGAAAGCAACACTGCGTTGAATTTTATCTTCCAACAAAGCAATTTTCTCTTCTTCGGACTTTGCTTCGCGAACAGAGGCATCCGCCACTATCATTTCGGCAAAGGTAGATGCAGTTTCTGCTACTCCCATTGCATATCTCCGGTTCATCCAATGCACTGGTCTTAAAGCATATGAGTGGAATGCATGACCTAATTCATGCGCAAGTGTAGAAACATTTGACATGGAACCACTATAAGTCATAAATATACGGGATTCCTCTGACACAGGCATTCCTGTACAAAATCCACCCGGTCTCTTATTTGGACGATCTTCTGCTTCAATCCATCCATTTTCAAAAGCATTTCTTGAAAAGGCTTCTAGCTTCGGTCCAAACTCTTTAAAATGCTTTAGGATAAATTCCGCTCCTTGTTGGAACTCCATTTTTTCGGTAGACGTACTGATAGGTGCATCTAAATTATACCAATGCATCGCTTTTTCGCCTAGCATCTCCGATTTCCTATTTAAATATTCCACAAATGGTGCTTTATTTTTAGAGATTGCTCCCCACATTGCATCCAATGTATCTTGCTTCATACGATTGATGGCAAGAGGTTCTTCTAAAACAGATTCCCAGCCTCTTTTTTTATACGTAGCCAGACGGAAGCCAGCTAAGTGATTAAGCGTTTTCGCAAAAACTTCTTCTTTTTCAGTCCATACACTTTCTAACGCTTCAAAGGAATTTTTACGAATTTCAGCATTATCACTCGAGCTTAAGTTATCAGCTTGTCCTACCGAAAGTGTTCTTTCTTCCCCATCGATGGTCATTTTTATTTGGATGTCCCCTACAAGCATGTTATATAGTTGACCCCATGCATCATAACCGTCTACTTCTAAGGTAGTTATTAAATCCTCTTCTTTTTCGGAAAGCATTTTACTCGCTTGCTCTCTCCATTCATTTAATATAAATTTAAATGGGGTTAATTCGTCCGTATTTAAAAGCTTTTCCCATACGGTAGATTCTGTCTTACTAAGCGTTTGTTGTATTGTAATCATTAATGAAGATAACCTTGCATACAATGAACCAACCTCGCCTTGTAGGAGCGTCGCTTTTTTATCTGTTGTATCCTGAGCTAGATAGCAGCCAATAACTGCCCCTGCTTCTGCTAAATGGACGGCTACATCTTTTAGTTCCTCGATTATTTGCCTAATTTGGTTAGACTCTTGAGCTGAGGCTGGGACAACTATTTCCTTAACATTTATTTCAAATATTTCTAGTTTTCCCTTAACTTTATCTAGGTGCTCGCGTAATTCAGAGGAGCTGCTACCACCAAGGAAAAATCGATCTAAATCCCACACGATTGGATAATTTTGTTTTAACATCTGAATATTCCCCCTATTTAAAAACTTTTACATTTTTCATTATATCATGAATTACTTTCTTAATTATTCATTTTTTTGTCACATAATTTCTATAATTGAATTTGTGTGCTCTTAGATTGAAAGGTATACTTATTAAATATAGAAGGAGGCGAATCTTTTGGTCAAAATAATCCTTTTGATTTGCGGTTATTTCGCAACAATCCTTGTTAATATACTTGCTAATACGTTACCTATTAATGGTCAAACGACTGGGGAAATCTCTGCTAGGATTCCAGCCCTCTTTACACCTGCTGGTTATGTATTTTCCATATGGATTGTCATTTATATACTATTAGCATTTTGGATATGGAATATTATAAGAGAATATAGAACCGAACAGAAGATTCCCTTACAAAGAGTATTATTATTTCTAGCGACTTGCGTATTTAATATTTCTTGGATTTTCCTATGGCATTACGAGCATTTTAGCTATGCTTTAATTACAATTTTAGCCTTGCTTTGGTCCTTATTCCTATTGTATTTAACTTACTCAAGTAATGAATCGAATTGGAAAAGAAGATTACCTATTTCCATTTATCTAGGTTGGATTTTTGTAGCTACTATAGCGAATCTTGATTATGTTTTGACATATTATGAGTTTAGCGGCTTTGGAATAACTACCTCTTTATGGGTGGTAATATTCTTAACTTTGGCGACTGCAATTGCCTTACACTTTAGATACCATTTTGATGATCGTGCTATCGTTTTAGTCTTTATATGGGCCTTCATCGGTATTGCTGTGCGTCATAATGTCAACGAATTATTAATATCTGCTGCTTCCCTCTTCTTAAGCGCTGTTTTAGTAGCTGGAATATTATTTATAAAAAAAACGCCAACGAAAAGTTAATTTCGTTAGCGTTTTTTATTTAATCTATTTTAGTTAAAATGATTGGTTGGTCTTTTGTAACGATAACTGTATGCTCGATTTGAGCAACTAAAGATTTATCTGGAGTAACAAATGTCCAGCCGTCTCCAGATTCAACGATATGTTCTGCTTTTTCGGAAATGAAAGGCTCTACTGCTAAAACCATGCCTTCTTTTAAAATGGTGGATTCCCATGCATCATAATAATTCAACACATGCTGAGGTGCTTCATGCAAGGATTTCCCAATACCGTGACCTGTTAGGTTCATGATGACATGTAGACCATTTTCCTTCGCTTCTCTCTCCACTGCCTTACCTATTTGGTTAAGACGAGAACCAGCTTTTACTTTAGTCATAGCACGATTAAATGCGCTTTCTGCAACCTGACAAAGCTTTTCCTTATCCTCGTAGCCATCTCCAACTACAAACGATATTCCAGTATCTGCGAAGAATCCTTCGTATGAACCGGAAACATCAATATTTACAAGGTCTCCTTCTTT
The DNA here is from genome assembly GCF_038004905.1 of Psychrobacillus sp. FSL W7-1493. Lineage (NCBI taxonomy): Bacteria > Bacillati > Bacillota > Bacilli > Caryophanales > Bacillaceae > Psychrobacillus > Psychrobacillus sp. FSL W7-1493. The sequence goes on along the minus strand of NZ_JBBOSB010000001.1, from coordinate 884,744 downwards.
AATCACTCGAGAGCCTGGAATTCCATGTGCAACTTCTTCATTGACACTTATGCAAGTATACCCTGGGAAATCATACTCACCCATTGGTCCAGAAACAGCGCCTTTTTCTTTAAATAGCTTACCGCCTATTTCATCAAGCTCTTTAGTAGTCACGCCGGGTTTTGTTGCCGCCTTCATCGCATCTCTAACCTCAGCTACAATGTGACCAATTATTTTTAACATTTCTAACTCTTCATTTGTCTTTACTATCATCTTTACAAGATCCCTTCTTCACTTAGATGTATGAATATCATATCATATATCTTATGACTTCGGGAGTAATAGGCGCGGGGCTTTTACGAATAGTATGGAACATATAAAAGCTGCAAATAGAAATACTGGTATCATATAAGTAGAATTATAAACTAATGAATACACAATTACATTTTGACCCTCAGCAAATTCCCCAAAGAATAATATTCCCGATAACACATGGGCTAAATAACGTAAAAAGGAAGCGATAAGAGCACCTAACACAATCGCTATCGTCATTTTTTTCTTATTTAGATTTTCATATGCTTTAATATATGCTGGTCTTAATAGTCCTGCAAGTCCTGCAACCATAAATGCTATAAAATAATCAATACCTACTTGCATAATTACTATTTCAAATGATAGCGGTGCTGGATAAAAGCGTCCTGTCACCACCTGCAGTAAGCCTATTAAAAAGCCTGTCACTATACCTGCCACTACACCTCGACGAAAGGCAATTAATATTATTGGAACAAGAACAAATGTAACACTGCCTCCCTGTGGCATACCAAATCCAATTAAATCTAATACATAGCCTAATGCTGCAAAAATAGCAATCTCCACGAGTAACACAACACGTTGATTTCCCATTGTAATCCCCTTTTTTGACCACAAAAAAACGCCGAAGGGACAGAGCCAGACATCGCGCGATTGCCAGTTTCCATCCACATCCCTACGCAAGTATGAACTTACAGGTTCTAAGGGTACTATCTCAGCCGCTCTTGCGACGCCCCTTGTGGTTTCGAATTTATTTTATTTGAGTTCATTGTAGCCGATAGGTGTTTAGAATGCAACCCCGATTGGTATTATATAATAATACAAATTTATTATTAGGGGTGTAATAGTTGATTAATTTACTTACGGATTTAATTAAAATAAAGAGTGATGATTTGAAAGGTGCAAATGAGGCACTGCTATACTGTAAGAATTGGCTCGAAAAACGAGGAGTTACGACAAAGACGTATGAGCTAAACAACAAACTAATGCTTGTAGCTGAAATTGGGAAAGGTGAAGAAACAATTATCTGGAACGGCCATATTGACGTAGTTCCAGGAAGCCCGGAACAATTTGAACCAAAAATTGAGGAAGATCGACTATATGGACGTGGTTCGGCAGATATGAAGGCTGGTGTTGCAGCGATGATGGAGGCTTTCTCGATACTTTCACAGCAGCAAGAATTACTTACGAAAAAAGTACAGCTACACATAGCTACTGATGAAGAAACCGGAGGAAAAACATCAAAGCATTTAGTTGAACAGGGACACCACGGCGACTTTGTTATTTGTGGAGAGCCCACTCATGTTAATATAGGCCTTCAAGCAAAGGGTATATTACAATGGGATATCCACCTAAAAGGTAAATCTGCTCATGGAAGCCGTCCGTGGGAAGGAGTAAATGCAATTGAAAAAGCCATGCTATTTGATCAAGACCTAAGAAAATGCTCTTTCATGCATGCAAGTAATGAATATTATGAATATCCTTCTCTAAATTTGGCAAAAATAGAAGGAGGAGACCGATATAATATGGTACCAGACGAATGTATCATAAGTTATTCTTTAAGGTTTGTTCCTGGACAAGATGTGGAGGAAATCTCCAAAGAGTTAAGAGACCTTTTAGAGAAATACCCTGGCAGTGAAATACATTTCCAAGGTCATACTCCAGCTATTACTAATAAAGAAGATGATAAGTATATACAGAAGCTTTTAGCTACTTGTAACTCTATCAGACAAACTCCAACTACCCTTTTCGGACAGCATGGTGCTGCAGATACTCGTTATTATGCAGCGAAGGGTGCGGTAGCCATAGAGTTCGGGCCAAGCGGCTCTGATTGGCACGGCGATCAGGAATCGGTTTCTATTTCATCCGTTGAGGAATATAAAGACATACTTGTTAAGTTTGTCTTAGACTAATTAAAAAAGTAGCGAGAATATGTGAGGAGACCATGTATGGATACCAATAAAATTTTAAGTGCATCAACCTATTTTTCTATTTTATTTGCTCCCTTTATTCTTCCAATAATTGTTTACTTCCTTACAACCGATAAAGGGGTAAAATACCATGCAAAAAGGTCTTTAATCTCACATATTATTCCTACTATTTTCTTTGTGCTTCTTATGTTAGCAGTATTTGCAAACTTTTCCCCACTTAGTTATACAGGCGACACAACAAACATGTGGTCTAGCATGACTACAGCATTAATTTTTATGGGCTTATATACGTTGATTAATATAGTTCTGTTCATTTGGAACATTGTCCAAGGAATCAAGGTATTGCGTCATGATGTTTAATTGCTTCTAGAATGGGAATAACATAAGTATAGAAAAGCAAGGAGCGGATTGATTATGAAAGTAGGCAGATTAGTAAAGTCAGCTATTAAATGGGCACCAGTAGTATATCCTATTGTTCGTAAAGTATTGAAATCGAAAAAAACAGTAAAGCGCTGAACTTTTTAAGCTAAAGCTATATAAAAGAAATTAAAGACTGAAGACAAACTCAAAGATATTTGAGTTTGTCTTCAGTCTTTTACCATTTTTGGTTAGCTTCTGCAATAGCAGAGACTACAAAAAAGAGCCGCCAATTTTATGAGTAATAAAATTGGCGGCTCTTGAAGTTCTCAGCTAATTTGATTGCTGATATTCCTTTTAAGGATATTAAATTTGAGCAATGTGACTTATGATAAAATACGTTGCAAGACCATAGCTATATAATTACCGTTTGTAAACGATAGATAGCGATTAATTGGCAATGCATTTGCCTGCGTTTGCGTTGAACCATTATTACTTTGATTTCTATTTTCTATAAGCTCTTCAAAGGTTAACGGATTAGGCTTAGGCAATTCGTGCTCATACACAAGCATACGGGAATTGTACTTACTAAAGAATGAGTTAGCCATTTGACGGTAGCCTTCTAGGGTAGGATGAACATCACCAACACTTGGTACCAATTCTTTTTCTTTCCCATCGAAAGACTCTTCCACTGAGATGTATGTTGCTCCATTTTGCTCTGCTACAGTTTGTAGAATCGTATGGAGCTTATCTAACTCTTTGCCGACACCTTCTTTTTGAGACTCATGCACATGAGGGTACGCAAAATAGTATCCCATCACGTATATTTTAGCCTTAGGTGCAGTAGCTTGAACTTCTTTTATGATTTCTTGCATATTTTTTCTAACATTATTTAGTGCAAAATTAGCGGAAACTTGTGAGTAAGTGACCATCCCACTCGCAGGCTTAATCTGTACTAGCCTCAACAAATCGTTAGCCCCTGCAGAGATGGTAACAAGTGTGGCATTTGCAAGAAGTTCCTTCGCTTCAGTTGACTGAACGGTTTTTAAGACATCACTAGTTGTATATCCTGGAAATGCTAGTCCTTTGGAGTAGAATCCAAGCAGATTGGCTCGCTTTAACTCTTGTGATATTAAGTCCGTATATCCTGCATCAATTGCCATATTTGGTGTTTGACCCGCGGCAAGTGAATCACCTAAAGGAATATAAACCTCTGGCGACTTTGCCTCTACTGCATACACAGGAGATAAAACTAAAAGAATCATAAGTAAACTTATCCATCTTTTCACTGAAGATCAGCTCCTTAAAATGCCCATGCACCTTTAATAAAGATTGGTTCCTTCGTTCCATCTGCTAATTCGCCTGTTATATCCATACCTGCACTTCCGATCATAAAGTCTTCATGGACGATAGAAGTGTTAATACCCATTCTTTCTAATTCCTCTGCTGTTAAACCTCTAGCTCCCTCTACACACGTCGGGTATGCTTCTCCGATAGCAAAGTGATTAGAGGCATTTTCATCAAACAAAGTGTTGAAAAACAATACATTAGATGCTGAAATAGGCGATTCATGTGGTACCAATGCGATTTCACCTAAATATTTTGCGCCCTCATCCGTTTGAATCAGCTCTTGCAGAAGCTTCTCACCAGAAGCTGCCTGAACCTTAACAATCTCACCATCTTTAAATGTCAATTTGAAGCCATCAATCACGTTCCCTTGGTAGACAAAAGGCTTAGTATTGCTTACAAAACCGTTCACACCAGTTTTGAGTGGCGCTGTGTAAACCTCCTCAGTAGGCATATTAGCGATAAATGGCACTGCTTGAGCGTTTTTACTAGCTCCAGATTGCCAGATGTGTTCTTTTGGCAATTCCACTTCAATATCTGTACCTTCTGCCTTGTAATGCAGTTTTTTATATCTTTTTTCATTCAATAATGCTGCACGTGACTCTAAATTATTAATATGCTCCTGCCATTGCTGAACCGCAGTTCCTTTTCCAATACGCACTACTTTGAAAATAAGCTCCCATAATGCATCCATTTGTTCTGTTTCGTTTAGGTTAGGAAATACCTTTGCTGCCCATTTTTTAGAAGGCATTGCTACAATCGACCAAGTAATCACGTCATTCATTACCGCCTTGCGGTAATTTTCTAATGCCTTACCTGAAGCCTTTTGATAGTTGGAAATCCGATCTATCGCAACTCCCTCTAGCAAATCTGGATTATCTGCATCAATCCATAACAAGGCCCCTTTATTTTCAATTAATTCATCCCGCTGTGCAACCACCCATTTTGGGACTTCATGAAATGCTTCATCAGGTGCCATATCATAAAACAATCTTGCATTTACTTCATCTGTATAATTGACCTCAACCCTTTTTGCTTCTGCTTCATATGCCTTTTTAACAATCAGTCTTGTAAAATCGATCGTATCCGTAGTGGTATTAATTAAAAGCGGTTGTCCCTTCTGAATGTTCAAGCCAACCTTAACAACTAACTCAGCATATTCCTCTAGATTTTGTTGGAACCCCATTACTTACTTCCCCTTTTTATCGATCGTTTTGGATGAACCTTCTATTAATTCACCACGATACCATATTTTTTGAACGGCTTTACCCGGAATGTCTTTTGTCCATTTTTTATAGGTTTTTTCATCGTTATATGATAAAAGTGTTAAAACTTCTCCATTTTTGCCTGCTCGTCCCGTACGTCCTGAACGATGTAGGTACTGTTCAATAGAATGTGGAACATCTACATGAATGACGTGTGTAAGTCCAGAAATATCTAATCCTCTAGCTGCAACATCCGTCGCTATTAAGATACTCACTTTTCCATTTTTAAAATCGTCTAGCGCTTTTTTACGTTCCTCTTTTTTCATCTCCGAATGCAAGGAAACGATAGGTGCATCTCTGTAGGATAGCTTATAATCCTTCATTAGCAACTGATCTAAGCTATTAACAAATGCTAGCCCTCTCATGCCTGGTAGGTGAGACAGCTTTCTTAAAAGCTCCGTTTTGTCTCTAGTTTCTGTTTTAACAAAGCTATGGATGACTTCACCTTTAGCTGGCACTTCCTCAGCTGTCACATGGATTCGGACAGGCTCCTTCATCATACGCTCTGCAACTAGCTCTATTTCCTCAGTAATCGTAGCAGAGGTTACGACAAGCTGTCTTTCAACAGTCGCATCTATTAAACCCTTTACAGTTGTACGATGCTCTCTGCTTAGGAGCTGGTCTCCCTCGTCTAATACGATTGTATTAATTTCATGCATTTTCAGCTTTTTCACTTTTACAAGCTCCTGCAGCCTACCTGGTGTTCCAACTACAATATTTGGTTTTTTCTTTAATCCTTCAATTTGACGATTAATATTCGCTCCACCGATTAATTGAGCTACAGAGACACCCGTTCCTGTAGCCCATTCTCTAAATACCTCTACAATTTGCATCCCTAATTCTTGTGAAGGGACTACGACTAGCGCTTGTATCTGTTTCTTAGAAGAATCAACCTTTTGTAGTAAAGGAAGAACGTAAGCCAATGTCTTACCTGTTCCTGTCGGGGACTCTGCTACTATATCTGAACCGTTAAGCATATGCGGGATTAGTTGGGTTTGGATAGGCATTTCAAATGCAAATTCAGCCTCTGCCCATTTTTTTTGTAATGTTTCATTTAAATTCTGTATAACTGTCAAGTTTTTCTCCACCTCATCTGTGTTTGAATCAAGTGTACCACATTTTTATTATCGACCATTAGCCATATAAGTAGATTAATGCAATTAAAAAAAGTGCCTTTTAATAGGCACTAATTTGTTTGTTTCTCATCATTTATATATTGCTTCATTAATTGATAAAAATTCAGTTCATATAATTGTTTTCCATCAATTTTAAAAACACCTTTGTTTACTAAATCCTCTATAATATTGTCTCTTCTTTTTTCTGTTTGTGTGTCCTTCTGTATCATCATTCTTGATGTCTCCTTGCTTTATACTGTCCGTTTCATATTTACCCAAACCGGAACCATTATAAACTCGTAGGTTGAATTTTTTTGAACACCCTACAAAAAGCAGGAAATTTCCTTTTAATAATTAGATAAAAAATATATCCTACTAGCGCTCCTAAGCTATTTAACCAAAGGTCATCTACGTCACTACTTCTATTTTGTGGAATCTGTACGATTTCTATAAATAGCGAAATAAAGAAGCCAATGAGTACAGGAAAGGGAAAAATCTCCATACGTCTAAAAAGAAGTGGAAAAAGAAAACCTAGTGGTACAAACAGAGCAATATTGCCAAGGAAGTTAATATAAAAGGGTTCCCAATACCCTAAGTAAATAATAGCATTCCAAGTTTCCTCTATTACTCGAAATAATTCTAAGTTTATACTGTGCACATATGCTTGCTCCTCTTTAGGCTTTGGAACAATAGTCTGTGAAAATAATCCCACTAATACAGCAATCAGAAATAGCACGCCAAGCTCGTATAACCCTTCCCTTAAATGAAAACCACGCCTTTTCCATCTGATTAGCCGCCAAATAATCAGGACCGGTAAAAAAATCATAATTGCATAAAGCATCTCATCTAGATAATCTAAAATCACTGGCATCTAATCACCTTCCAATAACTCTTTTAAAAATTTCTCCCGGTGATCTAGAAAATATTTAGTTGTTTGATAATGTGCTGTTTGCTCATATTCCACTTCTTCTATTTCTCCGTCATCAAAGCTAAGAATTGTCGCTTCTGGAAAACCTAAAATTATCGGCGAATGTGTAGCTATAATAAATTGGCAATCCTCTTCCTGAACTAAATCATACATTATCTTTAAAAAGGCCAACTGTCTTTGCGGGGAAAGTGCTGCCTCTGGCTCGTCCAATAAATAAATAGCTCTCCCATTAAAACGATGCAAAAATAAGGATAAAAATGATTCACCATGTGATTGCTCATGAAGTGATTTCCCACCATAGGATCCAATACTTTCACTTTCCGTTACGTGGGATGCAAATTGGTAGAAGGTCTCAGCTCTTAAAAAGAAGCCATTGGTCACCTTTGGCATCCAAGAGAGCTTCAAATGTTTTCCTAATGCACTCTCTGCAGCATCTACCTCATAGTAGTTGTTTCTTCCTCCGCCTGCAGTATTAAACTCGCATTGATCTGCGATTGCTTCTAATAGAGTCGATTTCCCTGTGCCATTTTCACCTACAAAGAAGGTGACGCTATTTGTTATTTCAAGTTCCCTAAATTTTTGGATAGTAGGTATAGTAAAGGGGTATTCTTCCCTTAATATGTTCTCATCAGTTCTCATCATCACTTTTTTTAAAAACATATGAAACTCCTTTCATTCATATAATTACTATTATGTTTGAAAGGTTGTGAACAGTGGATTTTCCAGTTTGCGTTACAAACAAAAACATTACCCATTCAAAACCTAACATTTCTGTTAATTATCCTCATATTACTAACTTACCTCATTCTTTAACAGAAAAAAAGATTAATGGAGATATTGTTTCTCTTTTAAATAATTTACTCATTGAACAGGGCTTTTATAATGAGTCATTAGTGGAGATGGTAGGAACTTATGAAATTAAGACAAACGAGCGAAATATTTTAAGTCTAAGCCTTACCGTTTATTCCTTTACAGGTGGTGCTCATGGTTTAACTATTACCAAGTCATTAACCTTTGATGTTACGACTGGCAAGCAATATGCATTAAAAGACTTGTTCAATCCAAATAGCAATTATGTAGAAAAGCTTTCTCAAATTATTTCGAAGAAAATAGAAGCCTGGGATGTTCCTCTTTTAGAAGATTTCACTACTATCAGACCCGATCAGGATTACTATCTGGCGGATCATACTATCGTCATATACTTTCAACTTTATGAAATTACCCCTTATGTATATGGTTTTCCATACTTCCCTATTCCGATTAAATCAATTGAAGATATTATTCGCACAGAAGGCCCGCTCAATACATTATTAACATTTTAACTAACGGTAGTGACATACATCCCTTTACTGAGGTAAAGTAATAAGTAAGTTAGTGGAGGGGGTACATAGATGAAGAAAAAGGCTATATTTTTTGATTTGGACGACACCTTACTATGGGACAAGAAAAGCGTAGAAACGGCTTTTCAGAAAACCTGTGATTATGCTGCTGCAAAGGCTGGCGTAAATTCTGAAGAGCTCGAAAAATCCGTTCGTGATTCTGCAAGCCAGTTATATGATTCATATGAAACACGTCCATTCACCCAAATGATTGGTATTAATCCTTTTGAAGGACTATGGGGTACATTTGATGATCCAGGGGAAGATTTTCAAAAGATGAAGCTACTAATTGCAGACTATCAACAACATGCTTGGACACAAGGCTTACAAAAGCTTGGCGTCGAGGATGAGACCCTTGGAAAGGAACTAGCAAGTTATTTTCCACGTATGCGCAAGGAAAGCCCTTTTGTATATGAAGAAACATTTGAAGTACTAGACATATTAAAGAATAACTATACGCTACTACTAATGACAAATGGCTCGCCAAGCCTGCAAAACACAAAGCTTGAAATTACTCCAGAAATTTCACCATACTTCGATCATATTATAATCTCTGGAGCATTCGGAAAGGGAAAACCAGATCCATCTATTTTTAAGCATGCCCTTGAGCTCGTTTCAGTTAGCAAGGAAGAAGCATTAATGGTTGGAGACAATTTAATGACCGATATCCTTGGAGCATCTCGTGCGGGTATTCAATCTGTATGGATCAATCGAGAAGCTAAGCAGGTATCGGAGGAAGTTCAGCCTACGTATACTATTAAAAGTTTACATGATCTACTTAATATATTAGAACAATAATTATATAATTTATTATTTTAAATTAGGCAAGAATGCTGTTAAATCAGCACTCTTGCCTTTTAATAGTTTGCTTATATAATGCTACTATAGAAAATTATTTCAGAATACTCCACTCGTTTATTTTCAGGTAAACCTTTGAATTGGATATTTATGTTAAAATAAGAATTATGGTCATAAAAAGAGTATATCCTCGAAAGGGAGAAGGATATTATTTTGAAGAAGATAGTTGGAGCTGTAGTACTTACTTTTACATTGCCAATCGTTGCATTTGTAATATTTATTTATTATGTTTTATACACTTGGGAAATGGAAAACCAAGGAGAGTTTAGAGATTATGATAAAGGAGTTACTATAGAGGTTAATAATTTGAGTAATCAAGATCTCTCTAATTTAATTTTTTCATATAGTGCCACTTATGGAGTCTTTGAAGAAGTCGGGACGATAAAAAGTCTTAAAGCTGGAGAGTCAGCCCGAATTACTGGAAGCAGCAAAGAGATTAAATCAAGTGATACAAGCTTGTATTTGCATTACTACATTGATAACGGTGGAAAAGCGGAAGAGAGTTTAGCTTATTATAATACAAGGGAACCATCAAAAGCAGTAGTTGTTTTAACGATACATGAAGTAGAACCCATTGGATTTTTAAAGTTCGAATTTAGCGGATACAATGGCTGGTCGCGATATGGTCCCATTAAAGTTAACTATGAATAAATCAAGTTAAGATGAAATTTTTCAAGTAAAAATCTTAGGTATTTTGCGGAAAAACTTCACAGGAGGTAATTAAATGGATGCTTTGATGTTAGAAGGATGGACTCCTATATTGCTTTGCGGCATTGTGTTTGCAATTGGTATGTTCATAATATCTCGTAAAGTTTCAAGAAAATCTTTATTTTCTACTTCTACTGTATTAAGTATGATGTGCATTGGGGTAATTATTTTTAGCGTAATTGGAGTTGGTGGTTGGGAAGGTATGGGAATCGGCTTATTTACAATCAGTATATTAATAGGAATATGGGTAGGTACTGGCATTGGATTTATTTCAAGGAGTTCAAATTAATAAAGTAGAATTTATTCGCCTCCCTCTCTCGTGTGGTGAGCAATAAGCCTTAACCCATCGTTTACGTCGATGGCCTCTCTAGACTTATTGCCCCTTCTATTTGGAATGTCACTTTGCAGCTTGGAACAGCACCATTTATTCAAACTCGATTTGTATCATCACTATCTCTGAGCGTGTACCAATCCGTATAGGCGGACCCCAAAAACCAAAACCGGATGTCACAATTGTATGCATCTGTTCTTTTTGCAAATGTCCCCAATCGTTTTCATAAATTGCATTAGTAATTAGGTTGCCCGGGAAGACCTGACCGCCATGCGTATGACCTGATACCATTAAGTCAATGCCTTCCTGCTGTGCTAGATCCAGCTCATATGGCTGGTGATCCAATAAAATGTTAGGTTTTGAAGGGGTTACATCTTTCATCAATGAATCTAAAGGTAACCTGTCCCGATCGATTCGGTCCTTGCGCCCGATGAGCGTAAATTGCCCTTGGACCTCTATTATTTCATCGTATAGTACATGGATTCCACTGTGTTCCAATGCTTCGATTAGTTCCTGCATCGTACCATCGTGTCTATCATGATTTCCAAGCGTTGCATAGACTCCAAATGGTGCATCAAGCCCGGAGAGTATTTCATCAATTTTCTGATCAAGGAATGGTTGAATATCATCATCGAAGAGATCGCCTGGCAGTAGGATCACATCTGGATTGAGCGCATTGATTTCCTTAACTAAACGCTCAGCGTGATCTTTACCTGATAATAAACCAAAGTGTGTATCTGCCGCCATTGCTATATCAAGGCTATCAAGAGTTGAAGTGCCTTTTTCTATCCTGATATCATAGCTTCGAACAACAGGACTGTACGCGTTATAAGTGCCGTATGCTAGAAAAAATACAACCAGTCCCAAAGTGACGAAACCAGCCCATTTTTGTGTTTTATGTCTAGGCAGCCGGGTATAACGCAAGAGGATAACCGTAATATGAGCAAGAGGAACTAAGAGCAACAGTAAATAAAAACATGCCATCCAGTAAGCACCTACAATGTTTATAAATGTGATACCAGATGTAAAGCCAACGATTAAAGAGCTAGCTGCCAGTACAACGATGAGGCTGTAAAGTAATTTGAAACGACGGCTTGATGATTCCGGACGGAGCCAACGATACCCCCGCCAGCCAATATAATAGACTAGACCGCCATAAAGCAGCAATGTGATGATGAGAATTAGGATGACCATATGTATGAGCTAGACTCCTTTTTATTATGTCAGATTTATAACCTATCCCCTCTATGAAATAGAGTATCTACCCAAGAAGGCAAGTTTAATAATCCTTGTGAGAAAGTTAGTTTGAGGCAGACCTTCAACACGTATAATAATTTTAACATAAATATCCAATAAAAAATCACCTCTCAGAAGACCTCGAGAGATGATTTTTCAATTTTAAACTAAGCTTTTAAATTTTCACTTATAAATCTATAGGTGTTGCATCGAATATATCTGCTAGACTCTTTAACTTCTCGACACCTTTACCCTCTATATGCTTGTCGATTGTAAGCATCATGATTGCATCACCGCCTACTTCAGAGCGTCCCACCTGCATCGTTGCAATATTCACGCCTTCCTCTGCAAGCAGCATACCTACACGCCCAATTGCACCTGGTTGGTCTTTATGACGAATAAATAGTAAGTATCCGTTAGGGACCACATCTACGATAAAGTCATCCACTCGAACGATTCGTCCGCCCAGTCCATTCAATAATGTACCAGACACTTTTCGTGATTCAGTAGCAGTTTTTACTTCCACTGTAATTAGACTTGTAAATCCTTTAGAGTTTGTCGTTTTTAATTCATTAATAGAAATGCCAAGACGATCAGCAAGGAATTTGGCGTTCACATCGTTTACAGACTCGCCTAACTTGCTTTTTAGGAAGCCCTTAACTGCGTTTCGAGATAATGGGCGTGTATCAAAATTAGAAAGCTCGCCAGCGTAGGTAATATTTATTTCTTCTGGAGGTCCCTCCACTAAATCGCTCAAGAAGGATCCAAGCTGTTCGACCAGGTTGAAATATGGTTCAATTTTTGCCAATATGTCCTTCGGTACTGAAGAAAGGTTAACTGGATTTTTTACGACTCCTTCTGTTAAAAAGCTCACTACATCGTATGACACGTCAATCGCTACTATTTCTTGTGCTTCTACTGTGCTAGCCCCTAAATGTGGGGTAGCAATAACCTGTGGCAATGTTAACAACTTATGCTCTACGAATGGTTCTTCTTCAAACACATCTAGTGCTGCCCCAGCCACCTTGCCCGAAAGAATAGCATCATATAAAGCATCCTCATCAATAATTCCGCCGCGGGCACAGTTAATGATTTGTACACCGTCCTTCATTTTTTCAAATGCGTCCTTATTAATTAAGTGGCGTGTTTCTTTAAGTAAAGGAGTATGTATAGTGATGAAATCTGCTGCTTTAATAACATCCTCCACTGTACCAAATTGTACGCCAAGCTTTTCTGCTTTTTCAGGGGTTAAGAAAGGATCGTAGGCAATTACGTTCATTCGTTGACCCTTTGCACGAACTGCAACCTCTTGACCGATTCGACCAAATCCAACGACACCCAATGTTTTATTCTTTACCTCTACTCCAATATACGTTTTGCGATCCCATTTTTTATTTTTTAAGGAATGGAATGCTTGCGGAATTTTTCGAGCAAGCGACATTAACATTGCAATAGTATGCTCAGCAGCAGAGTTGGTGTTGCCATCCGGTGCATTAACAACAATGATTCCACGCTCTGTTGCTGCAGGAAGATCGATATTATCTACTCCAACTCCAGCTCTGCCTATGATTTTTAGGTTCGTTGCCTTTTCAATAATTTCTCGAGTAACCTGAGTTTGACTTCGCACAAGCAAAGCATCGAATTCTCCAATTTTTTCTGCAAGTTGATCAGGGGTTAAATCTGTATCTACTACTATATTAAATCCCTCTGCCTCCCTTAAAGGGAAAATACCATCCTCGCTAAGTGGGTCGCTAATTAGTATATTGTAAGTCATCATTCATCTGCTCCTTCTCATTAAGTTTTACTTATGCTAAATAAACTCGTTGCGCCGCTGCTGTTCCTTTTCCAAGCTCAATATCTTTACCTATTTTTTTTAGAGCTATCTCTATCGCACTAATGATCTGCAGCTGATCTGCTGGAGAGCAATAGCCCATATGCCCAATTCGGAAGATTTTGCCCGTTAAATGCTGTTGGCCGCCTGCTATGGATATCGCGAATTCATTCTTCAGAATTTTACGGAACTCTTCTGCATCAAAATCCTCTGGCTGAACAGCTGTAACAGTTGGGGAAGCATCCTTATCTGTTGTCAGTAATGGAATGTCTAGTGCTTTAAACGCTGCACGAGTCATATTTTTCATTAGCTCATGGCGAGCATATACGTTTTCAAGACCTTCTGTCTCCAATAAGTTCAGCACCTGCTCAAGTCCAAATAATAATGACAAGGCGGGAGTAAACGGTGTAGTATCTTTTAGTAAATTATCTCTATATTTTTTTAGGTTCAAATAAAATCTAGGCTGATCGTTTTCTTCGATCACTTTCCAAGCTTTTGCACTAGCAGCGACGAACGTTAAACCTGCAGGAAGCATGAATGCCTTCTGAGAACCAGTGACCATTACATCGATTCCCCACTCATCCATTTTCGTTTCTACTCCTGCCACACATGAAACTCCATCTACTACGATTAAAGCCTCTGACACCTCTTGTACGGCTAAGGCTAGCTGATCAATTGGATTTAAAACTCCAGTGGATGTCTCACAATAAGTAGAAAATACTGCTTTTACTTGTGGATGCTTTACTAGAAATGCCTTAACTTCTTGTGGATCTAATGCCTTGCCCCATTCAGTACTTAATACGTGTGTTTTAATATGATAGGCCTCACAAATCTTAGTGAAACGATCTCCAAACGCACCTGTTACTACAACAAGCACTTCTTCCCCTGGCTTTACGACATTCACAACTGCCGTTTCTAAACCTGCAGTCCCACTCCCAGCAATAATGGCAACCTCTTGGTCTGTTCCAAACACTTTCTTCAACCCAGGGGTAATACGCTTAAGCATATCTGAGGTTTCTTTTCCTCTATGACCAATCATTGATTGATTCATCGCTCGTTGCACACTCGGTGGAATTGGACTTGGTCCTGGAATACGTAAAATGGTTTGATCTTGAAGCATACAAATCTCCTCCTTATTTTGGAAAAACAAAAAAGCCCTTCGTCCCCTACATTAATGTAAGGGGCGAAGAGCTAAAATAACTCACGCGGTACCACCCAAATTTACTGCAAACATACTGCAGCCTCTTAAGTCACATGCTTAACGCGCATTCACGGATGAGCCTACTGACTTCAGCCCACCGATTCAAGAGTGCTACCTCACATACGAAACCACTGATTTGCACCAACCATCAGCTCTCTGTAGATTTACAAAATGTAAAGCTTATCTCTGTCAAAATCGTTTATCACTTATTGAATTATCCCTATCATACGCAGGATATTTTTAGTTGTCAATATAGTTTGAAAACTTGAAAACGCTATCATTTTATTACATCGTATATAAACGTTGATATTATGCTATTTTAAAAAATTAAAAATATTTATTATTCGTATATAAAATGATTCAAGATGGACAATCCGTTGTTTTATTTAATTAATTAACCTAATTACGAACAATAATATAATTAATCACAGAATCATACACTTATATGAAATATTTTTTATTAAATATTGACTAACGTATTGACGAATATGATTAATATTTGTACACTGTATAAAATCATTTGTTTTTCCCATAAATACAATTAATCGAAAATAGTAAGGATTTGATGAGATGATCGTAAGTAAATTTGGAGGAACATCGGTAGCGAGCGCAGAACAAATTAAAAAGGTTGCTGAAATCGTAAAGGCTAATTCTAAAAGAAAATACGTAGTCGTTTCAGCACCAGGCAAACGTTTTGAACAAGATAAAAAAGTGACCGATTTATTAATAAACCTAGGCAACGCTGCCTTACATGGTGAAAATGTAGAGCCTTGCCTTGATGCTGTGTTAGATCGCTACAAGGAAATTGCTCTAGGCTTAGACTTAGATTTACTCATTTGTGATGTAATTGAAGAGGATTTACGTTCAAGGCTATCTATGAAACAAGAAAATCATAGTTTATTTATGGATTCCTTAAAAGCGAGCGGAGAGGATAATAATGCGAAGCTTATTTCTACTTATTTCACAAGCATCGGAATTCCAGCTAGATACATGTGTCCAAAGTCAGCAGGTCTGTTAATAAATGACTTACCCGAGCGGGCAATGGCACTCCCGGAGGCTTATAAAAACCTCCATACGAGTCTAAAAAATACTAGTGAAGTGATTGTTTTCCCTGGATTTTTTGGTTATACAAAAAAGGGCTTACTACGGACTTTTGATAGAGGTGGATCAGATATAACCGGTTCCATATTAGCAGCCTCTATTCAAGCTGAGCTTTACGAAAACTTTACCGACGTGGATTCGGTTTTTTGTGCAAATCCGAAAGTAGTTAACTGTCCTGTGGAAATCGAGGAAATCACATACCGAGAAATGCGCGAGCTTTCGTATGCCGGTTTCTCTGTATTCCACGACGAAGCATTAATGCCGGTATACAAGGCTAAAATTCCGGTATGCATAAAAAACACGAATAACCCCTCTGCACCTGGCACCAAGATTGTCTCATCCAGAAAAGTGAATCGAAGACCTATAACTGGGATTTCAGCTGATAGTGGATTCTCTATACTATACGTCAGTAAGTATTTGATGAACCGAGAGATTGGTTTTGGCCGTAAGCTACTACAAATTTTAGAGGAAGAGCATATTTCCTATGAGCATACTCCTTCGGGTTTAGATGATATATCTGTGATTTTTCGAAGCCACCAGCTGACACCCGAAAAAGAGGACAGAATAGTAAAGAGGGTTAAGGAGGAATTACACGCAGAAGATGCCCATTTCCGTCATGAGTTTTCCATGATTGTAGTTGTTGGAGAAGGCATGAACAATAGCACTGGCCTAGCAGCTAGAGCTGCCACAGCAATCGCTCGAACTGGAGCTAATATTGAAATGATTAACCAAGGATCGTCAGAAGTCAGCCTTTCCTTTGGTGTTCATCAAAGCAACGAAAACAAAATCCTTCGAGAGCTCTACCAGGAGTTTTTTGCTCCTGTGACAATATGATGCAACTTCCCT
Organism: Psychrobacillus sp. FSL W7-1493; assembly: GCF_038004905.1. Taxonomy (NCBI): domain Bacteria; kingdom Bacillati; phylum Bacillota; class Bacilli; order Caryophanales; family Bacillaceae; genus Psychrobacillus; species Psychrobacillus sp. FSL W7-1493. Next base: position 868,022 of record NZ_JBBOSB010000001.1, on the reverse strand, counting down.
AGAAATTTCAAAAGCCTCAGAAATATAAATTTCTGAGGCTTTTTTTATTTGGCTATGTTAAAGATAAAGGTGGAATTGTGTTAAATTTTACATTTAAACGTGAGAAGGTTAGTCAAAGAAGGAATTTGACTCAAAACAAAGAATATAAAGGTATTGATCACATTAAATGTGACATCTATAAGGGGTGGGTATAGTGACTCAAAACGAGTATGAATGGGTTAGACAGACTCGAGTAACACTTCTTGACTTTTGTAGTGAACTAGATCCAAGTGACTTTACTCAAGAAAATAACTTTGGTTGGCAAAGTGTAAGAGACACGCTGGTTCACATAGCAGACTGTTATCATGCTTGGCTTGGCTCATTTGTTTTATTGAAAACAAAGAAACCTCTCACTTCAAAGGAAAAACTGTTGGAACTCGGTTGGAATGAAATAAAAGTACACTTTGAACAAGTAGATTCTTATGTAAATGAGGTATTTGAAGTATTCGCACAACAAATGGATAAGCCGATAAAGAGGCAGATTCCTTGGAGAGAAGGAGGAGAACCGATATCAATGACACCTCGTAAATTGCTCATGCATACAATCACTCATGAATTCCATCACAAAGGACAGATTATGGCTATGGCACGCCAGATGGGTTATGAACCTCCTAATACAGATGTGTTAGGAACAGTAGATTAAGGTGATTATACGTAGTACTTTCTAAAGTATGCTTTAGAAAACATGACCCACATTACGGTTGTCTGTTGTTATATTCAAAACATTAACTTTGCTCCATTAAGAATCGTATCCAATATACAAATATAGATTTAGAGAAAAAACAAGTTACAGGGGTAATAAAATATGGCTATGTTAAAGGGGAGAGTTGATTTATAATGCAAAGAAATCTTAAATCAGAGAGTAGAATTGATTTCCGCCCCAGCCGGACGCTTTCCTCGGGGTGAGCGATAAGCCATCACCCATCGCTTACGCGCGTGGTTGTGATGTCTTATCTGTCTCACTCATCCCGTAGGAGTCGCCGTCTGGTGCTCCAATCAATAAATGGGAACAGCTTTGGCATCGATAAAGCGCTAATAAATTTACTCGCATAAACAAAGCTAAAAACTGTCACCAACCCCAATTTCATCATCTATTTATGTTCTTAATAGCCATTTGAAAGTTCCTTTGTTTATGTTTACAGTCACTATAAAAAAAGAATTGTTAGTCAAAATCAACCAATAACTTTAACAAAGCGTAAAATATAATGGCGAAGCATATTTAACTATAATTGTGGATGTTCAAAACAATAATATAGAGAAGGGTTGCTAGATTAATAAACCCTTTCATAAAGCTAACTACATGGAAATAATTGAATCTGAAGCCAAATATTTAATAGAAAGTAGAATAACAAATCCAAAATAGTATGATTACCTAATCGTTAATTCCTAATTTAACCTGTGCTTCAGTAAAAAAATAACACATATAAAAAATGAGCTTAGATATACATTTTCCAGCTCATTTTTTATGTGTTTATAAATCAACCTCTAACCTTATGGTCATTTTATTTAATTGCCAGTGTTTCTGCTACGGATTTTCCTCGTTCTAGAAAAATTTACGACAATGACCCCATAATTTGCGACAATCCATCCTTACTTTACGACAATCAACCAATAAATTACTACAATCACTCAGCAACTCTTTCGTTCTAGAAAAATTTACTACAATGACCCCATAATTTACTACAATCCAGCTTTACTTTACGACAATCAACCCGTAGATTACTACAATCTCTCAGCAACTCTCTCGTTGTAGAAAAATTTACGACAATGACCCCATAATTTACTACAATCCAGCCTTACTTTACGACAATCAACCCGTAGATTACTACACTCATTCAGCAGCTCTCTCGTTCTAGAAAATTTTACGACAATGACCCCATAATTTACTACAATCCAGCCTTACTTTACGACAATCAATCAATAAATTACTACAATCACTCAAACCATCCACTAAAATTACATCACTTGTTCCATCACGTTTTAAATCATTATTAGCATTGCTGGATTTCTTTACTTTCCTCTTTGTATACTAGCCCCTCCTCCAAGTACACCTTTAGAAGTGTTAAAGTCTCTCCCCAGCCAATTGCACAGTTCAAGCAGGCTTTTATATCCTTATCTGAATTGGAATAGCCTGTTTCCTTAAATACAACAAGTGTACCATCTCGATAAGGTTCTAATTTAAACTCAATTGTTGTAACACTTTCTCCTGGAGTCCATTGAAAAATGAAGGATTTATTCGAAATGGTCTCCAATATCTTACCGCCATCCACTAAATCCTTTTTGTCCTTACCTAAGCCAGTCCATCTCAAACGTATCTCACCAGTTCCATCTGACTCTTGATGTATTGATGTTTGATCAGTAAACCAAGCGTTCCATCCTTCTGCCGTTGTTAGTGTATCAAATACTCTAGCAATACTTTCCTTAATGTATACTTGATGATTGATTTCTGGCATCGGTATTCCTCCTATAAAGGTTGTAATTGGCTAAGTCCTATATGTTTTTCATAAGAAATTATAGTCATGTTATCGTTAATCTTTTTCTGTTCTCCTGTACGTACATAGCCCATTTTTTCATATAAATAGCAGTTTTTTTCTTCTTGGAGAATGGTATCGAGCTCCCAGCTAGTCACTTCAGGATAGATCATTTCTAGCCGTGTCATTACCTGTTGAGCCAAACCCTTTCCTTGAAAGCTTTCTAATATATTGATCATATGCAAACGCATTGTTTGCGATGATTTTTTGTACACATGTACACTACCTGCTAATTCATCCTCTACTATAATTTTATAAAAGATACCTTGATGCAAGCGTTCTTGAAATCGTTCAAAAGTTTGTAATACAGGAGTCGTTTGATGATCCTCATATTTTTTATAAAGTGGCAGGAATACTTGTTTTTGAATTTCATATAGCACTTGCGCATCTTCTATTGTTGCTTTTCTTAAGCTAATTTTTGATGCTATTATGTCAAATACATTGTCTAATATATGATAAGCAATAAACTCTCCACGCTTCACCATTTCTTTTATTTCCTGAATCGTTGCCCATTTAGCATCTGCCACTTCTTCATATTGAAGCTTTAAATCCTCTTTCTCTACATTTTGTTTTATTAAATAATTATCATCGAAGCCTCGTAAGAATTTAACTGTGAATAAAACCTCTGCTTGCTCCATATTTATATCAATTCCCAGCTCTTCCTTTGTTTCACGGACCGCAGCCATTTCTGAGGTCTCTCCAGTTAATACAGATCCTGCAGCGGCACAATCCCACATATTTGGCCAGCCTGTTTTCCAAGCCTGACGTTTTTGTATTAAAAGCTGTCCTTCATCATTCATGATCCAAACATGGACAACTTCATGAAAGACCCCCTCTTCCATTTCTTCTCCACGGATATGAGTTTTTCCTGTTTTCTCTCTGTAATGATTAAACGTATCCCATACTTCCATTTTCCCACCAGCCTTGTCATTGTTTAGAATAGTTTATCATAAATCTATTGACCTTCAATAAAAAATATGATATATTATAGGTTGTTAACAATTTAGGTAGAACATAAAAAAGAAATTTGGCATTCTACAAACGTGTTTTTGAACATACTTATTCACACTGGAGCGATTATAGGGTCGCAAGGACGTAAAAGAAGGTAGGGTTTACGTTGCTTAGGTTAGAAGACAACCAGTGGAACAATTTACCGCGGCATTGAAAGCTTAAACCTTTCATGGAAATTATTCACCGAACATTCGGGATGAAATTTAAAAATTCAAAGATTATGTTTTACCTCATACAAATCAAGGGCTGGTCTCCAATGGAGATCAGCCCTTGTCCAATTTATTGGAGAATATAAAGTTACCCCGATGTATCTCTGATACGTCGGGGCTGTTGTTATAATTCGCTACTTTTCGCTAGACTATTTTGTCTTTTGTAGTATTCCTTAAACGTTAGTAGATAGATAAATCCGCTGAGTAATGACAAAACAGCAAGTAGAACAAACGTCCACGTGAAGCCAACCCATGTGACAAGCGGCAGAACAAGCGGTGCTATCGTTCTCCCTATAGTATATCTTAAGCTAGCGGCCGCAAAGTACTGTCCACGCATATCCTCTGGTGCTAGCTTAGATACAAAGCTTTCCTGCAATCCTACTGTTGCTAGTTCTCCTAAAGTAAATACAGCCATAGCAAACACGAATACCCAGAAGTTAGCCGTCATAGGGAAGATGAGCATGGCAATCGCATATAAGAGCGACGACAAGAAGAATACTTTGTGCTCCGGATACTTCGTCATCCAACGAGTGACAAACACGGTGAAAATAACTACTAATAAGCCGTTTTCAGATAAAAGTATACCGAAGGAGCCTGCTCCAGTTACCGCCCATTCACGACCAAATAGGTTACCAAGAACTTGAACATCAATTGCTTCCTTCATATAGACAGGAATTAGCATATCCAACTGCATATATGTTTGGGCTAGCAAGATTCCCGCAATGATAAATAGGAAAAATACTTTGTCCTTAACAATTAGTCCATATGCTTTTATTTGATTAATAACTACTTGAACCCAACCGTTTCCACCACTTTCTTTTAATTGCTGCTTTACCTCATCTGGTAATGTTTCCTCTGTTAGGAAACGTAGTGCTAATCCTACTAAACAGAAGATAACGCCTGATATTAGAAGCAATAAGAAACGATGGTTAAAGAATAAAACAGCTCCCACTATAGGTCCAATGACAACCGAAATATTAATAGATGTATAAAATACAGAAAACACCGTACTTCTGTCCTTTTCTGGCACAACATCAGCAACAATTGCCTGACTTGCAGGGTGATAAAATGATCCGCACATACCCGCTATCGTAAATGCGACAAAGCTAAGCATTGGTGAATCATACCAAGGAGAATTAGCAAAGGCAAATAAAATAAAAGCAAAACCTTCTGCGGTTGCAGAGAAAAATAACATCGTCCTTCTACCGAATCGGTCCGCACAATAACCCCCGATTAAATTAGCTCCAACAGAAAACACTTGGGATAAGACCAGCAATACCCCTGCCATACTAGCCCCGAATTCATCTGCAAAATAGATAGCTAAAAACGGAAAGACCATCCAAAAGCTTAAATTACTAAAAAATTCACCAAACAAACGAACCTGTAAACTACGATTCCAATCTCTAATTCTCATGATGTTGACCTCACCTAGTATTATTCTTGCAAATCCATATATTATTTCGACTTACGTAATAGTTATTTAAATAGTACTATAGTATAAAAAAAGAACTCTCAAAAAAAGTCGTAAACCCTAGGCTGGGTTTACGACTTTTGACTTTAACTAATCAGTCCCTATATGTAACTGCAGTACCTGTAGCTACACACATCATCATGCCCTCACGGATTGTTTCAAAGTCTAAATCTACACCAATTACAGCATTAGCTCCAAGCTTACTAGCAAGAGTCTTCATATCCTCTATAGCTATTTCTCGGCCTTGAGATAGCTTATTTTCATAAGCAGAGCTTCTTCCTCCTACTATATCTGTTACTGAGGCAAAAAGATCTCGTACAACATTTGCTCCCATAATAGCTTCTCCAGACACGATGCCGTGATATGTTTCAATTGTCTTTCCCTCAATGGTAGGCGTTGTAGTTACTAACATAAACATTCCTCCAATAATTGTAGTTACCTTTATCATACAACACTATCAGTTTATAAGCATTTATTATTCTGAATCTACTGTTTTTTCTTTCTAGTAGGTAGCATATTGAACAATATATTCAATATGATTGCCGTGAAGCTTCCCGCTACAATACCATTACTTGTTAAGATTCGGACACTCTCTGGTAAGGATATGAATAAGTCAGGAACAACCGTCACACCTAGACCTATACCAATCGAACACGCAATGATCATAGCGTTATCAGGTGAATCTGAATCGGAAATAATGGTGCTTAGCATTTTAATTCCTTGTGAGATTATCATCCCAAACATCGCAATCATTGCCCCGCCTAGGACAGCCTCTGGAATGATTGTAGTAAGTGAAGATATCTTTGGTATAAACCCTAGAAATATTAGCATACCTCCCGCAATATAAATAACCTTGCGTGTTTTAACTCCAGAAATCTGCATGAGCCCTACATTTTGTGAAAATGTAGTATATGGGAAAGAGTTAAAGAATCCACCTAATACCACTGCGATTCCTTCAGCTCGGTAACCTTTTGTTAAATCTTTCTTCTCTATTTTTTTCCCAAGCATATCCCCAAGTGCAAAATATACCCCTGTAGATTCTACTAACGAAACGATAGCTACTAGAGTCATCGTAAGAATAGGAGACCATTCAAATGTAGGCATCCCAAAATACAAAGGCTGAATCATATGAAAAACGTCTGCTTCTTTCACAGCGGTAAAATCTAAAATACCCATAAAATAAGCAGCAACCGTTCCACCAATAATACCTATTAATATAGAAATAGCTTTAACGAACCCTGTGGAAAATCTGTATAATAAAACGATAAAAATTAGCGTACCAAATGACAATAATACGTTTTGAATAGAACCGAAATCTTCTGCACCTTGTCCTCCACCCATGTTATTAATAGCAACAGGAATTAGAGTAATTCCAATAATAGTAACAACTGAGCCGGTTACTACTGGTGGGAAAAATCGAACTAACTTACCAAAAAAACCACTGATCAAAATAACAATAATACCAGAAACAATAATTGCTCCGTAAATAGCAGATATTCCATAATCTCCACCGATTGCAATCATGGGTCCCACTGCTGTAAATGTACATCCTAAAACTACTGGTAAACCAATCCCAAAAAATCGATTGCTCATTACCTGTAAAATAGTTGCAACTCCGGACATTAAAATATCGATTGCAACTAAATAGGTTAACTCCTCTGAGCTGAGCCCAAGAGCCCCTCCTACTATAAGAGGTACAATAACTGCTCCTGCATACATTGCTAATACGTGCTGTAAGCCAAGTGTGGTGTTTTTAAATATATTATTCATATGTAGGTGCACCTTCTAAAAATTCTACTTTGCCATCTTCCAAGGATTGAATAATGGCTAGTGATTCTACGCGAATACCTTTTTCGCGAATCAATTTCCCACCAGGCTGGAAACCTTTTTCAATAACAATACCTACACCAGCAGTAGTAGCTCCTGCTTGCTCGATAATTTCAAGTAATCCAAGGACAGCTTGTCCATTTGCTAAGAAGTCATCGATGATTAATACAGTTTCTCCTTCGTGCAGGAAATCTTTTGAGACAGAAATATCGCTAGTAATATTTTTTGTAAAGGAATGTACCTGTGACGTCAGTAAGTTTTCAGACAGAGTTACAGATTTGCTTTTCCTCGCAAATACAACAGGAACCCCAAGTTCAAGACCCGCAAACATAGAAGGAGCAATCCCAGAAGACTCAATCGTCAAGATTTTTGTTATTCCCGCTTCCTTATAACGATTGGCTATTTCTTCACCAATAGCCTTAATCACAACAGGATCAATTTGATGATTTAAAAAAGCATCCACCTTTAAAACGTCCTTTGATAAAACCTTGCCTACTTCTACAATTTTATCCTTTAATAACTTCACTTGGATTCCTTCTTTCCTCATATTTGGATACAAAAAAACTCGAATGACAAAGCCCCACCCTAAGAGTGGAGCAATGGCATTCGAGTTATAAATCGAATAATAAAATAGATGGTACACAAAGTGTCCCAATCATTTAACCATGCCACTCATAGTCGACTTCTTTACGGTAAGTCGGTAGAAACTTGCAGGCCATATCCCTGCTATTATACGAGTATACGAAATTTGATTGTTCTCATTATAGCACGGTAAAATTCTTTTACAATAATGAGTTAAAAAGTTCAATCATTCTTAAAATTCTGTTCATATTACAGGTGCCAGGCACCTGTAATAAATCTGCAATACAAAAACTGTCTATATCTTAGCTATAAAAAAACACATGATAGGCTCATGTGTTTTGGGGTGGGGATTATTTATAAGATGATTTTAATGTTTTGAAGGCCTCTATAAAATAAGCAGGATTTTCTTTAATATTGTAGGAAAAGACACCTTGATTGGTATGCAGATATAGTATTCCTGCTCCATACGAAAAGGGCTTATAGGATATATCATGTACATTTTGAAATTTAAATTGATGCTGAGCCGAGACAATTGCCATTCCGTCCATCTGCAGAGTAAAGCTAGACTCTATATGCTGCATTTGAAAATAGAAATCGATTTCTCTCTTAACTTCGATATAAATGATAGTATATTCACTCAAAACGGCACCTCCTATAACACTTCATAGTGTAACATGTTTTTATATAATCATTAAACCATAAGGAGTGATGTCGGTTGATAAGAGCAGTGCTTTTTGATTTAGATGGGACTTTGTTAAACAGAGAGGAATCTTTAAAGAAATTTATTAGCTGGCAATATAATGTGCTCCACACTCATTTAGGTCATGTTCCAAAGGAAAAATTCTGTAGTCGTTTTATAGAGTTAGATGATCGAGGCTATAAGTGGAAGGATTTTGTTTATAAAACCCTAATACAAGAATTTAACATAAAGGATATAACAGAAATGGAATTATTAAATCATTACATAACCAACTTCCATTCGTATTGTGTACCATTTTCAAATCTATTATCCATGCTGGATCAATTAAAAAAACTGTCCCTGTCGCTTGGAATGATCAGCAACGGAAAAGGACAGTTTCAAATGGACAACATTGTTTCTTTAGGAATCAGACCCTATTTTAAAACTATATTAATCTCAGAGTGGGAGGACATGAAAAAACCAGACCCTCGGATCTTTGAAAAGGCTCTTAGACAGCTTAATGTTAACGCTGAAGAAGCTGTCTATATAGGCGATCATCCTATAAATGACATAATTGCCGCCAAAAATGTTGGACTTCATACGATATGGAAAAGAGACATATATTGGCCTGACGCTAATGCCGACTACACGATAGACAATTTGGATGAAATTCCGTTTCTTCTAAACAAAATTAGATAAGCTTGCTAAATTCTTTAGTCTGATGCTCCAGTTTTTCAGAAGCAGTTGAAATATCCTTAAACTCTTCTAGTGCAGTTCTTATTTCCTCTTGGCTTTTTTCGATAACCGTCTGCGAGTGACTATTGCTCGCAGTTACCTTATCAACTTGTTTAGCTATTCCTTCAATATTCTCTCTTACTTCTACGATTGAAGCCTCGACTCTACCAGCCAGCTTACGCACTTCTTGAGCGACAACGTTGAATCCACGGCCGTGCTCTCCAGCTCGTGCTGCCTCAATAGCAGCATTTAATGCTAGTAAGTTCGTTTGTGCTGCAATCTCTCTGATAGTTTGAACAATCCCTTTAACTGAATCTGCCTGTTTTTGAAGGCTTTCTAATGTATTTGTATTTTCTCTAGAACCAGCAGCAATTTCATCTATTCTTTCTAGAAGGTCTTCGCTTCTTTTAATCCCCACTTCGGCACGATTACTCAATTCTTCAGACATATGATTTAATTCTTCTGTAACACCCATTAGAATTTGATGACGTCCCGTTACGTTAGTAGCTACTTTGGTAACCCCAAGTACTTTGCCGTTCCCCCCAAAAATAGGCATATAAGAAGCTTCTAAAAACACACTATTGCCATGTTTATCTTTTCTTTCTACCTTATCGAAAAAGGACTTACCCGCAAACAGATCCTTCCAAAGCTTTTCGTATGCCGGGCTGTTCACAAAATCTGGAAAACAGAATTCTCTGTGATGCATGCCTTTTACTTCACTTACAGTATAGTTAAGTTCTTTTGCAAAATTTTCATTAACATACGCCACACGGCGGTTCATATCAAAACGAATAATCGCCAAGTTTTTTTCTAGCGCCTCTACCACGGTCATATCATTAACTTCTTCTGTTTGTATGTAACTCATTTCTCTTCCCCCACGCCCTTTTTAATTGGGTGTATATTTTTCTAATTCTAGTATCGTTTCTCTTCCTAACACTAGCTTAGCTAGCTCTGAACCAACAAATGGCCCAGCCGTTAAACCAGATGCCCCAAGACCGTTCGCAAAATAAAAACCGTGCTGTCCCTCCAGCTTACCAAGCACAGGTAGAAAATCCGGAGTATACGGACGAAAGCCTACTCTTACTTCCTTTATTTTCTCATCTTTTAGGCTTTTTGCAACACTTATTGCATTATCAAGCAGTTCTTTTTTCCCTTCCTCAGTCACTTGAAAATCATACCCTGTATTTTCTTCATAGGTAGATCCGGCAACCACTTGTCCATTTTCAAAAGATAGCATATATTGATTAGTTGGAGGTAGGACAACTGGCCATTCCCCCGTAGACATATCATTCTCCAATTGAAAATGCATTATTTGAGCCTTTTGAAAGGTCACATTTAGATCTAAGCCTAACGTAGATGGAATCTCATTGCCCCAAGCACCGGCCGTTAATATAACCGCCTCTGCATCTGTCCGTACTCCGTCTATCCATAATTCATTGTTCTTCCAGACAGCTTCTCCATACACTATCTCTGCGCCTAGCTTTTTAGCTCCATTGATTAGAGCATCCCTCATAGCCTTGCCATCTACTCTTGCTCCCCCTTCTACAAAAAGAGCATGCCATTCACCTGAAATAATAGGAAACTTTTCTTTCGTTTCTTCTGGAGAAAGGATTTTTAGCTCTCCTATTTCTGGAGCATCCATTCTTTTTTCCAACGCTCTCTCTAACATCTTTTGCAGCTTCTTTTCATCATTCTGTAAAGCAATCGCACCCACCTGCTTATAACCGGTAGTATTTTCCCCTAACTCCTCTAGCTCTGCTACTAGCTGCTTATAGTATTTGGCACCATTTTTCACAAGCTCATACCATTTCTTATTTCTCCTTTGGGAAATCCATGGACATATTATACCCGCTGCTGCAGCGGATGCTTGTCCCTTATCCTGACGATCCACCAAAGTTACTTTCACACCAAATTTTGCGAGATGAAAAGCGGTAGAAGCACCTAAGATTCCACCGCCTACTACTACATAAGAAGACATCTATCACTCAACTCCACTATCTATAATCGAAAATTTAACTTCCTCACAATTAATCTCTGCCATTGCCCCATATGGAATGACAAACTTAGGCTCTGTATGACCAAAGTTTAAATTATATAAAACTGGCAATTCATTTAATCCAAGCTCATGCAAAATGGTAGCAATGGATTCTTTGTATTCTTCATAATACTTTTCGTGCTGTGGCTTTGCAAAAATAATACCTTTGATCTCTTGTAGTATTCCTTGGGTTCCATAATTTCGTAGCCAATATTCAATGTTAGCTGGAATAGGAAGATCCTCTGACGTTTCGAAAAACAATATGGAATCCTTAAAATATGCTTTATCTGGCCAAAGTGAGGTACCTTTAGCAAATTCCAACACTTCAATACACCCACCAATTAGTCTTCCTTGTGCAATGCCTTTTCCCTGTAGCAATTCATATCCCTTATTATCTTCATTCATTTCTCGGCTGATGTGCTTATTTTCAATAACCCATTCTAATCTTTGACTAGTCCAGACTGGTGACGGTTTAATTTCACCAATCACTTCATTAGCGAAAAGTGTTTTTTTAATCGACTCTACTGTATACTCATGCATCTGCACATTCTCTGCAAAGTCAGTTAGAATAGCTGGACCATAAAAGGAAGAAATACCTGCCTTATGGCAAAATAAATGCGTTATAGTAGCATCTGAAAACCCTATAAAAACTTTAGGATTCTCGCGGATTACATCAAAGTCTATGTAAGGGAGTAATCGTATGCTCTCACTACCTCCAATATTGGATACAATCCCTTTAATAGAAGGATCCTTAAAGGCATTCATTAAATCCTCTGCTCGAGCCTGAGGATTCTCATATAAATACGCTGCTCCCTTTAAGCTATTTGGCATAGCGACTACCTCTAAACCAAAAACATTTTTTAATCTTTCCACCCCTTGCTCATATCTCCACCTTAATTCAGGCTCACCTGCTCCGCCCCACGACAGACTAATCGTTGCGACTGTATCTCCACGTTGAAGCATTTTTGGTTTTGTTAACATGATTATATCCCCCCTTCCTTTATTATAATTCAAACCCCATCATTTGGATGCCTATTCTTTTTGCTAAATGGGTATAAGAAGATAGAAGACATGAAATAGGTGGTGAAGAGCATCAAATATAAAGGTCGTACACGTAGTTCAAACGTAGAAGATCGACGCGGTATGGGTGGCGGCAAAGCAATAGCTGGCATTGGTGGTGGCTTTGGTTTAATCATTATACTTTTAGTTACGCTGCTCGGAGGAAATCCCGAGGAGCTCTTAGGAAGTTTAAATGGGAATGAAGCAACTACTGGCTCTGTCCCTTATGAGGAAACGGCAGAGGAACAAGAACTCGTCGAATTTGTTTCGGTCGTTTTAGCAGACACAGAAAAGGTTTGGACGAAAATTTTTCAAGAAAATGGACTTACATATGAGGAACCAACACTTGTTTTATACACAAATAGTGTAAATTCTGCATGTGGTACAGCTGGTGCTTCTGTAGGGCCGTTTTACTGTCCAGGAGATCAAAAGCTTTACATAGACTTGAGTTTTTATAAGGAGCTTCAAACACAGTTCGAGGCTCCAGGGGATTTTGCAATGGCATACGTCATTGCTCATGAGGTTGGTCATCATGTTCAAACCCTATTAGGAAAAAGCAACGAGTTAGCTTCCCTTAGACAACAGTTAAGCGAAGAGGAATACAATCAATATTCTGTTCGCTTTGAACTACAAGCTGATTATTATTCTGGAGTTTGGGCAAAGCACGCTCAAGGAATGGACTTATTGGAGGAAGGTGACTTAGAGGAAGCACTAACAGCTGCAAGTGCTGTTGGAGACGACACTATTCAAAAGAAAGCCCGAGGCTATGTGGTACCGGAAAGCTTTACTCATGGTACGTCGGAACAACGGAAGCAATGGTTTTATAAAGGCTTTGAAAACGGAACTATTAAAGGCGGAGACACATTTAATATTAAAAATCCATAAATAACTATCTAAGCCCAATAGCTATGATGCATTGGGTTTTTATTTGTAAAGAAAAGCATTAGAAAAAATTATAAACACTATTTAGAATATTTATTGACCACCTTTCTTCCTAATTCTATAATAAAACAAATTGCCAAATGGAAGAAGGTTATAAAAATGATGATACCTTTTACGAAAATGCATGGCTGTGGAAACGATTATATTTATATCAATTGCTTTGAGAATGTAATAGAAAATCCTGAATCGTTAAGCAAGAAAGTATCCGACCGTCATTTCGGTATTGGTGGAGACGGTATTGTTTTAATCTGTCCTTCTGAAGTGGCTGATGCTAAAATGCGAATGTTTAATATAGACGGCAGTGAGGGAAAAATGTGCGGTAATGCCATTCGCTGTGTAGCTAAATATATATATGATAATGACATTGTCCCAAAAGAGATTCTAAAAATAGAAACACTAAGCGGTGTTAAAATAATTGAATTGCATATGGAAAATGGTGTGATGCATTCTGCCACTGTGGATATGGGGCAAGCAATATTGGACCCTGCTGAAATCCCTGTAGATCTAAACGGTAACAAATCTGAAGGGTTTGTGTTCCCCCTTACTATCGATAATGAGACCTATGCTATTACCCCAGTATCTATGGGTAATCCACATGGAGTAATATTTACTAATGACATCCTTTCATTAGATCTTGCCACTATTGGGCCTAAAATCGAACATCATTCTATGTTTCCAGCCGGTGTAAATACGGAATTCATAGAAATTGAAAATAGGAATTCACTTAAGATGCGTGTTTGGGAACGAGGAAGCGGTGAAACATTGGCTTGTGGAACTGGAGCTTGTGCTGCAGTGGTTGCCTCCGTATTAAATGGTTACTGCGATAAGAATACCGATGTGATTGTAAAGCTCATTGGTGGAGAGCTCATCATTCGCTATACAGAGGATACAGTTTACATGACAGGTCCTGCGACTACCGTCTTTACAGGTCTCATAGAATTCTCATAGTCACAACATACTATTTATAAATTAGTAAAAAATAGACTTACAACCTAATAAGTTTCATCTGACCAAGAAATTTAACAGAAAATACTGTCAATTGTAACGATAATGGAAATTCATTGTAATCAACCTGTAACATTCAACTGCTACTATATGTTTAGACTAAATAGCAGGGGGATAGTGTATTTGAAGAAAATCTTAGGAACACTTATCATAACAATTGTACTATTGGTCAGCGGAGTAAATGTTGCTTTTGCCGCAACCACGACTCACTCAGTAAAAAAAGGAGAAACTTTATATACGATTTCTAAAACGTATAAAGTTTCCGTTAACAACTTAAAAACATGGAATAAATTAACTACAGATAAGATTAAGCCTAATCAAAAACTAGCTGTTGCTGCTCCAGCAAAAAAAGAAAAATCTAAAACACCATCTAGATCTAATGACAAAGTAACAAAAGAAATTACCGTTTCAGCAAGTGCATTTACCGCAAACTGTAATGGCTGCTCTGGTATCACTAGCTCTGGTATTAATCTAAAGAAAAATCCAGATGTAAAAGTAATAGCTGTTGACCCAAGTATTATTCCGATTGGGACAAAAGTGCACGTAGAAGGCTACGGTTATGCAATCGCAGGCGATACGGGAGGAGCAATTAAAGGCAACAAAATTGATGTATTCTTCCCTACTAAGAACGAGGCTTACAAATGGGGACGCAAAAATGTAACGGTTAAAATATTGGAATAGGATTAAAAGCCATTAAATAGCGTGGACTATAGACAAATTCAAAGAAATTTGAACTTGTCTGTAGTCTTTTTTTATTTATACTTAATTTCAAGTTGCTTCAATTTATTGAGATATTCTTTTCACTTGCACTGCTTCGGACACTATAAACAATATAGTTTAAATTCCTTTATCCTCCTAAATATACTAATTTTAAAAGGCTATGTTAAAGTCTAGGGTTGATTTATGTAAAACTCTAAACCAGAAAGTAGAATTGATTTCCGCACCAGCCGGACGCTTTTTCGCGGTGTGAGCGATAAGCCATCACCCATCGCTTACGCGCGTGGTTGTGATGTCTGATCTGTCTCACTCATCCCGCTGGAGTCGCCGTCTGGCACTCCAATTACATTTCATAATCAATTTTTGTATAAGTCATTTGAATTGTCCCTAGTATTGTTTTCAGTCAATTTTTAAATTTTTTTATTCAAACTCAATCAATATCTTTAACAAAGCTTTTTAAAATTAGTAATCTACACCAGAAATTGTTTTAACACCTCATTTATCGACTTAATATGGTTATACTAGGATTATATAAAGTATTTGATTTTTATAAATACATAGATAAGGAGTCACAATACATGAATAGGAAAGACATAGGAAAAAAAATAAAAAGTGTTCGATCTAAGAGAAAACTCACTCAGCAAGTATTAGCCGACCTTGCTGGCATTACTAAAAGTCATATTTCAAAGATTGAAAATGGCTTGACTACCCCTACTCTAGTAACTCTTTCAAAAATTGCCAAGGCTCTTGATAGTCCAACATCTTGGTTTATTGAACAAGAAGAACATGGAGAACTATCCATTGTTCGAAAGGATAATCGTGAAGCAATTGAAGAGAAGAACGAAATTGGATACGAATATGAACTATTAGCAAATAAAAAGAATATGAGTTTAATTACTCCCACTATAGTAAGTGTTCTACCAGGAGCAGAAACTGTAGATCCATATATACATGAAAATGATGAGTTTATTCTTATTCTGACAGGCTCTATTATTCTTTCTTATGATGGGAAAAAATATGAAATGAATATTGGAGATTCCGCATACTTTTCAGGTAAAAAACCTCATATTTTTTTATCCAACAGCGAACAGCATACAACTGTTTTAACAATCTATATAGATAATAATTAAAAAATTCTAAATAAATAGCATATTAACTTTACAAACAATATATAATATTATACATTGAGTATAATGTTATTCAACTTTGTTGAATGACAGTTTATTTGTTGAAAGGAGAGTTTATATGTCTAGTTCTAGAATTAAAGGTTTTTATCACCTTAGCCTTGAAGACAGAGTGAAGATTGTTACTCAAGATAAGGGATTAACTGATGAGGAGAAAAATATCCTAACAGGCGAAACAATATTTCCCATGACACTTGCAGATTCTATGGTCGAAAATGTCATTGGACAATTTAGTGTACCCATTGGGGTGGCTGCTAATTTTAAGGTAAATGGAAATGATGTATTTATCCCTATGGCTACTGAGGAGCCCTCTGTCATTGCTGCAGCTAGTAATGCAGCACGAGCTGCTTACGATTTAGGTGGTTTTTATACCTCTTCCTCTGGAACAATTATGCGAGGACAAATTCAAGTGTTGGAGATATCTGATCCATTTGGTGCTAAGGCAAGAATATTTGAGAATAAAGAAGAAATACTAGTAAATTGTAATTTAAAAGATCCTACGTTAGTAAAACTAGGCGGCGGGGCTAAAGATTTAGAAGTCCACTTAATAAATACTGTTAGAGAAACAATGTTAGTTGTTCATCTATTGGTAGATACAAAGGATGCAATGGGAGCTAATGCTGTTAATACAATGGCTGAAGCTGTTTCCCCTCTTATTGAAAGGATTACAGGTGGAAGGGTTGTATTGAGAATTATAACTAATCTTGCAGACAAACGATTAATTAGAGCTAGAGGTGTATTCTCTGCAGACGCACTTGGGGGGCCTGAAGTTGTAAATAACATTGTAAGCGCTTACGAATTTGCTGATGCTGACCCATATAGGGCGGCTACCCATAACAAAGGAGTGATGAATGGGATTACATCCGTAGTACTAGCAACGGGAAATGATACAAGAGCTGTAGAGGCTGGAGCACATGCTTATGCTTCAAGAACTGGGAGATATCGTTCTTTAACCACATGGGAGATAAATGCAGATGGAAATCTAGTTGGTTCTATCGAGCTTCCAATGGCTGTTGGAATAATTGGAGGTGCTACTAAGACACACCCTGTAGCAAAGGCTTCACTCAAAATAATGAATATTACTTCAGCTATAGAGTTAGCTGGAATAATTGCATCAGTTGGTTTAGCAGAAAATGCAGCTAGTTTAAGAGCTTTAGCAGCAGAAGGCATTCAGTCTGGCCATATGAGGCTTCATGCAAAGAACCTTGCTGTAATGGCAGGTGCCAAAAAAGAAAATATAGATTTAATTGTTCAAAAAGCTATACATGAAAAAGATTTACGCTACGACAGAATCTTGCAGTTAACTAAAGAAGTTCAGGAGGGCTAAAATGGAGGAAAAGTTGAATAAACATAGTTTAGTAGACAAAGCTAAAAATGATAGCTTTGTAGAAATACTGGGGGATACCATTTCTGGAAAACAACTTATTTTCTCTATTTTACTTAGCGTTTTTGTTAGTATAGGTGGGTATAAATTAGGACAGTTTATTTTCCCTAAAATTGCAGAAGCACAAATGGTTAACTCTTATTCTCTTTTGCTAGGTATTGCTGGAACTGTTACCATATTAATTATCAATTCTATAGCGTTTAAACCAAAGAGAATTCTGGTCGAGGATGAGATTTCTTCCGAAAATATGGCTGAAATTTATGAAGACTTGCAGCTTGATTATGAAGAAGAAATTAGTTTAATAGAAAATGATCCTATTACAAGAAAAGAGCTTGAAGACTTAGGAGTACTTTCAAACTTTAACCTTCCTCAAAAGGAGGTTAAAAAATGAGTATTTATTTAGTTGCCCTGTTATTTGCTTTACTTGGAGCAATTGTCTTTTCTTTAATCGGGCTTATTTCTGGGACTGATGAAACTGCTATTATGGTCCCCCTTACCTTACTGGTAATTCTTTTAGGAGCGCCGCCTGAAGGTGTATTTGCCTTTTTCATGGCAGCAGTTTTAGCAAAACATTTAACACACGCTGTTCCTACAGCATTAATGGGTATCCCGGGTGATACTACAGCAGTCCCTTTAATTGATCATGCCAATACATTGAGACGAATGGGCATGCCTCATATAGCTTTAAGAAAAATGATTTCTGGCGGAATCATTGGAGCGTTTATTGCATTACCTACTGCAGTTTTACTTGGACAGTTTTTAGGGCAATTCGCAGATTTTTTCAAATCATCTTCCGGTCTTATTTTTACATTAGCTGCATTTTTAATTGCTTACTTCTCAAAAGGAAGATGGGCCAGTGTTCTATTAATTATTCCATTTGCATTTTTTATAAAAAGCCTAGATACATTAAGCTTTTCAATTTTAGACAAACATTTATCCATCACTTTCTTTCTTGGAATTGCAATAGGTCCCATGCTATCTGATATATTAATCGCTGCTTCTTCGAGTGCAAGGAAAAGTGTTTTAAGAAATAAAGCGAACGAGTATCATTTAGCTCCAGAAACAAAATCTTGGAAAGGGTATTTTCCTAATCCATTTAAAATTCTAACTGGAAGACAGACAATCTTTACTTCGATCACTACATTTATATCATCTCTTACGTTTGTATTTAGTCCAGTTGGGATGACTTCTCTTATGGGAGAAATCGTAGGATCTAGAACAAAAGGAGCTTATAAAAAATCTACTACTAGCTTAACAGTCATGAATGGGGTAACCGAATCTACCTATATTGCGGAAGCAATCATTCCGCTAATTGCCTTCGGAATTCCGTTAAGCCCTGTGGCTCTGGGACCAGCTTCTCCTTTGTTTAATGCTCCACCCGTTTTTACAGTAGAACCAATAAATAATCTACACACCTATTTAACGTCGTGGGATTTCTTTATTTTTGGTTTAATCGGAATTACAGTTGCTTCTTTAATTGCATATCCATTTTCGATGAACTATGCACGTAAAGCATCAGTCCTAGTCTTAAAATACGTTAGTCAAGAAGCAATTATTGCAATGTTTATTGGGCTAGCATGTTTATTAGCTTACCATGAAGCTCAGCTTGTAGGGATTGTGTTAACACTTACAGTTGCTACAGTAGGCGGACTTTTAAATCGTATTTTAGGTATTGGAGCTGGGGTTCAGTTTATGGTATTTTACGCATCAAGCTGGATTATTCTTCAACTATTTGGTTTTTAAAAATCTAAGAGAATGGACAAAACTTGTAAATAAATTTAAAAAACGTAAAATCAAGATGTCGATTTTACGTTTTTTTCCATTTCAAAGCCAACTGAATTACTGTAAGACATCTCTCCACCCTATTGTTTGGAAAGGAGGCGCCGACTCCAAGTGGACAGCACGTGCAGAAATCCCAAGCAGGAGCAAAGCGACGAGGAGATTAAGCCGTTCTCCTGTAAAGCGTCCGTCGTAACGGAAAACAATTATATTTTATGTTGAGGAGAGTTCTGTCCCATCCTCCTTTAGACTTCAGTGAGTAAGCCTTAGCTTTTCCTCTATTCTCTCTAGAACTTTTTCAAAGTAATCTAATGGATGAGGCACAAAGCTCTCCTTACCTACATTTTTTTCTATTCTACTCCTTACTCCTTGCTCGTCGACCAGTATTCCTTCTATCTTTATAGATTCTACGTCATCCTTCCATAGCCCCATAAAAGAAGAAAACTTGGTTCTAACAATTCCAGCTACCTCTTCTGTTTGTAATGTAAATGCATCCCATGTGGGAGTAGCTTTATAAACAAAGGTATGAGCAAACTCCTTATCGATTAACTTCTCTGAGATAATCGTGTAGCCTATTACCCCTAAGGACTCCAGCTCTCTAAAAGCCACTTCGATCCCTAGTTCCTCTTCTACCTCTCTGATCCCGTCTTCTACTGATTCTATTGATAATAAATGACCCGCCGCCGTAATATCCAATAAGCTTGGGTAATCTTTTTTCTTATCACTTCTTAGCTGGAGATAGATGTAATCCACTCCTTCTTCTCTACAGACAATCCAGCAATGGAAGGTTTCATGCCAAAGTCCTAACCTATGTATTTCCTCACGAGTAGCCACTCCCGTAACATTTCCTCTATGGTCGAACGTTTTCAGCAATTCCATTTTAAGACCCCTTTTAAAAATAATCATTTTTTATTCTATATGGTGTTTGAGTTGAATATATTTAAATATTGCAGTCATATAAAACTCGTAGAAAGAAAATAGGTGATTCCAATATGATAAAGCTTCTATTATCCTTCAGTCTGACATTACTAGTTTTTATTCTACCATTTCCATCGGTTAGTCTCGCCACTGAAAGCAATTCAGCTGTGGATCATACAGTTGTAGAAAAGCATATTAACAGATTACTAAATAAGAAAATAGAAGATAGCCGTCCTCCCGTTTTCCCCTCACCAAAGAAAGCTAACGTTTACCTAACCTTTGATGATGGGCCAAATGAGTTTACGACTATTAACCTTCAAACCCTTAAGCAATACGAGGTTAGTGGCACATTCTTTTTTTTAGGAAAGCATATGAAGGCACATGAATCCATTGTGAAAGCTGTAGCAAAGAATGGACATTATATTGGGACACATAGCATGACGCATGACAAGACTAAGGTTTACAAAAGTGCAGAATCCTTTATACAAGAAATTAATAGCGGTGTTAGCCTGATCGAACAGATGACGGGGCACAATCCAAGGCTGATTCGTGTACCTTACGGAAGCAAGCCACATGTAACAACAGCCATGAAGGATAAACTGATTAAACAAAATTATAAGCTTTGGGATTGGGATGTGGACACAAATGACTGGAGATATACGGATAAGCAATATAAAGAAATCGTTAAAAACGTCCAATTGGAAACAGAGAAAGCGTACAAATCGGGGGATAAAGATATCATTATACTCCTTCATGATAGAAGCCAAACTACTAAAGCACTCCCTCTTATTATTGAATGGCTCCAGAAAGAAGGCTATACACTTAAAACATATGAAGAAGATAAGCATATAGTTCAAAATTTCCTTCGTGACAAATCATTATAAAAATTACTTGTTAAACCATGAGAGGGCACCTGCCTCTTCATGGTTTTTTATATGACTCATGTTAATCTTTAAACTAACAATAGCTTGGAACTTCTTGACATCCTACCTCTATTAGCCTATTATTATGGATTGTTCGATAAATTAAACGTGGTTCGAGAACCTCCCACGGAAAAAAACTAAGGAGAAATGAATATGAACATAAAAACAATTGCTACAAGTGGAATTATTGCAGCTTTATATGTAGCTGTCTCTATGCTAGTGGCTCCTATCGCATTTGGTGCTTTTCAGTTTCGGATATCCGAGATGTTTAATCACCTCATAATATTCAACAAAAAGTATTTCTTTGGAATTGTAATTGGTGTTTTTATTACAAACCTTTTCTCTCCATTAGGACTCTACGATTTAACTTTTGGAGTAGGACATTCCATTATCACTCTATCTATTAGTATACTGATAGGGAAGTTCGTAAAGAATCAACTATGGCATATGATTTTAAACACCATTTTATTTACATTTACTATGTTCATAATTGCCATTGAATTGCATCTTGCGTTCGATATTGAACTATATTTTGCATTCAATATTGCTAATCCTTTTTATTACACGTGGTATACAGTTGCTTTAGGTGAATTTGTGGTAATGGCAGTAGGCATACCATTAATGCTTGCCTTAAATAAACGTTTAAAATTTAAGGAACTAATATAAAAAATGAGCCCCCATTTTCTTCTCAGAATTTGGGGGCTTATTTTAAGGTCACTTCCTACAAAGGAAATGACCTTTTTCAATTTACTCTTTTTTAAACTCAATTGTACTTCTTACCGTATCTATAGGTCTTACTAGGCCTTCAATTTGGGCACGTTTTGATTCTAAGAATGGAGGTAAGGAAAGTTTTTCTCCCAAAGTCTCATAAGACTCGTCTCCCATAAAGCCGGGACCGTCCGTAGCAAATTCAAATAATATCCCGTCTGCCACTCGAGCATATAAAGATTGGAAGAAGAAGCGATCTACAAACCCAGAAGTATGGAATCCAAAGCTTTCCATTCGCTCTGTCCACTCATCTAACACTGCTCTATCTTCCACTCGGAATGCAGCATGATGTACTGTTCCGAAGCCTTGACGACCTGGTGGTAGGATAACATTTTTCTCAATAATGACGCGTGCTCCATTTCCACCTTCTCCAACCTCAAATAAGTGAAGATCACCCTCTTGCGCAATTTCCTTAAACAGTAATACTTTTTCTAGTACTTCCTTCATGTAGTCAAACTGTGCAATGCGAATATGAATGGGACCTAAACCAGTAATGGCATGCTCTAAGGGTATTGGTCCTTTTTGCCAAGGAGTACCAGACTCTACACCTCTATTGTTCTCATCCGAAATCAATTCGTATTGCTGGTCGTCAAAGTCTACAAAAGATAGAACCTTCACTCCGAATTGCTCTTGAATACCTGTGTGTTTCACATTTAAACGGTCAAAGCGTTTCTCCCAATAATCTAAAGATGCATCGGTTGGAACACGAAAAGCCGTTTTATAAATCTCATTCGTCCCATGGGTGCCTTTAGGGATTCCTGGGAAATCAAAAAATGTCATATCTGTTCCTGCTCCACCAACATCATCTGCAAAGAATAAATGATAGGTTTGAATGTCATCCTGATTTACTGTTTTCTTTACTAATCGCATACCTAATACGTAAGTAAAAAATTTATAGTTTTCTTCTGCACTGCTTGTAATAGCAGTCACATGATGTATACCTTTTAAGTGATTCATTTATAATCCTCCTATTTTATCTTTAATTTAAATATCTTTAATTCGAGATAATTTTATCATGTAAAAAAATAGAAGTCAATCAGAAAAGCATAGGCGCCTATCCCTGCCCCGACAGGCAAATGGGAAAATGCGAGGAGGCAGGTCCTCAGCCACCGCAGTATTTTCCCATTTGACCCCGAGGGGCAAGGCGCTGAAGCTAGACAACAAGAAAAGCGCAGGCGCCTATCCCTGCCCCGACAGGCAAATGGAGAAATGCGAGGAGGCAGTTCCTCAGCCACCGGAGCTTTTATCCATTTGACCCCGAGGGGCAAGGCGCCGGAGCTAGACAACAAGAAAAGCGCAGGCGCCTATCCCTGCCCCGACAGGCAAATGTAGAAATGCGAGAACAGGTTTCAGAATTTTATAGTTTTCTACACAATTAGAAAAGGCCGAACAGCATAATTTGCTACTCGGACTTCTTTTTATACCTCTATTTCTGTACCAATATTATGTTCCCTTGCTTTTACAAAAACACCTTTTGCAACTGCTAAATCATAGTATGCTGCACCGACAGATTTAAATAATGTTATTTCTTCTTCATGCTGTCGTCCCTTCACCGCACCAGTAACAAGTGCTCCTATATCTCCATAAACTTGATCGAAGGACCATTCGCCAATCTCTACTGCATGCATGAGTTCCCCTGCCTCGCCCTTAACCCCGTCCAAATCATCTACTACAATTTTAGAGGACTTGGTTATCGTAGCTACATCCATTTCAAGCATATGAGGTAGATAAGAGCCAACTCCATTAATATGAGTACCCGGTTTTAAGTCACTCCCTTTAAAGACTGGCTCGTTAGATCTCGTTGCACAGCAGATAATATCTGCCTCACCTACAGCTCCTGAAACATCATTAAATACTTCATAAGGAATATCAATCCCGAAATCTGCTAGCTTTTGGCCAAATTGTTCTGCTTTTGAAATAGTTCTATTAACTAGCACAATACGTTCTATATCTCTCACTGCAAGAACTGCAAGTACCTGTTCAAATGCCATTGCTCCTGTTCCTATTACAGTTAACACCTTCGAATCTTTTTTTGCGAGATAATCGGTAGCAATACCGCTAAGCGCTCCAGTTCGTAATCTTGTTAAATAGGAAGCATTTAACATGGCCAAATGTTCTCCATTTTTTGCGTCCGACAGCAAGACAATCCCCTGTGTAGTAGGCTTTCCCTGTGAAGGATTGTTTGGGAAAATGGTCACTACCTTTACAGCTGTCACCTCCCCTATTAAATCAGCGCTTGGCATATACAACGCAGATGCTTCATGTTGTGGAAATTCAATTACTGTTCTATGTGGACTCGCTAATTTTTCTGCTGCTTTTGCTTCCAATATCTCTTTGATATCTTTTATTGCATCCTTCATCTTATATGTAGACATAATTTCCTGTTCATTAACCACTAGCATCATTATAGCCTCCCTAAAAAATACAAGCTCGCCTTGCCTAAAGTAGCGTAAGACGAGCTTTATGTTCACATCATTATACTTTACTAAGTTCTTTTTCATTTGTCTTTGAGAATGATTCATCTGCATTTACTGGAGTTACATCATCTAAATTTTGCTGGCTTCTATCCTTAACTGCCCAAATGGCCAATAAAGAAATAACAGCAGTGAAAATAATATAAAATGCAACTGGAACATAGGATCCATTAAACTGTAGCATAAGACTTGCAGCTATCAATGGTGCTGTTCCACCAGCTAGGGCAGCTCCAATTTGGTAGCCTAGTGTGATTCCTGTATAACGAACCTTCGCGTCAAAGATTTCTGAAAACATCGTTCCTAGCACGGCTGTAATCGGTGCCCAAATAATTCCTAACCCGATGATCGTTGCAACTACTAGTAACACAAGTGACTGCTGCTGAAGCATCCAAAAGTAAGGGAAGGCAAACAAAATCATCCCAACCGTTCCAGCCACATAAACCTTCTTCCGCCCGATTTTATCTGACAGACTACCCATGATAGGTATAAGAATAGTCGTCACAATTGTCGCTACCATTACCGTATTTAATACAGCAGTACGTGAGAAACCTAACTCAGCAGTAGCATAAGAAACAACAAAAGTACCAAAAATGTAGAAAGGTGCAGTCTCAACAACCTTTGCCCCTACAGCTATAATAACCTCTTTCCAATGATACTTTAACGTATCAGCAATAGGCAGCTTTGGAATCTCCCCTGACTCCTGTACCCTTTTAAAGGAAGGTGTTTCTTCAATTCCTTTACGGATCCACAAGCCAAAAATAACAAGTAACGCACTCATGATAAATGGAACACGCCATCCCCATGTCATGAAAGAACCTTCAGGTAATAGAGTCATAATGGACAACGCAACAGTACCCATTACCATCCCGATTGTTACACCCATTTGTGGAATTGCACCGTACAAACCTCGTTTTTCCTTTGGTGCATATTCAACTGCTAGTAATAGTGCACCTCCCCATTCTCCGCCGATACCCAGTCCTTGGATTAAACGTAGGGTGATTAATAGAATAGGAGCCCATACACCAATTGCTTGGTATGTAGGTAGTAGCCCCATCCCAAAAGTCGCAACTCCCATTAGACTCAATGTAATAACTAATGTTTTCTTTCTTCCAATCCTATCCCCGATATGACTAAATATGATCCCACCGAATGGTCGGATAAAAAATGCTAAAGCAAAGGATGCATAGGAAAGCAATAATCCTACAGTTGGCTCCTCTGTCACAAAAAATACTTGATTGAAAACGAGTGCGGCAACTGTACCATATAAAAAGTAATCAAACCATTCAATGGAGCTTCCTACTAAACTAGCAATCCAGACCTTCCTCATTTGTTTTGGATCCATCTTTCATCTCCCCTTTAAAATTGAAGTAACACTTTAATTTCTCCCTGTTTTTATTTTAGATAGTTTATAATTTTCTGTCAATGGTTATTTAATATGAATCATTGAGGGATACCTCATTACTAGGTATGATAAATAATAGAGAAGAAAAAAGGAGAGATAATATGTCTTCTAATTTAATAGGTACTATTCTAAAAGACTTAAGAAAAGAACGTAAGCTCACTCTAAAGGAACTTGCCGAGATGACGGATGTATCGATTAGCTTCCTTTCACAGGTCGAAAGAGGAAAATCTAGTGTGACGTTAGAATCTCTAAAAAAAATAGCGGATGCCCTAAAAGTCAATCCGACCGTTTTCTTTCCGGATGTAACTCCCCATGATGAATTAGCTGAAATTAGACAACAGTTTTACTATAAGGATTTATCCAATGGTATACAGGATGCGGCTTATGCACCTATTTTTGTTACGCTACAACCAGGGGAAAATAAAGGTAATGCATTCTCACATAGCGGCCATGAGTTTCTATTTGTAGTAGAAGGAACATTAACAGTAGTAGTTGGTAGTCAGGAGATGGAACTGAAGGAACAGCAGTCTACGATGTTTGACGCAAATCTATTGCATTACTGGTATAACTTGACGGACAAGCCTGTTCGCTTCCTAGTAGTATCCTCCCGATCATAGGTAGGACAAGAAAACACTTTTCTAAAACTTTGCACGCTAAATGATAAAGATAATCCGCTACTCCCTTTATGTTACCACTAATTGGATTATTCTATTTTCTATGAATTAATAGTAAATTTAACTAGTACGGAACAACAAAGTAAGGGGATGGGGAAATGAATCAACAATCGAGCAATAAAGAAATACAAGCAACAATTTCTATTACCGAAGAGAATATTGAAACTATAATGAGCACGATATTAGAGGATGAGAGATGGGCCATACATCAGGAAGAGCAGTCTAACTGGAGCAAAAAACCCTCGGGAATCTATCAAGACGAATGGGCAACTGAACTACTGCTTCAAGGAGAAACACTTAGGTTGACTGACAAAAGAAACTATTCCTTATGTTCAATGACTTTAGAAGACTTATTGGAGGGCATTATCTTAAGCTTAAAAGAAGGTAACATTAATCTCTTTCAAACCGTTACAAATAAGTCTGCAGATCGAATTATTCAATATGCATTATTCAAAAGAATTCTTTATTTAACTTAAACTTTCTTTAACTTAGCAGTCTATTTTTAGACTGCTTTTTTGATGGTCTTAAAAATAAAAATTGGACAGCTAGGTGCTTGTATTTATTCGTATTTACATTCAAGAATATCTTAATACATAAAGATTAAGGGGGTGTTTGTTTGCAACAAAGAAGAAAGAGAAAACGTGGCTTTTGTCTTCCAGGTTATAATTGGTGTGGACCAGGATGTAGTGGACCAGGGGCGCCCGTCAACGAAGTAGATGCTGCCTGTATGATGCATGATCTTTGTTATGAAAGTGGAAGAGGTAAATGTGACTGTGACCATGAATTCTTGAAAAGACTTAGCCCCCTCGTTAATCCCCATACTGAGTTGGGAAGACATGCCCGTTTAATACACAATTATATGCGCGTCCGAAGCAATATTAACTGCAGATCCCCTCGACATAAATTATATTAATTAGATACATCTAAAAAACTACCACTCAATGGGGGTAGTTTTTTTAGTGTGAAGCTTTATCATTACGCTATTATTTACTCAATATCTTTCATTCAACTCCCTCTTTTCTCTCGTCTTAAGAGTTATCTCCATTTAGTTTTGGACTCTAAGAATTTTTTAAATCAGAAAGTAGAATTGATTTCCACACCAGCCGGATATGCTTTCCTCAGTCTGTGAAATAAGCCATCGCCAATCGCTTATGCGCGTCGTTGTGATGTCCTACCTTCTTCCGCATCCCGTAGCATGCCACTTTTTTCATGTATTCAGTCACTAAAAATAAGAATCAACCAATACTTTTAATAAAGCTGAGTTTTTGATTAAAACACTTGAAGCTGACGTTACGTCATTTTATATAATCGAGAAAAGGGAGGAATGAGTTAGAATGAAACAAGGGGATATTATTCTTTACGGTTGCGTTATTATAGGAGCAGGTGTTGGTTTAATTTTCGATGCTGCATTTCCAGGAGTCTTGATAGGATTAGGAGTCGGCTATGTTCTACAATACTTTACCAAAAGGGAGGAAGGATGAATTGCTTCATATAAATAAAGTTGCTGAATTGACCGGAGTCACCGTAAGAACGTTACGGTATTACGATAAAATAAACTTGCTTAGTCCCGCTTCCAAGACAGAGGGTGGACATCGCTTATATAATGAGGAAAACCTACAAAGGCTCTTACAAATACAATTTCTAAAAAAAACAGGTTTGACACTAGAGGAAATCAAACAAATGCTTTCCTCTAGCGAATGGAGCTGGTCTACTAGCTTAAAAGAACAGCTGGATTATGTCGTAGAAGAGCAGGAAAAATTACAAAAGATCGAGCAGTCCTTGCGAGAAATGATTAATGCTTTTGACATAGAAATAGGAGATAGCGAAGTTGTATTAAAAAATCTAATGCAACTAGCAGCAGAGGACAAAGAGAAACATAAGCTGTACAGAGAAGCAATTTTTTCCCAAGCCGATTTAAAGAAATGGAATCAACTGCCCCATATGGCAAGTAATGAAATAGCATCTCTCGAATGGATCAGCTTGGTAGGACTATTAAAGGAATCTATGTCAGAGGATCCTCATTCTCCTAGAGTACAACATATCATTCTACAGATGGAAGAGAAACGAATAAGAGAATACGGGCAACAAAACGACTTTCTCGATAAGCTTTGGGAACTAAGACAATCCAAAACAGAATCTGAAAAACTAGGACTCTATCCTCTGGAAAAAGAGTTGCTTGAATTTATGTCACGTGCCTATTCCATCTATCTAGCTAGAAAGGAATAGAGCCTTTATGAATGTTGAAATTTTACTAATCATTATTGGATTGGCACTTATAGATACACTTAGCCCAACCGTAATTGGCATAACTCTCTATTTGTTACTAAGAGAACAGAGAAAGTTATATAGACTTTTAATAGTGTACCTGATGACTGTAGCTATTTTATATTTCCTTTTTGGCTCAGCTCTTCTGCTTGGCATTTCCTTATCAATCAGCTTTCTCCAAGGGCTCTTCCAGAACCGAGTTATTAGCTGGACAATCTTTTTAACAGGAATTATTTTATTTATCCTAAGCTTTTATATGCCTAAGAGGAAAGCTGCCGTCACTTCTTTACCGAGCATTATTAATAGTTCCTCTATGATATTTTTAGGGGTTATTACGTTCCTAATAGAAGGAAGTACAGCCCTCCCTTACTTTGCTGCTATCGGTCTAATGAGTACGTCTAACCTGAACCTATTTGAGTGGATACCTATACTTATCTTGTACAATCTAATTATGGTGCTGCCCAGTCTATTATTAATGATCTTTTATAAGCTATTCAGTCGCTTGCTAAATCCCCTTCTTCAAAAACTTAACAATAGGTTAGCAAACAGTAAAGAATCTGCTCTTTCTTGGGTGGTATGTATTGTTGGATTACTTTTGGTATTCATAAGCTTAGACTATCTTTAAAAAAGACCCCAACGCTATCAAGCAATGGGATCTTTTTTCATTAATTTACTTTCTTCGGTCCGTTCCAATACATTTCTCTTAGACGGAATTTTTGTAGCTTACCAGTAGCGGTTTTAGGAAGTGACTCTACAAAATCAAATGCTTTTGGAGCTTTAAAGTGAGCCATTTTAGAGCGACAATAATCAATTAGCTCTTGTTCTGTAATGCTACTTTCCGGCTGAAGTACGACAACTGCCTTTGGTACCTCACCCCACTTTTCATCAGGTACCGCAATGACAGCTACTTCTAATATATCTGGATGCTTATAAAGCACACCCTCTATTTCAGTCGAAGAGATATTCTCTCCTCCTGAAATGATCATATCTTTAATACGATCTTGAATCTCAATATATCCATCTGGATAGGTAACTGCTAAATCTCCTGTATAAAACCAACCATCTTTAATCGCTTCCGCAGTTTTTTCCGGGTCCTTATAATATCCTTCCATTACTACGTTGCCACGTGTAATAATTTCTCCTAGCTCCTTACCGTTCCATTCAACCTCCTTGCCATCCTCCTGATTAACGACCTTTGTTTCTCCATTAAACGCTAACTCGATTCCTTGTCTCGCCTTAATAGTAGATTGTTCATCTACAGTTAGATCATTAAATCTTTTTTTCCATTCGCAATATAGAATGAATGGAGATGTTTCCGTTAGACCGTATACATGCATCATATTAAGTCCAAGGATTGATTGCGCTTTTGCGATTAAGGCCGCGGCAGGCGGAGCCCCTGCAGTAGCCATACGCGGATTAGTTGTGATTTTCACATCTTTTGCCTTCGGTTCATTAACAAGCATATTAACAACGGTTGGAGCCCCGCATAATAAAGATATTTTATGCTTTTCAAATAAATCTAGTATTAACGGAGGATCTACTTTTCGTAAACAAATATGGGTAGCCCCTACTGCTGTGAGTGCCCAGACTCCTCCCCAGCCATTTGCATGAAACATAGGTAAAGTATGAAGATACACATCATCATGATTTACATTTAAATGATACATAAAGTTTGCTGCGTTCAAATAATTTCCTCTATGTGTCAGCATAACCCCTTTTGGCTTAGAGGTAGTTCCACTTGTATAGTTTAAGGTAAGCAACTGATTTTCATCTATCTCCGGGAATTTTAATGCCTCTGTCCCTGCTGTGATAAAGTCCTCATAATCCTTTGCTTTCAATGTATGACTATGTCCTTCAACAGCCACTACTACGATTTGGTCAAAAGGTAGATTTTCCTCTATCTTCTCAATCGGGCCTGTAAACTCTGCATCTACTATCAACATCTTAGAGTCGCTATGCTTGATAATATACTCAATATCTTCCGCATTAAGACGGTAATTTAATGGTACCATTACCGCTCCCAGCTGACAGATCCCATAAAAGCACTCCAGCATATAATGAGTATTCGGAAGCATTACTGCTACATGATCCCCTTTTCGAATACCTGCTTTATATAAAGAATAAGATAGCTGGTCAGCACGTTGTGAAAATTGCTTATATGTAAATTCCTTTTCTCCATCAATTACAGCTACTTTTTCCGGATAATACTTAACTGCTCTTCGTTTCCAATCTAACGGCGTTAACGGCGAGAACATAATTACCAGCTCCTTTTCTTTGCTTTTATTTTATTTGAGTAGATTCATTCTTATGCTTTGATTTCTCCAAAAACACCGTTTTCGGCAAGGGACTGAATCTCTGGCAAGTCCATTCCTAAACTCTTCAAGATTTCCGGAGTATGCTTACCTGTTGAAACACCTGCAAAGCGGTACTCTGGCCTACTTGCTGAAAATTTTATAGGGAAAGCAATTTGCTTTTGCTCTCCTCCTTCACTTTTCGGCACAGTGGTCACCATATTTCTAGCCTGTATTTGAGGGTGATTAACGGCTTCGCTAATATTTAACACTGGCTCTACACAGCCATCAAAATTATCTCCAAGAATTCCAAGCCATTCTTCAAAGCTTTTTGCCTTAAATTCCTTTGTCAAGATTTCTTTGAATGCCTGCTGGTCTTCCTTACTATTGCTGTTACTAAGCTTTATAAGATTCCTATCTCCTAATAGCTCACAAAGTTTTTGCTGAAACTTCGGCTCCAAACTTCCGACTGAAAAATGTCGACCATCTTTTGTCTCATAATAATCATAAAAGGTCCCGCCATTTAGCAGCATTTCCTCTTCCTTCGGATTTTCCCCGCCAACTAGAAAGTTCGGTCCATACATAGCGTTCAAAGAAAAAGCAACATCTGTTAGGCTTACATCAATATGCTGTCCTTCTCCAGTACTATGTCGATTATAAACAGCTGCAAGGATTCCAATGACAGCTGGCATAGACCCCCCAGCAAGATCAGCCACTTGGATGCCCGTTGGAACAGGAAGCTGATTTTTCCGTCTGGAATAGCTAGCTACTCCAGCTATAGATAAATAGTTGATATCGTGTCCTGCTCTATTTCGAAGAGGACCAGTTTGGCCATATCCTGTAATGGAACAGAAAATGATCTTAGGGTTTATTTCCTTTAACTTTTCATAGCCAATCCCGAGCTTATCCATAACACCGGGCCGAAACTGCTCAATGACAATGTCATATTCCTCTATTAGCCTATAGATAATATCCTTCGATTTTGCTAGTTTTAGATCTAAAACTAGCGATCGCTTAGAGCGGTTAAGATGAGCAAATGTTGCAGAAACCTCACCATCCTTTGGCTCAATATGCTTTAAAAAATCCTCTCGATTTGGATTCTCAATCTTAATGACATCTGCTCCCATGTCAGCTAACATCATCGTGGCAAAGGGTCCCGGCAGAAGAGTGGAGAAATCTAAAATCTTTAATCCATTTAATATTCCCATTGTCTCACCTCTCTATTAAACTAATTTGGTGAAAGCACTTACAAATTTAATTGTAAAGATTAATTTAAATATTTTCAATAGTCTTACTAATTAAAGTGTAGATAACCAACTTACAAATAATTAAATTATTTTTAAATAAAATGGATATTTATGTTAAAATTAACTTAAATAAGTCAAATGAATGAATAAATAGCAGTTTATAATAAAACAGCTCCTACAATCAATATGATGCCGTTTTAAAAAGCATCCGCCAGAGTGAAGTCAATTCTACTGTATTCCACAAATCCCCTTCTAAAATTTGCTAGTTTTTTTTAAAAATATGAAATCATAAATTAATTAAAACTTATAAAATCATCCAAGAGCCGGTTTAGACACACGAATTACAAGTTAAACAACAAGGAGGGGAAAAGTTGGCATACAATGCAAAAGTCCAGCGAGGAATTATGGTTTTTTTATTTGTAATGACGGTGGTTTTATTACTTTCAAACATTATAGGTAATAATTTTTCCAAAGGATTGTTATATTTTCATATTATTATTCTTTTATTTTCACTGTTTTCATTTTTTATTCAATATAAACTGGAAATAAAGGATGGTTATCTGACGTATCAATTCCTTTTCATCGAAAGGCCACTTTATAAACGAGTAATACACCCCTACCGAATAACAAATATTAAATTTGTCCGTTTTGGTTGGTCTACTAAAGGTGCTATTATACAAATTAATAAGGGCATCAATATTCGTGTTTTTAACTTCGAGCCTAACAACGTATTCTTAGATTTACTCGATTTTGCAAATCAAAATTCTATATCAATCAAAAAAACTAAAGATTACCAAATTTTAGAACGAATGAAGGAAACTTAGTCAATAGTCTCTCTGAATCTTTACATATGATGAATCTTACGAGGGAGCGTTTGTGTTGAAAATTAAAATTACAATAAGTTTTATATCATTGATTTGTTTGTTTTTGGCTGGTTGTGCTGATGATTACCAAGAAAGTTTTACTTTCTCCGGAACAGTCGAGGAGTTAGACGCTCAAGAAGAGATATTAGTTATTAAAGAACACAACAACATTAATAAGGGCATACGAGGAGGAAATGTATACGTAATACCTGTTGTTGATGTGAAGAGGTATAATATTGGTCAAAATGTCGTTGTAACTGTCTTTTCTAATACTGATGAAGATGTTTGGGATGTAGATCATATGAAATTTGATATAAATATAGTCAAAGAATAACCATGAGCTAGGAGATACTTTTCCAAGCTTTTTTTGTTTTTAGGCTATGTTAAAGAGTAGGGTTGATTTATGATGCAAAGAAATCTATAAATCAGAGAGTAGAATTGATTTCCGTAGGAGTCGCCATCTGGTGCTCCAATCAATAAATGGGAATGGCTTTCCTTTATCGATAAAGCGCTAATAAGTTTACTCGCATAATCAAAGCTAAAAAACTGTCACCAACCCCAATTTCATCATCTTTTTATGTTCTTACTAGCCATTTGAAAGTTCCTTTGTTTATGTTTACAGTCACTATAAAAAAGAATTGTGAGTCAAAATCAACCAATAACTTCAACAAAGCTTATTTTATTAAATATACGCTCTTCACTAATGAGGGAAGTGGCTATGGCACCCACTTCCCTTTTAGAGTTTAGTGTAAATAGCGCAATGCCCTACTCAAAACCGTAGGCACCACTGAGGCATGGTTTTCATCCTGAGCTATATATAGTTCCGTTTCTATACTTTCATGTAATACCGTATATAGTTGTTTTGCATCCTCACACATAAAGCCTTCTTTGCTACCGGCTGATATAAACAGTTTTTTATATTGAAGATTGGTTTGTAAACGAACAAAATTTTCTGCTTCCTTATATAGCTCGTATTCATTCCACCATACAGAAGGGCTTATTGATAGGTAGCAGGAAAATAGGGCTGGTTGTTTAAATAATGTCCACAGAACAAAAAGGCCACTTAAGGAGTGACCAAAAAGTGCCTGATTCTGTTGGTTAACAGGATAACGCTTATGTACATCCGGCATTAGCTCATCCTTTAAAAACGCTAGGAATTCCTCTGATCCGCCATGCTCTCCTAAGTCCTTCCCCTGCAAACGTTTTGGATAGATATATGCTTCTGCCTTGGGAGTAAAATCTAAAAATCTTCTTTTGCGAGCATCCTCTTCCCTACCAGAATGTCCAATCCCAACCACAATGGAAGGAGAAATAAGTGTTTTAAGGGAATTTTTAGATTGCAGCTTTACTACATCTCTTGCAAGCTGGAAATACCAGTTTCCATCTAGCATATAGTAGACAGGAAAGCCTTCCTTAGGAGGTTCCACATTTGGGATAGAAACCTTTATATCATACAAATAGTTTGTGTACTTGGAATCGATTTGAAAATGCTCTGTATTCTCTAACAGTACTTTATCCATCTATTAAACCTCCTCTAAAGTTTCATATCCATAGCAAACGGGTGCCTCTGTTTCCTCATCGAACATTATCTTTGCATCTATTTGGAACACGTTTTTCATAACTTCCTTTGTTAATATTTCCTTAGGAGTACCCGTTGTAATAATCTCTCCGCCTCTCATTGCAATAAGCTCATCCGAAAAGCGAGCAGCATGGTTAATATCATGCAATACCATCACTACTGTACATTGATGCTCCTTATTTAGCTGCTCCACAATTTTCAACATCTCTAGCTGATGGGCCATATCTAGGTATGTTGTTGGTTCATCGAGCAGGAGAATTTCTGTTTCCTGTGCTAGTGCCATCGCAAGCCATACCTTTTGACGCTGACCACCTGATAGCTGATTAATTTCCCTATTGCGGTATTCGATTGTTTTAGTGACAGTCATTGTCCATTCAATTACTTCAATATCTTTTTTTGATAGTGTTCCAATGTTTTTTCGGTGTGGAAACCTTCCATAGGAGATTAACTCATCTACCTTCAATTGAGCAGGAGCTACAGGGCTTTGCGAAAGCATAGCAAGCCTTTTCGCAATAGCCTTTGTAGGCATAGACATCATGTCTTCTTCCTGTAAAAAAACCTTTCCGTTCTTTTGATGAATAATACGTCCAATCGTTTTTAATAAGGTTGACTTTCCACAGCCATTGGGACCAATAATAGTTGTTATTTTTCCCTTTTTAATGGATGTATTTAAATTAGTGAACACGGTTTGTTTTTCATAACCAGAGCTAAGCTCCTCAACTCGTAATATACTCTCTATCATAGGTACCCTCCTATGCTTTTGTTTTGACTAATAAATATAAAAAGTAGGGAATTCCAATGATTGCAACGACAATTCCTACTGGCAGCTCGGAAGGCTCAAAAACCGTCTTAGCAATGTAATCAGAGATGACTAATAAAAACATTCCAATTGCACCACTCATCGGAACAACAAATCTATGCTTGATGCCAACCAACCTTTTAGCAATATGAGGTGCCATCAGTCCGATGAATCCAATCCCACCGGACACCGATACACAGGCACTGACAAGTCCTATACTACATAATAATAGAATAGATTTCTCTTTTTCCACTGAAATTCCTAGACTCTTCACATTGGCATCCTCCAACTGAAGATAATCTAGCAAATGACTTTTCAGGTAGATTACGTAGCTAAGAATAACAACCCAAGGCAGAATGGATAAAACGAAAGCCCAGTTAGCATTATAAATACTCCCGGAAATCCAAACTGCAGCCATCTCATAGTCACTTGCATTCATCTTAAGTGATACATATAAGGATAAGGCTCCGAAGCCACTACCTATTGCAATACCCGTGAGGATCAACCTTTGCATATCCAATACTCCATTTTTCCAAGAAAAGATAAAAATAATTGAAGCTGCAAGCGCACCTCCAACAAACCCAAAGAGTGGCATTAGAAAAATCGTATACCAGCCATCTCCCGCAATATTGGTAGCAGTCATTTGAAAAAAGAACATAAAAATCACAATAGAAGCTCCTGCACCTGCATTTATACCTAAAATACCAGGATCCGCCAAGCCGTTCCTTGTCACTCCTTGTATAACAGTTCCTGCAATCCCAAGACCGATTCCTACTAAGGCTGCAATGACAATCCTTGGTAATCTAAACGCAAATATAACCAAATCGTGTTTATCATTTGGATCAATTCGTAAAAAAGTTTTGAGAACCTCTAGGATCGTCATATCAAAGATTCCATTAGTAATGTGAAAATAGAAAGCGATAAGAGTCAACCCAGCAAAGATAGACAGCATCGTGATGAAACGTATAAACGGACCTTTATGCACGCTGTCCTCCCCCTCTCGTCCGAATTAGATAAAGGAAGAAAGGAACACCAATAATAGCCGTTACTACACCAACGGGAGTCTCAAATGGAAAGTTGATAAAGCGACTAATTACATCACAAAAAGCTAAAAACAACGCTCCGATTGCTGCAGAGCATGGAATTAGAACTCTGTAGTCAACCCCTACAAGAAATCGAGTAATATGAGGAATTATTAATCCAACAAACCCTATCTTTCCTACTAAGGCAACTGCCGTACCAGTCAGGCAAACTACCGCAAGAATACTAATGATTTTGACCATTTTTGTTCGTTGCCCTAAACCTACTGCAATGTCATCACCTAACGAGGCAATGGTAATTGACTTCGAAATCCCTAATGCTAGCATTAACCCGATTAGACCAAAAGGAATGGACAGCCATAGCATATCAGGATTTACTATATGTAATTTTGCGTTATACCAAACACTAACGCTTTGAGACACTTGAAAGTACATCGCAATAGCAGAAGATATACTGCTTAAAAATGTTCCAATGACTGTTCCAATAATGGCCAATCGAACAGGTGATAAACCACCCTTTATCAAGGAGCCAAAACCAAAGACAAGACCTGCACCAATAGCAGAGCCAATCATCGAAAGAATAATCATTTGATAGTTAGGAAGCCCCGGGAAAAAGACCATTGCTATTGTAATAACAAATGCCGATCCATCGTTTACTCCCATTATAGAAGGAGATGCCAAATAATTTTGTGTAATCCCTTGCATAATTGCCCCAGCAACAGCTAGAAAAGCTCCAACCAATAAAGCAGCGATTACGCGTGGTAATCGTGATGTCATAATAATGTTATGGTCCACATTATTTCCATCGAATTGCGTAATCGCCTGCCAAACTGTTAATAGACTAATATCTTTAGCACCATATAAAATAGATAAAGCTATTGCTAGTACGATGAACAGTGGAGAAACTATTAAAATGATGACAGCTAACGTATTTTTGTTTTTCATAATTCATCGCACCTAACTTTACTTCGATAAATTCTCTATCGCTGCATCTAAGAATTTCACTTTAGACCAAGCAGTACCACCTTGCGCTAAAGGGTCTACTACGTTTACAAACACCTGTTCATTTTTCGCTGCTTCTATGCTACCGAAAATCGGATTGGCTAAAAGCTCATCTAAAGCTGCTGCATTATCTGTATTTTCACTAGTTTCGAATTGAAGAAAAATGTAATCTGGGTTCGATTCAGCTAAAGCCTCAAGAGATAATTCTGATTGCGCCTCTGCTTTTGCAACTACATCTGGAACCTTCAGTCCTAAATCATTATAAAGAACTGGGTTAAAGTAAATAGATTCAGGATAAGCATTAATACTTCCTTTGCGTATACGTAATACAAGTGCTTCCTTATCCTTCAATGCTTCACCTAATTCAGCTTTAGCTTGTCCAGCTTTTTCCTCATAGTCTGTGATAATTTTTTCTGCCTCTGCTTCTTTATCGCCTAATTGTCCTAAGAGAGTAAGATTTTCTTTCCAGTTCGTAGATACATGCGAATAAGGAATCATCGTTTGAATTTTATTTAATGCTGTAACAACTTCTTTTCCATGCTTGGAAGAACCTAAAATAACATCGGGATTTAAATTTAGGATTGCCTCATTATTGGGGGCAAACTTATCTCCAACCAGTGCTGCTCCTTCTAGCTCATCCGCTAAATAGGTAGGGATGGCATCTGCAATTGCAAGCACTCCTACTGGCTTAATACCTAAAATAGCCGCATCTTCCATGGACTCCAAGCTCGCTGCTACAATATTATTTACTTTGGAGGGTACTACATAGTCTTCCCCTAAATATGTAATTGTTTGTTCTGTATCTAACCCATCAGCTGAAGCTTCTGTTGATTCCGCTTCAACTTCAGCTTTTTCTGTAGAGCCTTTTTCCTTATCTCCACAAGCAGCTAAACTTAGAGCTAGCACTGCTGTCGCGCCTAACATCCAATACTTTTTCATACTCAATAGTTTCATCTCCTACATTTTTAATTGATAACGATTATCATTATCATGATAACGTAAACTTTACTTTATTACAATAGTGATTTTAAAAACATATAATAATTAAATAATTGTACATATTTGATGGATTAGTAGTTTTGCTGACTACTAATATGGGAATATTATATTTAAAATAGAAGTTTTATAGGAGGAGTTTTCTCATGGCTAAAAAAACTAAAAAGCCATGGAGCAAAAAAAAGCGCATTATAGTCTCCTTAATAGGCGTGTTTGCTCTTATTTACATAATCGTTATTGCTTGGCATACATTTAAACCGCTTCCCCAAGGAGTTTCCTTTGCAGGTGAGTTACATAAGACGAATAACATTCAACTTTTAACGGATTTGACCTTTGCACAAGATCAAAAAGGTACAAATACCATTCATGAAAATCATATTTTTGATGAGGTATATCGAACGATTGAAGAAGCTGAGGAATTTGTGGTGTTAGATTTCTTTTTGATGGATGGCTATTATGATGAAGATGAGGACTTCCCTAATATAGCAGAGACACTTTCCTCCACTGTCGCAAAAAAGAAGAAGGCTAACCCTGACATGCCAATCGTTTTTATTACCGATCCACTTAATCGAGGGTATGGATCTTACGAAAGTGAATGGTTTAAAAAAATGCGTGATGCGGGTGTTGAAATTGTATATACAGATTTAGATGAGCTAAGGGATTCTACACCTGTTTATTCTGGTATTTATCGTATTTTCTTTCAATGGTTCGATATTGGTGGCAAAGGTTGGATTGCTAATGCTATGGCAAGTGACGCGCCTAAAATGACTATAGCTTCCTATATGACTCTATTGAATGTAAAGGCAAACCATCGGAAGGCTTTAGTAACAGAGAAGGCCGCTATAATAACAACCTCTAATCCCCACGATGCCAGTGGCTTTCACGGAAATATTGCTTTGAAGTTAGATGGACCAATCATTAATGATATTTTAGAAGCAGAAGAGGCAGTTTCTCTTTTTTCTGGAGGTCCTAAGCTTCCTAGAATAAAGACGGAGAACGCAGAAGGTGAGTATCAAGCCCAATACTTAACAGAGAAAAAAATATTGGATGCATTGCTAAACGATATAAATGATACTAAAAAAGGAGATACCATTTGGCTAGGCATGTTCTTTGTAGCCGAACGGAGTATAGTCAATACATTAGTGGAGGCTGCAAATCGAGGGGTAGAAGTAAATCTTATATTAGATCCGAACGAAAACTCCTTTGGTCGAGAAAAGTCTGGACTACCAAATCGCCCAGTCGTACAAGAACTAGTGGAGGATACGAATGAGAAGATTAATATACGATGGTATAATACCGTAATCGGTCAGTATCACACAAAGACTATATGGATTCAAACACCAGAGCATACAGTGATTTCAAGCGGTGCAGCAAATTATACAGAACGTGCTTTAGAAAATTATAACCTAGAAAGTAACGTAAGAATCATTGCCCCCAATGAGAGTGAATTAGCCTTAGAGATGGAGCAATATTTTCATAGATTATGGAACAATGAGGATGCTATGTATACTGTAGAGGTAGATGAATATCAAAGCAATTTCACTTGGTGGCAGCGTTGGATTTATGCTTTCCAAACCTATACCAAAATTACAACTTATTAATACTCATTGTAAAAGTACAGCTAGTGATGCTTACACTAGCTGTACTTTTTTTTCACGTTTATGAACGTGTGATTAGGTGAGTATTAATAGACATTAGATAAGTTACTTCGGTTCAAACGTTTTACAATCTGTTTCATCACTGTTGGAAGCTTGGTTCCCTTTACGACTAACTACATAAATAGCTTTTGCATTACATTTGTTCCCTTGTCTCCAAAATTTACAGTTGTTCACTTCACAAAGTACATCTTTAGCCATTAGTATCACACCTCCTCGTTACTAGCATGAACTTTTTCGAGAAAAGTCATACTATATAAAACGATTTACACGCTATTTAGTCTCTACTAAATGAGTAATCTGTTGTGGCAAGTCGTAACACTTTTCTTTTAGAAATAAAGGATAGACATTGAGCTTTTGTAATTCATCAAAAGTTTTCCAATAGTATGTATGAATTTTTCCATTTTCATTTTCCATAAAAGGATTGCCCTTGCTTAATAAATCTTTATTTTTTAAAGAGAGAAGATAGAAAAAACATATTTCATGAAATCTTTCTTTGGAAACTTCCTCTTCAAAAAAATTTTCATTCACCCATAACAGTCGATCAACGGAAATTTCAGTCGAGAGTTCTTCTTTAATTTCTCTGTGAATGGCATCCTCACTCTTTTCATGTAGGCTAACCCTTCCTCCAGGAACGTAATAATAAGGAGACCTTTCATCCTTCATAATTAATATTTTCCCATCGTTTATAATTAATCCTGCAACACGATAATTAAACCTACCCTCGTCTGTTTTAAATGATAAATCCATTTTGCACCTCCACTTTTCATTTCCCCACACTTTACAAATATTTATTAATTCTAACTTTTTTATATCAACTAGTAAATAGCTTGAGTATGTTGATTTCCACTGCGAGCGGACGCTTTCCGCGGGCACGGCTTCAGCCGCTTCCCTCGCTACGCTCAGTGCAGGGTCTTCAGCTCGCGCTATTTCCGCTGGAGTCGCCGCTCTCCCCTCCAATCAACAGTGCTCCTGTTAATGAATATATTAAAAATCAAATTTAACAACGCGAACAGTTGGAGATGTTGACCATAGCAGTTGGTTCCTAAAGAGCGGCTGGTGCTCAAACTAGATGCAGCAATTGATTTCTCCTTTATCTATTTATTAGTTGAAGACCTTTAATCAACGTTGGGAGACCCAGCATAGACCCTGTAGTAATGATCAAGATAACAATCATCCCATTTAGCATCCGTTCCATGACTCAGACAACCAAGGAAATTGAAACGTATTTGGCATAAGTTTGTTTCTCCTTTCTGGCCAAGAGGATGTATACTCCGTGTTAATATTTGTCATTTAAAGTCATTTAAATACCCCATGTGTATAATCTTTTGTATAATAAAAAGGGAAGAAGATTTATATAAACTTAGATTGGCTTTATTAGCTACAGGGGGAAAAAGCGATGACGATTTTACTGGTAGATGACAACACGGTCAATCTATTTGTAATAGAAAAAATGTTAGATAGTGCTGGTTATAAAGATACAGTATCTCTTAAATCAGCCCAGGAGCTATTTGACTATTTACAGATCAATGAGCAGAATCCAACCTGTAATTCGGTAGATTTAATTTTACTAGATATTATGATGCCTGAAATAGATGGACTTGAAGCTTGTAGACGAATTAAACAGCAAGAAAGATATAAGGATATCCAAATAATTTTTGTAACAGCCTTAGAGGATAAGAAGAAATTAGCAGAGGCATTGGATGTCGGTGGCAGTGATTATATAACGAAGCCGATCAACAAAGTAGAGCTATTAGCTAGAATTAGAGTTGCCCTTCGT
Source organism: Psychrobacillus sp. FSL W7-1493 (assembly GCF_038004905.1). Lineage (NCBI taxonomy): Bacteria > Bacillati > Bacillota > Bacilli > Caryophanales > Bacillaceae > Psychrobacillus > Psychrobacillus sp. FSL W7-1493. The sequence continues at coordinate 826,157 of NZ_JBBOSB010000001.1, read as the reverse complement.
TTAAAAGCAGAGTTAGATTGGCATAAGCAGCATGAAAACAAAATCCAGTATGAATTGGATTTAGCCACTCATGTGCAAAGAAGCCTTTTAAGCCCTCCTCTAAAAAGAGATGATATTCAAATCGAAGTGTCCTACCTCCCTTCCTTTAATTTAGCCGGAGATATGTATTATTGGCATAAAATAAGTGACAATCGATATGCTGTTATATTACTAGATATGATGGGGCATGGTATATCTGCTTCCCTAGTATGTATGTTCATATCCTCTGTTTTAAGAGAGGCCATTAAACAATTAGTAGAGCCAGAGCTTGTAATTAAAGAGCTAAATCGCTATATGGTTTTGATACATAATGAAAAGGTGGGCATACCATATTATTTTACAGCTGTTTATATGGTTGTAGATACGGATCAAAAAACGATAGAATACGTCAATGCCGGGCATCCACCTGGATTTGCTTTAATTGATGATGAAAAGGTTGTACCTATAAGTAAAAGCTGCTGTGCAGTTGGCTTCTTTGATGAAATTGAAGTGAAGAAAGAAGTCATTACCTATAAAAAGGATATTCAAATTGTTTTATACACAGATGGAGTTCTAGAAGGAATGGGACCAGATGAAATAGAGTCTGAAAAGCAAATTGAAATATTAACATCTAAAAAATGGGATCATTCTCATGCTTTAATTGATAATCTATTACCGAAGGAAAAACAACAGGATCAACCGGATGACATGTGTGTCTTAATGATTCAGTGTAAATAAAATAAGAAGCTTCGAAGATTTTACAAACAATAAATCTTCGAAGCTTTTTTAATGTTACTTTATTTAGTACCGACAAAAATTAGCTATTTGATAAGATCTTTTAACTTCAAAAAAAAGTGAAATCAAATATCTTGATTTCACGTTTTCCTCTTTTTATTTAAATCGTTGATAGATTCTTTCGCTACCAACTAATTCTTGATAGTTTTCCATTACACGCGAAAACTTCAAGGTTTCTTTATCACCTAAGCCTAAAACTCCTTCGGGACTTAAGCTTTGATAAAACAATTCCTGCACTTGCTCCTGTAATTCAGAGTTAAAGTAAATGAGTACATTTCGGCAAATGATTACATGAAATTCATTGAATGACTGATCAGTTACTAGATTATGCTGGGCAAAGATAATATTTTCTAAAATTGATGGATGAAAGTAAGCATGTTGATAGTCGGCCTTATAGTATTCAGAAAAGGCTTTGCTCCCACCGGCAAGCATATAGTTTTTCGTATATGCTTGCATCTTTTGAATTGGGAAAATCCCCTTGCTAGCCTTTTCTAACACTTGCTCATTCATATCAGTGGCATAAATAACTGCTTTATCCTTCAGCCCTTCTTCTTCTAATAAGATAGCCATCGAGTATACCTCTTCCCCAGTTGCACAACCTGCATGCCATATGCGGATTTCAGGGTATTCTCTTAGAATTGGAACTACTTCTTCTCTAAACGCCTTAAAAAAGCTTGGATTACGGAACATTTCTGTTACATTAATCGAAAAGTCATTCAACAACTGCTCTAAGTAACCCTCTTCATGGATAACTTTTTCTAGCAAGCCCGTTATTGTAGAAATGCCATTTATTTTCATTCGATTGTGTATTCGACGTGAAATAGAAGATTTATTGTACTGTCTAAAATCAAATCCTGATAACCGATATATAGCTTCTAGAAGAAAATCTACTTCCATTTCCTCATACTGAATATTAACTCCCTCGAGCTCCCCATTTTCATAATAATTGTCCATATCATTACTCCCTTAAGATGCTAACCAAACTCGAAGAACTGAGAATAATTGATCTAGATTTAATGGTTTACTAATGTAATCAGAAGCTCCTGCTTCTAGACATTTATCTCTATCATTTTTCATCGCTTTTGCAGTCAATGCGATAATCGGTAATTCCGTTAGAGATAGTTCATTTCTAATTCTAGACATTGTCTCATATCCATCCATATTAGGCATCATGATATCCATGAGTACCACATCTATTTCTGAGTTACTTTGAACTATATCTAAGCATTCTAAGCCGTCTTTCGCAACAAGAATATTAATACCTCTTCTTTCTAAAGCTGTTTTCAGTGCATAAATGTTTCTGTAATCATCGTCTACTATTAATACGTTTTTATTTGAGAATACATTTGCGTCCTCAGGTAGAGACTCCAGCTTTTCTTCTTGGGCTTTTATCTTCTGTTCTTGCTCTTCCAATGTTGGATGTTCCTCCACTACTTCTTGGACTTCTTCCACAGAATGGTCTGTAAGAGCTACTTCTTCTAGACCTAAGTGTATCTGCTCCATAATAGGAACATTAGGAAGACTTGGTACAACTAGAGTAAAGGTACTACCTAACCCTTCCTCGCTTTGAAGAGTAATCCAACCTCCAAGGAGATTAGCAAACTCTCTACAAATAGATAATCCTAAACCAGTTCCTCCATATTTGCGGACTGTTGCCCCGTCCGCTTGCTGGAATGATTCAAAGATTAGGTCATGCTTATCTTTAGGAATACCTATTCCAGTATCAGTGATGGAAATCTCAATCCATTCTTTACTGATTTCTTGCATTTGTTTAGTTTGTTTTTTAGCTTCCAATTGCTTGATTGATAAATCTACGGACCCTTTTTCAGTAAACTTAAATGCATTTGATAATAAATTTTTAATAATTTGTTGGAATCGTTTTTCATCTGTGAAGAAAATATCCGGTACATCTTGTTCCTTCGTAACATGGAACTCTAGGTTCTTCTTTTGTGCAACAGGTGAGAATATATGATCCATTTGAGTCGGAAGCTCGCTTAAATTAACTTCCTCAAATAATACGTCAATCTTCCCTGCTTCTACTTTGGAAAGATCTAAAATATCATTGATCAAGGATAGAAGATCTTCACCAGACGAATGAATAACTCTCGCAAACTCTACCTCGTCTTCAGTTAAGTTCTCTTTTCCGTTTTCTGAAAGCATTTCTGACAGTATTAAAATACTGTTCAATGGTGTTCGTAATTCATGTGACATATTTGCTAGAAACTCTGATTTATAATTGGAATGAAGTGTTAACTGTTCTGCTTTTTCTTCTAATTCTTGACGAATTTTTTCTAGTTCTTCTGTTTTAGCTTCTGCATCCTTTGTTCGTTCTTCTAATTGTTCATTTATTTGAGTTAGTTCTTCTGTTTGCATTTGAAGCTCTTCCGATTGTGTTTGAAGCTCCTCAGATTGAGTTTGTAGTTCTTCTGATTGTGCTTGTAATTCTTCTGTCATTGCTCTAGATTCGTTTAGAAGTCGTACAATTTCCATACGGCCCATTACACTGTTAACAGATAAACCAAACGTTTCGACTATCTGTGTTACAAGCTGTTGCTGAAGTTTGTCATACTGAGACATAGTGGCTAGTTCTAGCACTGCTATTACTTCACCCTCAAACAAAATTGGAACTATAAATATACTTTTTGGTGGTACTTCACCAAGTCCAGTAGAAATGAAACGATAATCGTTTGGAATTTCATTGAAAACAAATGCCTTGCTCTCAAGGGCACATTGTCCAACTAATCCTTGTCCTAAACGGAAGCTTTCTCTTCCAATCTCTTTTTCTGGATTAGAATCAGCAAAAGCAGCTTTCTTCACAAAACGTGTTTCTTGCTCGTTAGACTCTCTCACGTAAAATGCTCCATAAGAAGAATTGGTCAGTTTAGATATCTCGGACATAAACACACGAGCAAGCTTATCAATGGATCCTACTCCCTGATATTTCGTTACTGTTTCTGCAAGACTTGTTTGTAGCCATTCTCTATCTTCTAGATTATCTAATAACTCATTTGTTGCATCTGCTAAGTCTCTAATCTCGTCATTTGTAGTAACAACTATTCTCTCTTTACGGTCTCCGTTCTCGGATGCTATCTTTTTAATAGTGTCCGTAACATCTTTAACCGTTTTGACGATTGATTTAGAAATCTGACTAGCCATCGTTATCGCAATAGCTGATACAAATAATAAAATACCGAATAACGCTATAGTCAGCATATTATTTCGATCATCTAATTTCTGAGCATCATTTTGTGCCGAGTCTCTTTCAATCTCTCTAAACTCATTGAACTGGTTTCGAATAGATTGCATATATTCTCTACCGCGATCATTTGCATAGAACTGCTGAATTGATTCGTCATCGTTATTTCTTTTAAATACGATGGCGCGTTCGCCTGCTTCTGCCATCCATACTTCAATTGTCCCTTTAACCTCTGCTAGCTTTTCTTGCTGATTTGGCTTGTCCTTTAATAAGTTATAGAGCTGATCAAACTCTAACTGCCATTGCTCTTCAGCCTTATAGTATGGCTCCAAATAACTTTCATTACCTGTGATGATGAACCCTCGCTGACCAGCTTGCATATCCATAACATATTTTTCTACATTATTTGTCAATGTTTCAACTTCAGTATTATATTTTATTAAATTATTTCTCTCTTGTTGGAGTGAACGAATTTGACTGTTTAATATGATAACGGAAGCAAATAAACATACAATAATAATAATGTAGCCGACAGTAATTTTAGAACGTAGGCCGAGCTTTAATTTATCCCCCATGTTTAATTCCTACCTTTTTATAGTTTTTCACTCTATTAATAGTATATGAAATGGATATAAAATAACAGTTTTTCCCCTTATTATTTATTTACTAATTAACTATATTTATGTATGTGAGATTTGAAATGGAAATAGGCTTGGATACTAGGTAATTTTATTCAGCACAACGCACTATATATAAGAGAATACGTTAAAGGCTAGTTTATTTTCCATAAGATTGTTTGTTTTGAAATGTTACACTTCAACTAAAGATGCAATTTATTTGAAGAAGGGTTTTTGAATAGAGAGGTAGAAGGTGAATATACAACAATTAAGGAGCTGGTTATGTGAATCTGCCTTTGTTAAGGGCTGAAGGGATTATCGTTAATGAAGATAAGACCGAAATTCTTGTGCAATGTGATTTTGTTGAAAGTTTTTACCGTCTTCCAGGGGGAAGTATAGAATTCGGCGAAACAGCAGGTGAAGCTATAAAAAGGGAGCTAATTGAAGAATTTGATTTAGCTTTGAACATTGGCCAACTTGCTTGTATTTGTGAAAGTATTATTCTGTATGATGGGAAGAGAAGGCATGATTTCACCTTAATCCATTGGTGTTCAAGTAATAATACACTGAATTACCTTTTGCATAAAGAAGTTCCAAGTATCAAGCTTGTTTGGCGTACAATTTCTCAATTAAGCGAAAGACCATTCTATCCGGAAGGAATTTTGGATATTATTGTTTCAGGTGATAATTTTATTAAGCATATCAAAAGAGAAAAGACTTATGAATGATTTTTATTAAACTCCCGGGTACTTTCCTTCAAGATATAGTTCAGTTAAATGCAATAAAATATTTTAGGTATGGGAGGAATATTAATGGACGCATTTTTCTATTTTAATATGTTTAGAAATATAATTTCTAAATTTTTCTTAGATGGTATCTGGGTAGTCGGATTTTTTTACTTGTTAACCAAGACATATGAAAGTGATAGACTTAAACAGGTTTCCAAATATGTAATGGGAACTTCTTTGGCATTATTATTTATTTATTCCGTAATGGGAAGTATATAAATACTTCCTTTTCAACTAACAGGGTATCTTTACTTCAATTAGGAGTAAGGACTTTATTCTTCTACAACTAAACTTGCAGTTAAGTTGAGAAGGAATAATTTTTGAGGTTAGAATAAGTAAATAGAGATATAAAACTGGGGGAAAATAAATGGAGGAAAAGGATAGAGGCACTTTATATTTTAATATGGCTATTGGTACACTAGGACTTCTCGTTATTTTAGTAGGATTATTCAAATATGTTGAAACCGTCGGTGGGAATGCTTCATTTGCATTAGTAGGTTTTCCTTTAACAATGATTTACTTAAATTATCTTGAAGGGAAAGCTGGTATAAGTAAAAAAATATTATGGATTAAATCTATCATAGCGATTTCCTTGCTGATTATAATTTACATCTTCATTTTTAACTAATGAGGGAGGCTTTTAAAACAACATCTACCTTTATCATATACATAAAAAAACTGCATACACGCCTCAAGTTTCTTTGAGTGGGTATGCAGTCTTTTACATATTATTTTTTGATTAACTCTAAGTCAACCGGGATAGAAGCTTCCACTTCTTCTCCTTTTAATGCTTTGATAGCTGCTTCCATTGCCTTTTCACCAATTTGTTCTGGCTTTTGTGCAATTGTACCAGCAAGCTTACCATTTTCTACAGATTTTACAGCATCATCAGTAGCATCAAAACCGATGACAATAATGTCTTTTCCTGCAGATTCAATTGCTTCTAAAGCTCCTAGTGCCATTTCATCATTGTGAGCAAATACACCTTTGATGTCTGGATTAGCTTGAAGAATGTTTTCCATTACCGTTAAGCCTTCTGCACGGTTAAAGTTAGCAGTTTGCTTTGCTACTACGTCTAATTTACCATCGGCAACATTGTTAAATCCTTCTCCGCGGTCACGAGCAGCAGAAGATCCTGCAACACCTTCTAATTCAACTACAGCTGAACCTTCTCCAACTAATTCAAGTAAGTATTCACCTGCAAGCTCTCCACCTGCAACGTTATCTGATGCGATATGAGCTACAATTTCTCCACCCTCTGAGCTACGGTCAACTGTTACTACCGGAATATTAGCTGCATTTGCAGATTCCACAGATGAAACTACCGCTTGAGAGTCAACTGGATTAATAATAATCAAATCTACTCCTTGTTGGATTAAATCCTCTACATCACTTGCTTGTTTAGAAGCATTATCCTGTGCATCGACCACCGTTACGGCTGCACCCAATTCCTTAGCCTTCGCTTCTGCTCCATCACTTAATGTTACGAAAAATGGATTGTTTAAAGTAGAAACAGATAAACCAATTTTGTAATCACCCTCTGAACCAGTAGATCCTTTTTCAGAATCAGATTTCTCAGAGCCAGGTGAATCCAATGAACATGCTGCTAGAAACATTGATACGATTAACAGTAAAGCAAAATAAAGTTTTTTCATGAAGTTATTTCTCCTTTATGCTGTTTTTTTACGATCGATTAATACTGCTAATAATATAACTGCACCCTTCACCACTTGCTGGAAGAAAGAGGATACCCCAATTAAATTTAGACCATTATTCAAGACACCGATTATAAGTGCCCCGATTAAAGTACCAACAATCCAACCACGACCACCTGTTAAGCTTGTGCCACCAAGTACTACCGCTGCAATGGCATCTAGTTCAAACATGTTACCAGCAGTAGGCTGAGCTGAATTCAAACGAGATGTTAAAATAAGAGAAGCAAGTGCTGCTAGTGCACCGGTTAATGCGTAAACATATATTTTAATACGGCCAACCTTAATACCAGAAAGACGAGAAGCCTCCTCGTTACCTCCGACCGCATAAACTCGACGACCAAATGTCGTCTTTTTTAAGATAAAGTATAGAACTCCAAATGCAACAGCCATTGTTACGACTGGTACAGGTATACCTAAGAAATATCCTTTCCCAATCATTTGAAAAGATACAGAATCGCCTAAACCTGATATTGGTCTACCTTCTGTGTAAACTAATGTCAATCCTCGGTATATAGTCATTGTTGCTAAAGTAGCGATAAATGGAGCAACATTTCCTTTAGAGATAATAATTCCGTTAATTGCTCCTAGAACAGCTCCCAGAATAAGACCTATTAGCATAGCTAAAATTGGATCCATTCCACTAGCAAGTAATCCTGCTGTAACTGCTCCTGTTAGAGCTAAAATTGATCCAACTGATAGATCAATCCCTCCAGTTAAAATGACGAAGGTCATCCCAAACGCGATAAGCGCATTAATAGAAACCTGTCTAAGTACATTCATTAAGTTATTTACGGTTAAAAAATTTGGGCTTAATATAGTGATGATGACCACTAGTAAGATAAGTCCTAGCAACGGTCCTAATTTTTGTAGTACTGATTGTGAACTAGATTTTAGCAACTTTGTCCCCTCCGGTAGCGTAATGCATTATTTTTTCTTGTGTCATTTCTTCTTTGGTAACTTCACCGGTTAACTTTCCTTCATGCATCACGAGCACTCGATCGACCATTCCAATGATTTCAGGAAGCTCGGAGGATACCATAATGATAGATACTCCATTTTCTGCAAGTGTGTTAACAATGGAGTAAATTTCTTTTTTCGCGCCTACGTCTACACCGCGTGTCGGTTCATCCAATATTAAGATGTCTGGCTCAATACCTAGCCATTTGGCAATGACTATCTTCTGTTGATTCCCTCCACTTAATGATTTAACGGTTTGATCTGGACCAGAAGTACGTACACCTAGTCTTTTTACCATGGAATCATAGAGGCTTTTTTCTTTTTGCGTATTCACAACACCATTTTTAGATATTTTACTAAAATTTGTAATACCTAAATTTTCTTTTACGGAGAAATCTAAAATCAATCCTTCAGATTTTCTATCCTCTGTTACGAAGCCGAAACCGAGCTTTATCGCATCTTGCGGAGTATTTATTTTCACTTGTTTACCATCAAGTATTAGCTCTCCACTATCGAGCTTTTTATAACCAAATAGGGATTGAACTACCTCTGTTCTTCCTGCACCCATTAGGCCAGCGATACCAAGTATTTCTCCTTTTCGTAACTCAAACGAAATATCCTCGAAGTAACCTTTTCTAGTTAAGTTTTTTGCTACTAGCTTTACATCCCCAATTTTAGATTCTCTATCTGGAAAACGTCCGCCTAGCTCTCTCCCAACCATCATTTGTACAATTTCATCAAAGTTTGTTTCTTTTATATTTCTAACACCTACATAGCTTCCGTCACGTAGAATAGTGATGCGGTCACATATAGCAAATATTTCTTCCATTCGATGGGAAATATAGACGAAGGATACACCTTTCGCCTGCAATGCTCTAATAGTCTCAAAAAGTGTCTCTATTTCTCTATCGGTTAATGCTGCGGTCGGCTCGTCCATGATGATGACCTCTGCATTAGAAGAAATGGCCTTTGCAATTTCAACTATTTGCTGCTTACCAACTGAAAGATTTCTTGCAGTCGTCTTTACGTCTATATCTAAGCCCAGACTTAGCAGCACCTCTCTAGCAGCCTTGTTCATTTCTTTTGTTTTTAAAATACCCGATCTACCAAGGGTTTTTTCGTTCCCAAGAAATAAGTTTTCAGCCACTGATAGATCTGGAAGAATATTAAGCTCTTGGTGGATTACAGCTATCCCAGCCTGCTCTGCTTCCTTTGGGTTTTTAAATTCAACAGGTTTTCCTTTAATAGTGATTTCACCAGCATCTTTTGTATAGATACCTGTAAGAATCTTCATCAAGGTAGACTTACCTGCACCGTTCTCTCCCATTAGCGCATGAATTTCTCCTGGTGCTATTTCGAATTCCACATTATTTAACACCGTATTTCCATTAAAGGCCTTTGTAATACCAGTCATCTGAATCATTGCTTCCACCACCTTTAAAATATGACACCAGCTTGTAAGATTATATTTGCATAAGGACTAGCCTCACCAGTTCTTATAATAACTTTAGATTGTCTAGTCATTGCTTTAAATTTTTCATGTGAGACTTCAGAAATTTGTTCAATGGATTTATTCACTACATAGTGCATTTTTGCATTAGCGACCTTCATCTCAGCAGCAACATAAGCCTTTTCCACTACTAAATCGTCTAACACAATTGCTAAAATTTCATCGAATGATGGTTTCCCAAGGATATAAGATAAATCGATGCACGTAACGCCATTAGGAATTGGTAATCCACAATCGCTTATTGTAATTTGATCGGTATGCCCTAGCTTTGCAAAAATTCCAGCTAAATCACGATTTAATATGCCATGTTTTTTCAATTGCTAACACCCTCTAATCTTTTTACTACTTCCGTATGGCTTGGCATACCGCCTTGAGCACCAAATTTTTCTACAGACAAAGAGGCAGATGCATTTGCGTAACGAACCGCTTCTTCTAAACTTAAACTTTGTCCAAGTGCATGAGCGAGTGCTCCGTTAAATGTATCACCTGCACCCGTCGTATCTACTGCAGTTGTTTTAAATCCGGGTACGAGTATATGTTTCGTTCCATCAAAATATCTAGCACCTTCACTACCTAACGTCACAATTAGCTTGTTTGGATATTTCTCTAAAGTTGCTTCCATATTTTGACCAAATATTAGCTCACACTCCGTTTCATTTGGTGTTAAATAGGCAACATAGTCCATAAATTCTAGCTGAAAACCACTAGCTGGCGCAGGGTTAAGCAATACAGGAACGTTTAACTCTCGGCAAAGCTCTAGCGTGTATTTCACCACAGGAATTGGAATTTCTAGCTGCATGATCACAAACTTGCTTTGCTGAATTGTTTCTTTCATCCTTTTGATGTTTGCCTCAGTTAACAAATAGTTTGCTCCAGGGACGACGATAATTCTGTTATCGCCTTCGGATAATAAAATATTAGCGATTCCAGTTGCAGCCTCCTCTGTTTGCATAACTGAATCGGTATTTACTCCATTTGCTTTCAGGTCCTCTAATAATTCTCTTCCAAAGCTATCTGTTCCAACGCTAGCAAGCATATGTACATTGCTTCCTAAGCGTGCTGCAGCAACAGCCTGGTTTGCTCCTTTGCCTCCGGGGATAGTCGTAAAGAGTTGTCCTAAAACCGTTTCCCCTTGGACGGGAAAGTTGTCTGTTTGCACTACAATATCCATATTCATACTTCCTATAACTGTAATCATCGTTGTCCACTCCTTGTCGTTCCCCGTTCCACTAGCTCTACAGGTACTTGAATCACTCTTTCTTCTATCTCAATTTCTTCAATGATTTTAATGAGTACACGGGTTGCCAAAGCACCCATTTTGTAAATGTCTTGGGCTACCGTCGTCAGTCCTGGAGTCAACATTCCTCCAAGTGAAATCCCATCAAACCCCATAATTTGTAGCTGGTCAGGAACACTAATACCTAATGAATGTGCAGCCTTCAAAGCACCCGCTGCAGATACATCAGTACTCGCAAATATGCCGTCTACACCCTTAATATCTGCTAAGAATTCCCTTGCAATCTTTTCTGACTCCTCAAAATGAAAGGGACTTTCAATAATATGAGTTTGTACTGTTTTTCCTTCGACAGCCTTCAGAAACCCAGTCAATCGATCATCAGCTGGACCGAGCCCTTTAGGCCCTCTCATAAATACAATATTTTGGCAGCCTTTTTCCAGCAAGTAATTCGTTCCCATCCGTGCTCCTTCCACATTATTGGAGGAAATGGTAGGAATAGATTCGTGAATCATCCGATCTAATGCCACAAGCGGTACTTTTAAATCTTCATAGTGGCTTGCACGAAGCTGGTTTGTCGTTACGATAAACCCTGCTACATATTTTTGCTTTAAAGTATCTATATAATGTATTTCTTTTTCAGATTTTTCATCAGAATTACACAAAACTACTGTATATCCATAAGATAATGCGATATCTTCAACCGCTCGAGCGAGCTCTGGAAAGAATGGATTCGTAATATCTGGAACAATTAACCCTATAAAGTTTGTTTGCTTTGTCGTTAAAGATCTTGCTACTTGGTTAGGTATATATTCTAATTTTTCAATAGCTCTTTTAATCTTGAGCTTTGTATCTTCACTGATATACCCTTTTCTATTTAAATAACGGGATACAGAAGCAACGGAAACACCAGCTTCTTTTGCTACGTCTCTAATGTTTGCCATCTGTTTTCCCCTTCTCCTTTAAATGTGTAACCGGTTACACACAATATAACAAGGAGTTTTCAAACTGTCAATAAAAAATTATACTACACTTTCCCTCCCCTACATTTTTGTTGTATAACAGTGCGTTCTCTAGCCTTCAAGGAACTTAAAGACCTATTATTCGTAATATTCATTGAATATAAAAATAAAACTAAAGGATGAAACCTATGATTTTTAAGATATGGAAGATTACGAAGCATATTGTTTTAGGAGTGGTTGCTCTATTTGTTCTATGGTTTGTTGGTCATCAGATCATGTCTTTATATGAAATAAACAAATATGAAGCAATTGGCCAGCACGTTGAGGTAGATGGAAAAGAAATGCATGTCTATGAAAAAGGAGCAGGAGATAACACAATTGTTTTATGGACGGGACTCGGAACTGCTGCCCCTGCCCTTGACTTCGAGCCACTAGTGAAAGAACTATCAGTAGACAATAGAGTTATTGTTGTAGAGCCATTTGGATACGGCTGGAGTGAGAAAACTGATAAAAAACGTAGCGTGGAAAACATCACAGAGGAAATAAGGACTGCTATATTACAGTTAGATATTCAAGAACCATATATTCTCATGCCACATTCTATTTCAGGTGTTTATAGCATGTATTATGCGAACAAGTACCCTGAAGAGATAAAAGCGATCATCGGCATTGATCCAACCTTGCCCCAGGCTCTTGAGTACTTTGAAGAAGATGCTCCCACCATGCCAAAGGCTTTAAGCATTATTGCTCCTAGTGGGTTGGCGCGATTGGCTATGTACATTACCCCTGATAGTTTTTTACCAATAGCAGCGGAAAGTACATATTCTAAAGAAAACTTAAAGATGACTAAGCTTATTTCATCCTGGAGTGGATATAACGGAAATGTCATTAATGAAACCAACCTTATCCAAGAAAATATGGAGTTAACAAAGGAACTTACCTTTCCTCCAGATTTGCCTGTCATGATATTTACGAGTGACACCGAAAAAATAAATGAGGACGGTAAATCGAATATTACTTTTTATGAAACACAATTAAAAGATAGCACTTTAAGTAAGCTTGTTCCTTTAGAAGGTCATCATTATTTACATTGGACCCAATCGGAAACCATGAGTGATGAGGTGGGGGAATTTATAAAGAGGATGGAGTAGAATTTTTGGAGGGTAGGGAAATAACTAATTCACGTCTTTACATTTTAAAGAGTAACTAATTTCTTCTCAATTATCGTTGTTTGGAGAGGAGGCGGCGACTCCTGGGGGAACAGCGCGAGCTGAAAGCCCCGCAGGAGCAAAGCGACGAGGAGATTGAAGCCGTGCCCCCGGAAAGCGTCCGCTGGAACGGAAAACAACTATATATTATTTTGATGAGATTTTTGTCCCATCCTCTATCCATTTATGGAGTATATTTTTCAGAGACCTTCACTACAACTCCATCTTCTAAAGTTATATCATATGGCCCTTTTACAACTGCTAAGTAAGAAACGAATTCCTTTTCCTCTACTTGCTTTGGTTTGGCTGTATCATCTTGATTAACCAAATAGAACTCAGCATCTTCCGCTAGCTTTAAGCTTTCTGCCTTTTGTGATTCATCGTAAATCATAAATCCAGTAGCTAAATCCTTTTCCGTATCTAGCCCTAGTTCCTTGATACGATCCGTATCGGATTCCTCAATCCACTCTACTTCATCAATGATTAGACTTTTATTTGGTAGATCGAAGTCTCTTACGTAGGCTAGCATTTCTTTTTTCTCTTCCTTTGCCTCTTCTTCCTTCGGCTCGTCGCTACAAGCACCTAACAGTAAAAGTGCTCCTAAAGTTGTAAGGAGAAGCATAGACATTTTATTTGATAGTAGTTGTTTCATATACAATCATCCTTTCCTGGTAAGTGATTAGACGGAAAAACAAGTAAAAGGTTCTACCTATTTTAAAAATTCCAACTTCCAAGATATAAGTTTAATTTACTTTTTCTTAAAAAGAAACCATAAAAATATGAATATTATAAATGCAACAAATTCTAATGATAGAATATAGTACGGATATGGCCCAAGGAAATCCAACAAACTTCCTCCAGCTGGCTTCCTTTGTAGAAACATATAGTTTCCGTCCACAAGAGAGTTAATCCAAAAAACAAATGGTAGCAAAATATTTAAGGCAAGCATCGTTGTAAGAATTCCCTTAAAGGTCGGTCGATATCCTTTGACCCAAGTAAAGTAGAACGCTGCCAGTATGATCCCCGCATGTGTATAAAAAAAATGAAAATATCTAAAGTGAGGGTAATTCATATCCAATACAGGTGTAATCATGGCCTGTATTGCACCACCTATGCCCGCAAAAAAAACAAACTGATAAACTAAACGATTACCCGTCCATAGCAGAACGATTGTCAGTAGAAGGCTAATACTGCATAGTTCAAGAGGCAGTGAATTCCTTAGCTCCCATCTGTCTGTTTGAATGAGCCAAATATGATATAAAATATCCATCACTAACAACGACAAGCCAAATAGACGTTCACCTCGAAGAATCCCCTTCTCAGATTGTGGCCAACGATTCCTTGTGAAAAAAAGAAGAAGTATGAAAAGAATAAATGCAGCTATCGCACTCCAATGCTCGACTGAAAACATGATAAATCGCTCTTCCAACTAACTCACCACCCAATTTTATTACTATAATACTATTCGAGTTAGCTAGAGTATTTACCTTTATCTATTTGGTTAATATTGAAGCAGTAAATATTTGTGGGAACCTATTTTTTATGGGGACCGACCGATTATTTGCCGGAACCGACCGATTTTGCGGGAAAACCGACCGATTATTGGTAAGAACCGACCGATTCCTAATTTTTGGTGTGCTGTTCTATGGTAGCTACGATTTCTGCAACACTTAATGTGCCATCCACTACTAAATCAGAATTAGGCATTATCGTTTTTAGCATTTCTAGATATCCCGCTCTCCCACCAGCATTGTAATTTTCCATATCTTTTATTATTTCCTCTCCAGATTTCCCCTGGAAATCCCTCAAGACTCTACGTGCCATTGCAATATCCAAAGGGGTATCTATAAATACAGTCATATCAATATAGACGCTTCCTGCCGTATGCATTTTGGCGAAAGGATAATCTAACACAATATACTCCAATGGTTCTTCGATTAAATTTATTAAGTCCTTTTTGAAAGGGGCTATATCCCACTCATCATAATTAGCACCTCTTATTATCCATTCTCTGAAATTATGTGGACCACCTAATTCATAATCATCAAAATAGAGTGCCTTAGAATTATGTAATGCTTTTATTAGTTCTTTAACTACTGTAGTTTTCCCCCCGCCTGAGACTGCTGCTACAGAAATGACAAATGGTCTTTTTCTTTTATTCATTTTTTCTCCTTAAAATTTAATATTTCCATTAATGATGAGGTTAAATGACTATGCATAGAAAAAAATTAGTTAAAAAGCGCATCTCTATGCTCACTTACTTTTGATACTATATCTAATAATGAATTTGCTAGGTTCGATTAACCGGGACTTTTTAATCGAAACTTATACCTTCGACATCACACCTCAATCTGAAAAAGAATTGAATACTTTCATGCTCATTTTTAATAGGTTCCTTAAGTTTCTGCAATGTCCTTTTTCCTACTCGTCTATCAATTACAGCAAGAATTTTTATAATCATATCAGCTGACTTTAAAGACACTTCAATTGGTGTATTAAAGTACTCTTCCAATGCATCAAAAAAATCATATTGTGCTAAGATGCCTTCTTTTTTAATTATATTATGAGCCTGCAATCCAACTTCCCAATTTAACTTTCGATTATCAATATCATATTGGATATTTTGTTTCTCTCTAATATCCCATTCTTTAATATGCATTGTTCTATCAGCAGTAATTGTACACATACTTAATATTTCCTTTTTATCGACTGTAATAACAGCTCTTCCCAACTGGTCATGTGCTTTGCGATAATTAATAATGTGAAAATCAATTCGATCTTTTAATGAGTCACAAGTAAAACTTTTCAAATGTTTTTTTACTTTACTCCATTTCGGACTATACATTTTATACCCCTTTATCTTATAGACTTCTTTTTACAGCAATCATCAATTTAAGTGTAACATTTCAAATACGGTACTCCCTTATGAAATTAATTTTAATTAAGATATCAAAAAAGAGCATCGCTTAATAGCGATGCTCTCCTTTGGAACTAGACTTCTAGTTCCCAGCGTTTTTGTTCATCTTTTTTCATTTTATCTTCGATTTCTTTTGGCCATGTAGTACGGTATTTGTGGTTATCTGCCGGGATGATCTCAATCATTTTATCAATCATGTCTTGAGGGTCATATTGATTCTTCAAGGACTCCTCTTGCTCTTTCATGTCTTCCTTCTTCGTAAAATGTTGCTCTTCATTAAACCATTTATATTTTTCCTCTGCGCTTCGATCGTTAAAGCCTGTATTATATGGGCCTGGATTGATCGTAGCTACCTGAACGCCAAATTCCTTTAACTCCTGCTGCATCGTTTTCGCAATTGCTTCCACTGTATGCTTAGTTGCCGTATACGGTCCTACATATGGAGTAGCAGATAGACCTGCCACGGAGCTAAGGAAAACAATTTTACCGCTCCCTTTTTTCACTAGCTTGCGTGCTGCAATTTGTGCTGTCTCTAAAGTAGCAAATACGTTCACTTCGAATAATGCACGAAAACGATCCATTGGCACCTCTGCAAGTGGTCCACCTTCATTAATAGCAGCATTCGCTACAAATATATCAAAGTCGTAGTCTTCCATTTGGGCCCGATCTCTCGCATTCGTTATATCTAATTTAAAAATTTCCATATCTAAACCTAGATCTCTAGCTTCTCTAAGTAAATCTGTTTTTTGGGAAGTCGTTTCGGTGGTTGCAATTAAGCGATGCCCTTTTTTAGCTAGTCCTATAGCAGTCCCTCTTCCAAGGCCACTTCCGGCTCCAGTGATAAAAATTGTTTTACTCAATTGTATTCCTCCTAACAAAATAGTAGTCTATTTCTTTTCTTCCCTTTACAGACTAGCTAAAACATAGATACCTATCAGCTACCGACCTGATCCAATTCCTCCTAACTCCATTTATTCACCATTACACGGTCATACTGATAACGTCTAATAATAATGCTTAGCTTTTGATGCCATTCATTACAAACTCCCTTAGCCTCTTCGTATTCCTCATATTCCTTGTACTCCTCTTTATAATCTTCCAAGTAGGTAAAATAGTGAATAGGCTCCGACAAATCATCCGTGACGATTTTAAAGCAAAGACTGAATTCTAGCTCCTCGTCTTCTTCCTCATACTCTTCTTCTAGTTCTTCATTTTCCTCTTTATCCTCTAACTTAATCTGGCTACTTAGTATTCCCTCTTTAGGGAATACGGATATCGTTTTTCCGTCTTCTATTAGGGCTGCCTCTAATACTTTATTAAAAGATATATCTTTTATTTCAAAATCACTTCCTAGCTCGTCTCTACTAGCTATATAGAGAATTTCCGTGACTTCATTTATGAGTAAAGCATTGAGATTATTTGGTGTTACTAGTTTCTGAGTATGTGGAATTTCGTCTAGAATCTCTTCTGTGATTCTTCTATTCTCTTCATTAATCTCTTCATTTCTCCTCTTCCATTCCCAAGTCCCCCAGAAAAACAAGGCAACTGAAATAATTAAATATAAACCTATCGATCGCATATGGTCCATTGAAAAAGACAGGAAAAAATAAATAGCGCTAAGTAGATAAATTACGATAATTTTCATATGCATTGCCCCTTATTTTTAAACTTCTTATATAGACTTTATTCGATAGATTATAAATTTATACTTCTAATCTCATAGTTAATGCTCCAAGGAGACAAATTTATATACTTTATGTAAAATTAAGGAATGAGTTAATTTCCATAGGGGGTCTTATTATGAAGGAGCTTGTAGTTTATCAAAGTAAAGGAAAACAATTAAAGTTTGTTTTACTTGCATTTGTCATGGTTGCAGCTAGTTTAGTAGTCTTCCTGACGGGACTTGGGAGCCAAGATTCAAGGAACATCATTTTTATAGCTATTGGTGTAATCGGAATACTATTTTTTGGTTTCTGTCTTTTGTATATAATTAAAGATTTCATTGTTGGAAAGAAAATACTTGTTGTGAATGAAAAGGGGTTTTATGATTATTCCTCAGCAATTGCTAGTAAGGATTTTATCGGATGGGAGCGTGTCCAGGAATTAGGTACATACACTATACAAGGACAAGTATTTATAACTGTCTTTTTATTCGATGGTGATGAGTTTATAAAATCTCTACCCGCCATGAAGAGGACGGCGATTAAGGCTAATATAAAACTGGGTGCTGGACACATTAATATTAATACACAAGCAGCAAAAGGAATTACTCGGGATGAGATTCTACATGAGATGAGCATTTATTTCGATGAATATTTAAGAAAATCTTCCATAGTGGTTGAGGAAATTAGCATTTAGTAAAGCATATGTTTTTCATGGATAAAATTAAAAGGCATCCTTTGATTTTCTAGGGATGCCTTTCATTTTGCTTTATAAGTATTTAGACATTGTACAACAATTCTAATGTTCGCGATTGATAAGATAGTTTAAAAAGTGTTTTAAGAAGGTTGTATCTATAGAAACGTTTTGAAGAACATCCATAGCTAGACAGTAGTTCTCCCACATTTCTATAGTGGCACCCTCCTGACCCATAATAGAAACGAACGTCGTGCTATTGTTTTCTGCATCTCTACCTAGCCCTTTTCCGAGTAGCTCTGCATCTCCTTCTACATCAAGCAGGTCATCTTTAATCTGAAAGGCGATGCCAGCATAACGAGCAAATTTCTTTAGAGCAACAATCTCCTGTTCATTTGCTTTGGCTAAAATCGCAGGCATTACCAAGGCGGCTTCAAATCCTATTCCTGTCTTATAAAAACATAAGGTATTTAACTGCTCCCTCGTAAGTGTTCTATTTTTAGAGTCCAAGTCCATCGCCTGACCTTTACACATTTCAGCTATTGTGTGGGAAGAATATTGAATCATCTGTAGCACAGTATTTGCATCAAATTGTTTTAAGTTAGTTTGCTCCTCAATAGCTTTTTGAGTGAGGAAAAGACCTGTCAACTCCGCAACAGCTACATTATAAACTTCATGAAGAGTAGAGCGTCCGCGTCTTATTGGAGCATTATCCTGAGCTGGTAAATCGTCAAATATAAGAGAGGCAGTATGAAGATATTCCAATGATTTTAGTAGTGGAGCAATAGATGCTTCATCTAACTTGTAAATCTTCACTCCCATAAACCACGCTACGATCGGTCTTAGCCTTTTACCATCTCCTTCTAAGCTGTAATTGGTCGCTTCAGTTATAGAGTCTTCGAAATCGGTATTGTTAGAAGAAGTAATAGACAATGTCTCGTTAATTTCATTACGAACAATTTTTATCGTATTAGAGAAATCCTCTCTTTCTTTACTTTCACTCTTTAATACTGTAATCATATGATCTCTTAGTAATTTATCAAAGAAGTCCACATCATCTGCTTTTCGAACCATCTTTTGTAGAAGCTTATTAAAACCTGACGTCCCGAAACGAAAGAGATCCATAATTTCTTTGTATTTACTTTTGCCTACCCGCTTCTTTAACCGTTTAAGTCCATTAATAGCTCGATCTAATATTACTTCTCGTGTTTGTTCGTCGGAATGATAGACATTATGAATTAAATTACTAATAACAGCCCAATACAATTCAAAAGGGTTGATCAGGTCTGGACGTTCTTTATGATACTTTAAATAATACGTATAAGGAGTCACTGCTCCGTCCTTCATATCTTCGAACATATCAGCGAAATCATCTGAGAGCTGATTATAAATACCATAAAAAAATGTACGGTTATCCATCTCTTGATTGTCAGAAGTACTAAGGACTGAACGAACAATTAGCCTTGATGAGGAGGCTTTTAATATAACCGGTATATAAAGCTCCTGATTAGTATAGCTCGAATTCATTAAACTCTTATCACGATCCACTTCCTGCGAATGAAAAAACACATACGCTTGCTCAAAGAATTTTTTCCTTGTCTCAGGTCGCTGATTTTGCTCAATATACTGAAAAGCCTCTCCAAGCTCTTGGTGTATATAAATTATCAACTCTGCATTTTCGCCAAGCCACTCTCCAAGTACAGGCACAATACCCGTAGTGAGTGTTGTTCTTATTAAATTGGCATATTGTTTTTCCTCTTCGTTCGAAAGTATTTTGGCATCTAGCAAATCATCAATAAATGGATAGGTCAATCCATAGGAATAACCCAGTCTGATTGCCTTGTCGAGCCTCTTAGTACGCTCTTCAGGAGATACATCGCTGTCCATCTCTTCAATCTCTTGCATGATAACCCCTGCTATAATTTTAACAAGTTTTCGCTGTGCGTGTTCTGCATCCATACCTTTAGGTATATGGTTAGACACTTGCTTTAGCTTGTTTAATAACCAAATATAAGTTAATTCTACATTCTCATTTTTTGCCATACGATACAACTCGACCGCATTAAACCCTGCTACTTCCGTGTCTTCCCCGCTTGAATTCGTCAGCTTATCCTTTAAGCTACTTACTACATCCGAAATCCTGTCTTGAGTTTCATGAGAATCAAGGGATTTTCCTAAATCACGGAGAAAAATGTATGAAATGCTTCGATTTAAGTAACTGTCTAGCTTACCTCTGTAATTTAAATACTGTATGTAATGGTTAAAATCCTTCGTATCAGCGTTTCCTTTTGTCTTTGTAAAAAGGGATAGGATGGGATTATTAACATGATTAGATTTCCAAATCCTTATATCTTCCGTTAAAAGGGGGATATAGTTTTTTTCCTTAACCTGTATATGAAGCTCATCAAAATATTGGGCGGCTTTCTGATTGGCTTGCCTATAGCATTCATCGGCATTTATTATTGAGTTTAATTGAATATTCATCTGTCACCTTCATTTACATTTTTTATGATTTCCTAGTAATTATAACCTATATTTCATTCTCAGTTTTCATCTAGTTACTTACAATTTATTCTTAAGGTCAATCCGAAATGCCTAATTTTAAGAGGATAAAAAATAAGAAGGCAGCTACCTCTAGGGTTGCTACATTCCTTCCCCCTTTACTTAACAATAAAAAAATCCATCTAGCATAAGCTAGATGAATTTTTCTATTCTTTATTAAACCATAGCTCTTCTTGGTCATCCTCATCACCATTATAATTGATGAAAATCTCTTCTCCGGCTTTAATATCGGTATACGCATAAAAGTCGAAAGTCTCGTTTTTAAAATTAATCTCGTAGGTAGCATTTGGCTCATACGAATGGTTAAAAAGCATTCCATAGCCAAGTAGGATAGCTGACCTACCAATACCATATTCAAAGGCATAATCACCTAGTGTAGTTTTTTCTATATACTTATGTTGCTCGTTTGGATAAGAAATGACCGGTGCCTCATGTAAAAGCTCACCTTTTTTAATATCTTTAGTTGCAAATAATCCTCTGTTAAATTCGCCATCACTTACTTCAGACTTTTTTACTTCAATCATGTAGTTCTCCTATTCACGTTAAAATTTACTTATTAAGGATAACATTAAAAATCGTATCTGGCTCTAATAATGATTAATTATCTTACATTCGTAAATAGCAATCGATATAGGGTACGTCACTTCGGATAGATTAGATGCTCTTGTGGAATGGACGGGATAATATTAATTATGATTAAAAAGGATGCTCTCATCAGTCATAGTAACCTTGAGAGCATCCTTTTATTCCATTATCCTGCTGTAATTACATTAGGCGCTTTCTTACTTCTAAGATGATTAGTAATAAAAATCGCCGCTACAATAA
Organism: Psychrobacillus sp. FSL W7-1493; assembly: GCF_038004905.1. Classification (NCBI taxonomy): domain Bacteria; kingdom Bacillati; phylum Bacillota; class Bacilli; order Caryophanales; family Bacillaceae; genus Psychrobacillus; species Psychrobacillus sp. FSL W7-1493. The sequence goes on along the minus strand of NZ_JBBOSB010000001.1, from coordinate 804,498 downwards.
TCGTCCCAATTACTGTTGAATATGTCTCTGGGATTATCATACCTAAAGACGCTGCACCTAAAATGATGCGCTCTACGACTTTTAAGTTTGTAGAGAAATACCCCTCAATAGCCGCACTTAGACCTAATATTCCAACAATAGCGATAAAGGACACGAGTAAAATCGAGCCAATCGAGGCCATTGGGAAGTCTACTGCGTTTGTTGCTACATTTGTTGTATCAACCATTAATAATGCTGGCTGGTAAACAAATAGGAACGGTACGATAAAGCCTGCAATCGCTAAACGTACAGAGATAAAGCTTGTACGCATCGCATTTCCTCCTGATAAACCAGCTGCTGCAAATGAAGCTAATGCTACAGGTGGTGTAATGTTCGCGAAAATACCATAGTAGAATACAAATAAATGCGCCACTAAAATTGGTAGGCCGAATTCAGCTAATGCTGGAGCTGCCATTGTTGCAGTAATAATATACGCTGGAATAGACGGTAAGCCCATCCCTAAAATAATAGATGCAATCATTGTTAAGAATAAAGTTAAAAATAATGAACCTGCACCTACTTGAGTGATTGCCGCTGTTAATGTAGAACCAAAGCTTGTTAAGTTCACTACCGCAATGATAATCCCTACAACACCACAGGCAACAATTGTGGAAAGAGACTGGCGTGTACCTTCTTCAAGTGCCGTTAAGATATCCTTTAAGCCCATGCGTGTACTTTTTCTTAGCCACGACACCGCAATTGTTATTAGAATTGTATAGAATGCCGTATTGGCTACAGGAACCCCTGAACCCAGCATCCATACTAAGGCTACTAGCGGAATCATTAAATGTCCGCCCTCTTTTAATACCTCTTTCATACGGGGAAGATCCGGCTTTGGAATACCCTTTAAGTTTGAACGGCCTGCTCTAAAGTGTACCTGTGCTAGAGAGCCTAAAAAGAATAGTAATGCTGGAATCGCTGCTGCCAACGCGATGGTACCATACGATATACCCGTCGTTTCAGCCATGATAAATGCGCTTGCCCCCATTACTGGCGGTAAAATCTGTCCACCAATGGATGAGCTTGCCTCAACTGCACCGGCAAAGTTTTTCTCGTACCCAATTTTTTTCATTAATGGTATCGTAAATGCTCCCGTACCTACTACATTTGCTACGGCAGAACCATTAATACTTCCCATGAATGCACTTGAAATAACTGCTACTTTCGCTGGACCACCTTGTCGATGTCCCGCAAGTGCTAGTGATAAATCATTGAAAAATTGTCCCATCCCTGATTTTCCAAGGAACGCACCAAATAAAATAAACAAGAAAATATATTGAACAGAAGCCCCAATTGCTGTTGAGAATAATCCCTCTGTTTTCGTGTAAATTTGACCAAAAATATCTCCAAAGTCAAACTCACGCGTCATCATAATACGGGGTAAAAACTCTGCATGACTAAAGAACGGATATGCTAAAAATATGAGTGCTAATATCGGTAATATTAAACCTGTCACTCGTCTAGCACCTTCTAGTACCAGTAAGACAGTTAAAATCGACATCACAATATCCATTGTATTTGGAATACCGCCGCGCGTCGTCATAATATTATCGTACTCAACGAATAGATATATAAATGAAGATAAGCTTAGGGCAAAGAATATCCAATCATAAATAGGAATTTTTGTACGATCTTGATTTTTAAATGTCGGGTAAATTAAGAATACTAATCCTAATGCAAACATTAAGTGGATACTGCGCATAATTAGTGTTGGGATTGGATTAAATATCGCATATATATGTAGCAAAGAAAACATAACACCCATAAAGCTTATTATAAATACGATGCTTTTGTTATTAAACTTCCTGACCTTTGCATCACTATCGTATTTTTCAAGTACCTTCTGTATTTCTTCATTTGATATTTCTTCAACGATAGGCTCTTTTGTGCTATTGACGCTCATAAAAATTCCCCTCCTAAGTACTGCCATATGAAGATTTTCTTAACTGAGATTAAGACTGTGTCATAAGTCTCACCATAGTCATATATTTTAATTTCCTTATCAGCGAAGTAAATCGTAGTGTCTACATATTCTGAAATAGTGAGATTTAATTCTTTGTACGGTTGATTGATTTTCATCATAACGTAACCGTCCACTAACTCTACGTCTTCAGCTATAGAGGGAACTCCTGCACCAAAAGTTTTAAACTTTGTGCTAACTAAAAGTAGTTGATCCTGATCAATCTCATAATGTTCTATCCATTCTTCTTTTTCTACGGAATGAATCCACCCTAAGTCGAACTGCGTAGTCTTAGCAAACATAACTTTATCGGAGAATTCAAACACTACAACAGGAAAACGAATGAAAAAAATTGCCAGGAGTATAAGTAAAATCCCTATACTCCCGAACAATTTTTTATTGCTCATCGTAATAACGTTTTGCTCCTGGGTGAAGGTCACCGATAATACCTTCTTGTGCACCTTCTAGTGATATATCTCCAGCAGCTTGGTGAGAGTTTACTAGCTTAGGCAAGCTTTCGAAAAATGTTTTAGTTAATTTATACACATCATCTTCACTTAAATCACTTTTTACAACTAATGCATTTGGTACCGCTGCTGTAAATACTGGCTCTGTATTACTATATACATTGGCAGCGATTTCATAGGAGATGAAATATGGATGCTCTTTTGCAATTTCTTCTACTTTTTCTGGGCTAACTGTAACTAAAACGATGTCAGTTGTTTCAGCTAGTTCCATTACAGAAGCGTTTGGAATACCACTTGTTAAGAATGCAGCATCAATTGTGCCTGCATTTAAACCATCTGCAGCTTCAGCATAGCCTAAGTAATCTACTTTAATATCATCATATGTAATGCCATGACCATTTAAGAGAGTACGTGCGTTTACTTCTACCCCAGAATTTTGATCCCCTACTGCAACACGCTTCCCTTTTAAATCTTCAATTGTTTCAATCCCTGCATCTGCTTTGGCAATAATTTGTACTACGTTTGGATAAAGTGTAGCCATTGTGGAAACGCCTTCAATTGGCTCTTTAAAGCTAACTTCACCGTTGATTGCCTGTGATAAAGCATCACTCATTACATAGGCCATCTCTACTTTTCCTTGTGCCATTAAATTTAAGTTTTCTACAGATGACCCTGTCGTTTGAGTACGAGAATTGACGTCATACTCCGTTGTATAGATGTCAGCTAATGTTGTACCAATAATGTTATATGGACCTGATGCTCCTCCAGTTGCGATTGTTACGATATTAGTAGACAATCCATCATCTGATGAACTTTCCCCTTTGCTACCTCCATTTTCCGTGTCATCCCCACACGCAGCTAAAATTGCTCCTGCAAGTAACAAACTGGATAATAACGATAATTTTTTCTTAGAAATCATTTATTATCTCCCCCTTATAAAATAATTATATATTACAAAAATTGCAAAATAAAGAATTTTAATTATATTCAGTGTATTAGGTTGTTTTTTCTCTCTAAATTTTATTAATAACTAAGTTAATAATAGAGCTCTATAAAGCAGTGTTAGGACATCACTTTCCTAAAAATTAAAAACCCCTCGCTTTCCCCTCAAACAACTAGTTATGGAAAGCTATTCTCACAAGAAATGGGCTAAACAATATTAAAAAAAGACGGTTTAGAGGTGCATTATTACACTACTAAATCGTCTTTTATGTTATCCAAACAATCTTCATAGTAAGTGGAGTCAATGTTCCACTCCTGAGATGTTAGTCTTTTTCTATCCCTGCAATTCCAAATCCTCCAGGTCCAGCATGGGTAGAAATCATGGCACCCGCCTGCATCCATGTTATATTTTTAAAGCCTGCTTCCTTGGCCATTTCATCTATTCGACTCTTAATACTTTCATCGAGTCCGATAGAGTAAATCAGGTATAGCTGTTTTCTATCAATATCGTATTGGTTCAAATAATCTTCCATGAGCTTTTCCGCAACTTTGCTCATATTCCCACGGTATTTTCTAGTTGAAACAAGCTTTCCTTCTTTTAATTCAATGCATGGCTTTATTTTTAGCAAAGACCCTCCAATGTAAGCCATGTTACTTACCCTTCCACCTGATCTAAGAAAGTCTAAGCTTCCAGGGATGAAAGCCAGCTTTGTTTTTGAAACCACAGATTCTACTTTTTCTATGAGGCTAACATGATCCATGTTAGGTTCTTCCTCCAGTAAAGTGGCTGCATATAACACCACTGCGGCTAGTCCCCCTGTTACGTTTAGCGTATCAACCAGGTAAAGATTTTCAAATTCCTCAGCTGCAATTAATGCACTTTGAAAGGACGCAGATGCTTTTGACGTATAGCCAATGTGAATAATGATGCTCTCGGGATAGTTGGTTCTGATTTTTGTAAACAACTCTTGATACTCATGTACATTCGTTGCTGTAGTAGATGGGATTTTTTTTGTGCGGCTATGATAATCGAAGACGTCCTCTACAGGTAACTCTCCATCCAAATAATCTTTCCCATCCATGACCACATGCATCGGTACTACTTGAATCTGATATTTTTCTACCAGGCTCTCCGGTAAATCCGCTCCACTCTCTGTCGACAAGATAATTTTTCTCATAATACATTCCTTTCAACATGCGCAGTCTTTTCTGCGTTCTTGTTTATTTTATTTATCCTAAATATACACTATAAGGGGAAATTATACAGTTAAATAATCAGAAAATTTATACAATCTATCGCTCTATTTTGTCTAGAATTTATCTACGATACTAACCTATACCCTTTTGACGATAAATATAAAAGCAGATTGTCCAGATATGCATTTTAGCACTTCTAGACGATCTGCTTTTTTTGAATCATAAGCTTTTTTATACCATTAAAGTAGAATTGATTTTCGCTCTCGGCGGACGCTTTCCGTGGGGTGAGTGATAAGCCATCACCCATCGCTAACGCGCGTGGATGTGATGTCTTATATTACTCACTCATCCCACAGGAGTCGCCACCTGCCGCTACAATCAATCATTTGTAAATGTTCGTGTTTAATCAGTAAATTCCTATATTTATAACATTGACTCATTATAGAGAATAATAGATCCCCCCTCTAACTTTACAATCATTTTTAATATCAAAATAAGTTTGATGTATAATTCAATACTTTAGTGAAAACTGCACTATTTAATAGAAATGATACTGCTGTTATAAATTCTTTCGTCTAATTCAGTAACGGAAATTTTTTTGCCTGAAGGACTCCATTTGGTTTTCACATTTCCAATGTCTTGAACAATTTGTATGGATTCATCAGATGTTACTTCAAATAGGTATAGCCCACTAACCTCTTCACCGTTTATGACAGAGTTTGACTGATATACAATCATTTGCTGATTCGGAGACCAAGAAGCGCCTGTCACATCAGAACCTTCTGCAATTGTACTTTGTATATTTCCATCAGTATCCGCAATTATTAGCCTTTTCGTATTCCCTGTTATCTGCGTAACAAGTAATTGATTTCCATCAGGAGAAAGTGTGATTCTCTCTGCATTTTCCAATGGAAGTTTCTTTTTTTCTTTGGTCTTTAAATCCATCTTATATACTTGAAAGGAAGGGTTTTCTGTTGTTATATAGTAGATTTTTTCTTGCCTTTTATGAGCATTAAACAATTGCTCCTCTTGAAGCTCGGCAATTTGAGTTACATTCCCTTCCTTATCAGCCATAACTGCACCACCCGCATAGGAAGCACCGATTATATTGTTCTCGTCAGTCCACTCAGCGGTATAGACACTACCAATAATATCCTCGGTAACGGGTGTTTGTTTCCCTTCCTCTAGACTCATCTGATAAAAGGCGATATCTCCAATTGAATTTTCATAATATAAGAGGTGTTTTTTATCCGGAGACAAAGTTGCACCACCGAGAAACATATTTTTTTGGGCCTTGATCGTTTTAAATTCTTTAGTGTCCAAATTGTACGTATATAGACTTCTAGGATAGAACTCTGCATTTTCTAACAAACTCATTTTTTCTAATTCCTGGTTTTCTTTGGCAAGCACGACGGTATGTTCATCTATCCAGTCGGTAATTTCCATACCCTCATACTTTTCAACTTTTTCAACTGAAATCAGTTCTCCTTCACCTTCGTTAGTTTCGTTTCCACTATCAACAATTACTTCACCTGGCTCTTCCTTGTCTGTATTGTTTTCCCCCTGCCCTATACTGCAAGCAGAAAGAGTCAGTGTAACTAAGATGAGCATAGCAAACTTAATGAATTCCAGCTTTTTCATCTGAATCATCTCCCTTCCCTATCTTATGTAAAAACATCAATTAAATCTCGAAAATCCACAATCAAAGCTCTAGTATATGAAATTTGGTTCACAAAAAGAACGTATAACTCCTTTTGGCTTTGTTCTTAAAGTTGTTCGAAGCGGCAACCTATAATTAGACGTTAGCTTTCTTTTCGAATAGGAGTAATTTGAATTACCCAGGTAAGAATCAACCCAAGTCCTATTTACGACCATAACAATCAATTGGATAATTGTTGCCATTATGTGGCATTTAACAAAAGATGTCAATTTATTAACCTACTTTTTAACTTACATGTAGAAGACGGCATACCACTCAAATTCATTTTCAACATACAAAAAAACACCCTGTCACTGACAAGGTGCTTTAAAAATTTCTGACCTATTTATGATAAATAATTTTCTGATCAATTTCACTAATAAAAGTATTTAAGACATCGATTTGCTCTTCTAATTTTTTCTTGTGCTGAATTAATATAGCCTGCGTATTAATCTCTTCCTGTTCTAAACTAAGCTTTGAAATATTTTCTCTTATATCTTCAATTGCCATGCCTAGGCTTCTAAAACATTTAATTAATTTTAAAAGTTCAATGGCTTGTTCATCAAATATTCGATGCCCTTGTTGATTTCTTTTTATTGGTGGAATTAAATTTATTTTTTCATAGTATCGAATTGAACTTGCAGGAATTTCTATGAAGAGGCTCGCTTGTTGAATTGTATACACGAAGTGTCCTCCTTGACTTAAAGTATGGTTTAACCTTTAAGCTTGATAGTATCAAAATTAAAGGAGATTGTATAATGAAAAAGATTTTATTAGTAGTAACGAATACCTCTAAGTACCCCAATTTAGATCGTGCAACAGGATTATGGTTAGGAGAAGCTGTCCACTTTGCAGCTGAAATAGAAAAAGCAGGGTATCAAATTGATTATGTGAGCCCTAAAGGTGGTTATACACCACTTGACCCACACAGCTTGCAAGCTGATCAAATGACCGAATTAGATTGGGAGTATTACACAAATACTGATTTCTTAAATAAACTAAGCACTACTTTGCCTGCTGACTCTATTAACCCAAATGATTACGATGCTATCTATTATGCAGGTGGTCATGGAGTGATGTGGGATTTCGCAGAAGATGAAAACCTACAAAACATTGCAAGTACTATTTATGCTAACGGTGGCGTTGTTTCTGCTGTTTGTCATGGAGTTGTTGGTTTATTAAATATTAAAAATGTTGACGGTGAACTTTTAATTAAAAATACTAAAGTGACTGGTTTTACTAACACAGAAGAAATTGCTGTTGGCCTAGATAAAGTCGTTCCATTTTTAACGGAAGATGAACTTGTTCGTAAAGGGGCTAATTACGTAAAAGATGCTGATTGGTCAGTATTCACGGCAACTGATAATCGTATCGTTACAGGACAAAATCCTGCATCAGGTGGCGCGGTTGCCAAAGAGGTAATTAAATTATTAAAATCACTTTAATCTTTACTTATGTAAATTTCGTTTAAATAACTACTTGCAGAGCTAAAACAAAGTTCTCTCCATTTTTAAATTGATGAGCATAAGCAGATGTTTTAAGGGTGAGATATGTTCACCTCTAAAACATCTGCTCTTTTATATTTAACACGTACAAACAATTAGAGCTAACAAATTAAATTGACAATGATTTAAACTTCAATAGTAGAGGATGGTTAATATGCTACAACAAAAAACAGCTTTAGAAAAATTAATGGATGAACGTAAATCAGTGCGTAAATATGAGCCTAGTGTTACAATTCCTCGCGAAACAATCCAACATATACTAGAGCAAGCAACATCCGCTCCATCATCAAGTAACTTACAGCCTTGGCGCTTTCTTGTTATCGATGATCAGGAACAAAAGAAAGAATTGCGTATTGCTGGTTTTAATCAAGCACAAATTGAAACATCATCAGCGATTATTGCCGTTATAGGCGACAATGAAATGTATAAAAACGCGAAACAAATTAATGATTTAAACGTCGAACTAGGCTATATGCCACGTGATATTGCGGATATGATGATTTCAAATTCTGAATCTGCATATAGTAATTTTTCTGATATTGAACGAACAAACATTGCACATTTAGATGTCGGTTTAATTTCTATGCAAATCGTACTTTTAGCAAAAGACATGGGCTATGAAACAGTAATAATGGGTGGCTTTGATAAAGTAGCTTTCGCTAAAAAATACGAGCTTCCTGCAAACGAATTACCGATGATTTTAATTGCTATCGGAAAAGCTGCAGAACCAGCACGTAATTCATCCCGCTTACCATTCGAACAAATTATACGTTTTTCTAGTTAAGATCGTTTTCAACCTAAAAAAAGCTGTGCTAAAATCCCCTACAACTTGGATTTTTGACACAGCTTTTTTTATTGTACTTTCTATACTAACTCCAACCAAGTAACAACTTCACAATGTGGTGAGTGATGTGGCAACACAATGGTGCTGGTGGGTTTAATTAATTTGGTTCGGTTTCTTTTTAAGTGAATCGAGCCTCTTTATTTTGTCGGAGCGTAGGTTGGTTAACCAGTGTATTTAATCCCTTCATTCAAAAAAAATTAAATGGTCAGGTTCTTACAGCAAGATATGGATAGTGAAACAATTTTCACCGTGATAAATTTAGATCAATGGATTTGGCCAATTCAAACAGAATCATTTAATTATGATTTTCATCAACCCAAATTATAAATTTGAATCAATTGGCAGCTTTTTAATAGGAGTAAATATATGATAGTCCGAATCAAGATGATGAACGCTTCTAAAAACTTGAATAAGTTCAATCTCTGATTGTTCTCTTTCTTGCTTTGAAATTTTTAAAAATCGTGCGAAGTCAGTTTTAAACACATCCCCTACATCAAGAAGGTCACCCGAGTATTGGAACTTAGCACAAAAAATTTGCGGCACATCTACATTGAAGTAGAACGGTTTATCTATTTGTATATCATATGGAATGCCAAATAGAGCATTGAAGCGAGTTGAATTTGGATGGCAATTTGAATAGACCATTAAACAAGGTCCAGATATGGTCTCATCTATTGTTTCTAGGAGCATTTTCGAATGAGCGTGAATCTGTGCTTTGTAATCCTCACATGCCAAGTCAACTTCAAATGCGATGCCCGTCAATCTGATAGCATCAAATTCCGTTAACGTAAAATCGGTTACTACATCACCATTCATGTTTTTTAAAGGGCGTTTAACTACTGAAGGTATGGGTTCTGGAGATATGACGGTATCTTTTTCTTTTAGTAAGCTAGGAGCTAGTTTAAATTGACGTTTAAAAGCACGAGTGAACGAAGATTGTGATCCGAAGTTTAACTGATAGGCAATCTCCGTCAATGATAATCGATCTTCTTGTATTAATGTAACCGCGTTATTTAATCGTCTCGACAAAATGTATTGGTTCAAGGAACAACCCATAATTGCAGAAAAAAGTCTATGAAAATAAAATTTCGACATGTTGAATTTTTTAGATACCAAGTCCACAGACAAAGGTTCCTCAATATGATCTTCAATAAAAGCTAAAGAGGTTTCAATAATTTTATAATGATCCATAAGGCTTCCTTCCCTTCATAGGTTATCCAGAATATAACGTTGCAAATAAGGAGAAATCATTTCAAGGAGGTAAATGTAATGAAAAAGGATAGAGTGAATGGAATATTAATCGGTATATTTTATATCGTGGCAGCAACCAGTGCTGTTATTGCTGTACTATTATATCAGCCGATATTATCAGGAGATTGGTATATGGCTGTGGTGAATGGCTCGAAAACAGCCGTTTTGGTTGGTGTTATTAATGACATTTTGCTTATTTTGACGGCAGTTGGAACCGCAGTTATGTTATTTCCGTATGTACGACTTTGGAATGAACATTCTGCATTAGCATATCTTTGTTTTCGATTTATGGAGGCTGTTTTTATAGCGATTGGCGTAGTGAGTATATTAGGTTTGTTAAGTCTTAGTTCTGATTACGGAACTGGACAATTTGTTAATGAAGGAGCATATCATCACATAGGAAGCGTTCTTCAATCATTTCATGCTTGGACTGCTATATTGGGACCAAACTTGATGCTCGGCTCGAATACATTCTTGTATAGTTACTTATTATATAAAACGGAAATCGTGCCTAAACGGCTAGCGCTATTTGGAATGTTGACGGCTGTTATGGTATTCCTTGCTGGATTGCTCAATATGCTTGATATTATTGAACCATTCTCTACTATAAAGGGACTTATAGCCCTGCCAATCGGCATCTATGAGTTGAGTTTGGCAACCTGGTTAATTATCAAAGGCTTTAATACCGAGAAATTAGAAATATTAAGAGGAAGCAAGAACTAATATAATGCTGAGTGATGCACTAAGAGAAGAATTACTACACTAAACCACCTTTGGAATTACTCTACTCGATTTTAAGAATAATCTTCCCCTTTGTGCGTCCATTTTCCATGTGCCTATGTGCATTTACAATATCAGTTAAGGGAAAGCACTTTTCAATTACCGGTCTTAATCTTCCCATTTCAATAAGGACTCGTAATATGTCCAAATCACTATCATTAGGATTTGCAAGATGAATTTTAGCTTTCTTACTTCCTACGATAGAGCTTATCATCAGCTGAAATGGATGGTATTTGGGATAGAGTGGGTGTTCTGTTATATAAATACCGTTTTCGGTTAGAGAACGCAAACAACTGAAAAAAGTTCTCTTTCCGACAGCATCGAGTATGACATCATATTTTTTTCCGTCGTAAGCGAAATCCTCCTGGATATAATCAATTACATGATGAGCACCTAGACTTTTAACCCATTCAATATTTGACGTACTACAAACTGCGGTTACTTCAGCACCAAAATACACAGCAAGCTGAACAGCAAAATGCCCCACTCCACCCGATGCCCCGTAGATTAAAACCTTATCGCCTACTTTTATCTTCCCTACATCTCGTAATGCTTGTAGAGCGGTCTGTGCAGCACAGGGTATTGCGGCTGCCTCATCAAAGCTAGCGTTATTTGGCATAATGGATAAAACACTTTCTCTTGGACAGACATATTCAGCATGTGATCCGACGCAACTTCCAAAAACATGATCACCAATTTTAAATTTTTTCACATTTTTCCCTACTGCTTCAACGATACCTGCACCGTCTATTCCTAAAATTTGTGTTTTTGGCTTTGTAAGACCATTCTCCATTCTCGTAGGTAAATAACCTTTTCGATATAGCGTGTCATATTTATTAACAGATGCGGAGACCACTTTTATTAATACCCTATCTTCATCTTTGATGAACGGTTTCTCAACATCCATAATTTCCATTACTTCAGGGGAACCATAAGAACTATAAATTGCTGCTTTCAACTGTTTAACCTCCTGTAATTATCAAATCATTCGATATCTTCAATTCCTTTCCCAAAAATTGAGCCCACATTATATGGGGTTTACTTGATACCTAATTAATAAATTCACTCAGCAAATTTAATTCAGTTTATTCCTTAAATGTTCCTCATAAGTAATTATTCCTTTCTTCTGCATAGGATTTGTATTTTTTCCTTCCTTTAAAGAATTGTATAGTTTTCCTGAGAAAGGAATGCTTAAAATATCATTGGTTTCATTGTTAACCTTAATTTTCAACTCCGCCATTTCTCTTAATGTCATTATCTCTGGTCCGCAGAAATCATCTAATTTACCTTGTGGACCTTCATTAACTAAATCGATTAAATATCTAGCAAATTCATTAACATCGACACTTTGAAATTTAACCCTTCCAGGGATTATATATCTTTTAAAGAAAGGTTTTGATAAGAGTAAATTCTCAACAAAGCTATGAAACTGAGTTGCACGAGCAATTGTATAGGGTACAGAACTATTTTTTAATAATTCTTCTGCTTTGTATTTAAGTCTATAATATTGGAAGGGGATTTCCTCAATTCCTACAATTGATGGATAAATAAAAAGTTGTATATGATTCACCTTGCTTAATAATTTTTCTAACCCAGCAACCTCTATGCTTTTAGAATTTTTTATCGGACTAGTTGCTGCGTGAATAATGACATCCACATCTTTTACTGCTTCTTCTAAACCTTCACCTGATAATAAATCACTGTAAACCCATGTGAAGTCTACATCTTCTGGTTTTCTTCTCGAAGTTATTTTTACTTGATAATCTAAAGCTTTTAATTGCTTTGACAAAGCCGACCCTAATTGTCCTGTTGAACCAGTTACAAGTATTCTCAAGTACAACTCTCCCATTCAGATGGATTATCTTCCTATTCTAATATTCACAAGTTGTTACTTTATTCTAATAACCTACCAACTAGTTTAATGCGTAATCCATTCATAAATTCTTTATACCATTATATATATTACCTATATATGTTTTACTTTCCTCCACAATCTGGCCTAATTGTGGAATAAGAAGAAATCTTGCATAACAACACAGAATTTTTAATCAAACCTTACTATAAGTATCTGAACTTTGTTTTAAATGATTATTCTTTTTTTAATGCTACAACTTATTCCAATCGCGCCTGTTGATTTTTAGGTGCTATTTCGATTGCCAAAGATATTAACATTTGGAGGGGATTTTTATGGGTTTAATTATTTTGTATCGATTCTATTTAAGTGGGATCGAGCCTATCTTTCTTCAAGTAACTGACCCGTTAGTGGAGTAAGAAACTTTCCAAAATAAAAGAGACTGCCCCCATTAGGAGCAGCCTTGTTCGATATTTATCAAATTGTCACGAGAAAAGGGATTTAATTGTATCTTCAACTTTCTTTAACATACCTTTTTTATCAAAAACTCCTTATGTGAAATTTTTTTATCTGCGATCTGATTATTCAATTAAAAATCGTATTCTTCTTCCTTAGCTTTACGAATGCTCGTATATGTTTCCGTTAAAACTACTGTATCTTCAACCAACCGATTGATGCGGAATATCACATCGTCATTTATAATTTCTTTGCGATGGAAATCTTTCTCTTCAATGAATACATACGTTTGAACAATCTGTGCTTTCATATAAGATAAAATCGGCTTTAACTGTTGTTCAGCAATTAAGTAGTGCTTTGATGAGCCGGCTGTTACAAGCATACTCACGACTTTATCGCGAAAAGCATTAACCGGCAGTAAATCAAAAATGTTCTTTAATGTAGCTGGAATGGACGCTTGAAAAATAGGCGTCCCAATGATAATCGCATCTGCTTCCATAATCGTTTTTGTAACAAATCCTGTATCACCTTCATATTCCAAGTAATTGCGCCCATCACTAAATTGAACGTTATAGTCAGCTAAATCTATTAATGTAACTTCTGCATCGGGATATTTTTCCGTGATTGATTTTACTGTATAATCCATAGCGGTCCGTGTTTTTGAACCTACAATTGATCCTGATAATCCAACAATCTTCATGTTAGCATCCCCCTACTTCTTCGCTGTATATTTTTTAATTGCTGGTAAAATTTCAGTTCCAATCAACTCGATATTTTTCAATAATCGCTCAAATGGAACTCCACCGAAATCAATCTGTGCAATATAGCGCTGATGTCCAAACACTTCATGTTGATAAAGAATTTTTTCAATAATTTCCTGTGGACTGCCGACATTTATAATACTGTGCGGATCTACACTCTGTGCAAAAAGTTGCTTTGCAAAACCTTGTCCGTTCGTTTTCTTCATTCCTTCATTAATATGGGGATACATTTCTTTTATCGCCTGCTGAGATGTTTCAGCGGCATAGAAAAAGCCTGCTGTTGCTACAGGTAGCTCCGCTGGATTATGGCCACCACGTTCTGCAGCCTCACGATAGGCATCAATTGTTCGCTTAAATACAGAAACCGATCCACCTAAGTGAGCCATAAACATCGGAACACCAGCATACCCTGCTTTCATCGCACTAGCAGGTGTTCCACCAACTGCACGCCAAATAGGCATTTTGCCATTTTTCGGACGTGGAAGCACCTTTGCATTCTTTAATGGAGCACGATATTCTCCACTCCAATTGACAACTTCTTCTTCATTGATTTGACGTAGCAGATCAAATTTTTCCTCAAACAACTCTTCATAATCCCGAAGATTATAGCCTAACAAATCAAACAGCCCTATTCTTGATGCTCGACCAGCAATTATTTCCGCACGGCCCTTGGATATTAAATCAAGCGTTGCAAAGTCTTCATATACACGAACAGGATCTGATGTACTAATAATGGTAGAAGAGCTTGCAATTTTTATGTTTTCTGTTGCCTGAGCAATTGCAGCTAACACAACAGAATGTGCTTGTGTTGTGAAATACTCCTGGTGACTTTCCCCAACACTAAAAAAATCGATACCTGCTTGATCTGCTAGCTTTGCTAAATCAATGATTTCATGAATACGCTGCTCAGCGGAAATACGCTTTCCTGTGTGCGGATTCGGGAGGTGATCCCCTAGTGTATATAGTCCAAACTCTAGACCTTTACTTTGATCAATTCGATAGTTTTCCATATTAGCCAACCTTCCTTTTTATATATAGATACTTTTCCTTTTCAATTGATAATGCTATTATTAATCATAATTGTCATTTTAAAAAGTACGTACTTAAAAGTGGTATAGTATACAAAAAGATACTAAAGGGGCATTGGAAATGAAACTAGAACCAGAATTATGTCGTGTAGAAGATGCTTTAGGTATATTAGTTGGGAAATGGAAACCAATTTTATTATTGTATTTATTGAAGAACGGTACTCAAAGATTCAGCGAGCTAAAACGAAGTGTGCCTGGAATCACCCAAAAGGTGCTGACAAACCAGTTGCGAGAATTAGAAAAAGAAGATATTATTCAACGAGTTGTATATGCACAGGTTCCTCCCAAAGTTGAATATTCGATTACTGAATACGGCAGGAGCTTGGAATCGATTTTAGAAGCTATGCATGAATGGGGAACAAAGCATACTTTGCATAAAATGCAAAAATTGAAAGCAAATAGCCAGTAACCTAAAAAAGCCGACTTTATTAACAGCTTTTTTACTTTATATATATTAATTAGTACGTTTAAAATTTCTTTAAAAGTGTTGTTCAACAATCAGGTATATCTTTTCATACAGATAGTCAATTTAAGCTAGAAATATTTCGCACAACAATCTGGCCCGATTGTTGAACAAAGCTAAATACGATTATTAAATTAAGCTGTCCGTTAGTTCAATAACTTCAAAAAAACAATCTATAATCCTTTTTAGAACAACAAGAAAAAAAGAACGAATTCCATCATTGGGAATTCGTTCTTCTTTCATTATACTAACTCCAACCAAGCGACCGCTTCACAATGTGTCGTCTGAGGAAACATATCTACAGGCTGAATCTCCTGTGTCTTATAGCCGCCGTCTTCTAAGATGCGAAGATCACGCGCTAGAGTTGCTGGATTACAGGAAACGTATACTACACGTTTTGGACGTTGTTCAATGATTGTTGTTAGTAGTGCCTCGTCGCAGCCTTTTCTTGGAGGGTCAACTACTAATACATCTGCTGTTTTGCCTTCCTTATACCAGCGTGGGATAACTTCCTCTGCTGGGCCTGCTTCAAAGTACGTGTTCGTAAAGCCGTTCAACTCAGCGTTTCTTTTTGCATCCTCAATCGCTTGAGGAACAATTTCAACACCAAGTACTTGCTTCGCTTTTTGAGCAAGGAATAATGAAATTGTCCCGATTCCGCAATAGGCATCGATTACCGTCTCCCCACCTGAAAGCTGTGCATAATCTAGTGCCTGCTGATATAACACTTCTGTCTGCTCTGGGTTCACCTGATAGAAGGAACGAGCGGATATTTCAAAGCGTACATCTCCGATTAAATCCTCAATTGTTGGTTTCCCCCACAAAAGGTTTGTTTGGTCTCCAAAGATGACGTTCGTGTTTTTGGAGTTAACATTTTGCATGATGGAGGTAACTTTTGGCTCAACCTCTTTAATAAGCTCAATAATTTCTTCCTTTTTAGAGAGCTTAGGATGCTTCGTCACTAGAACAACCATTACCTCGCCGGTAGCTTTTCCTTTACGCACTACTAAGTGGCGCAGCTGACCTTTTTTTGTATCCTCATTGTAAGGGACTAAATCTAGTTTTAAGGCATTTTCCTTGAATGCTCTCATCAATCGGTCTGCTTCATCGGATTGAATTAGACAAGTCGGTGTGTCTGCAATACGGTGAGATTTTGCCTGATAGAACCCTGCAATCACCTTTCCATCGACTAAGCCAAATGGAATTTGAGATTTGTTACGGTATTCCCATGGGTTGTCCATGCCTTTTACAGGTAACACGGGAGCATCAATCTTACCTAGTCGCTGCATGACATTTCGAACCATCTTTTCCTTCCATTTCAGCTGACCTTCATAATTAATGTGCTGAAGCTGGCAGCCCCCACACTCATAAAAAACCGGACATGGAGCTTCTACTCGAAATGGAGAAGGCTCTACAATATGAAGTAATTTAGCAAAGCCATAGTTTTTTAATGTTTTTACAACACGTACCTCTGCTTTTTCATCAGGAAGACCCCCGTGGATAAACAGTGGGTAGCCATCGACCTTTGCTACTCCTGACCCATCATGTGTCAAATCCTCTATATAAACTGTTAACTGATCATTCTTATTTACTGGTGTGTTCACGTTAAATCTCCGTTCTTGTGTAATGGATATTATTATATCAAATAAAGGCGTCCAATAGTATTAGCTAGCTTATTTTCATTTTCCTGCTTATTTTAGCCACAAAAAAAAGTAAGGAATCTCCCTTACTCGTTTATTTTTAATATTAATGAATCTTCTATGACGGACCACTGCTTGTTAGGTAATATTCTTTTATTTAATCGAGCTACAAACTGTTCTGCCTCTTCATAATCATAAAATACTTTTACCAATTGGCTATTTGAGTTTTTCAAGACTTCTGTAACACCATTCGTGTTACGTGCAATCACAAACATGGTCAACTCCAAGTTATGTCTTTAACAATTATTATTGTTATAAAAACATTATCTCATATATTGGTAATTATGTATACATTTTTTGGAAAATTTTAAAAATTTATTTTATCTAAATGTGAGTTTTTCTAATTTATTTTTCTAATAATTGACCTTTCACAATTCCATTGAGCTGACTCCAATTCTTTATTTCATATGTAGGTAGTATAGCTGTTGTGTTTTCCTTTTGGTTTGGATTAAACCAGCATGTATCTATTCCAAATTGGCTTCCCCCCTGTATATCAGAAGTCAGAGAATCACCAACCATCAATACTTTAGACTTTTCTGTTATTCCTAATTTCTTAAATGTATATTCAAATATAGAAGGCTGTGGCTTTTGATAACCAGCTTCTTCTGAAGTGATGATAGCTTCAAACACATCCTTCAATGGTGAACCTTTGATCCTAGCATGCTGGGCAATTTGAAATCCATTGGTTAATATAGCTAAACGACAGCCAGCCAGACTAGCCAGCATTTCCTCCACCCCAGAGATTAAGTGAATTTCTCTCCCTAGATTTTCTATGTACTTATGACTTACTGCTTCAAGATCTAACTTTAGATTATGTTCTAAAAATAAACGTTTGAATCTCTCTATTTTAAGTAGCTCTAGTGTTGTGGTACCCTTTTCTAATTCATCCCATAAGACCTTACTAATTGCCTTATAGCTGCCTAAGTAATCGTGCAGACCGTTTGGCAGTCCATATTCTAAAAATAAGTGATGGAAGGCATTTCTCTCGGTCATTCCAAAATCGAATAGAGTATCATCCAAATCGAACAATATTACGTCATATTTCATTTATCTCTCCACTCCTCTATATCTATTTTAGCATTTAGCTTTGGTATTAGTCTGCATGAAAAAGGACCTCTCCACCTGAGGTCCTGGACAATTATTCATCTCTTACTGGTCCATCCATGGTAGATACCCAGAAGGCTATAATAATGGAGCCGATCAGTACGATGAAGGGAGCATAAAATATTAGGAATTCCATCATAACGTTCATTCCTCCTAAGCATGATTTTTCTTTTTCCCTTTTACATAGTCTTTATTGAACAGGAATAGCTTTAGTAACAGATATAAGGATGGAATTAGTAAGGCCAATCCTAGTATAAAGGCAATGATTAAGGAGATGGCCATAGCCTCGTTTGTAAAACTATCGTTTATAGTCAAATATGGATAAAGTAAATAAGGTAAATGGGAGAAGCCATATGCAAAAAAGGCGATTAAAAATTGTCCTGCCAAAAGTCCAAAGGCTAGACCATACTTGCTCTTTTTCCAAAGTAACCAAACGGTACCTAAAAACATGAGAAAGGATAAACCAAATGCCCACCAAATATTGAGCATATTATTATAATGCTCCACATTGTGTGAACGTAATTCTACAATTATGCCACCTGCAGTTATAATCGTTGGAAATGACCAAATCAGTGCATACTTTCTCATCAAATGAGTAGCTTTTGCATCCCCAGCCTTATTAGCATACCAAGTTAAGAAAACTGCAGAAATATATAAAACAGATGTCAGACTTAAAGCGACTATGGCCCAGGTTAAAGGACTTTTGAACAAGGTATCATAATTTAAACTTGGAGAGCCGTTGACCAGATCAACGAAACCGCCTTCAGAAATAGTCAGTACGATTGATAAGGAAGCAGGTAGTAACAATCCAGATAAACCATACATAAAGGAATATCCTTTATGGCCCCTTGATCCATACGTTTCAAACGCATAATAGGAGCCTCGAATTCCAAGCAGTATTAATGCTATGCCTACTGGCACGAGAAGAGTAGTTCCATAATAGAAGGCTGTCTTAGGAAAAAAGCCAATAATTCCTACGAAGAAAAATACAAGAAATACATTTGTGACCTCCCAAACAGGTGACAAATAACGCTGAATAATATTACTCAATATATGTTGCTTACCAGTTATCAAGCTATACGCATTAAAGAAGCCAGCACCAAAGTCAATGGAGCCTACCACTACATAACCAAATAGAAAAGTCCATAAAACGGTGAGACCTATAATCTCTAAACTCATGTAATGTCACCGCCTTTGTCCGATTTTCTATCCTCTATTTCCTGTTCAACAGGATTTCTTCGGAACATCCGAGTAAGTACTACAACACTTCCAACTCCAAG
This sequence comes from Psychrobacillus sp. FSL W7-1493, assembly GCF_038004905.1. Classification (NCBI taxonomy): domain Bacteria; kingdom Bacillati; phylum Bacillota; class Bacilli; order Caryophanales; family Bacillaceae; genus Psychrobacillus; species Psychrobacillus sp. FSL W7-1493. The sequence goes on along the minus strand of NZ_JBBOSB010000001.1, from coordinate 785,110 downwards.
AACTAAGTAAAGGCCTGCAAACAGAACTAACATAAAATCTACCTGCCCACTTGTCGTTGCTGCATCCTCCACCCTCATGATTCCTCTTAATATCCATGGCTGTCTTCCTACTTCAGCTAGCCACCAGCCTGCCTCAATTGCAATTACGGCAGCAGGGCCACTTAAAAATAAGAGCCATAGAAATAATTTAGAATTAACGAAGGTCCATTTTAAACGTTTACCTAACCAATAGAATGCTGCTAATGCAGCAAGACCCATGCCGATTGCTACCATGATATTAAAGAGATAATGGATATAAAGAGGAGGCCTTTCATCTTCTGGAAACTGATCGAGCCCAATAACCTCTGCAGTTGGATTAGAATACGCTAGTATGCTCAAAGCATACGGAATCTTAATCGCATATTTCACTTCTCCATCGTCTAATATTCCAAACAAAATGAGAGAGGCGTTTTCCTGCGTTTCAAAATGCCATTCAGCAGCTGCTAGTTTTTCTGGCTGATACTCTGCTAAATATTTTCCGGAAAAGTCTCCTATAATAGCTGTGGCAATCGAAAAGATCAATCCTAGCTTAACGGTTAAGTATAAAGCTTTTTTATGATAAACATGGTTAGACCCCTTTAACAAACGAAATGCAGCAATAGATGCCAATACAAATGCAGATGTCATATACGCCGTTACAACAACATGTGCTACCTTTGTTGGCATAGCAGGGTTAAACATCGCTATCAGCGGATTAATATTGACCAACTCTCCATTTACCATATCAAAGCCCTGTGGAGAATTCATAAACGCATTCACAATCGTAATAAACACGGCAGAAAAGGAAGCACCGACTGCAACGGGAATAAGTAACAACAAATGCTTTTTCTGATTCTCAAAACGATCCCATGTATACAGATAAATGCCTAAAAAAATAGCTTCAAAGAAAAATGCAAAAGTTTCCATAAACAATGGTAGGGCAATTATATTACCAGCTAGCTCCATAAAGTTTGGCCACAATAAGGAAAGCTGCATCCCGATTGCAGTTCCCGTAACAACTCCTACTGCGACCGTAATCACAAATCCTCTAGCCCAACGCCTAGCGAGTAATATGTAATGTTCGTCATTCTTTTTTATACCTACCCACTGAGCAATCATAATCATCAGTGGAACTCCAACACCGATTGTCGCATAAATAATATGAAAAGATAAGGTTAACTCAGTTAAGACACGACTATAGAAAACTGAATCAGCATTTCCCATACTTGACTCTCCTCACCCTCCAAAAATTCTTCCAGCAATAGATAGTATCATAATACCTGCCACTACAAAGGCGAGCCACATTAAGTATCTCTCTTGTCTCTTATACACTAACCATTCCTCCTTTATGATGCCCAGATATATTATTAAATTATTCCCAATATTATTGGATTCATAACCTTTTAGAGAAGAAAGTCAAAAAATAAAAATCCTTTTGCAATAATTAAGAAAATAATGAAGTCTAATATTCATTTCAATAAGAGAAGATCGAATTCATAACAAGTGCTGATTAGTCTTCTAAAACTTCTAAATGCATAAGGTTATTAGAATCACTTTGTAATTCAGATGTACTCCACCCTAATTGGATAACATCACCTTTGTTACGAGCGAAATATTTATATTCCACTTGTGGTTCAGTATCAAATATTACTCCTATGTGATATGGATTTGAGGATTCATAGCCGTCCTCACGGTGAGGCACCGTCCTATATTCCCAAGTTTCCACAGGGTACCGCTCTTCCAAATAGTTCTGTATATAACCTACTTTTTTTTCTATTTGCATATCAATCCAATACGGACGAACAAAATAAAAGATAACGAAGGACACCAAAAACAAAAGAGCCAGTCCCTGAATAATTTTTCTCCATTTTCCTTTCAAAATAAAAGAAATTAATAGAGTAACTAGTAAAGTTCCGCAAACTATCACTAATTCAAGTAATTCTACTGGATGCATAATTATCCCCCTTTTTAAATCCATTGCTTACGTTTGTTCAATAAGAAAAAGGCTTTACTCCTTTTTGAAGTAAAGCATCTGTTCATATCAGTTTTGGCGTTCAATTTCTATTTGTTCTATTTGGTCTAAAATCCAAGGATGATTACCTTTTTTCGAATAAGTTGTAAAATATTCTTTACCTTCCTCAATTAGATGCCAAGCCATCTCTTCATCTACAACAATTTTAAAAGCATGTTCCTCTGTGTCATTATTGGGGTCATAAGCTTTTACCCAGTATTCCTTATAATCGTCTGAGTGACCTTTTTCTATAACTTTCAAAAAAGAAGATGTCGATGAATATGGTCCTCCACAAGATGTTAGTATCAATAATACAAATAAGAGTATATAAATCAGATTTTTTGTCATTGTCCCTCCCCCAATTATTGTTCCCTAATGTACTGTTCTCTGTACAATCTAATACTTCCTTCTTAAACTGGCTTTTTTAGCTAACCTATAGCATAACTGTAAATAGAAAAACGTGAAATCGGCAACTAGATTTCACGTTTTTACCACTTTTAAAGCTAGCTTATGGAGATGGCAACTCTCCTAGGAGACCATCCCCTCCGTAAGCATCTCAGGATTGAAGAGGATATGGAGAAGTGCTCCTGAAAAAGCGTACGCTTTAACAAAGAACACTATAGATAATTAGAATAGAAGCCCCAAAAACTTCACAAGATCGTAAAATTTTCGAGGCCTTATTAGGTTGAGGAGAGTTTTGTCAAAACCTCTTCATTTTATGGTCTATCTTGCTCACGGATCTCATCGATTGGAACAAAGACATCTATATGTCTATATAGGTTTTGGAATATGGCAGGAATAGTTCCTCCATACTCTCCATCCAAATTTAAGAGAACCTTATCTTCAGAGGTCACTTTAATATGCTGGGCTTTTTTATAAATGACATGAGGATCTTCTAAATGTTCTCCACGAAGAGCTAAACTGGCAAGTCTTATAAACTCAGCAATATTTACTTTCTTTAAGATAAGCAACGAAAAGTTTCCATCATTAATACTTGAGTTTGGAGCAAGCTTTTCGAAGCCACCTACGGAGTTGGTAAGGCCCACAAGGAACATCATCGCTTCATCTTCAAATACTTCCCCGTCATATTCAATTCGAACCTTCGTGGCATTTATCGATGGAAGCATTTCAATTCCTTTTAAGTAATAGGCTAGTTGTCCAAGCATTGTCTTTAATTTACTAGGAACTTCATAAGTAAGCTCTGTAATTCTTCCGCCGCCAGCAATGTTAATAAAATAACGGTCGTTTACTTTACCAACGTCCACTGGAATAGTATCACCCTGTAAGATAATATCTACTGCGCGTTTAATATCCCGAGGTATATGAACTGCTCGAGCAAAATCATTTGTCGTTCCCATTGGAATGAGACCAATCTTCGGGCGATTTTCAAATTCACTTACACCAGCAACAACCTCGTTCAGTGTTCCGTCTCCCCCAGCAGCAATAATTATATCAAAATTATTTTCTACCGCTTTTTTTGCTGCACTAATTGCATCTCCTTCACCAGTCGTTGCATGGCAGGACGTCTCATATCCAGCTATTTCTAAAGCTTCCAAAACTTCTGGAAGATGTTTCTTAAATAATTCTCTCCCTGAGGTAGGATTGTAGATAATTCTTGCACGCTTCATACGGATTTCCTTTCTACTTTACAATTTCTTCATTATAAAGACTCTATTTCCTCACAAAAAGTTCCTAACATATGAAAGAGCCGACTAAAGCCGACTCCCTAAAATATGCGGTTCGCTTATTTTTGAAGAATTGGCAGCCAGCTACTGCGGATTTCTTCGTAAACTGCCAAGTGAAACTCTTTGTTTGCTATAAATTCCTGTGTCATTTGCTCATAAAATTTCTTTTGGATGTCTTCGAATGCCGAATCTTCCTTATCAGGAAACTTGGCTCTTCCTTCCATCACAAATTTTTGGACCATTTCAGCACGAGGACCCCATTTAGAAATTACTTCTCCGTCCTGACTTAGCAATAAATAAACTGGAATGGAACGCCCTCCATTTGTTAAATACTGGTCCATCAGTTCTAGGTTCTCATCGCGGTAGACAGTGCGAATGTCCAAATTTCCAGCTTCTGCGATCTTTCGTACGATAGCATTATTCATCATGGCATCACCACACCAGTCTTCCGTAATAACTAATATATGCGGCTTTTCTGCTTTTAATATCTCAATGAATTCATCATCCGCTGGCACTTGAAATTGGTCGTATATACGAAAGGATTCCTCTTTTTTGGTAGTCATATCATTCATATACTGCTCTAAGGTTTTAGCTTCTTCAAAATATTGTTGTTCAGTTTTCAATGAAAAATCCCCCTTTTTCCTTAAGTATACTTTCTTTAGCCACTTGTTTCAAACAAGTTGTTGACAGGCGACCTGTTCAGGATTAAAGTAGTTATTATTTTACATCCAATAAAAGGAAGTGTCCCAATGGAGAAAAAGCTCTCTTTTTCACCGCCTGTTGTGATTGCAAGCAGCTTTGCCACCTTAATCTTTCTAGGAACAGTTTTGATGAAGCTTCCTTTTGCTACGACAACTCCGATTTCCTGGGTAGATGCATTCTTTCTAGTTACATCAGCTACCACGGTTACAGGTCTCAGTGTTTTTGATCCTGGTAGCACTCTAACAATGTTTGGAGAAATTGTATTACTAGTCTTAATTCAATGTGGTGGTATTGGGTTAATGACGTTTGCAGTAGCTATACTTATTCTTCTTCGCAAAAAAATTGGTTTGCAGCACCGTATTTATTTGCAGGAATCTTTTAATCAGCCTTCCATTGGAGGTATCGTCAAGCTAGCTAAGCATATTCTCTTATTTGTTCTTCTTACAGAGAGTATAGCTATTGTCTTCTTAACACTCCACTGGATACCAAGATTCGGCTTAGGAGATGCATTATATTATAGTTTGTTTCACGTAATTTCTGCCTTTAATAATGCAGGCTTCTCTTTGTTTCCGGACAATTTAATGAGCTTCACTAGTGATCCTCTAGTTATATTGATTATTACTAGTCTAATAATCATTGGAGGAATTGGATTTGTCGTAGTAATAGATATCTCTCGCAAAAATAAATTTCGTGCATGGTCACTTCATACCAAGCTTATGGTTGTGGGCACATTAATTATAAATGCAATTGCTACACTTATTCTTTTAATCTTAGAATTTAATAATAATGATACAATTGGCAAAATGGGAATCTTCGAGAAGATGATGACCTCCTACTTTAATGCAGTAACTCCAAGGACGGCAGGCTTTAATATGATCGATTATGGCCAAATGGAGGACCCATCTCTATTATTCACAATGCTTCTCATGTTTATCGGTGCAGGTAGTGCCTCTACGGCTTCTGGCATAAAGCTTACTACCTTTATTGTCATCATAGCAGCAACGTTTGCATTTTTCCGTCAGCAGGAGGACCCAGTGCTATTTAAAAGATCCATCTCACGAGAAATAATTATCAGGTCTCTCGTTATTAGCACAGTTAGCTTAGCAACCGTTTTTATATTTGCTTTTGCTTTAACTATAACAGAGCAGCTTCCTCTGCTCCCTTTGCTATTTGAGGTGTTTTCCGCATTCGGAACTGTTGGTATCTCAATGGGCATCACTTCTCAGCTTTCAGAGTTTGGCAAGGTATTCATTTGTGTGCTGATGTTCTTAGGCAGAATTGGACCGCTCACGTTATTTTTCATCTTAACTAAACCTAAAAAGGTTAAATATAAATATCCAAATGACCAAGTGTTTACCGGTTAAGGATAGAAACACCCCTGCACTAGCCTGTCTGCAGGGGTGTTTTTTTATAATCGGTCGGTTTTATGTAATAATCGGTCGGTTCTGGCTAAAAATCGGTCGGTTATGCACGATAATCGGTCGGTCCAAGTCCATGCCGCCCTCACTAGCTGAAACATTTTTTCTTAGTCCCGTTCTTAAAGGTAATGATTTCATTTATTCTTGTATGTATGGTGTCATTTTTATATAAGATTGCACTGCCGTCTGGTAGGGCATAGATTGTTCTATCCTTGGAAAGAGTCAGCAGCTCCTCATCTGATTCTGGACGATAGTGAACTTCTACACTAAAATCGACTAACCCTAATCCCTGCAAAATAATTGTGTCGGGGTAGTCCTCATCCTTTGTTAATATGCAGTCTGTGCAAAAAGCTAATGCACCTGCGCTATAGCCAATCATTAAGCCTGGAAAACTATTAATCGCAGCAGTCAGCTCTTTATCCAAAATAACCTGAAGTAAACGCTCAGGTTGTCCTCCTATAATATAAAGAACATCATACTCTTCAATCATATTAATCATGTCTTCTTTTGATAGCTTTTCATGCAACAAACCAAGCGTCACGTTAGGAATGCGTGTAAACGCCTGTTGCAGGCTTTCCATCCAACTCTCATATCTAGATTCATCGGTTGCAAAGGGCACTACCAGCACTTTCGTATTCGGACTTATTTTACACTCTAATTCTTCAAAAACATCATCAAGCTCACCCTTTAACACATGTCCCCCACCGATAAAACAAAGCTCCATAATAATCCCCCTTTTCATATATCTCATCATAGCATCTATAAAATTAAATGTAATTACAACTTTGCTAGATGAATAGCTTGGTTGATTTGATATTTCTTATTGGATCTAACTATTCTTAGCCTTATTGATATTGTTATTTTGCTGTAGAATGTAATTACTAAATGGTTATTTGGAGCGAAGGTGGCGACTCCTGGCTGAGGGCGTCCACCCGTAAAGCTCCGGTTTAATGGAAAACAACAATTGACACTAAAAAAAGCTCCTAAATTTTACTATTCGTAAAATTTTAGGAGCCTTTTATTTTAGTGGGAGGTTTTGTCCCAGTCATCTTCTTTTTATCGTTTCACGATTTCTTCGTTTAGGATTTTGTTAACAAGAGGTGGATTCGCTTGACCTTTTGTTGCTTTCATAATTTGTCCTACTAGGAAGCCGATAGCACGATCTTTACCATTTTTAAAGTCTTCAATTGATTGTGGGTTAGCATCTAAAGTAGCAGTTACGATTTCACGTAAAGCGCCTTCGTCTGAAATTTGTACTAAGCCTTTAGCTTTTACTACTTCAGCAGCATCTCCGCCGTTATCCGCAAGCTCTTTAAATACTTTCTTCGCGATTTTAGAAGAAATTGTACCATCTGATATTAGCTTAATCATGCCAGCAAGATTAGAAGGAGAAAGCTTGATATCCTTCAATTCTTTTTGATCTGCATTTAGATAAGCAGATACCTCACCCATTAACCAGTTAGATGCTAGCTTAGCATCTGCACCAAGGGCGATAGTTTCCTCGAAGAAATCAGACATTTCTTTTGTTAAAGTAAGTACCATTGCATCATATGCAGGTAAGCCTAGCTCCTCGATATAACGAACTTTACGTGCATCTGGAAGCTCAGGAATTTCAGAGCGAACTCGTTCTCTCCACGCATCATCAATGACAATTTGCACTAAGTCTGGCTCTGGGAAGTAACGGTAATCATCCGCTCCTTCTTTAACACGCATTAATAGTGTTTTACCAGTTGACTCATCATAGCGACGAGTTTCTTGTGGAATAACCCCACCTGATAGTAGAACCTCTGCCTGACGAATTTGCTCATGCTCAAGACCACGACGAACAAAGTTGAAGGAGTTTAAGTTTTTAAGCTCTGTTTTCGTACCGAATTTTTCTTGACCATATGGACGTAAGGAAATGTTCGCATCACAACGAAGGGAACCTTCCTCCATTTTACAGTCAGAAACTCCTGTATATTGGATAATTGATTTAACCTTTTCAAGATAAGCATAAGCTTCCTCAGGAGTGCGGATGTCTGGCTCTGATACGATTTCAATCAAAGGAGTACCTTGACGGTTGAAGTCAACAAGAGAGTATCCATTGCTTGTATGTGTAAGCTTTCCTGCATCTTCTTCCAAGTGAAGACGAGTAATACCAATACGTTTCTTTTCTCCGCCCACTTCAATTTCTACCCAACCATTTTCACCGATTGGCTTGTCAAATTGAGAGATTTGGTAAGCCTTTGGATTATCCGGATAGAAGTAATTTTTACGGTCGAATTTAGTTATAGGTGCAATGTCCATATTAAGTGCAAGAGCGGCTCTCATACCCCACTCAACTGCTGTTTTATTTACAACAGGTAATACTCCAGGGTAACCTAGGTCAATTACATGTGTATTTGTATTTGGTTCTGCTCCAAAGTGAGCTGGTGCTGGTGAGAACATTTTAGAGTCTGTTTTTAACTCTACATGAATCTCTAATCCAATAATCGTTTCAAAATTCATTATTTTGCTCCCTCCCATATTTGCGGAGTTTGTTTATGGAAGCTTGTTGCTTGCTCATAAGCATGTGCCACACGATAGATAGTTGCTTCATCAAAGTATTTACCGATAATTTGTAATCCTAGTGGTAGACCGTCTGAGAATCCGCAAGGAATAGAAATTCCAGGGACGCCAGCAAGGTTTACTGGAATTGTTAAAATATCATTGGCATACATCGTTAATGGATCCTTAACATTTTCCCCAATTTTAAATGCTGGAGTTGGTGTCGTTGGTCCAATGATAACATCGTATTTATCAAATACATTGTCAAAGTCTTGCTTGATCAAAGTACGTACTTGCTGTGCTTTTCTGTAGTAAGCGTCATAAGAACCAGCGCTAAGTGAATAAGTTCCTAGCATGATACGACGTTTTACTTCATCACCAAAGCCTTGTGCACGAGTTTCTTTATAAAGCTCCATTAAGTTTTCTACGTTGTCTGCACGGAAGCCATAACGAATTCCATCAAAACGAGCTAAGTTAGAGGAAGCTTCTGAAGAAGACAATAAATAGTAAGCTGCTAAAGCGTACTTAGAATGTGGTAACGATACTTCTTCCCATGTTGCTCCAAGTGATTCTAAAACTTTTAGAGCGTCAAGTACAGATTGCTTAGATGCTTCTCCGACACCTTGTCCTAAATATTCTTTAGGAACAGCAATACGAAGTCCTTTAATGTCACCTGTTAATGATTTAGTAAAGCTTGGTACTTCCACATTTGCAGAAGTAGAGTCACTTGCATCTAAACCAGAAATAGCCTCTAGTAAAAAGGCATTGTCCTCTACATTACGTGTAACAGGTCCGATTTGATCCAAAGAAGAAGCAAATGCCACTAATCCAAAACGTGATACTCGGCCGTATGTTGGCTTCATCCCAACCACTCCACAGAATGAAGCTGGCTGACGAATAGATCCACCAGTATCAGATCCTAATGAAAATGGTACCTCTCCTGCTGCTACAGCTGCAGCCGAACCACCTGAAGATCCACCAGGTACATGATTTAAATTCCAAGGATTTCTTGTGTTTTTAAAGGCAGAGTTTTCATTCGAAGAGCCCATTGCGAACTCATCCATGTTTAACTTACCAATTGTTATTAATCCAGCATCACGTAGTTTATGTACAACAGTTGCATCATAAATAGGGTTAAAGCCTTCTAAAATTTTACTTGCACAAGTAGTTTCAATACCTTCTGTTACGATATTGTCTTTTACTCCGATTGGCATTCCGAAAAGGGGGCCTCTTTCCTCGAAAGGAACTTGATCCATTTCTTTTGCTTGAGCAGTTGCTTGCTCTTCATTTAACGCTAGAAAAGCTTGAACTTCTCCGTCCACTTTATTAATTCTTTTATAGGATTCAGCAGTTAGCTCTTCAATAGATACTTCTTTCTTTTTGATCAAATCTTGAAGTTCTACTGCTGAATGTTTGAATAATGTCATCAGATGCCCTCCTAACTTTTTCTTATTCGATAATAGTTGGTACTTTTACTTGTCCTGCTTCTTCTTCTTTAACATTTTTCATCATTTTCTCACGTTCTAAGCCAGGTACTGATTTGTCCTCACGAAGCACATTCACTAATGGTAATACATGAGTAGTTGGAGCTACATCAGTAGTGTCTAATTCGTTCAGCTCATCTGCAAACTTAGTAATTGCAGCTAGTTGCTCTGCAAACATCTCCGCTTCTTCTTCAGTAATAGCAAGTCTAGCTAAATGCGCAACATGTTTTACTTCTTCTTTTGAAATATTCGCCAATTTTTACACCTCCGAATTCAATAAACCATAACAATAATCATATCATTTTTCACACTAGTTGAACAGAGTACGCATCGTTTCCTTAATGGTTATAGATATGAACAAATGCGTCCTCTTCACCAGCCTCTTTAACTAGCAATGCCTCAGCACCATCCAATGAGTTCACTTGAATTTCTACATTCATCGAAGCAGGGAAATTGGCTTTCATATATCCCGCAAGCTGCTGTGTAAATCCAATTAACTCTGCAGAACCAAAAAACTGTATTGGTATTTCAATAGTTAGCTTCTGTAGTTGCTCGTCCTTAAAGTATCCTGTGCCAATAACACTAGTATAATTAGAGAAATACTCTTCCACATCCCTCTTAAAGTTACTAAAGATTGTATTTAAGTCACGATATTTTTTTTCAGCATCGGAAGACGGGAACATAATATATTCTTCATTGATAGGCTTCCAATCAGACAAATTCCCTCCTTTAGAAGCAACACCGTATTCAAAATAAGTACCTGGAACAATAGCATTATTACTATTTTGTTTAAACAAACCTACAACAATAGGTACCTCTTCCAGGCCAGCTATTTTTCTCATACGACTAACAACTTCTTTAGCTATTCTTTCCCCATTCTGCTTGATTTGCTCATCTGTTAAGGCTTGTTCATATTCTGCCCCATATTCTTCCTTTGTATAATAATAAATTGAATTTAAGGAAAGACCTACAGATACTCCCGCTAACCTAGCTTTATTGTCCACTACCTCTAAATAGTTTTGTTCTACAATATGTGTGATATAAACAGGTGTTTTTAATGCTTTTTCTTCTCCTGTGAGGCCTTCATCATTCGGATTTAACCCTTCCTTTGTTTGACCTTCTCTGGCCAACCATTTCTGCAAGGTGTCTTTTTTTAAGTATTGTCCCTCTTGGAACATATACTTATCTGGTGAAAATTCTGTTTGAGAAATTCGAAATAGACCTAATTCTACTTCTTTCATGTCGTATTTCGTATTAAGATTTGAGACAACTAATCCTCTGCTTGCACTCTCTTCATACGGCATCAAAGTACGATAATAGGTTTCATCCAGCTGAAGACTTGGAATCACAACTGTTTTCGCTTCTTCCTCCGTATTTTGCACAACTTCTGTATCGTTTTTTTGATTCGGAGTACATCCCGTTATAACTAACGCCAAAATCAAAAGAGCTAACACTAAATATTTTTTGGTCATGCTTTTAACTCCTTTTATCCTTCTAAATGGTCCAATAGCTTTTGCTCATCCCAGACTTCAATACCAAGATTAGTAGCCTTTTCTAGCTTAGATCCAGCATCCTCTCCTGCAATAACTAAGTCTGTTTTTTTACTTACGCTGCCAGCTACATTACCACCTAATGATTCTATTTTTTCCTTTGCCTCTGGACGTGTCAATTGTGTGAGTTTCCCTGTTAAGACAACCGTTTTACCGGCAAATGGACTGTTTTCCATTGTAGCAGCATCAATAACCTTACCTGTGTATCTCATTGCTAATCCTGCTTCTTTTAATCGATCAATTAGCTTTTGAACCTCTTCCTGTTCAAAATAAGTTACAAGAGAATCTGCCATTTTTTCACCAATTTCATGAATGTCAGTAATTTCATCTCGTGTAGCATGCATTAGTGCATCAAAATCTAGGAACTTTTCAGAAAGAATTTTTGCTGCCTTTTCACCAATATGGCGTATGCCCAATCCAAATAATACTCTCTCCATTGAATTGGATTTTGAAGTTGTGATAGCCTCGACAAGATTAGTAGCAGATTTCATACCCATTCGCTCTAGCTTTACCAAGTCCTCGATCGTAAGCTTATATAGGTCCGAAACATCCTTTATAAGTTCTTCTCTATAAAGCTGTTCTACAACCTTACCACCTAGACCTTCTATATTCATCGCATTGCGGGAAGCAAAGTGATAAATTCCTTCACGAATTTGAGCTGGACATTGCGGATTAACACATCGTAGAGCGACCTCTTCTTCAATACGTATCAGTTCACTATCACATGCAGGACAGTTTGTCGGCATTTCATAAGGGACTAGGTTATCCTTTCTTTCTTGAAGGATTACTCCCACTACTTCTGGGATGATGTCCCCAGCTTTTCGAATGATTACTCGATCGCCTATTCGTATATCCTTTTCGCGAATAAGATCCTCGTTATGCAAGGAAGCTCTTTGTACTGTTGTACCCGCCACCTGTGCTGGTTCTAACAATGCAGTTGGAGTAACTACACCAGTTCGTCCCACTGTTAGGTCGATTCCGATTATCGTCGTAACTACCTCTTCAGCAGGGAATTTGTAGGCAATAGCAAAACGTGGACTTTTAGCTGTGAAGCCAAGTTCCTCTTGCTGCGAGTAATTATTCACTTTAATCACAATTCCATCTATCTCATAAGGAATATCATTTCTTTTGGTCGTCCATTCTTCAATAAAAGCCATAACCTCTTCAACAGAATGACATTCTCTTGTTTCATTGTTAGTAGGTAATCCTAGCTTTCTCATATACTTAAGGGCTTCCGAATGATCGTCAATATTAAACTCTTCTCCATCTCCCCCCATGCCATAAATGAACATGGACAAATTACGGCTTGCCGCAATTTTAGGATCTAGCTGACGCAAGGAACCAGCAGCTGCATTGCGAGGATTCGCAAATAATTCTAACCCGTCTTCTGCTCGTTGTTCATTTAGCTTTAGGAAAGAAGATTTAGGCATATATGCCTCTCCTCTAGCCTCTAACGTAACATTTTCCTGCAAACGTAAAGGGACAGCACGAATCGTTTTAATGTTACTCGTGATATCCTCACCTGTTGTTCCATCACCACGAGTAGCTCCGCGAACGAGTTGTCCATTCTCGTATAGAAGTGAAACAGCAAGTCCGTCTATTTTCAGTTCACATACGTAGACCGGTGTCTCATCAAGAATATTTCGGATACGTTTATCAAAGTCTCTAATATCCTCTTCATTAAATGCATTGGATAAACTTAACATTGGATTGGCATGGGTCACTTTTTTGAATCCTTCACTTATAGTTAATCCCACACGCTGAGTGGGAGAATCCGGGAAAATCAAGTCCGGATTTTCTTCCTCTAGTGCAATCAGTTCATGCAAATATTGATCATAGACAGCATCGGGTACTGTCGGTTTATCTAATACATAGTATGAGTAGCTATAGTCATGCAATATTTTATGAAGCTCTTTTACTCTTTCTAATTTATCCATCGATTTTCCTCCGCTAAGAAAATTATACTTTTTCAATCGGTGCATATTTAGCAAGTAATCGCTTGATCCCAGTCGGACTTGGGAAAGCAATATCAAGCTCTGTATTCTCACCATCGCCACGAACGCTGACAACCATACCCTCGCCCCATTTTTTATGGGCTGCCTTGTCACCAACCTGCCAGCCTAAACGCTCTCCACCGGTCGATTGATACGCTGGTCTAGAAACTGCAGCGCGAGGAACTGGTGCAATTACTTTTGTATCTCTACTTTTGTTTTTGCGGATATCTCTGGACCACCCTACAACCTCAATAATTTCATCTGAAATCTCCGCGATGAAACGAGAGGGACTGTTAAAGCTACTGCGTCCAAATATAGTTCGTGCTTGTGCACATGTGATAAATAATCTTTCCTCAGCACGAGTAATACCTACATATGCTAAGCGACGTTCTTCCTCCATCTCCTCATCGTTTCCAATGGAGCGAGCATGTGGAAAAATATTTTCTTCCATTCCAATGATAAATACTACAGGAAACTCCAGCCCCTTAGCAGCATGCATTGTCATCAGGATAATATTGCCCTGTGACTTGTCCTCATCTTCATCGAGCTTATCAATATCTGAAATGAGCGCCAAGTCTGTTAAAAATGCAACAAGAGATTTATCGTCACTTTTTTCTTCGAAGGCTTTCGTTACAGATAAAAACTCCTCGATATTCTCTAGACGGCTTTCCGCTTCAATTGTCTTTTCATTTTTTAGCATCGTTTTATATCCAGTTTTCTCTAATACCTGTTCCACAATCTCAGTTACTGACAAGAACTCCTGCATTTGAGTTAGGTTTTGAATGAGTCCATGGAAGCCTACTACAGAATTCACTGCTCTAGCAGGTAATCCCATGAAGTCTACCTCGTTTAAAGCGTCTAAAATGGAACGATCTTGTTCTATAGCATATCTCGCTATTCGGTCAAATGAGGTTGCTCCTATGTTTCGCTTAGGCTCATTAATAATTCGAGCAAGTGATAAATCATCATCATTATTGGCGATCAGTCGTAGATAGGCAAGTAAGTCTTTAATCTCTTTCCGATCATAGAACTTGGTACCTCCAACAATCGTATAGGCCATGTTCGATTTAACGAGCACTTCCTCCATTACACGTGATTGGGCATTCGTTCGATATAAGATAGCAAAATCGTTTAGCGTTCTGTTTTCTGTTTCTATTAGCTCTTGAATCTTTTGAACAACATATTGAGCTTCCTGCTGTTCTTCATTTGCACGGAACAACTCAATCTTTTCACCTTCAAGGTTTTCAGTTCGCAACACTTTTGGATAACGACTTTGGTTATTACAAATGACGTCATTTGCTGCTTTTAAGATTCTTTGAGATGACCGATAGTTTTGTTCCAGCATGATCACTTTCGCATTTGGATAGTCTTTTTCAAAGGAAAGGATGTTTTGTATATCCGCGCCGCGCCAGCGATATATGGATTGATCGGAATCACCTACAACACAGATGTTTTTGAACTTGTTTGCAAGCATTTGAACTAGCTCGTATTGAGCCTTGTTCGTATCCTGGTATTCATCTACATGGATATACTGAAACTTATTTTGATAGTATTCCAATACATCTGGCACTCGCTTAAACAATGTTAAAGTAGTCATGATTAAATCATCGAAGTCTAGCGACTGGTTTTTTCTCAGACGTTTTTGATACCCTTCGTATACCTTTGCTACTGTTTTCTCAAAGGGATTGGAATCATTCATTTGAGCCTTATATGTATCTGCATCAATACATATATTCTTTGCACTACTAATAGCATTCAGCATAGAGCGAGGATCATATTGTTTCGTATCAATATTCAAATCCTTCAAAATACCTTTAATAACTGTCAGCTGGTCAGAAGTATCTAATATAGAGAAACTTTTAGAATAACCAATTCGATCGATATCTCTTCTTAAAATACGTACACACATCGAGTGAAACGTAGAAACCCACATTCTCTCTCCAGTGCCTTCTCCTAAAATACTATTGATACGCTCTCGCATTTCGCGGGCTGCTTTGTTGGTAAAGGTAATGGCCAATATTTTAGAAGGATAAACTTCCTTTTCCACGATTAGATAAGCTATGCGATGTGTTAGCACTCTTGTTTTACCAGATCCAGCTCCAGCCATAATCAGTAGTGGACCGTCAGTTGATTTCACTGCTTCCTCTTGCTCTTTATTCATCCCGTTTAATAGGGTTTTAGCTATAAGTTCCATACTTTACTACACTTCCTCTACAAGAACATTTGTTCTTTCTATTATACCCTTGGCTATCTATTTCCTCAATTCATTTTACTGCATTAACAGTTTTCAAGGCTTCATTCAAATTATCGTAAATTTGGTTTCCTACAATAATGGTATGTGCATAGGCGGCCATTTCGCGGGCTTGTGCTTCTGTTTTAATCCCCCCACCATAAAAAAGCTGGGTTTGTTTTAAACCAGATCTTACCTTGGCTACAGTTTGAACATCACCGTATTTTCCGCTGTATTCCATGTAGAAAACAGGGAATTTGAACATATGCTCTACCATTTGAGCATAAGCAATTATATCATCGATTGTTTCAACTGGCTCCGCTTGTGTCAGCATAGCTGCCTTACAGTCAGGGTTTAAAATACAATAGCCTTCTGGGATTATTTCCTCCCAATTCATAACCTCACCAAATTCCTTTGTCGCCTTATGATGCAGGTCCTTCACCCATCTCGTATCGGTGCTGTTCAAAACACTAGGAATAAAATAAAAATCAAAACCAGGGGTTATACTATCTATCGTAGAAACTTCCAACGCTACCGGAACTGCGTATCTACGAATTCTCATTAATAGATCTATTACGTTGTCTAAGGTCACGCCATCAGAACCGCCAATAATAATAGCATCTGTTCCAGATTCGCATACCCTCTCTAATGCCTCGGAAGAAATCTCCTTCGCAGGGTCTAGCTTAAATATATGTCTCCACTCTTTATAATCCATTTTTTCACCTACACAATAGTTGTTTGATAACATTACTCCATTATACCAAAAATACCTGCTGACATCGCTCATAAGCCATGAGGAATCCAAATTTGTAATAAAAATTCAACAATCGTCAAGAGACTTCCCATAAATTTATTTTTCAGAGCTATTAGGTACTTCTCTTAACAAACAAAAAAACTCTCCCGAATAAGTTTCGGAGAGAGCTCTTCTCTATTACTCTTTTCTATTTAACACTGGTTTCTCGTCTGGATATAATCTATCTAACATTTCGTCATACGCATCATTGCCATAATCAAATGCTCGTCTAACACGTGAAATAGTAGCAGTGCTTGCACCAGTTTCTTTTTTAATAGATTCATAAGTTTTCTTTAGACGAAGCAAATGGGCTACTTCAAATCGCTGAGCAAGTGATTGAATTTCGCTGATTGTGCATAAGTCGTCAAAAAATCGATAGCACTCATCTATATCCTTCAACTGCAGAATAGCATTGAATAGTTGGTCTGTTTGTTTACCTTTAATTTTTTCAATCTGCAATGTATTCATTCCTTTCTTTAGTCGTTTACGGTATATACTTAACCATATTTTCTATCCCAGGACTTGTCGGAACAATACTAATCCATGTTTTTCCTTGAACTAGCTTTGCTGGTACACCATTTTCCATAGGAACCAATATACCTTCTATATTTTTCCACTCTATTTCCTTCATAATACCGGCTTGGAAAAGATATGCTTTTCCTCCATTAGCTAATGTTAACTGCTGACGCCCAGAATTATCAATGGTTTTATGTGGGATTTCCATAAAAATAAGATTTGAAAGTTTTACAGGAGTCTCGTTCTCCTTATCGGTTGTAAGGACTCCAGCAGACTTTCTTTCGTAAATCCCTTCGTCTGAAACATAATTATATTCGTTCTCAAAGCTAGTACCATTCCCGTAGCGAATAGTTATATTGGAAGCTGGATTTCCAATCTTAGCACCATCTATAGATTCTAAGAAAGAGAAGGTCGGTATCTTGTTCAATTCCATTGAAGCCCCTACTCGCTCTGCTCCAGCTAAAATATTCTCACCTGAAATATAAGAGTTGTGTGGTGCTTTTCTTTCTTTTGAACGTTTAAAGTAGATTCCATCATACTGCATACCGTTTATATTATCTACTACTCTTGCGTTTAACATTTTCTGTGCATCTGGACTATAGCCATGCGCCACATAAAAGGCATCTAACCCCTTGGATAGCTCTACAAAGTAATCTCTAGCACTTCTAACTGGTCCAATATTATCTGGAATCTCACTTTGAAAAACTGCCAAAAATCGAGTAACATTTCCCTCTGCAATGACTTCATAAACTAGATCTGCTTGAGATATCCCTGATTGCGGACGAGCTTGTGGATGGTTATTGATAGTTACCATAACTGGTCTTTGCTTTAACTCTTCTTCTGATCCAACCCCAGTAAATGGAGCAGTGAACGGCAAGACTGTCGGTTCCTCTTCAATTATTTCAGCCACACTCTCCTCTACCTCTTCTTTAATATCTTCAGCAACTACTTCCTCTATTACTGCTTCCTTTGAGCACCCTGAAAGTAAAACACAAACAACAGTAATCATTCCCCATTTTTTTAACACGCTAAAGCCTCCTACCTCATTACTGCTGGAAATAAAACCTTCTTCTTCATCACATCGAATATCCCTTTTTGAGTTACACGGACATACGGCAAATGAGTAGATTGTAAAAACAGCAGTGTGTATATAGCATCCCCATGCTTAAATCCTCTATTAGCTAGTTCTCTCTTTAACACTATCTCTTCCTCTATAAGCTCTTCCATTGGCTTATCAGAAAGCCCCCCACCTATTGGAAGATGGATTGAACAGACAACCTGGTCATCTTCTACAATGACAATCCCGCCGTTCATTTTCTTCATTTCATCAAAGGCCTGCATCATACTTTTTTTACTCTTCCCAATCAATAATATATCCCCCGTATTTGAATAGGAAGAAGCAAATCCCATTAAGGACGTTGCGAAGCCTTTTATTAAAGTAGATACTTTCCACTTACCATTTCTATCTATAAGTAGCAGGAAGCTTTGGTCGTGACTTTGAGACAATTCATTGTCCGTTGTATCAACACTAATGGAATAAGGCTTAGTAATGACGTCATTCACCATTTCAATACCAAATGGCATCGAGAATTGAAAATCGCTATCGGTTAAATCGAAGTCTAGCTGAAGCGGCGGCATATTAGACCAATCTACCTCTTCTAACCCTCGAACTTTTTCTCCGTCTTTTCTTAACCATACTCCTTTTGATAAAACTGCTATTGGGACAGGATTTCGCTCGTCCTCTAGGAAATTCAATGTTGCAAGTCTACCTGTTGCAATAACACCATGTAAATTTGAAAGATTATAGTACTTTGCAACGTTAAATGACGCCATCAAGTACGCATCAATCGGATCTACACCTGCATCTAATGCCACCTGGATACATTTGTCCATTACACCGTCGGTATGAAAAGATGGTGTCGAACCATCTGTAGTCATCATTAAATGATCAAAAATACGTAGATCCTTCTCTAAAATATCCTTTAGTAGGTTTGGTAAATCTGGACGAATAGAAGAATGACGTAAGGTAACTGCATAACCATGCAGTATCCGTCTCTCTACTTCCTCGATTGTCATAGACTCATGGTCACCATCTGCCCCTAATAATCTCATTCTAGCAAGTGTTTTCTCAGATGCACCAGGAAAATGTCCTTCGATTTTCATTCCTTTGGTTTTAGCCTGCTGAAGCCAATACAGCATCTGGTCATCTCCGGATAGTAATCTAGGCCATCCCGTCAGCTCACCACCCATAATGACATCCGGTCGATTAATCCATTCTCCTACTGTTTTGGAGTTAAAAAGCTGCTCCTCATTTTCTAATTCTGTTTGGGAATCAAAACGAGCCCACCAATAAAAAGAAAAAGGTAATTTTTTTAACTCATCCATTATTGAAAACGCTTTCTTATTTTCAAGCATCAGGAAAAGGATTAAATTATCTGATATAAATGTTGTGGTTCCAAGCTGTGAAGCGTAATCTGCAAATGTTTGTGGGTTATAAAGCTGGAATGGATGTACATGGGGTTCAATATAACCAGGTACAATCTTTTGCCCTGCAGCATCGTAGACTTCAGTCTCATCCGTAATGAGAGGTGTTTCAGTCCCTGAATACACGATACGGTCGTTGACGATCCAAATGTTTCCACTTATCCACTTTTTTAAATGACTATGTAAGTAAGTAGCATTCTTAATAAGAATGTCGGGTGCTTTTGTACCGTTAACCACTTCTATTTGATGCCTTATATGTTCGATTTTCCATATTGGATAATGCATGTAGCCCTTCTCCTTCCCGTATATTCTTTTCATAAAAATAATACTAGCACAGTACTTTAGTAAATCAAAGTGTTGAATTATATTTTTTGTAAATTCTGATAAACGAATAGGTAAATTTATCTGCTACTATATTTATCGACCGAATAATCTCTATTTTAAAGACAAGTAAAGTTTATATATTATAGTTAGAAAATCTATCGCATAGTTTCGTAGCCTTCTCTTATATAATAGTCACAATAAAGGAAAATATGATAAATATTATAAAAGATCATTGTTTAGAGCTAACAAGCGATGGCAGATTTCTACTCTTAGTGGACGCTTTTTCATGGTGTGATATAAACTTTACTGTTAAATTAGCAATTAAATTAAAGATAGGTAGAACAACCATTAAATGAGTGATAATAGATATTAATTTATAATAGCAAAATGCAACATCTGACCATTAGTTTTAGTTTAAAGAAGAATGAACTGTGAAAGTGATATAAGTCGGTTCTTTATTTCCTACATACTTATGATTGAAGCGACAGGTGGCGACTCCAGTGGGATGAGTGAGACAGATAAGACATCACAACCACGCGCGTAAGCGATGGGTGATGGCTTATCGCTCACCCCACGGAAAGCGTCCGCCGAAAGCGGAAATCTGTATCACTAAATTACTTACCTTTAGAAGTACAAGCAGCTCTCACACATTTCTAAAAAAAGAATGTCCAAGCGTATACCGGACATTCTTTTTCAAATTATTTAAATGTTCGCCAACCAATATCGGTTCTATAGAATAAACCATTCCACTCTGTTTTAGAAAGCTTCTCATAGACACTTTGCTGTGCAGCCTTTAAGGTTGCTTCTTTTCCCGCTACTAATAAGACACGACCACCGTTTGCTACTAGCTCTCCATCCTGCAACTTCGTACCTGCATGGAATATATGTAGTCCCTCTTCAGTCAAATAATCTAAATTAGGAATCACTGCACCCTTTGCCGGATTCATTGGATATCCCTCAGCAGCAATTACCACACCTAACATTGCCTCGTCGGACCATTCTACATGATAAGACGTTCCTTCCATCAACGCTTCCATAAATTCACCAAAATCACTCTTCATTCTAGGAAGAACTACTTGAGTTTCAGGATCTCCAAAACGAGCATTAAATTCGATAACTTTTGGACCTTCCTTTGTCAGGATAAGACCAGCATATAAAATACCTGTGAAAGGATAACCTTCCGCAGTCATTGCTTGAACGGTTGGTTCCACAATCGTTTGGTAAGCAGTCTCTATTACGTCCTTAGAGATTTGTGGCACAGGGGAATATGCACCCATACCTCCGGTGTTCGGGCCCTCATCCCCATCGAAAGCACGTTTATGATCCTGAGCTATTACCATTGGATAAATAGCTCCGTTGTGGACAAAGGACATATATGAAAATTCTTCTCCATCTAAAAACTCTTCTATAACAACACGAGAGGAAGATTCTCCAAACAATTGGTTACCAATCATGTCCTCTACTGCGGCTGTCGCCTCTTCAACCGACATCGCAACTACTACGCCTTTCCCAGCAGCAAGACCATCCGCCTTCACAACAATTGGAGCTCCAAGACGTTCAATGTATTCTTTTGCTTTGTCTACCTCTGTAAATGTTTCATAAGCAGCTGTTGGAATGTTATACTTGTCCATTAATTCTTTTGCAAAGGTTTTACTTCCTTCAATTTGTGCTGCAGCCTTAGTGGGGCCAAATATACGTAAGCCTTGTCCTTCGAAGAAATCTACAATCCCTTCTGCAAGAGGTTGTTCTGGTCCGACAAACGTTAAATCGATTTTGTTTTCTTTTGCAAACTTGGCTAACTCGTCAAAAGCTAATGCATCGATTGGAACAATCTGAACGTCCTTTTCCATCCCAGCGTTCCCAGGTGCTACAAACACTTTCTGAACAGACGGAGATAGCTGGAACTGCTTAGCAATTGCATGCTCTCTCCCTCCACTACCAATAACAAGAACTTTCATATAAGGGGAAGCCTCCTTAATGTTTAAAATGGCGCACGCCAGTAAATACCATCGCAATTCCATACTCGTTTGCTTTATCAATTGAATCTTGGTCTTTCACAGATCCACCAGTTTGTATAATTGCTGTAACACCAGCTTTGGCAGCTGCCTCTACCGTATCATTCATAGGGAAGAAAGCATCTGATGCAAGACTAGCTCCTTTTGCAAGATCACCTGCTTGTTCAAGAGCAATTTTAGCAGATCCTACACGGTTCATCTGGCCTGCTCCTACACCTACTGTCATTTCTTCATTCGCTACCACGATGGCGTTAGATTTAACATGCTTTACAACATTCCATCCCAATGTCATCGATTTCCATTCTTCCTCTGTAGGCTGACGTTCTGTAACTACTCGAACATCTGCATCTTTTAACCCGTAAGTATCTGGAGATTGTATTAATAATCCACCCTCTACTGAGACCGTATTCCATTTGTCTTTTTTCGTTTGCTCATAGGAAATAGTTAAAAGACGAATGTTCTTCTTAGCAGTTAGCATTGCAATGGCTTCCTCGGAGAAGGACGGAGCAATAATAATCTCTAAGAAAATGCCTGCTAATGTTTTAGCAGTAGTAGCATCCACTTCACGGTTTAAAGCCACAATTCCTCCAAAAATAGATGTAGAATCTGCTTCATAAGCTTTTTGGAATGCCTCGGAAATTGTGTTTCCTGTACCTACTCCACATGGATTCATATGCTTCACAGCAACTGCAGCTGGTAATTCAAATTCCTTAACAATTTGGATAGCAGCATTTGCATCTTGGATATTGTTATAAGAAAGCTCCTTACCGTGTAATTGCTTAGCCGATGCGATCGAGAAATCAGAACCAAGTGGGCGTTTGTAGAATGCAGCCTGTTGATGAGGATTTTCTCCATAACGCAAAGCTTGCTTACGCTCATATGTAAGAGTTAATAGCTCAGGGAATTCTTCTCCCGTAAGATTTGTCATATAATCTGCGATTAACGCATCATAAGCTGCTGTGTGACGGAATACTTTAGCTGCAAGTCTACGACGTGTTTCAATAGTAGTTTCTCCAGTTTCTTTTAGCTGACTTAACACTTCTTCGTAATCAGTTGTATCAGTAACTACTGTTACATACTGATGATTTTTAGCTGCTGAGCGTAGCATAGACGGCCCACCAATATCGATGTTTTCAATAGCATCTTCAAATGCTACATCAGGTTTTGAAATAGTTTCACGGAAAGGATAAAGGTTTACGCAAACCACTTGGATTGGGGTTATGTTATGTTCTTCTAATTGAGCTTGGTGAGAGGGATCATCATGCTTTGCTAGTAATCCACCGTGAATCATTGGGTTTAATGTTTTTACTCGACCATCCAAAATCTCTGGAAAATTAGTTACTTGGTCAACAGAGGTAATAGCAACTCCATTTTTCTCTAAAAATGATTTGGTACCTCCAGTTGATAAAATTTCATACCCAAGCTGTTCCAGCTCTTTTGCAAACTCAAGAATTCCTGATTTATCAGATACACTGATTAACGCACGTTTAGACACAATAATTCCTCCTAATTTTTTTAAAAATCGATATTAAAGTAAAGCTTATTTTATCCCAGCTTTAAAAGTAAATAGTAAAATAAAATACATTGATTTCCGCTCATATCTCGGACGCTTTTTCGCGGGGGGAGCGATAAGCCCTCATCTGTCGCTTCAATCAAGCATGGATAAAGGTAAAATAATCTCTTAAAAAAAGTGCTAAGTAATTGACCATGAAGAAACTTTCATACGTTTATTAATAAAGTTGAGCTTTTGGAAGTACTTAAGCTTATGTCCATTAACTCCACAGCTGTTGCAAGGTCTTTACGTATAATTCATGCTCTACTGCATGGATTCTTTCCTCTGTCTTCTCTCGGTCATCACATATGACGTCTACAGCACATTGAGCTAATATTGGTCCTGTATCCATACCTGCGTCTACTATGTGCACGGTGACCCCCGTAACTTTCACACCATGCTCCATTGCCTGTCCAATAGCGTCTTTTCCAGGGAAGGCGGGTAACAAGGAAGGATGAATATTAACTATACGATTCGGATATGCATCCAGTAACACATTGCCAACCAATCTCATGTAACCAGCAAGCACTAGCCATTCTACCTGTAACTCTTGTAATTCGTTTAAAATTTCCTGCTCATAAGCTTCCTTTGTAGAATAATCGGATGGCTTACATATTAGCGTTTCAATTCCTACTGCCTTTGCACGATCCACAACATATGCATCTGGTCTGTTTGTTACAACTAAGACGGGTTCACCTACCAGCTTACCCGTCCTAACCGCATCATAGATTGCTTGAAAATTAGTGCCGCTTCCTGAAGCGAAGACGGCAAACTTTGGACCTGTACTCATTACACTAAACTCCCGTCATGTGTTCCGTTGAATAGTACGCCTTCCCCTTTTACCACACGACCGATTGTGTATGCTTTTTCTCCATGAGTCTCAGCTATAGCAATCGCCTTTTCTGCCTCTTCCTCAGTTAAAGCTAGTACAAAGCCAATTCCCATATTAAATACATTGTAAAGATCTCTATCAGTCAGCTGCCCCTTTTCCTTGAGGAATTGGAATATCGGTAGCACTTCCCAAGAACCAAGATCTATTTCAGTTGCCAACCCTTCAGGCATCATCCGTGGAAGGTTTTCATAGAACCCTCCGCCAGTTACATGCGCCATACCATGGATGTTTAATTGCTGATGTAACTCCATTACTGGTTTTGCATAAATCTTAGTAGGAGTTAAGAGAGCCTTGCCAATTTCTCCAAGGTCCTCAAAACCCTCCACTATCGTATTTGCTGTATACCCTTGCTCTTCAAATACTATTTTACGTACAAGAGAATATCCATTGGAATGAACACCACTAGAGGCTATACCAACTAATACATCTCCTTCACTAATCTGCTCACCTGTTACTATTTTTGCTTTTTCACAAGCACCAACAGCAAACCCCGCTAAATCGTACTCATTCTCTTCATAAAGCCCTGGCATTTCTGCCGTTTCTCCGCCTATTAAGGCTGCACCAGACTGAACACATCCATCTGCAACGCCCTTTACAATTTGTTCGATACGAGTCGGTACTGCCTTACCTACCGCTACATAATCTAAGAAGAATAAAGGCTCTGCTCCTTGTGCAACGATGTCATTTACACACATAGCAACACAATCGATACCAATTGTGTCGTGACTGTCCATCATAAAGGCAAGCTTAAGCTTTGTTCCTACACCATCAGTCCCAGAGATTAAGACTGGTTCTTTATAATTTAAAGAAGATAAGTCGAACATTCCTCCAAAGCCACCAAAAGTACCCATGATTCCTTTTCTAGCTGTACGTTCGACATGTGATTTCATGCGTTCAACTGCTTCATAGCCAGCTTCAATATTTACACCAGCTTTTTCATATGCTTTTGACATCTATAATCCTCCTATCGAACAAGCTCTTTTTCATGTGGTAATTTTGTGTCTGGAAATATATCTGTCGGGTATTCTCCAGTAAAGCAGGCTAAGCAATGACCACAATTTTTTTCACCGTCTGGTCTGCCAATCGCTTCTACCATTCCCTCCACCGATAAGAAGGAAAGGGAATCTGCACCAATCAATTCACGCATTTCTTCAATAGAATTATTTGCTGCAATCAGTTCAGAATCAGAACTAATATCTATCCCATAAAAGCACGGATTCTTTAAAGGAGGAGAACTAATAACTACGTGAACCTCTGTCGCTCCTGCCTCCTTTAGCATATTTACAATTCTTCTAGAGGTAGTTCCACGAACGATAGAGTCATCAACCATAACAACACGCTTGCCTTTCACGACTTGACGAACTGGTGATAGCTTCATCTTAACTCCACGCTCACGCAAGTCCTGCGATGGCTGGATAAACGTTCGGCCAACATAACGGTTTTTGATCAGACCTAGCTCATACGGAATACCCGTTGATTCTGAAAATCCTATTGCTGCAGAAATACTGGAGTCTGGGACACCTGTTACCACATCTGCATCGATGAATACTTCATTTGCTAGTTGCTTTCCTAAACGCTTTCTTGCCATATGAATATTTATGCCATCTATATCAGAGTCCGGGCGAGAAAAGTAGACATACTCCATTGTACATATCGCACGGTCCTTTTTTTCAATATAACGTTCCGAACGACAACCTTCGTCATTAATAATTAAAAGCTCTCCTGGATGGATAGAGCGTACTAGCTCTGCTCCGATTAAATCGAAGGCACTTGTTTCAGAAGCCACTACCCAAGCATCGTCTAATTTCCCTAGGGAAAGAGGACGCATGCCTTGCGGATCCTGCGCGACTAGCATGCCATCCTCGGTCAGAATGATGAAGGCAAAGGCTCCTTCTAGTAATCGAAGAGATTGCTTTGCACGCTCTTCAAAGGAGGGTAATTTACTCTTTTTTAATAAGTGAGCAAGCACTTCTGTATCTGAAGTCGTTTGAAAAATACTTCCTTGCTGCTCTAGGTTACGCTTCAAACGAGTAGCATTGACGATGTTACCATTGTGCGCAATGGCTAAGCTGCCTGTCGTAGAATTGAATAGTAAAGGCTGTACATTCTCTAGTCCAGATCCTCCTGCTGTTGCATAACGAACATGAGCAATAGCCGAGTGCCCTTCCAGCTGCTCCAGCTTTCCATTATTAAACACGTCATTCACAAGGCCTTCGCCTTTTACGGCGCGTAAGGATTTGCCATCGGTTACAACGATCCCTGCACCCTCCTGTCCACGGTGCTGTAATGCATGCAGTCCATAATAACTCATGGCCGCTGGCTGGGTGTGACCCCAAATACCAAACACACCACATTCTTCGTTTAAGCCTCTGAGTTCAGCAAGCATGGTATGGCTCCTTTCCAAGCGGAACGGAATTCGTCAACAGAACCGCTGATCCATGTAGTTCCGTCTTCTTGAGAGATTACTAGATTATTTGTATCAGTTACCTGGCCAATTTTCACAGCATCTTCTACAATTGCTTCAAACTGTTCAACATCCTCTGGCTTGATCGTCACGATGAAACGAGATTGGGATTCACTAAATAAAGTCGTTACTGCTGAACCTTGAACCGTCACTTCTACTCCAAGACCTTTAGCGCCAAATGCTTTTTCAGCTAATGCTACTGCAAAACCACCCTCTGCGATATCATGGGCTGACTGTACTAAACCAGCTTGAATAGCTGATAATAAGGCTTGTTGGCGAGCTGCTTCTACCTCTAAATCGATGGAAGGCGCTTGACCAAAAATGCGACCTTCTACTAATTTTTGTAGCTCCGAGCCACCGAATTCTGTTTTAGTGTCACCAATCAAATAAACGAGATCTCCCGCTTGCTTAACAAATTGAGTTGTTACATGAGCCAAATCCTCTACTAATCCTACAAGACCAATGGTTGGTGTTGGATAAACGGCTGTTCCACTTCTTTCATTATAAAGGGACACATTTCCTCCAATTACCGGTGAGTCTAAGGCGATACAAGCAGCAGCTATCCCTTCTGCTGACTGATCTAACTGCCAGAAGATTTCCGGGTTTTCAGGGTTACCGAAATTCAGACAATCAGTAATTGCCAATGGCTTAGCTCCTGAACACACTACATTACGTGCTGCCTCTGCCACTGCAATTTTCCCTCCGGCTACTGGATCTAAATAAATATAGCGAGAGTTGCAATCTGTCGTCATAGCAAGGCCTTTATTTGTCCCACGAACACGTACAACTGCTGCATCGGAACCAGGAGTAACTACTGTACTAGTTCTAACCTGATAGTCATATTGATCGTACACCCATTCCTTTGAAGCAATTGTAGGCTGTTGAAGAAGCTTTATAAGAGCTTCGTTATAGTCCGTTACTACAGGTTCTTTGTTTTCCATAGCTTGGAATTCTGTGTAATAAGCAGGAATTTTAGAAGGCTTATGATAAACCGGTGCTTCCTCAGCAAGTGCATCTGCTGGAACCTCGGCTACAATCTCGCCATTATGAAGAAGGCGAAGCATTTTATCATTTGTTACCTTACCTACAGCAACACAATCTAGACCATACTTTTCAAAAACCTCAACGATTTCTTCTTCACGGCCCTTTTTAACAACAATTAGCATGCGTTCCTGTGATTCAGATAGCATCATTTCATAGGCAGTCATACCAGTTTCGCGCTGTGGAACAAAGTCTAAGTTCATCTCTACTCCGTGCCCAGCTTTTGAAGCCATTTCTGCCGAGGAAGAAGTTAAACCAGCTGCTCCCATGTCTTGAATCCCGATAATTGCATCCGATTTAATAACCTCTAGACATGCTTCTAATAAAAGCTTTTCCATAAATGGATCCCCTACTTGAACTGCAGGACGCTTTTCTTCAGAAGCTTCCGTCAATTCTTCCGAGGCGAATGTCGCACCATGAATTCCATCACGTCCTGTTTTTGCTCCAGCATACATCACTGTATTACCTTCACCAGCTGCTATTCCTTTTTGGATATCCTCATGGTTGATTAAACCGACACACATAGCATTTACTAGTGGGTTACCCTCGTAACAGTCATCAAACTGAATTTCTCCGCCAACTGTTGGAATACCAATACAGTTACCATAGCCAGCAATACCTGCCACTACTTCTTCAAACAAATATTTAACGCGTGGTGTTTTTAGTTCACCAAATCGCAAAGAATTTAACATAGCAATTGGACGTGCTCCCATTGAAAAGACATCTCGAATAATTCCGCCTACTCCTGTTGCAGCTCCTTGATAAGGCTCGATTGCAGAGGGATGGTTATGCGATTCCATTTTAAAAACTACAGCCTGCCCATCACCAATGTCGACAATACCTGCACCCTCTCCTGGCCCTTGTAAAACTTGAGGTCCCTTTGTAGGGAATTTACGTAGAACTGGCTTAGAATTTTTATAAGAGCAGTGCTCCGACCACATAACAGAGAATAAACCAGTCTCTGTATAATTAGGCAGTCTTCCTAGGATTTTTTCCACCATCGCAAATTCTTCATCGGACATTCCCATTTGAGCATATAGCTTTTGTTCTTTAATCTGCTCCGCATTCGGTTCAAGCATGACTGACATGAGATTCCCTCCACTGTTTCAAAATAGATTTGAATAATGCTAATCCATCACTTCCACCCATCATTTCGCTTACAGCGCGCTCTGGGTGAGGCATCATCCCAAGTACATTTCCTCTTTCGTTTACAATACCTGCAATATCTTCTATGCTTCCATTTGGATTGTCAGAAGCATAGGTAAAGACAATTTGGTTGTTTTCCTTTAGTGACATCAATGTTAGTTCATCACAATAATAATTACCTTCTCCGTGGGCAATCGGGATCTGAATCACATCATTCTTCTTATAAGCAGAGGTAAATTGGGTTTCATTATTTACTACTCTTAAGTCAACCGTGCGACACATAAACTTTAAGTCTTTGTTGCGCAATAAGGCACCTGGTAAAAGGCCAGCCTCTGTCAGCACTTGAAATCCATTACAAACACCTAGAACTGGCTTACCAGCTTCTGCAGCCTTCACCACTTCAGACATAATATTTGAGAAGCGAGAAATGGCACCACAACGTAGGTAGTCACCATAAGAGAACCCACCTGGCAGTAAAATGGCATCAAATTTGCTTAAATCCTTCTCATCATGCCAAACGTATTCTACTTCTTCGCCAAGCTCATCTTTAATCGCATGGTACATATCTAAATCACAATTGGATCCTGGAAATACGATGACAGCGAACTTCATTTGCTGACAGCCTCCTCCACCTCATAGCGATAATCTTCAATTACTGTATTCGTTAAAAGCTTTTCACACATCTCTCTTATCATTGCATCTAAATCACGTGTTCCTTCTTCTATTTGGAGCTCCAGATATTTACCAATTCTCACGTCCGTAACTTCTTTGTATTCCATAGAATGTAGTGCACCCATTACTGCACTCCCTTGTGGATCTAATACACTTTCACGAAGTGTCACATATACTTTAACTTTTTTCATTTTGATAGTCCTCCTAGACGGGAAAGTATAATCTCATAAACTTCTGTTAAGCTTCCTAAATTGCGTCTGAACACGTCTTTATCTAGTTTTTGGTTTGTTTCCTTGTCCCAAAGTCGACAAGTATCCGGAGAGATTTCATCGGCAAGCAAAATAGAACCGTCCGCTGTTTTACCAAACTCTAATTTGAAATCTACTAAAGTAACACCAATATCAGAGAATATTGGGAGAAGCACTTGGTTAACCTTGAGTGCCATCGTTTGAAGCGTATCTATTTCTTCAGAAGAAGCAATTTCCAATAAATCTAAATGTGCATTTGTTAAAAGTGGGTCACCAAGCTCGTCATCCTTTAGATAAAACTCAACAATTGGATGTTTTAGAAGGGTCCCCTCTTCCAAACCAAGTCTCTTAGAAAGACTTCCGGCAGCTATATTTCTTACAACAACCTCAAGCGGGATAATCTCTACTTTCTTTACCAGTTGGTCATTTTCAGAAAGCTGCTCAATAAAATGAGATTCAATCCCATACTTCTTTAGCTGTTCGAAAAGAATAGTAGTAATTTTGTTATTTAATATGCCCTTACCATTGATTTCTGCCTTCTTCTCTCCGTTAAATGCAGTTGCACTATCCTTATATGTAACGTAGAGAACCTCTTCGTTCTCCGTTGCATATAATCTTTTTGCTTTACCTTCGTATAATAGATCGCCTTTTATCACGATAGTTTCCCCCATATAATCAGATATGTCTTGATGTTTTTGTTAACTCTATTTATTTAAGCCTAAGCGGTCAAAAATCATATCGACGTGCTGAATGTGGTAATTGTAGTCAAAGCAATCATCCAATTCTTCTTTAGTTAATAATGAAGTAATTTTTTCATCTGCATCCACAAAGCTACGGAATGCCTTTTGAGATTCCCATGCCTTCATAGCAAGTGGCTGTACCGTATCGTATGCTGTTTCGCGCGCCAGCCCTTTGTCGATCAATGCAAGTAAAACTCGCTGTGAATATATTAAACCTAACGTGGAATCCATATTACGTTTCATGTTCTCAGGGAACACGGTAAGGTTCTTCACAATGTTACTAAAACGATTCAACATATAGTTCAATGCAATGGTTGCATCCGGTAAGATTACACGCTCTGCAGATGAATGAGAGATATCTCTTTCATGCCATAGCGCTACGTTTTCATAGGCAGTCATCATATAACCACGAATAAGTCTTGCCATCCCAACCATATTCTCAGATCCAATTGGATTACGTTTATGTGGCATTGCTGATGAACCCTTTTGTCCTTTTGAGAAAAACTCTTCTACTTCACGAGTTTCTGACTTTTGCAGTCCACGAATCTCTGTAGCAAATTTTTCGATAGAAGTAGCTACTAGCGCTATTACACTTAAATATTGAGCATGACGATCACGCTGTAAGGTTTGAGTAGAGATTGGAGAAGCTGCTAATCCGAGCTTTTCACATACGTACTGCTCTACAAATGGATCGATATTTGCATACGTACCAACCGCTCCTGACATCTTACCTGTCTCAATTACTTTAGCTGCTGCTTCAAAGCGCTCCAGGTTACGCTTCATTTCTTCTGTCCATAGTGCTAGCTTTAAACCGAATGTAGTCGGCTCTGCATGAACACCATGAGTACGTCCCATCATTACCGTATATTTATGTTCTTTTGCTTTATTTTCTAAGATTTCGATAAAGCTTTGAATGTCTTTTCGTAGTATACTGTTCGCTTGTTTAATCACATAAGAAAGAGCAGTATCGACTACGTCTGTAGAAGTTAATCCATAATGTACCCATTTACGCTCTTCTCCTAATGTTTCAGATACTGCACGAGTGAATGCTACAACATCATGTCTTGTCTCTTGTTCAATCTCTAAAATACGGTCTACCGAAAAGGAAGCATTTTTACGAAGAAGTGCGACATCCTCCTTTGGAATATCACCTATTTCTGCCCATGCCTCACAGGCTAAAATTTCTACCTCTAACCAGGCATTGTATTTGTTTTCTTCTGTCCAAATCGCTCCCATTTCAGGGCGTGTATAACGTTCTATCATTTTTATTCCTCCAAATTAAGACCAAATTTTTGATTGTTCGATTTCTACTAGTGTTTTCTCAATATCGTCCGAAAGAATCGTAACGTGTCCCATCTTTCTGTTTTCCATAGCCTCACTTTTGCCATACAGGTGTAGCGACCAATTTGGATACTTACTGAGCGAGTTTGTTACAGGAATTACATGCTGTCCTAGTATGTTGACCATAACTGAGTTCGTCCATAGCTTCGGTTGTCTTAAAGGCCAGCCACACACCGCTCTTATATGCTGATGGAATTGAGATACATTACAAGCTTCTATAGAATAGTGACCTGAATTATGAGGTCTAGGAGCTAACTCATTTATTAATATCTTGTCGCCTTCAAGCACAAACATTTCTACAGCAAGCGTTCCTACAAGATTCAAATGGTTCGCAATTACTTCCGCAGCCTCTACCGCTTTTTGAGATAGAGATTTACTAATTCTCGCTGGCACTATAGTTTCATGTAAAATATGATTCACATGAATATTTTCTCCGATTGGTAAGCAATACGTTTCTCCATTTCCATTTCTTTGTACAATTACTGAAATCTCTTTAGTAAATGGTACAAATGCTTCCGCTATGCATGGTGAGTGTTGAAAAAGAGGCTTAGCTAGTTGTAACTCTTCCTTACTTTTAACAATCTGCTGCCCTTTTCCATCATACCCTCCACGTGTAGTTTTCACCACGCATGGATAGCCGATATTATCTATGTTGGAGGATAGCTCCTCAAAGCTTTGTACCTCTATAAATTTTGCCACTGGCACTCCAGCTGCTCGAATCGATCTCTTCTCCAAAATTCGGTCTTGTGTAATTTTTACAAGCTCCGCTCCTTGAGGAACATAAGCAATTTCTGTAAGTCTCTTTAAACCTTCATAATCTATATTTTCAAATTCATAGGTTATCACTTCACTAACTTCGGCAAGCTCTTCTAAAGCTGCCTCATCGTTATATGGTGCAACAATTTGAATATCTGCAATCTGACCACAAGGAGAGTCCATCTTTGGTTCAAGGACAGCCACTTTAAATCCAGCTTCTTTAGCTGCAAGGGCCATCATTCTGCCGAGCTGTCCCCCGCCAATAATCCCTATTGTTTGTCCCGGATAGATTGTCTTCATCGTAGCTCACCATTACTTTCTAAGACATTTTTTTTAATTGCTTCTCTTCTATTTTCTAACCGAATAGCAATTTCGTCATTTTGAATGGAAAGAATTTGTGCAGCTAGTAAACCTGCATTTGTAGCACCGGCCTTGCCTATTGCCACCGTTGCTACTGGAACTCCTCCAGGCATTTGAACAATTGATAACAAAGAATCCAATCCATTCAATGCCTTGGATTGAACTGGTACACCTATAACCGGAAGTGTCGTCTTTGCCGCCACCATTCCTGGTAGATGTGCTGCTCCGCCTGCTCCAGCAATAATTACCTGAATACCTCTTCCTCGCGCTTGTTCCGCATATTCAAACATAAGATCAGGAGTGCGATGTGCAGATACCACCTGTTTCTCATATGGAATATGTAACTCCTCTAATATTTCACAGCTATGCTTCATCGTTTCCCAATCACTAGAACTACCCATAATTACACCAATTTTTGCGTCCATTATTTTCGTCCCTTCCTTTTAAACAAAAAATTCCTCAAATAAACTACTTTCTTTAAGAAGAAAAGCAGTTTACTTGAGGAACATAGTAAGGGTGTTTGATACTTGCATATGCATAGAAGAACACACCCTTTTAGCAGTTTCCAAAAGTCGCTTTCCCTCATAGTCCTGTCATTTACGGTGACTTGGTAGAAACGCTAAAGCCAATTCTTTAGCATATATGGGGATTAAATCGTTCTATTACTATTAATATTCTAACAAGTCTAGATAGCAACGTCAACGCCTAAAAGCGAACAATAAATTTTCAGAAAACTACAATGTTCGGTTTTTGATGTATTTTCTATTATTTCTTTTCTTTAATACCTTTTAATTGAATAATTTGCCTGATAGGAACAGGTTTTCCATCCACCTCTGCAAATAAAGGCTCTTCTCGCCTACCAACCACTTGAAAGCCATGCTCTGCCATCTTTTCCATACAGGCTGCAATGCTTTCGTTTTCTTGCACTTCAAACCATTGTGTTTCTTGCTTCATCTAAAGAGCTTCCCTTTCCTAATCGTTTTAACCCAGAACCCGCCATGAATAGTTTTAGGCTCATGTGCAATAATAAATATTTTTGGATCAATTTCCTTTAATCGAGCATATAACTTATTCTCGTATTTCCTAGGCGTTAATATTTGAAGGGCTTGTCTTTGCCCAGCTAGACCATTTACCGTCCAATCTGTAACCCCATATCCTTCTTCTCGAAGGATATTAGATAAGTGGTTTACATCACTTTCCACAGAAATAGCATTAACCATAATATATCCTAAAGACATCTTTTCCTCAAGCTTAGAACCAACAATGATTCCTGTTCCAAAACCAAGTGCATAGGCAACAAGATTTTGAATAGCATCCAAGTTATCTAACACTAGGCCAAGTCCTACTACATATACAGTAACCTCTACAATACTCATAAATGCAGCAATATATCGATATCCCTTTAACGTAAGAATCATCCTAGTAGTGGATAACGTAACGTATACAATGTTAATGACAAAAATCGTCAACACCATAATCCATGCATTTTCTAACATTCTTCCAACTCCTTTAAATAATAGTTCCTCATAGGTAGAAGATATTCTAATATATACCCTTTATGAACATATATAATCTGGGAACCTGCATGGAGTATGGAAACATGTAAAATGAATTTCATTCTATATATCGGTATTCAATTAATGTATAAACCAATTAGAAAATTGAAAAAGAAGGGAACTACAGAGCATTTATTGATTGGTTAAGAAGGAAGGACATTTTGAATTTGAATGAGAGTAAATTTCACCTCTGAGGGTAACGATGGGATTGTTACGTGTGGAGAATTTTCAATACAACATTCGTTATATGAATGATATTTTATATAGATTATACGGAAAGAAATAAACTCCCTAGTATTAAATTTAATACCCGGGAGCCCCCATTAACTATAACTCATAAGCCTTAAGACGATTAATAGATTTTGTTTACAACAGCCTTTGCGGTTTTCTGCTTCATCTCTAGTGATTTATCTTTTGATTGTAACGCTAATCCTGTGCATAAAAGATCGACGATAAAAAGCTGAGAAATTTTAGCCGTTAATGATCCACCTTCCAATGGAGACTCTTTTGCTCCGCCTAGTAAGACAATATCTGCAAATTGAGTAATAGGAGAACGTGAATAATACGTAATGGCAATGATTTTTGCTCCAGCCATTTTAGCTATCTCTAGCGCCTCCAATGTATCCCTAGTACTTCCAGATATACTAAGGCCAACTACTACATCCTCTGCAGTAAGCGTGGCCGCAGACATAGCTTGTAAATGTGAATCCGTAATTGCTTCTGAAGGTCTACCGATTCTTAACAATCTACTTTTCGCGTCTAATGCAGTTATTCCAGAGGTACCAACTCCAAAGAAACTAATGGTTCGAGCCTTATTTAATAGTTCGATAGCTGCCTCTAAATCGTTCTCAATAATCATAGAAGCTGTATTTTCTATTGCCTTAATGGTATTCCCTCTAATGGATTGGATAAAATTAGATGCTTCCGAGTTATCTTTGTCTCTTTCACCCTCAGACAAGTTTTGAGCAATCGTTAGTTTAAATTCTTGATACCCTTTTAATCCTATCTTCCTACAAAATCTAAGTACAGTAGTTTCTCCAACGCCTGCTTCATCGGCTAAATCTGTTACCGAATAATAAATAACCTTACCCAAATTTTCTTGGACAAATGTTGCTACTTTTTGCTCTGAGTTAGTCAATGATGGATAGTAACTATTTATTATTTCTATTATAGGCATTTTCATGTATTCTACCGTCCTTATCTTAGGAAATGTTAATATAAAATATATACTTCTATTTTATACTATTACTTCTTTGAATACAGTTTTTAGCTAAACCATACCTCTTCGGGAACTTTACATCCGAAAGACTGTGCGTCCGCGTTAATTATTGTCTATGCCGGTACTTAGCTTCACTTTTTCAAAGACTACCTGCATTTATGCATTTTTAATGTTCAGTGCTTGAACGAACTTTTCCGTAATATGCTGTGGTCTTGTAATGGCTGATCCAACAACTACTGTGTGTGCCCCTTTTTCTAAAAGGATACTTACTTCTTCTGGGTTATTCACCCTACCCTCTGCTATTACTGGTTTACTCGTTAACCTAGAAAGCTCCTCTACCAATTCTATATCGGGACCGCTGTTACTACTTCTAGTATATGATGTGTACCCTGACAGGGTAGTTGAGACACAATCTGCACCATATTCTAAAGCCTTCAAGCCCTCCTCGACGGTAGAGATATCTGCTAGCACTAATCTGCCATGTTGTTTAATATACGTAATCAGGTCAGGAAGGTTTTCTTCGTTGGGACGACTTCTAGATGTTGCATCTAGTGCAATCATAACCACACCTGTATCTAGTAGCTCGTCTACTTCCTTTCTAGTAGGTGTGATATAAACCTCACTATCCTCGTAGTCTCGCTTTACAAGACCAATTATCGGCAAGCTTGTCACTTGCTCTATTGCCTTAATATCTTCACTTCCATTTGCCCTTATTCCAGAGGCACCACCTTGTTCTGCTGCTACTGCCATCTTAGCCATTATGTTTGAGCCATGTAAAGGTTCATCCTCTAGAGCCTGACAAGAAACAATCAATTTACCTTTAACCTTACTAAAGAAGTCCGACTTTCTCATCTAATCACCACTGTTTGTACTAATCTATAAGATTATTATTTTTGTTCAATACCGTCACACCGTTCACCATACAGATTTATTCCGTAATTCCATGTAACTTTTCATATTTTGTTTCAATCTTAGCCTTTACAATTTTGTTCATGCAGGTTATCCATAAAAAGATTACCCCACCTGACAAAAATAGTAACGAAATCGGATAGATGATAGTTATAAAAGTTACCGTCAATACACCTAAAAGGTTAATGAAAGTCCAGTGTGGATAAGAAAACCCTGTAAAGAATGCTGTCTTAAGCGTATCTTTCATACTTAATTCGGATTCTACTATCATTGGGAAAGCATAAAAACTGATTACTAATAAAAAGACTAAGAAAATAGAAAAGGTAACTATTAAAGAACTCCAAATTATATTACTTTCAAAAGAAAGAAATAATCTAAGATCTATAATAAGGATAAAAAAGATTAACCCTAGCAAATAGCCCATTGATTGCGACTTCCAATAATTCTTTTTAAAGGATGTTTTAAACGTCCCCCAAACAGATATATCTGTATTTCCTTTTGTCCATTCATTTGTTACTACAAAAGCTGCTCTTGTAGCCGGAAACATACTAAATATAAAAACTCCAGCTATGCATGAGAATAGCCATAACAGATTGAGCTTAACAATTCGTATAAACCAATCAAATCCAGCGTAGATACCAGAAGTTATTGCATCCAAAACAGATTTACCTCCTTCGTAATCTTTTACCCCTTCACTGAGCTAGAATATGCAGCCTCTATAAAATAGCGTTGAAATGCTATAAACACGATAATAATTGGAACTAAAGCAATCATAGCTCCAGCTGCAACAAGTCTTGTGTTCGCAGAAAATGCCCCTTGAAGTTGATACAGACCTAAGGTTATCGGATAAGTACTTGGATCGTTTAGGATAAGTAATGGCCATAGGAAACTGTTCCATGCCCCCATAAAGCTTAGGATGGTAAGAACACCGAGCATCGGTTTAACCATAGGGAACATGATTTTCCAGAATACTTGCCACACGTTTGCCCCATCAATAATAGCAGACTCTTCCACTTCCTTAGGAATGCCCATAAATCCTTGTCTCATCAAGAAAATACCCATAACACTTATTGCCCCAGGTAAAATAACACCAGCATAAGAGCCCATTAAACCCAACTTATCGATGATTAGGTAGGTTGGAATCATTGTGACTTCTCCAGGGATCATCATTGTCGCAATAACTAGCAAAAACACGAAATTACGACCTTTGAAGGTCATTCTTGCTAGTGGAAAAGCTGCAAAGGAACATAACATTAAGGGAAGTACTACCCCAAAAAAAGTTAGGATTACACTATTCATTAAGTATCTAGCTATAGGCAATGTATTCCATACAGTAATGAAGTTATCGAAAGTAATATTCTTTGGTATTAATTGAGGTGGTATAGAAAATAAGACATCATTCGTTCCTTTTAAAGAAGTGGATAGCGCAAATAGGAAAGGGACAATGGTAATACATGTTATTACTAAGAGGAGTAGATAAGATAACAATTTAAATAATAGTTTTTGTTTATTTATTCTTTTGCTTGGATTATCAGACTTAGATTTTTTGCCGGTTTGATTTGTCGTTTTATTCATATCTTCTTCGATTATCGATTGTGCCAATGTATTCACCTCCGTTATTTCTCCGGATTATTATCCAACAACTTTTGATTTATAAGTGTGATTATTAGAATAAAAACAAATAAAATAAATGAAATTGCGCTCGCATATCCCATTTCAAGATTTGTAAATGCTTCTTTAAATACTAGAAATACAGCTGTAGTAGTTGAGCTCAAGGGACCACCATTTGTCATGGTTAACATCAAGGTAAATTCTTTAAATGCTCCCATTGTTGATATAACGGCCACAAAAAAGATCATTGGTTTAATCATAGGTATCGTAATATGTAAGTGTTTTTTCCAAGAACTAGCTCCATCTAATTCCGCTGCTTCATACAAGTCGTTTGGTACCCCTTGGAGAGCTGCTAAATAAAAAAGCATGTAATATCCGAATCCTTGCCAGATTGTCACTATTGCCAATGCAGGCATAGCGGTAAACGTATTGGTTAACCAGCCAACTGGATCTATTCCTACAAGACTAAATAAATAATTAATGATTCCCTGTTCGGCAAACATCCAAGTAAAAAGAATTGCAGTTACAACTACAGAAACTAATGTAGGAAAATAAAAAATAAGCCTGAAAACCTTAACTCCCTTAAGCTTCTGATTTACTAAGATAGCTACGAAAATTGGTAATATTACTAATGCAGGCGTAACAAGCAACCAGTAATAAACAGTGTTAAACATTGCCTTTCTAAATGTTGCATCCATAAATGCATCGATATAGTTTGTTAATCCTACAAATTCCAATGGACGAAACACATTATAGTTTGTAAAACTCAAAACAAATGCTGCAATAGTTGGAATAAATGTGAAGAGAAGCAGTAGGAGAAGTGGCAGAGATAAAAATCCCCAAGCATGTCTTGCTTTATACATAAGTTAACCTCCTTAGAAGAGTAGTGGACCCCCTCTAATCGGAGGTCCAATAAATTTATTGAAGAATATTGTTTACTTCTGCTTCAGCTTCTTTTAGCGCTTCTGCCGGATCCTTATCTTCTAAAATTACTCGTTGGAAAGCAGTATGAATAGCCTCATTAACTTTAGACACATGCTCAGTTGCAGGAGTCATATTTACTGCATCTGCAAGTGATTGTGCTGCATAATACTTTCCTCTCTCAGTTGCATCCTTTGAATCTGCTCCTTGTGCAAAAAATTCATCATTAACTGCCTCTTCAACTGGAGGTAATACAGATGCAAGTTTACCAAATTCCAATTGGTTCTCTGCATTTGTTACAAACTTAGCAAATGCAACAGCTGCTTCTTTCGATTTACTAGATGCCGACACGGCAATATTCATTGGGTTAGCATGTTGCTTTCCAGCATCACCTTTTAATGCAGGAGCTGCCATGGATTTTTCATACACTTCTGGAGAAAGATCGTTTACTTGACGGAAAAGCTGAGGACCTGTCGACCACCAAGCAACTTTTTCCTGTGCATATAGTTCAGGCATTGACACTTGCTTTAACATAATATCTAAAGGAAATAATCCTTCGTCATGATACTTTTTATAAGATGTCCATAGTTCTACAGCTTCCGGTGTATTAAAGGCCGCTGCTGTATAATCTTCATTCAAAATATTAATACCATTCTTTGGAAACAATAAATGCATATCCGGTGCAATTACTTCTCCATAAGCTCCTGTTTTTTCCTTAATAACTTTAGACATTTCCCATGCCTCTTCAAATGTTGAAGGTGGTTCGTCAAAGCCTGCTTCTTTTAGAATATCTGGATTGTAAATCATTCCACTAGTAGTGGTATACCAAGGTAATGCATAAACAGAACCGTTTACACCACCCGTTTCCCATAGTCCTTCAAAGAAAGTATCCTTGACGTCTGCTGCAGCCTCATCCATATTAACTAATGCTCCATTTGCTGCTATTTTCTTCACAAATTCGGTATTAAGATTCATTACATCTGGCATATTCCCACTTGCTGCAGATGTCAAAATTATTTGTTCCACTTGTTCATAAGGTACATCTCTAATAGATACCTTTACTTTTGGGTTTTCTGTTTCGAACGTTTCTTTTAAATTATTCAAGTACTCGTCAAAAGTAGGACTTAATGAGATAGTCATAAATTCAACTTCCCCAGATAGCTCACCGGATTCCTTTACGTCATCTGGTGAATCCCCTTTCGCTTCTCCAGCATCATCATCCGAACACGCTGCCATAAAAAACAACATCGCTCCCAAAACAAGCATCAATAAAAGACTCTTTTTCATCTTGAAACTAGTCAATATAATTCCCCCTCAATATTTTTTAATGAATAAAATCGGAGTAAATCTCCTTTTATGTAAATAAAAGCGAATATTTCCTCCTATTCCAACTATATCCTTCCAGAATATTCATGTCAATTTAATTTTTTGAATTTTAAGACTTTTTTCTTAGTAGGATTTATATAGTCGTGATTTCTGGCCAGTGAAGGCTGATGCCTCTATCCATTA
The DNA here is from genome assembly GCF_038004905.1 of Psychrobacillus sp. FSL W7-1493. Lineage (NCBI taxonomy): Bacteria > Bacillati > Bacillota > Bacilli > Caryophanales > Bacillaceae > Psychrobacillus > Psychrobacillus sp. FSL W7-1493. The sequence goes on along the minus strand of NZ_JBBOSB010000001.1, from coordinate 744,423 downwards.
GCAGACTTTGATATTCCTTAATTCGATCTGGGCTATTATATATTTCATGTAAACTTATATCCGAGTTAATAGAAAATGCGGCTAGTGTTCCAGCTGCTTCTCCTATATTCCATTCCACAGGGTGAACTCTAAAACAACCATTGGTAATTTGAGTTGTTCCAATATTTTTACAAGCAGGGATTAAATTCTTTATTCTCACGGGTATTAGGCTGCCCAATGGGATTTCAAATGGATAGCTTTTTGCATAAAATAATCGATTACTTTTCGTTGTTGGGTGTAAATCTATTCGATAGGCGCCTATTCCAACTGAATTTTCTAACGTTTTAATCCCTGCTTCCCCTCGTAGATCTGCATTTATATCTTCTTCTACGACTGTTTGTAAACCTTTAATCCTACGAGACTCACGGATGTATGGATGCATTGCAAAACCATCATGCGTTCCTGTAATATCAGGTCTTAGCTTCAGCTCTGGATAACCCATGCCTCCATCAGCTCTTGGCGCTTCCGTTTGTAGCCAATATAACAATGAAAGGCTTAACTGTTTCGCTCCTTTTAAATGAGTAGCCTTTTCTTCGGGACTTACATCAATAATTGATCCTAACCAATAATCATTTTGTGGCCAATTAATCAGAGAAATATCACCTTTAAAGAATTCATTTGTGAATTGATTAGCGTCAATGATTCTACGATATTCCCATAATGGTAGCTTGCCGCTATCGTCATTGAATAATGGTAGTTTCTTAGATTCACCTGTATCAGCCTCTGGTATATACTCACTTATTTGTTTATGCTTTAAAAATGGGGCTTGATAGTTTCTCCAAAATTCATATTGCTCCGGTTTTTCGATTGTATGGTTCTCCCCTTCAGCAAACTCTAAGGCAAATACATGTGTTATCGATTGCATATCTTGTGGGTCACCTACATCTAAAGCGTGGTACTCAGCTGTTTCACTCTTCGCCTCAGCCCCTATAGAATATTCTGCACCAGCTAACGGTAATACATCACCAAGTTCCGTAGCATCGAGGAAAAATTGTGCTTCAATTTCTATTTCCTCTTCCGTTAAAAGGTTTTGTACATATACTTGTTTAATTTCATCATTATTAACTTCTACTCTAGTAATTTTATGCTCCAGCAATAGCTCGATTTGTCCATTCGATAGATAAGGCTGTAGAAAGTCATATAAAATATTTAAAGCAACCCTTGGTTCATGTGCAATTCTACTAACCCAGCCGTTTCCAGGATTCAAACGATTATTATTTTTTGCATTCTCGTTTAAGGGATAATTCTTTTTATAATAGTCTCTTACTTCGTTTCTAAACTTCCTATATGTCTCTGTGCAGCCAAACTCTTCTATCCATGGATGCTCATCGGGTGGTACTGCTTGACTTGTTAGCTGGCCACCAATCCACTTCGTTTCCTCTGTCATGACCACTTTCTTTCCTAGCTTGACTGCTGACAGTGCTGCCATACAGCCTCCAATACCTCCGCCTATGATTGCTATATCTTTTTTCAAGAGAAACCCTCCTGTTCATACGACTTTACCTCTATACCAATCTCAAATGATCGATCCCAAGGAAGATAAATAGAATCTACCTCGTATTTCATATTGGTTTGTTCGATAAATGTAGTCGATGATTCTTTAAATAATTCCCTTACCTTTTCCAATAGCACGTCGTTTTGAACTTGTTCTTCATCTACTGTTTTTCTAACTTCCTGTCTGACAATTGTTTGATATATGTAATCATCGAGTAATCGGATTAAAATTTGCTTATCTTTTACTTGGCTGGTCACTCTTCCTTGTTTAGCAGCTAAATAAACTAAAGCAGCTTGCGCTATAGTGGTACCAATCGTGTTGCCTGCTGTATTCCATGCGGCAAATCCAGAAAGTTCTTCAATTGAAAAGACTGATAACAACTGAGGAATCATCGTCCGATCTGCCCCATTTGCATAAGCAACGTCCGCAATTGCAACTAATTTATCACGCATAAAATAATAGCGGAGTTTTCTTATCCACTCGCCTATATTTCTGTCATTTGTATCTACTTCATTTAAATTTACTTGTAAGGCCAAATCACCTTGTTTCCTACCCGGCACATTTACTCCAATTACAATATCTGCTTCCTCAGGGTGTTCAACTGTATGGCTACCAAAAGCATAAATTTGTCCTTTTACAGACTCAAAAAGAGGTCGGTCTTCATACATTGCTATAGATAACGCACCCTTCATACCACTGTATATCGGATAGAATGTTGGGAATGCTTCTTTCTCTAATTCATAGATCATTCTAGAGGTAAGTACACTTGCAACTTCATCTGCTCCTGGGTAAATAAATATTTTTTCATACAGACCCTTTTGAAAAATCTTTTCCTTTAATTGCTCCTGTTCCATAATATTCAAACCGTATTCACTCGTGTCATCCTGAGGAAATATCAACAAATCGATAATCCCTTTTTCCACATAATCTATTAAGGTTAGATTTACCTTAAAGTTTCGTTCCCTACTCGTTATATAGTCTGCAAGAAGATGATCTGGAATTTTACTTGTTAAATCATTCATAATGTCCCGGTCCGCATTCAATTGATACTTTTGAAATAGGTGGTAATGATATGAATAAGCCCATAGTTCTTTTCCATACACATTCCAGTAATCCTTTTCCTCTTGATTGACGTAATTATTGGAGATTCGCATCGTCGAGCTAAATGCCATTAACTGGACAGTTGGATATAGCTGTTTTATCTTTACTAACCAATCCAATCTTTGCCGGATGATCGATTCACTTTCGTTATTAATTCTAGAAGGAACCAAGCCACCGTAAAGAAGCATATCAATGGAAATTACGAAACCGTCTACACTTTCCGAAATATCTTCAATCCACTGAAACAAAGCGGAAAAGTTAGCTGCTTCCTTTAAAAAACCAAGCTCTGATTTTGGGGGTGTAATTACTTCCCAATCTGCTAGTTGAGCAAGATCCTTCGGTAAGTCGTAGGTTACTGGTCTTGCATCTACTGGTATTAAAGCTAGCTTTCTCATATGCATCCCTCTTTAGCTTTCCTTAGATATATTCAGTTCCTCAGCAAGGATATCCCACCAGTTATATTCCTCTAAATACACCGTATCAAAGATCATGACGCCAGCTGATTTTTCCTTACACATTCTAATCGCTTTTCTAAATTGATCTGGATTGTTTGTATAGTCTTTCAGAAATAGACTTCCTACAACAGGGATACTACCGTTAATGACTTCCAGACTTTTATCAATTGCACCTTCAACACTGTACCACTCGGCAGGACGTCCATTTTGTTCGGCTTCTTCAACATATACTTCTGGGTAATAACAGCCCGTCATAATGAAGTCCAATTGTTCTGCAAGCCCAGAGACATTATGGGTTTTGGATGTCCATTCAAGGTCTGGATGATATGTTTCACTCCCCCAATTGACTCCTTCGCTATAATATAGTGGGTACCAGGAGCCAACGTAATCAGAAAATATAAGATTTGGATTTGCTGACTTTACCAATTCCCTTGCCTTGCTTACAAAATTCTTGATGTTTAACGCTCGCCACTCTGTCCATTTTGGGAAAAGCGTTCCTCGATTAATTTCTTTTGTTACCTTGTCGATAGTAAAAATATCCTCTGGCCAATTGGTGACTTTTTTATCTATATAGGATTCAAAGCCACTTCTGCTTCGTTCACTAAAATCTCCATAGATATTAGGATAACGACAGCGATCTACGACAATTCCATCTAAATTATAGGCACAGATTTCTTTTATAATATTAAGTTCGTATTCCACTACCTCGGGATGAATTGGATTTACAAAAATGGTAGCCGCATCCGAGTATTCAGCTGCATTTGACTCATTAGAAACGGCGTCGTTATAAAATGTAATTTGCCACTCCGGCTTATCGTATGCCATTCCATCACGGGAAGAAGTTATACCTTCCGAAAAGACGTCCACGTTCGCTAAAACTTTAATGTGCTTGATGCCTTTCATCTTACTTAAAAACTCTTTTAAAAAATCACGATTCTCCCAAGCACTAAATGAGCCATCCGACCAGCTGCTAATATGGTGAGCATAGTTGCTTGGATAAGTAGTTTGACCAAAAGGCACCTTGGCATCAATAATCATATGTGTAATTCCAGACTCTACTGCTTGTTTGATCAATTTTACTTGTTCCTCTTCGTTAGCTAGACGTTCCCCATTTGCTAAAAAATCGACCCACAAAATATTCGCGTTTTCATTAAAAACATCATTCATATAAATTCCTCCTTTTAGTTTTTATCCATCCATACTTGATAAGCTGCTCCAATAAGCCCTGCATCTTGACCCAGTTTGGAGATCTTTAACTCTACATCCTTTACTAATGAAGACATCCCTATTGTCTCCAAACTCTTTTTTACTTCTGAAATCAGCCAACTGTTCGCCTCAGCTAGCCCACCTCCAAAAACAATCATAGATGGATTGAAAGTATGTATAATATTCACTACTCCAAAAGTTAATGCTTTTATGGTTTGATCGATTATCTCTATTGCTTCAATTGAGCCCTGTTCTCTCCAGACGAATACCTCTTTGCTCGTGAGTAGATGAGGATTCTCTTTATAATAAGTAAATTCTGCACGATTAGAGAGACATAACTTTTCCTTCATTCTATTGGCGATGCCCGTGCCCGAGGCATATGTCTCTATACATCCTTTAGAACCACAATTACAATCTGGTCCATTAAAGTTCACAGACATATGACCCAATTCCGCTGCACCTCCCCATTTACCACGAATGACATTCCCACCAGATATAATTCCGCCACCGATCCCGGTTCCTAGGGTTAGGCATACTACGTCATCCACACCTTTACCGCTTCCAAGCTGATGTTCCGCTATAGCAAATGTATTTGCATCATTATCAAGATATATTGGAAGGTTAGTTATAAGAGATAGAGATTTTCTAATATCAATATTGTTCCAGTCCTTGATATTTACCGTACCTGAGAGTATTTTCCCCCTTTTATAATCTATTTGACCGGCAGAACCTATTCCCACACTTACTAGTTCCATACCTTTTTCAGTTGCAATCCTTAAATAATCATCCACTGTTTCTGTTAAAAGTTCTACTATTTCCTTATTTGTAGAACTAGGGGTTGGGTAAATTCTTTTAGACAGTACATTGCCTTCACGTCCTACGATTCCTGTGGCAATCTTAGTACCCCCGATATCTATTCCGATACTATATTCCATTCCAATCTCTCCCAACACTTTTATGTAATGAAAGATAATGCGTCTTAACTCTAATAAAATAATGATAGAAATTATCCATTATTCAAAAAGTATTGAAGAGCCGTCGGTAAGTCTCTTCGCCAGAAATCCCATAAATGGTTTTCCTCTTGCACTTTGTATTCTATATCTGTATTTTTTTCCTTAAAGATTTGGTACATTTTCTGATTATGGGAATAGATATATAGCTTTTCATTAGAAATAGGGGAGATAAACTCATCCTCATAAATGCCGACCGTTTGATAAACATGCCAGGGTAATGTACTGAAACCTTCTAAATCACTTAATTCCCTAGGAGATATCGCTGACGACTGTAACAATAGATGCGACCAATTCTCTGGCTTTTGCATAGCAATATTTAAGCTAATATTCGCACCCAAAGAATCTCCTAGAAGTCCTCTTTTGCCTACCTGCAGATTTAATTTCTCTTCTACGAACGGTACAAGTTCCTCATTGAAAAAGGAGATATAATTATTAAAATTGGCTCCTCTTCTATCATAGGAATGCCATCTTTCAATCGAATCCCCAGGTGATACCAGTACACAAATTAGATTTTCACCTTGTTCTTTATACATTCTTATCAAGCTATTGTAGACCTTCTCAATTTCACCTAACTCCAAATAATCTCCGCCATCTTGTACATAGAGAAGGTTTACTTTTCCATTCGCTTCATTTACAGAACCTAATAGATGGTATTCGTAGTCTCTATTACAATAATTGCTCCTCAATACTTCTTTATCCATGTGCATATGTATACCTCCAACATAAGTCTGGGGTGTCGCTAAAGTTTCCCTAACACCCCAAACAATGAAAAACATTTGTTATTTAGGTAAAATTAATCCAATCATGCGTATAAGCTCTGTAGCATCTTCTTCACTGATATGCTTGCCTGCATGCTGCTCAATCATTTTCATCGTTGCTTCAAGCTTTTTATCTCCATTTTCTTGATGCTTAGCTGCTAGTTCTTCTTCTCCTTTATCCTTATATTCAGCCGCTTTTTTATAGTCTCTCATAGCATTATCGATTTGTGTAAGAATCGCATTTTTAATCCCATTTGGATTTATATCCGTTCTTTCTACCGCTTCCTTCAATTCTTCAATCGTTAGTTTTCCTGCATTAACTTCCACTACTTTAAAGTGAGTTTTATATCCATCTACATGAACAACTACTTCAATTTTGTTTGTTCCTGGCTGTAGCTCGACATTAGTGGTGAAACTACCATCTTCTTTTAAAATAGCCTCTGCCCCGTTTATCTCTACTTTTGCTTCACCTGGACCAACTACTTGAACACTTCCTTCGAGTTCAAGATTATGGTTATTAAACGTTTTTCCTTCATAATCTAAAAATCCACTTAATAATGCTGCTCTTACTTCGTCACCAATATCATATGCGAATGCTACTGTTTGTCTTTTTTCACGAGAACCAGATGGATCTTGTGCAGAAACAACAAAGCCGCCTTCTGGAATTAGGCTATTATTATCCTCTTGTGAGCCCCAACTCCATTCCATCGCCTGTCGTTTATTAACCATTTTGACAACCTGTCCTGATCCGTCGACTACCGCTTCAACCCCCCATTTATTTGTTGCAGTTGATGGTCCAAAAGCTTCTGAGTAAACATTGATATTCCCATCATTTCGGTTAATGTTGAGGAAATCGCCTTCTATAAAATTAGAGTTTTCTTTTGGATTACTTATTCCCAACTGGTAATCTTTAATATATTCCTCGTTATTAATGGAGGCTTTAATAACAGGAAAGTTTGCTTGCGAATAGTCGAAAAGCATAAGACCATCCGTATTTGCCAATCCAGCTTGAAATACTTCTCTTTGAACAGATGGTTCTTGAACATTCTCCAATGCCATTCCTGCATATAGTGGCAGCTTCCCATCAGTCAAAATATTTCCTTGCGTAATATACTTTTTCACTTCATTTGCCGTCGTTTGATATGTGCCGATCATTAGGAAGTCTAAGTCTTCCGTATAACCTGTTTTTGCATATTCCTCTGTATAAAGGCTTTCCTGTGGATAGTTCAGTCTTTCATCATATTGGAATGTCGGGCTTGCCCAGTTCACTCCGTTTAAATAATAAGATTCGTACCAGGAACCAACATAAGCAGATAGCAATACATCTCTATTTTCTGCTACATTATATGAATCTACTAAGTCCCTTACTTCACTTGTAAAGCTTTTAATCACACTAGATCTATACGTAAACCATTCATCAATTAGTGGCCCATCCATACGATTGCTACCGTTATAAGTGAATATATCCGCCGGCCAATTCGTTAGTTTTTTCCCCTTTTTACTCAAATATGCTTCAAATTGTACCCTGGATTCCTCACTAAAATCCGCAAAGTAGTTATCATATCTACCGCGATCTAAAAGCACTCCATCCACATCATAGTTCTTAATAATCTCTTCAAATGTATCTAATTGATATTTACGAGCTTCTAAGTTTGCTGGATTGACAAATGCAACTAGTGCACCGCCTTTCCCATATTTACTATCTCGTAATCGTAAAATTTCTCCGCCATCCTCATAGCGATAGACTTCCTCTTCCCAATCCAAATGATTGTTAAGCACCGCGTACTCACCATGAGCAATAGACCCTTCTGCAAATACGTTTATCGCTGCATGTACTTCCAAACCAAGCGTACGGGCATGAGTAATAAATTCCATCAATAAATCAAGATTAGGATTTGATCCAGCTCTTGCAGGCGAGGTCATTTCACTAATATATGGCCTCCCAGTTAAGTCACTTTCCTTATAAGCTGCAAATCCCTCTACTCCTTTAACGTCCAACGCAATTGCCGTGACACCAGCATCCTTTGCTTTTACGAGCATATTATAAACATCCTCTGATGATTGAAAATGACGTGCGTTTGGACCTTGTTCAACCCATAAGAAAACCTGCTTGTTTGCTGACTTCGTATCCTTAAAGTAAACAATCAGCGATTGAGTTTCATGCAAGCGATCATTTTTATAAATTTCTAAGTCTATATAATTGGTGCCATTACTAACTGATTGTGTGAAATTAAACGTACCGTCTGCTGCTAAGTTTATTTCTTGTCCATTCGCTAATAGCCGGTACCTTTCACCACTTTCAAAGTTCTTAATGGTTCCCGATATTTGCGTGTGAGGTTCTGTGACCGTATACATTAACTCATTATTTAATTGAATCCCAGCAAGTAACCCTTCTCCTGTCATGAATTCTGAAATTGGAACAACTTCACCATTCTTTCTTAATTTAATTACGTCAGCAGTTTTAAAGTTTGTAGCCAAAAATTTTCTGAAATCCTTGTTTCCCCAAGAGTCATCATGTGCTAATAGAATATATCCGCCCTTGGGAACTGAAAGTAATTGTTCATCTTCCCAGATAGGTACTGCTCCATTATTGGATTGACTTACAACCCTTACCACTCGGTTGTTTTGGTCTACCTGGACTGCAACCCAAAACTTTTTCACAAGTATTTCTCGAGCATACTCTTCAGTAAAAATAGCAATAAAGTCAGATTTACCTTCTATACTCTCATCAACAAAATCAATCTCATGCCTTGGACCTTCTACACTAATTGTTGGATCTACTGGTGCAGCTTCTACCTCAATAAAATCATTTTCTAAAACTTCTGCTGCTACCGAAATAGGTAGTAAACCAATAATAAGTAACAAAGAAACTAGAAAACTTACTTGTCGCCGGTAATACTTCATACAAATTTTCATCTCCTTTAAATTTATTAATATAGCTAGTTAATCTTATAGTTTTTTGCCTGGATGTAATTTATATAGGTGTTTATGGAGAATAATATTTCCTAAATAATTATAAATACTGGAATAATCCTTCATAATTAAAATACACCACCCTTGTTTTGTAGTCAATATAATAATTAGAAATTTCTAATTATTATATATAATTATTCTTTTTTTAATTTCTTTTACCTTAGCAGCATAATAATATTTATTAAGACATTAATTTTAAATTCAAATGAATATTCTGCTCTTTTCCGTTAAAATATACTAGGTAATTCTTATTTTTTATATTTGCTTTGTCACATCTAGTTTCTATTTCCCGGGAAATGTAAATTAAGCGCGAACACTTAAAATATCTTTCGACATTAAAGATGTACACTAAACAAAAAAACGCCACCGATTCTCGGTGACGACTTCCTTTAGTGCCCAGCGACGTCCTACTCTTGCAGGGGTGATCCTACAATTACCCTCCGAGTTCACAAAACCAGATTGGCTACAGATTTCTCTCTTCCTTGCTTCCTCGAACTCTTTGCCCCTCCGCTTTCTCGCTCACCTGCTTAGGAAGAGAGTCGCCTTCGGCTTTTTCCCGTATAAAATCAATACAAAAAAGCCGCCACCGATTACTCGGTAACGACTTTCTTTGGTGCCCAGCGACGTCCTACTCTTGCAGGGGGAGACCCCCAACTACCATCGGCGCTGAAGAGCTTAACTTCCGTGTTCGGTATGGGAACGGGTGTGACCTCTTCGCCATCATCACTAGACCTTTTCGGCTTTCAATACATGTATTGAAACCCTACTGAGTTGTTCACTCAAAACTGGATAAAAGACATCATATTAGAAACAAACCATTTGGTTAAGTCCTCGATCGATTAGTATTCGTCAGCTGCACGTGTCGCCACGCTTCCACCCCGAACCTATCTACCTCATCGTCTTTGAGGGATCTTACTTACTTGCGTAATGGGAAATCTCATCTTGAGGGGGGCTTCGTGCTTAGATGCTTTCAGCACTTATCCCGTCCACACATAGCTACCCAGCGATGCCCTTGGCAGAACAACTGGTACACCAGCGGTGTGTCCATCCCGGTCCTCTCGTACTAAGGACAGCTCCTCTCAAATTTCCTACGCCCACGACGGATAGGGACCGAACTGTCTCACGACGTTCTGAACCCAGCTCGCGTACCGCTTTAATGGGCGAACAGCCCAACCCTTGGGACCGACTACAGCCCCAGGATGCGATGAGCCGACATCGAGGTGCCAAACCTCCCCGTCGATGTGGACTCTTGGGGGAGATAAGCCTGTTATCCCCGGGGTAGCTTTTATCCGTTGAGCGATGGCCCTTCCATGCGGAACCACCGGATCACTAAGCCCGTCTTTCGACCCTGCTCGACTTGTAGGTCTCGCAGTCAAGCTCCCTTCTGCCTTTACACTCTTCGAATGATTTCCAACCATTCTGAGGGAACCTTTGGGCGCCTCCGTTACACTTTAGGAGGCGACCGCCCCAGTCAAACTGCCCGCCTGACACTGTCTCCTACCCGGGTTACGGGTATGGGTTAGAATTTCAATACAACCAGGGTAGTATCCCACCGACGCCTCCTCCGAAGCTGGCGCTCCGGGCTCTAAGGCTCCTACCTATCCTGTACAAGTTGCACCAAAATTCAATATCAAGCTACAGTAAAGCTCCACGGGGTCTTTCCGTCCTGTCGCGGGTAACCTGCATCTTCACAGGTACTATAATTTCACCGAGTCTCTCGTTGAGACAGTGCCCAGATCGTTACGCCTTTCGTGCGGGTCGGAACTTACCCGACAAGGAATTTCGCTACCTTAGGACCGTTATAGTTACGGCCGCCGTTTACTGGGGCTTCAATTCGCACCTTCGCTTGCGCTAAGCACTCCTCTTAACCTTCCAGCACCGGGCAGGCGTCAGCCCCTATACTTCACCTTACGGTTTTGCAGAGACCTGTGTTTTTGCTAAACAGTCGCCTGGGCCTATTCACTGCGGCTCTTCTAGGCTATTCACCCAAAAGAGCACCCCTTCTCCCGAAGTTACGGGGTCATTTTGCCGAGTTCCTTAACGAGAGTTCTCTCGCTCACCTTAGGATTCTCTCCTCGACTACCTGTGTCGGTTTGCGGTACGGGCACCTCCCACCTCGTTAGAGGCTTTTCTTGGCAGTGTGAAATCAGGAACTCCGGACATACGTCCTTGCCATCACAGCTCAATGTTACAGAGTGCGGATTTGCCTACACTCACACCTCACTGCTTGGACGTGCATAACCAACAGCACGCTTACCCTATCCTACTGCGTCCCCCCATCACTCAAACGGTGGGGTGGTGGTACAGGAATATCAACCTGTTGTCCATCGTCTACGCCTATCGGCCTCGACTTAGGTCCCGACTAACCCTGAGCGGACGAGCCTTCCTCAGGAAACCTTAGTCATACGGTGGATGGGATTCTCACCCATCTTTCGCTACTCATACCGGCATTCTCACTTCTAAGCGCTCCACCAGTCCTTCCGGTCTGACTTCAACGCCCTTAGAACGCTCTCCTACCACTGATACCAAAGGTATCAATCCACAGCTTCGGTGATTTGTTTAGCCCCGATACATTTTCGGCGCAGCGTCACTCGACCAGTGAGCTATTACGCACTCTTTAAATGATGGCTGCTTCTAAGCCAACATCCTGGTTGTCTAAGCAACGCCACATCCTTTTCCACTTAACAAATACTTTGGGACCTTAGCTGGTGGTCTGGGCTGTTTCCCTCTTGACTACGGATCTTATCACTCGCAGTCTGACTCCCAAACATAAATCATTGGCATTCGGAGTTTGTCTGAATTCGGTAACCCGGGATGGGCCCCTAGTCCAAACAGTGCTCTACCTCCAAGATTCTAACGTTTGAGGCTAGCCCTAAAGCTATTTCGGAGAGAACCAGCTATCTCCAGGTTCGATTGGAATTTCTCCGCTACCCACACCTCATCCCCGCACTTTTCAACGTGCGTGGGTTCGGACCTCCAGTAAGTGTTACCTCACCTTCATCCTGGACATGGGTAGATCACCTGGTTTCGGGTCTACGACCACATACTCATTCGCCCTATTCAGACTCGCTTTCGCTGCGGCTCCGTCTTCTCAACTTAACCTCGCATGTAATCGTAACTCGCCGGTTCATTCTACAAAAGGCACGCCATCACCCGTTAACGGGCTTTGACTATTTGTAGGCACACGGTTTCAGGGTCTATTTCACTCCCCTTCCGGGGTGCTTTTCACCTTTCCCTCACGGTACTGGTTCACTATCGGTCACTAGGTAGTATTTAGCCTTGGGAGATGGTCCTCCCGGATTCCGACGGAATTTCACGTGTTCCGCCGTACTCAGGATACACTCTGGAGGGAATGAACTTTTGACTACGGGGCTTTTACCCTATCCTGCGGACCTTTCCAGGTCGCTTCGTCTAGCTCATTCTTTTGTAACTCCGTATAGAGTGTCCTACAACCCCAAGAGGCAAGCCTCTTGGTTTGGGCTCTTCCCGTTTCGCTCGCCGCTACTCAGGGAATCGAATTTTCTTTCTCTTCCTCCAGGTACTTAGATGTTTCAGTTCCCTGGGTGTGTCTCAGATGCGCTATGTATTCACGCAAATGTACTGCCCCATTACGGGCAGTGGGTTTCCCCATTCGGAAATCTTCGGATCGAAGCTCACTTACAGCTCCCCGAAGCATATCGGTGTTAGTGCCGTCCTTCATCGACTCCTAGTGCCAAGGCATCCACCGTGCGCCCTTATTAACTTAACCTAAAAGTTAAAAGTACTACACTTGCAATCACGTAAGTGATCACAATTTGAATATCTTGCGTTTGTTTCTTTTTTTGATGTCGTTTTATCCAGTTTTCAAAGAACAAGTTAAAAAGCTTTAAATGCTCATATAGAATGAACATTCAAAACTGAACTGCAAAACGTTAAGATACAGATAAAGATCTGTATTCCGAATATATCCTTAGAAAGGAGGTGATCCAGCCGCACCTTCCGATACGGCTACCTTGTTACGACTTCACCCCAATCATCTGTCCCACCTTCGGCGGCTGGCTCCCAAAAGGGTTACCCCACCGACTTCGGGTGTTACAAACTCTCGTGGTGTGACGGGCGGTGTGTACAAGGCCCGGGAACGTATTCACCGTGGCATGCTGATCCACGATTACTAGCGATTCCGGCTTCATGTAGGCGAGTTGCAGCCTACAATCCGAACTGAGAACGGTTTTATGGGATTTGCTCACCCTCGCGGGGTTGCGACCCTCTGTACCGTCCATTGTAGCACGTGTGTAGCCCAGGTCATAAGGGGCATGATGATTTGACGTCATCCCCACCTTCCTCCGGTTTATCACCGGCAGTCACCTTAGAGTGCCCAACTGAATGCTGGCAACTAAGATCAAGGGTTGCGCTCGTTGCGGGACTTAACCCAACATCTCACGACACGAGCTGACGACAACCATGCACCACCTGTCACCGCTGTCCCCGAAGGGAAAAGCCTATCTCTAGGCCGGTCAGCGGGATGTCAAGACCTGGTAAGGTTCTTCGCGTTGCTTCGAATTAAACCACATGCTCCACCGCTTGTGCGGGCCCCCGTCAATTCCTTTGAGTTTCAGTCTTGCGACCGTACTCCCCAGGCGGAGTGCTTAATGCGTTAGCTGCAGCACTAAGGGGCGGAAACCCCCTAACACTTAGCACTCATCGTTTACGGCGTGGACTACCAGGGTATCTAATCCTGTTTGCTCCCCACGCTTTCGCGCCTCAGCGTCAGTTACAGACCAGAAAGCCGCCTTCGCCACTGGTGTTCCTCCAAATCTCTACGCATTTCACCGCTACACTTGGAATTCCGCTTTCCTCTTCTGTACTCAAGTCCCCCAGTTTCCAATGACCCTCCACGGTTGAGCCGTGGGCTTTCACATCAGACTTAAAGGACCGCCTGCGCGCGCTTTACGCCCAATAATTCCGGACAACGCTTGCCACCTACGTATTACCGCGGCTGCTGGCACGTAGTTAGCCGTGGCTTTCTAATGAGGTACCGTCAAGGTACGAGCAGTTACTCTCGTACTTGTTCTTCCCTCACAACAGAGTTTTACGATCCGAAAACCTTCTTCACTCACGCGGCGTTGCTCCATCAGACTTTCGTCCATTGTGGAAGATTCCCTACTGCTGCCTCCCGTAGGAGTCTGGGCCGTGTCTCAGTCCCAGTGTGGCCGATCACCCTCTCAGGTCGGCTACGCATCGTCGCCTTGGTGAGCCGTTACCTCACCAACTAGCTAATGCGCCGCGGGCCCATCCTGTAGTGACAGCCGAAACCGTCTTTTAACATTTCCTCATGTGAGGGAATGGATTATTCGGTATTAGCCCCGGTTTCCCGGAGTTATCCCAATCTACAGGGCAGGTTGCCCACGTGTTACTCACCCGTCCGCCGCTAAATCAGAAGAAGCAAGCTTCTTCATCATCCGCTCGACTTGCATGTATTAGGCACGCCGCCAGCGTTCGTCCTGAGCCAGGATCAAACTCTCCATAATAGAGAACTTAAAAAGCTCATTTTGTTTTGCTGGCATCATCATTAAATGATGTCAAAAATTGTTTTGCGTCAATCAAGCCGAAGCTTGTTGATGCTATATGTCTTAACGTTTTGCATGTTCAGTTTTCAATGTTCATTGTGCCGATTTGTTTCGACAGCTTTATTATCTTATCAAATCTAATTATCATTGTCAACAACTTTTTAAAATTTGTTTTTTGTAATCAGAAGTAAAAGTAACAACTTGATTACTATACCACCCTTTTAAACTATTCGTCAACACTATTTTTAATAAAATACGCTTAAATATAATAACAATTTATTCAGATAAATCTCCCGAAAGTATATAGGATTTATAGAACCTAAATCATTGACTTCTATTTAGCCGCTAAGGGCATAATATCTTCCCACCCGTATACTAGCTCATTAAGCTTTACTCCACCGATTTCTACTATTATACTATCTATCTTCTTTGCACCAAGCTTCTCATAAAAATGTCGCGAAGGGTTATCTTCTAGAACAAGTACTAACATAGTAAAGACCCCCTGGTTCGTTAGCTCTTTTACTATAGAATCGATTAATAACTTACCAATACCTATCCCCTGATATTCTTTTAAAATATAGATGGCATATATTTCCCCATTATAATTCGAGTAATCCCCACTTCGTTCCTTTCCCCCAGAAGCAAAACCAACGATTTGATTATTTTCATCTTCAGCTACATAAACTCCTCCGTCTGGAATAACAGAAAACCAGTAATCAGCTCTCCTTTCAAAAGAAAGGTTATTTAAAAATTCCTCCGGTACAATATTTACATAAGTAGACTTCCAGCTTTCCACGTGAACTTTGGTAATTCCTTTTGCATCATATGGTACTGCTTTTCTTATATAAATCACTATGTCATTCCTCCAAACTTAAAGTGAGTTTCTTCTATATACTATAGGTTCTATTTACACACTCTATATCCTTCTTAATTAAAATAAAAAAAGAGAGGCATAAGCCCCTCTTTATAAAATGCTATTTTATAAGAATATGAAGTAGCCAACAAATACTAGCCACATGCCATACATGATTGGGTGAATTTCTTTTATGCGACCTGCAACGATCATTGTAATTGGATAGAAGATAAATCCAATAGCGATACCAGTTGCAATAGAGTACGTTAAAGGCATTGCTATAATTACAAAGAAGGCTGGTACTGCAATTTCAAAACGTTTCCAGTCGATTTGACCAATAGAAGAAACCATTAGTACCCCAACAATAATTAAGGCTGGTGCTGTTACATAAGAAGTAATGACATCTAACAGTGGGAAAAAGAATAAAGAAAGTAAGAACAGAACCCCGGTTACTACTGCAGCAAAACCAGTTCTTGCTCCAGCCGCTACCCCAGCTGTTGACTCTACATAAGAAGTAGTAGTAGAAGTTCCGGAAACAGCTCCCGCTACTGTAGCAATAGAATCTGCTAACAATGCTTTACCTGCACGAGGTAACTTTTCACCCTTCATTAAACCTGCTTGGTTTGCTACGGAGATTAAAGTACCTGCCGTATCAAAGAAATCTACAAACAAGAACGTTAACACAACAATTAAAAATTGAGCAGTAAGTAATGCGGTTGGGTCTTCAAAAAACACGTCAAATGCTGCTCCGAAAGTAGGAGCCATTGATGGAACGCTTCCTACAACTGCATCTGGAACTGGAACTAAGCTTAGAATCATACCGACGATCGCAGTCACTAACATACCGTAGAAAATTCCACCCTTAACTCCTTTTACCATCATAATCACAGTAATGACAAGTCCAAAGATTGTTAATAGAATGTTAGGGTCTGTTAAATCACCTAAGCCTGCTACTGTATTTGGATTGGAAACAATAATTTTAGAGTTTTGTAGGCCGACAAATGTGATAAATAAACCAATACCTGCTCCTACTGCATATTTCAACTCAGATGGTATAGCGTTAATAATTGTTTCTCTTATTCCTGAAAGGGATAAGCATATAAAAATGAGACCAGAGAATAGAACGCCCGTTAAAGCGATTGGCCATGGGATTTCGAACTCAAGTACAACTGTATAAGCAAAGAATGCATTTAATCCCATACCTGGTGCAAGTGCGATTGGGTATCTAGCCAGCACACCCATTAATATAGATCCGATTGCTGCAGCAATAGCTGTTGCAGTAAACACAGATCCTTTATCCATGTACATAAACTCTGGTAACCCTTCGATTGTTTCAAGAGATAAAGTCATCGGGTTAACCACTAAGATATAAGCCATTGCCAAGAATGTTGTCAAACCACCTATAATCTCACGGCGATAGTTTGTTCCTAATTCCTCAAAACGAAAATACTTTTTCATAAGTTCCTCCATTTTTATCGCGACAACGAAAAAAAGTATACTACCATTTCTGGTCGTATACCTCTACTAACCCCAATAAGTGAATATAAATAAGCATCACTCATCGTAGTCGGATCATTTACGGTGATCCGGTAGAGACTTTTGGGCCTTATTCCCAACGTTATACGACGACATAATTAAATTATGTAGTAAATATAACATCGAATTATGACGAAATCAATAGAAAAACCGAACATTTTTTTCATTAACCAAATAATAGTTCGTTTTCTGCTTATAGATAAAGCAATTTTTGAAGGAAAATAGACCTATTCTATTATAAATAAAAAACTTGAAAACCAACAAATTAGTTTCCAAGCTCTTCACTAGTTATTATTTAACGTCATTTTTGGGTAGTTCTACAGTATGGGGAATCCTTAAAATTCGGTATTGGCTACCCATACATTACCGAGCCTATTCATCACTCTTAAAAATTTAAAACAAGTTAAACATCTTCCTATGTTCACATTCATATTATTTATCTGTTTGTTTTTGCTTGTTCTTCAAATACTCTGTACGTATTTTTTCAAGTTGCTGCTTTTTATCAAATTTAGCTGGCTTTTGTTTTTCATGATACTTTGCCACAGCCGCCTTACCTTTTGTATCCAATTGATATTTTCCCATTTGTTCACCTACTTTTCTTAACTCTTATAGAGAATCTATTCAACAAATATAATATACCTTATCTTACTGAAGTTAACCTTATACTTTATATTCCCCGCTAACGTTCCATATATCAGTAAAAACATTAAAAACTTAGTATAACAGTTCATCGCCAAAAGGTATTCATATACTTACCTTTACAATCTCAAATAAGATTATTCAATTAAACATCATCTTTCAACTATTTTAACCAAATAAAAACCCCTTTTAGTTATCTGTTATCAATAACTAAAAGAGGATTTAATATTTGAGATATGTTAATCACAAGGTATAACTTTGTTTATAATTAAAATACAGTCCTATTCCCACTCAATCGTAGCTGGTGGTTTACTCGTAATGTCATACAGCACGCGGTTGATGTGTGGTACTTCATTTACTAATCGAACAGATACCTTTTCTAGAACGTCCCATGGGATACGTGCCCAGTCAGATGTCATACCGTCGATAGAGGTAACTGCACGGATACCAATTGCGTAATCGTAAGTTCTTGCGTCACCCATTACACCAACGCTGCGGATATCAGGAAGTACAGTGAAGTATTGCCAGATATCGCGGTCTAAGCCTGCCTTAGCTATTTCTTCGCGTAGGATTGCATCCGATTCACGTACGATTGCTAGTTTTTCTTCTGTTACTTCTCCTAGAACTCGGATAGCTAGTCCAGGACCAGGGAATGGTTGGCGCCATACGATTTCATCAGCTAAGCCTAGCTCTGAGCCTAATGCACGAACCTCATCTTTGAATAAAGTTTTCAAAGGCTCAATTAATTTGAACTGCATGTCCTCTGGAAGTCCACCAACGTTATGATGAGATTTGATTGTTTGAGCAGTAGCTGTTCCACTTTCAATAATGTCTGTGTATAGTGTCCCTTGTGCAAGGAAGTCCATGCCTTCAAGCTTGGATGCTTCATCATCGAACACATAAATAAATTCATTACCAATAATTTTACGTTTTTTCTCTGGATCAGAAACTCCAGCTAATTTAGTCATAAAACGCTCACGCGCATCAATTTTAATAACGTTCATATTGAAGCCCTCAGTGAAGGTTTTCATTACGCCTTCTGCTTCATCTTTTCGAAGTAGATTATGGTCTACGAACATACAAGTAAGTTGGTCACCAATTGCTTTATGGATTAGGACTGCAACTACTGAGGAATCTACTCCTCCACTTAGCGCACATAGAACTTTCTTGTCCCCAACTGTTTCACGAATTTTTTCGATTTCCATTTCAATGAAACTTTCCATTGACCAATCGCCTTTTGCCTTACAAACGTCAAATACGAATTGGCGAAGTAGCTCTAGCCCATATACAGAGTGACGTACTTCTGGGTGGAATTGTACCGCATATAAACCTTTTTCAACATTTGCCATTGCAGCAACATCACAAGATGGGCTTGTCGCAATCACTTCAAAGCCTTCTGGTGCAGCAGTTACATGATCTCCGTGACTCATCCATACTACATGCTTAGAAGGAAGGTCGCCAAATAATGCTGTCGGATTCTTAATGTCAATCTCTGCTCTACCATATTCTCTTGAAAAAGCCTTTTCTACTTTTCCGCCAAATTGATAGGCCATTAACTGCATACCATAGCAAATTCCCAGAATAGGTATATTCAAATCATAGATTGCCTCATCGATATGAAAAGCATTCGTATCATATACAGAGTTAGGTCCACCTGAAAAAATGATACCTGTGGCATTCATTTTTTTAATATCCTCGGCAGTTACAGTATGGGGATGTAATTCACTATACACTCCAAACTCACGAATACGACGAGTGATTAACTGATTGTACTGACTGCCGAAATCTAGAACGACAATCTTTTCTTGTTCTTTCAACAATGGAGTTGAAGACATATGCATTCCACCTCTTCTATATATATTTATCCCAATCCGTTAAACCCAATACGTATTAAAAAAACGCGTGCGAAAGTTCCTCTTTCTACGCGTTTTTGCTTTCTACATTAAAAGGTGAATGCAGATGTCCTTAAAAAAGACATGACTGCATTCACCTTCATAGTCAAGTTATTAACGGTAACTTGGTAGAAACATCCGAACCATATTATCGGACATATACGAGGGCAACTTGGTCAAATTTAATTTGACTTCAGTTTACAGGTTGTTGAGGGTAAAATCAACCGCTTATACGATTGATTAAATATTCCCAACTTTCTCTAATCGACGCATAATTAAGTTCCGTTTTATTGTTCCCATAAAAGCCCTGTTGATACACCTTGGTTAAATCAGTCATATGGTTGGTACCGATATCCTTGTCCACTTTTTTAGCAAAGTCCAATAAGGTTTGTCCCTGCTCTCTTCGCATTCCATGAAGACTTAGCTGCTGTAGAAGCTGATGGTACATTTTCTCGAAAGAGTTCCAATCATTTTTACGCATTCTACCTACTGGTATTAATACCTTAGGTAACCACTTTCCGCGACGGCTATAAGCAAACAGGCTTATGATCCCAAGAATTATAAGACCCCAAATGATAGCTACCTTTCTTTCCGCCATCCAGTCTAAAGTATCTTGAAGGAAGGTCGTAAAGCTAAAGGAAACACCTTCATCATTTTTTCCTGTGGCAGCCTGATCCTCTGGTTTCTCCTCTTGTTGTTCTGGAGTCTGAGGTTCGTCAGTCTGTGACTCTATGTCGTATATAACATTGGCACTTGAGGAAAAGCCAATGGTCGGCTCAAATGTTACCCATCCTACGGTTGGAAAATAAGCCTCCACCCACGAGTGGGCATTATTATTCGTTACCTCATAAACCCTTCCAAGTCCCTCTACGTTTGTTCGTTCTCCAGGAGCAAACCCTTTCACCCATCGTGCAGGGATATCAAGGGAGCGAAGAAGGACAACCATTGAAGTTGAAAAGTTATCACAGTAGCCTACCTTCGTTTCAAATAAAAACTGATCTACATAATCGGTGTCGCCCTTTGGAACCGCAGCCATCGTTTGATTGTAGCTAAAGTTATTTCCTCTGAAATAGCGTTCAATATTAAGCGCCTTATCATAGAGACTTATCCGATCTTCTGTAATGGTGACAGCAAGCTCCTTTACCCTCTCTGGTAGTGTGTCAGGCAGCTGTAAATATCGCTGTAATTCAGCTGGCACCATACTTAAATCATCTACAGAGGTTTCCCGCATCGCTTTAAGACTATAGGTAGGCTCACTAAATGTCACATTGTAATCCCATAGAGCAGAATTACCGCTATTAAGAACAGAAATTTTTTGGGTTAGTGGATTACTTGTAAACAAAGCTTCTTCATTCGTTTGTATGCTTTTCATACCATAAGGCTGAAGAATTAATGGAAATTCTTGCGCCAACATTATATTAGCTTCCTCTGTATATTCCGCTTCTCCGGGTGGGAAATCCGTTTCAAATAGTTCTCCACTTCCAAAGCTTAGTAAAGGTGTCTCTTCCTCGGATTGTACCCAACCTTTAGAGGTATAAGTATCTTTGGTTTCAACTTTCCAGTATTGCGGGGTATCAGTCTTTGCCCAAAAAACAGGCGTGTCATCACTTTGGAAGGCTCCTCCTAATTGCTCATCGTTTTCCCCGTAGCCAACCCTCTTCACACCATTTACACTAGTTCCATTCCCTTCACGCTCATCCACTTCAAGTGTAGAGGTAGTGAAAAAAGGGACGGGATCGGGCCATATCGGACCTGCTTTTGGCATTGCATATGCCGTTATACCACTGATCATAACTAACAAGACTAAGCTAGTAATAGAAGCTGTGACAAAGGTTCCTTTTATGGAGACTTGATTTTCTTTTAATAATTTTTGGATATAGAGTAACCCCATAATGATAAACCCAGAAATTAATGTAATGACTATAGAATTTTTAGCATTGTAAGGACTGAATGTATCCAAAATAGTGATAAATAAAACGGTCAGTATGAAAAACAATAAAATTGTCTTTCTAATGGTGATCCAATAGTTTAGTAAATAGGTAGTCATCCAAAGTAGAGCAAAAAACAAAAAGGTCCGAAACGGATCCGTTATTGCTCCCCATTCCTGGCTAAAAATAGAGACAAAGTTGTGTTGAAGTGCTTCACTTAAATAATTCAATGCGTCTCTAGATAAAAAAGAATAATCCGTGTAGATATGAACAATAGTCCAACTGATAAATATTAGCTTTATCGGTATAGTAACCTTCCAGTTAAGCTTTATAAAGTAAAAAAAGAAGGATACGGCCAGATATATGACAAACAAAGATAAGTGGTCGGTATTAGTCAATTCCATAACTGGCTTCAACCATTCTACTATTAAAAAACAGGTGAACGTATAAATTAGGAAGGAAATGATCCCTTGTAAGTAGTTATCTTTCATGAACGATTCACCTCCATAAACGCTTGGGCAAAACGGTCCTTTGTAATATTATGAGCGTCTATTCCTCTACTTTTTGCGTATTGGTAAAGTGCAGTTTCATTTTTATTTGGTTTCTCGTTTTTGTTTTTTACGACAAAGCACCTACATAAACGTAGGTTTCCTGCGTTACGGTTTATCCCATCAATCCACTCATGTGTTAGCTCGCTTGTTATATATAATAACGAAGTTGCTTGAGCCAATGCTGGCTCCTGAGATATGACTTGTTCAATCGGCTTATTTAAATCAGGTTGCACCTTCGTTAAATGGTATAAGACTTGATGTAGCTGGGTCTCATTCTCTACATTTGGCAAGAAGAAACGATCTTCTCCAAGAGATAAAAAAGCACTGCTTGCTTGATGGCGAACAATGGCCTGCATAATAGAGGCAGATAAATCTACGACGTCCTCAAACATAGGAGTCAACGTTCGATCGATTAAGATGAACAAATCCTGAGATTGACGATCTTCAAATTCCTTAGTTTTAAGAGTTTGGGTACGGGCAAATGACTTCCAATGTATCCAAGAAACCCGGTCTCCAGGCTGATAGGAACGGACCCCTGTCGCCATAGTCGTATCCTTCATCACTTGAATTCTTGATGCAGCTGCTCCCTGATCATATCTAGTTTCCATCGGAATATAAATCATATCCGTTAGATTCGGAAAGACTAGTAAGGTTTTTGGATTCGAAATAAAAATACTTTTTTTCATCCATCCAAACAGATCGCTCACTTCAATTGTTGTCCCCTCTAATACATGCTCACCGCGTGGCATATGTTCTATTTCATACGTCCAGGTAAACTCTTTTTTTATTCCCCAAAAAACAAGCTGTCTTCTTGACCCTGTGTGCCTAAGAGAAGGTCCGACTCTTTCCTCAAACCACACAAACAACAGAGGAAAACGATTATTTCTTGTCACCCTGACCGTGGCAGAAAATCTTCCCCCGCTATACACTTTTCGTGTTTCAATTATCCTCTCTGCTTCTATCTTAGAGAGTGGGTAAAAAAACAGTAGAATTGAGTATATAGAGAGAGGAACAATGAGGTAAAAAAGAAACCAACTGACGAAGCCCCCCTGAAACATTGCATACACAAATGCCACCACCAAGAGAAGAAGGATACCAATAAAACCTTTATACTTCTTTAATCCTTCTGTCCGCTCAATCATCCGTGTACCTTCCTCTTGATAGGGACAGGAGTTCGTTTAACAATACGGGAAAGTACTTCCTCAGAAGAAATACCATCATACCTTGCCTCAGGACGAAGAATAACACGGTGCCCAAAAACAAATGGCAATAAATATTGAATATCATCTGGAATCACGTAATCTCTTCCCTGTAGTAAGGCATAGGCCTGAGAAGCACGCATCAACGCAATGGATGCTCGAGGGCTCACTCCAAGATAAACATAAGTATCTACTCGTGTTCTATTAGCTAAATCCACAATATATCCCTTCATTGTCAAATCTACGCTAACATTTTTCACTTGTTTCTGGAGGTGAATAAGCTCTTCAAGAGAAACTACTGGCTGGAGGCTATCAATAGGAGATGCATGCTCTAATCTATTTAATACTTCAATCTCTTCATGTTGATTAGGGTAACCCATTTTTAATCTCAACAAAAATCTGTCTAGCTGAGCCTCAGGTAAAGGGTATGTACCCTCATGCTCAATTGGATTTTGGGTAGCCATAACAAAAAATGGCTTTGGAAGCGGCATCGTAATGCCGTCAATTGTAACGGAAGCTTCTTCCATTCCTTCTAGTAATGCTGATTGTGTTTTCGGGGATGTACGGTTGATCTCGTCTGCTAACACAATGTTTCCTAGAATAGGTCCTGGTCGAAACTCAAACTCCATTTCCTTGGGATTATATATGGAGACTCCTAATACATCGGATGGCAATAGGTCTGGAGTAAATTGAATTCTTTTAAAATCGGCGCCGATAGATTTAGCGAGCGCACGAACCATCATCGTTTTTCCCACTCCCGGAACATCCTCGAGCAATACATGTCCATCTGCCAAAAGGGATACAACTGCTAATTCTGCAATGTCTTTCTTCCCTATCATTACTTTTTCTATATTAGAAATAATTGCTTCTATCTGTAATTTTTCATTCATCTGTTTTCCCCCAAAATTATAATTAAATGATTAGTTAGAAAATTTTTATAATACAGTATAAGCATAACCAAAAAAGGAAGATAAAACAATTTAAATTACTTTTTCAGTAGCCTTCAAAATATCTTTTCAAACCAAAAAGCATGGAGTCTCTATGATAAGAGATTCCATGCTTTTGTTTAGGCTATGTTAAAGGGTAGGGTTGATTTATGATGCAAAGAAATCTTAGATCAAAGAGTAGAATTGATTTCCGCACCAGCCGGACGCTTTCCTCGGGGTGAGCGATAAGCCATCACCCATCGCTTGCGCGCGTGGTTGTATGTCTTATCTGTCTCACTCATCCCGTAGCATAGCTATCAAGTTAAGAAAAATTTACGTCATTCACTCTCATATGAACTGGTATTTTTGAAAATTAGACCATATGAAATTAACACTTTTTGGTTTAACCAAAAAATGTAAGTTTAATTTCTTTCTATACAGGGCATAGAATACTAACTGTAATTTGCACCGAGTATAATCAATGGATCCTTTTCAGGTGGCCCTTTTGTTTTCAATGCATGTTTACAAAGAGCACCATGAAACCTTTTCAGTACCCCATTGGTAAGCTTGGTGTATTTTTTTATGCTTTCAAACATCAAGCGAATAAAGCGTAGTGCAACTGAGATGCCCTTTTGAATGCTTATCTCTATTCTAGATTTCTCTAGCAAGAATAAACGTGCCTGATAAGTTGTTGTAGTTGTGATTAGAAACAATAATAAATGAGCGAAAAAATGACATAGGACACGTTCTTCCTTTATCTGTTTATAAAAAGTGGTCGGGAAATTAGATTTCCATCCTTTAAACAATAACTCGATCTGCCAGCGCAATCGGTAAAGGTCCATCACTTTCTCAGCTGGGATAGTATCCGGGAGGTTTGTCATAATAATCGTCGCCCCATCTAGCGCTCTTACGTGCTCCTTTGTCTGGTAACGTGAATGTTTACGTTTATACTGATCACTTTTATCTTGTTCCTCTGTATGGCGATACAAAATTAAACGGGTAGGGAATTTATAGTCATACCCCACATAAACTTCCTCCCATTCCCTTACGGAGCCACGCTCCATTTGTTCCAGGTGCTCTGCCAAAGATTCCTTCTGATAAAAAGAGGATTTGACGACCCTGCCATCGGCATGGTAACGAGGGTTGGGATTCCCTGTATAGATAGAACAATCTGGTCGAACTCTAGAGACGAAATAGCCCCCGGACTCATCAATTTTTTGGAAGGTGGGTAGATGGAAATAACCCAAGTCTTGTAGAAATAAATCGCCAGGTGAGACCGTCTCTAATCGATTCTTCCCATATAGAGAATCGTTTTCCTTTCCGTTCATCCAGTCAGCCAATATGAACTGTCCTGTCAGGAATTCATACTCCAGTTGGCATTTTAATTCGGCTCGATAGACGCCAGGAAAAGTCTCCTTCAAATCCGAAGGAAGGGAATGGATGGTCGCGTCTATTATACGGATCCTCTCACAAAATTTTCGTAGTTCGTCACTGATCGGCAACTGATAATTTAACTCCACTTGTATAAAATGTTCCAAACACTTTTTTAGAAATACGATTAATTCTTTATTTAAACGTTGGTTTATTGCCTCTGGAGTCATAGAAATATGACAGGTTTCTTCTAATGACAGGCTGAGCTCGCGTAGCGAACTGCCGGCCAGGTTTCCGCAATGATAAAGAAGGATGTGGAGAAATGAATACGCATCAAGCTTTCGTTTTCGTTTGATCCATCCTGATTCTTTGGCCCAACAATCCAACTTATCTGGGGAAAATAGTTTATACAATTGTTCCATTAAGAGTTTCCATTCGTCTAAATCTGTTTTTTTCATGTGAAGCACCTCCTGTTGGTTAGTTTTCTATACCAACCTCGAGGGTTTTTATAAACTTCTTAACTTGATAGCTATGTCATCCCGTAGGAGTCGCCGTCTGGCGCTCCAATCAATAAATGGGAACAGCTTTAGCATCGATAAATCGCTAATCAATTTACTCGCATAAGCTAAGCTGAAAAACTGACACCAACCCAATTTCGTCATCTATTTATGTTCTGAATAGCTATTTGAAAGTTCCTTTGTTTATGATTACAGTCACTATAAAAAAGAATGGTTAGTCAAAATCAACCAATAACTTTAACAAAGCTTTTATTTATTTCCAGAAGTCGTCAAAAATTGTTATCGGTAATTGTCGTTTGTGTTCAGAACGATCATAGAATCCAACGATTTTCTCTTCTATTTCTGGAGACACATTCTTACCTTCTAGGTAATCATCAATATCATCGTAGCTCACACCAAGTGCAACCTCATCAGGTAGAGCTGGACGATCTTCCTCTAAATCGGCAGTCGGTACTTTAGTGTACAGATGCTGAGGTGCACCTAAATGTTTTAGCAATTGCTTCCCTTGTCTTTTATTGAGACGGAAAATTGGGGTTAAGTCTACTCCACCATCGCCGTATTTAGTATAAAAACCTGTGACAGCTTCAGCAGCATGATCTGTACCTAGCACAACACCGTTATACGTTGCTGCTATTGAATACTGAGCCTTCATACGTTCTCTCGCCTTTTCGTTCCCTTTTGCAAAATCACTGAGTGTGATACCAGCTTCCTTCAATGCACGGTCACTTGCGTCTACGGCTTCCTTAATATTAATCGTTACACGTTTGCTTGGCTGAATGAAGTTAAGAGCATCCTGACGATCGGATTCATCAAATTGCACCCCATATGGCAAACTAACAGCAATAAATGAATACGTGCCCGCTCCCATTTCATCATTTAACTCATCCACTGCCATTTGGGCAAGCTTACCAACTAAAGTGGAGTCTTGCCCTCCTGAAATACCCAAAACCATACTTTTTAAAAATGGATGTTTCTTTAAATAGTCTTTCATAAAATCGATACTTATACGAGCTTCCTCTTTTGGATCAATCTCCGGCTTTACTTTTAAGGCTTCGATAATTTCTCTTTGTTTGTCAGACATCTTAAATCCCTCCATTATTTGAAATAAGATTTTGCTCCATTTCCTTTACTTCTTGAATGTTACGCATTTTATTGTCCCAGCACTTCTGACTTAAATCGACTGGATATTCCTCTGGATTAAGAGAGCGCTTATATTCCTCCCACAGCAAATCTAAATTGTCATGAGCATAATTACGAATTTCAGTTAAATCTGGATTTTCATAAATCACTGCCCCGTTTTCAATTACTTTTACATGTAAATCCTTAGCTTCAAAGTTCGTTACAAACTTAGAAACGAATGTATGAACTGGGTGGAACATTTTTAGTCGTTCTTCATGAGCAGGGTCTTCATCATGCATGGCAATGTAATCGCCCTCTGCCTTACCATTTTCCTTATCTATAATACGGAAAAGCTTTTTCTGCCCAGGAGTAGTAACTTTCTCAGTGGTAGAGGAAATTTTAATAGTATCCTCCATTACACCTGCTTCACTTTCAATTGAAACAATTTTATATACAGCACCCAGTGCAGGCTGGTCATATCCAGTGATTAGCTTAGTACCAATACCCCAGCTATCTACTTTTGCTCCCTGAGCCTTTAAGTTCAAAATAGTATACTCATCTAAATCATTAGAAACGATGATTTTAGCATTTGGAAATCCTGCTACATCTAGCATTTTTCTGGCTTCCTTTGATAGGAACGAAATATCTCCTGAATCTAAACGAATACCGATAAAATTAATTTTGTCCCCTAGCTCTTTTGCTACTTTGATAGCAGTTGGCACACCTGTTTTCAACGTGTTGTAAGTATCTACTAGAAAAACACAGTCCCTGTGTCTTTTTGCATATGAGTGAAAGGCGTCATATTCACTCTTATATGCTTGCACCATGGAATGTGCATGTGTTCCAGAGACAGGAATACCAAACATTTTACCGGCGCGTACATTACTGGTAGCTTCGATTCCTCCGATAAAGGCTGCACGAGTTCCCCAAATTGCAGCATCCATTTCTTGAGCCCGTCGAGAGCCAAATTCCATTGCTACCTCGTCCTTGACAACCTGTTTAATACGAGATCCTTTAGTAGCAATTAACGTTTGATAATTTACGATATTAAGCAAAGCGGTCTCTACTAATTGTGCTTCTGCTAGAGTAGATTCCACTCGAATAATTGGCTCATTAGGAAATACTAATTCCCCTTCTTTCATCGAATAAACATCACCAGTAAAACGAACGGTTTTTAAGTAATCTATAAAATCATCACGATACCCTAATCCATTCTGCAAGTATTCTAAATCACTTTCCGAAAAGTGAAAATCTCTTAAGTATTCCAGACATCTTTCTAGTCCAGCAAAAATGCCATAACCATTCCCAAAAGGAAGCTTTCGGAAAAATAATTCAAACACTGCTTTTCTCTCATGCATATTATCAGCCCAGTAGGCCTCCACCATATTTATCTGATATAAATCAGTATGTAATGCTAAACTGTCATCGGCATAAATTTTTTTCATGATGATCTCCTTCTAATAACTATTGAACTTAGTATACACTATTTACCCTTTAGCATGGAAAATTAACCACAACAAAGCCAGCCCCTAACAGGACTGGCTAAACTGCCTATCTTATTATTTACCTAAAGGAGAGATGACCGTCAAGACATAATCCGCAACTGCATCTATTTCCTCTTGGGTTAGTGTCTCATTAAACGAAGGCATAGTAGTTCCCCCATTAGTGATTCGATCTATTACATTTTCTCTGCTTTCTGCAAACTTGCTATCTTGTAGATTCGGACCATTATGTCCATTGGCACCTTGATCTCCGTGACAAGCTATACAGCTATTAGTATAAATAGAGAGCCCAAAATCAGAACTAACCGTCTCCCCTACCGTCTCTTTACTATCACTTACCTTTTCTTTAACAGAGCCATCAATCACTTGCCCTTCAGGTAAGCTACCTCCAAGCTTGAAGGTATATATTTTATCTCCATGCTTCGATCCCGCTAAAGCATTACCCGCCACATAAATAGAAATATACTGCTCTCCATCTATTTCATATGTGATAGAAGGAGCATTTGCCCCAGCATCCATCATATATTCCCATAATTGGTTACCTGTTTTTGCATCAAAGGCTATGAGCCTTCCATCATTGTGACCTACAAAAACTAGATTACCTTTAGTTGTTAATACTCCACTGTATGCTTGCGCATCCCAATTTTGCTGCCAAACTATTTTATTTGTTTTCACATCTAACGCGGTGACTGTACCCCTTACCGGAGCATTAGAAACTGGTTGCATTATACTTCCTATATACATAGAACCCTCTTCGAAAGCTTCATCTTCTTGTCTTGCAAAGGAAAAATAATTATCATTCCCTAGCACATAGAACAACTCAGTATCCGGATTGTAAGCAGAAGGTGGCCAATTTGCTCCGCCTGCTGGACCTGGCTTAAGTGTGATTGGCTCCTCCCAAAAAGGAGTAAATATGTCTCCTATTTGCCCTTCAAATGTATCTCCTAAATCCTTATCAACGTCATCCTGAAAAACTCCTTGAGGAACGAATGCATCCCCAACTGGGAAAGGTTGTGTAGGAGAGGTTTTTTGTTCTGCCAATTGTGGAACGGGCTTTTCTTCAATACCAATAAGCGGTGTCCCGTCCGTTCGATCTAAGAAATACACCCAGCCAGTTTTTCCTGCCTGCCCAAGTCCCTTTCTCATAACACCATCTTTTTCTACGTCAAACAAAACAACAGGATTGGCTGGATCCATATCCCATATATCATGATGCACCTCTTGGAAGTGCCAAACATAGTCGCCATTTTCTGCATTTACAGCAACAACCGAGTTAGCATATAAATTATCACCCTCTCGATTGCTTCCATCTAAGTCGGGTGCTGTATTGCCAGTAGCAAAGTAAATATATCCAAGCTCAGGATCTACAGCTGGAGTATTCCAAACAGGTCCTCCACCAGTCAACCAAGAATCATTGTCTGGCCATGTATCGCCATTTATATCACCTGGACCTGGTATTGTATAGAATCTCCATACTTCGTATCCCAAATCAGCGTCATATGCCATTACACGACCACGGATTCCATATTCTCCTCCTGCCACTCCGGTGTAGACCTTACCATTATAGTAAAGAGGGGCACTAGTAACTGTATAGCCTTCCTCCCATTCTGCAACCTTTGTCTCCCATTGCAATTCTCCCGTTTTTTGATCCAAAGCTATAAGACGTGCATCTAGAAGACCTGCATATACTTTACCATCTCCTACTGCTAGACCACGCGTAGTCCAACCACAGCATACGGTATCCATCTCTTGGCTAATATCCGGCTCGTAGGCCCATATCAGTTCTCCAGTTTTGGCATCTAAAGCAAATATATCATTAGCACCGGTTGCCACATACATAATTCCATCCACAACTAATGGAGTTGCCTCACCTGAATACTTAGGCTCTGCTCCAGAACCTAAACTAGTAACCCAGGTTGGCTTTAAATCTCCAATGTTCTCTGATGTAATTTGATCGAGTACCGAATATCTCCTATTATAGTAATCTCCACCGTGAGTCACCCATTCTTTAGAGGAGTATTCTACTTTAACGTTAGGATTTGAAGGACTCGGAGTCGTCTTTCCTTCTACCTGTGGCTCTTCTTTTTCAATCTCCGTAACTGCGTCAACTTCCTCTGTCTCCACAGACCGTTCTTCCTTGTCCTTGTCAGCAATAAGATACAAACCAAACAAAACAACCATAGCAATACAACTACCTATAAATATTTGAAATATGACCGATGACTCTCTTCTTCTCCGCATTTCAATCCCCCCTTTTTTCTTTCGAACTACTAAAGAAAATAGATTTAATACTCTATAAAATATGCGTACCAATTGGGATTAATTCTCTCGGAAGGAAATACAATCACATATTTAATAAATATAAGTAATGTAACTGCCGATAAGTTTCCTGTCCTATTCAAATCTCTCTATAAGATAAAATATGCTATAGATTTCCACTATTCTATCTCTAAGTTTAGATGCTAAACTCCTTAAAACCGCAAAAAAACTACCTAAGTTTTTCGAGGGCACTGAAAAAGTCAATGAAATTACTAAAGCGATTGCGTGAACAGATTTCTGTTCACGCAATCGCTTTTTCTTTATCTTACATCCTCTTATCATAGTATAATGAGTAAAACTAACTAGAGGTGACGCAGCCATGATTTCCAAACAAGAAACACTAAATTTGAGCCCTTATATAGCTTTGTATGATTTAGTTATCCCAAAAGATAATATGCTTCGCCAAATCAACGAGCTCGTCGATTTTTCATTTATCTTAGACGAATTAAAATCAAAATATTGTTTGGATAATGGTAGAAATGCGATTCCACCTATTCGTATGTTCAAATATTTACTGTTGAAAGCCATACATGACCTATCAGATGCCGATCTCGTAGAGCGTTCAAAATTCGATATGTCGTTTAAATATTTTCTAGATATGTCACCAGAAGAAGAGGTCATTGATTCCAGTTCTCTTACAAAATTTCGCCGCCTTCGTCTCCAAGACATGAATCTATTAGATTTACTCATTGGAAAGACGGTTGAAATTGCGTTGGAAAAAGGGCTTATCACCAGTAAAACCGTTATTGTCGATGCAACTCACACAAAAGCTCGTTATAATCAAAAATCACCAAAAGAGTTTTTACAAGAAAAATCAAAAAATGTGCGTAAAACGGTTTACCAACTCGAGGAAGAGATGGTCGGAAAGTTTCCTAAAAAGCCAACTTCAAATGAAGTGACGGAGGAATTGGATTATTGCCGCCGAGTTGTGGAAGTCGTCGAAACACAATCAAAAGTAGCACAAATCCCTGCTGTGAAAGAAAAATTAAATGTCTTAAAAGAAGTCATCGATGATTACGATACACAGTTGGGTCATTCAAAAGATCCTGATGCGCGTGTCGGACATAAATCGGCAGACTCGGCTTTCTTTGGATTCAAAACGCATATCGCGATGAGTGATGAACGAATTATCACAGCCGCGATTGTAACAACTGGTGAAAAAAGTGATGGTCAATATCTTCAAGAATTAGTAGAGAAAAGTAAAGGGACAGGGATGGACATCGAGACGATCATTGGAGACACGGCTTATTCAGGCAAAGATAATTTACAATACGCCAAATCGGAAGAACTTCAATTAATTTCAAAATTAAATCCCGTTATCACAAATGGTAACGGTCAAAGAAAAATTGCATTTGATTTTAATAAAGATGCCGGTATGTTTGTGTGCCCAGTCGGGCACATGGCGATTCGAAAAGCACGGACTGGAAAGAAAAATGAAAATCAAAATCAAAAAATCACCTTTTATTTTGACATCGAAAAATGTAAAGTTTGTCCAATGCGTGAAGGCTGCTATACAGAAGGTGCGAAAAGTAAAACGTATAGCATCTCATTGAAATCAAATGAACATGAAGAACAAGAGGCCTTCCAAGAAACTGAGGCCTTCAAAGAACTAGCCAAAAAACGCTATAAAATTGAGGCGAAAAATAGTGAGATTAAAAATCCGCACGGCTATAAAACGGCAAAATCAGCGGGTTTATTTGGCATGGAAATACAAGGTGCCACAACGATATTCGCTGTCAACCTGAAACGGATCATGAAACTACTAAATGAAAAAGAGTAAGAAATAGACAATGAAATAAGGCACTTTCCGTTCGAATTGAACAGAAAGTGCCTTGTTTTTGGTTGAAAAACCAATTAGATTTTAAAACTCGTTAGTTTTTCAGTGCCCTCAGTTTTTCTTAGGTAGTTTTAACAGGCCAAATTATTTAGTTAGATCTTGGCAGCCCTTATAGATTAGGTTAAATAGCTCCTCAATATCCTCTTCTTCTACACAAGAGAAGGCTACACGAATATCAGTTGTATTACTAGCTATAACGCCAACACCATATTGATCTAGTAAATGTAGACGAAGCGTTTCCGCATCTAAATCATGAAGTTTTAAGCACATAAAGTAGCCAGAGTTAAATGGATAGTACGTCCAGTAAGCATTAAATCTTGCATCTGCAAGCACTTCTTTTGTTTTAGTTGCTCTTCCTAGCATAATATTGAACTTCTCTTGTTTTTCCTTTTGGAAGTCATCTGATTGAAGTGACTCTAAAATCATCGTTTGGGAAATATGAGACCCACTTGAGATCGTACCTCGAATAATACCCTTTGTCTTTTGCTCTAGTGCGTCTAATACGTCCGGAGAAGCAGCATAGGTGATAAAACCAACCCGGAGACCCCAAACGTAATTTTCTTTCGTTGCTCCATCTACTTTAATAGGTAATATATTAGAATGGGCACCCGCTAGTAGGGCAAATAGTGATTCCTTCATAGAATCCTCATAAAAAAGACCGAAATAGGCATCATCTAATACCACTACTATATCTAAACCGCCATCAGCCGCTTCCTTCAAAGCATCAACAATTGCTTCTCCTTCTTGAACAGATGGAGTAAAGCCAGTAGGGTTGTTAGGAAAGTTTAATAATACAATAGCTTTTCCTGTCTGCTTTAAAAGTGTAGCTCGGAAGCCTTCTACGTCAAAGCCACCATTTTCATTAAATAGAGGGAAAGTTTCCACCTTTCCTCCTCTTCTTATTTGAAAGACTGTATTGTAATTGCCCCAGTATTGATCGGGGGTAATAACTACATCACCGGCATTCATAAATAAATCGGCAACAATACTTAGTCCATGAGTTAATGCATTAGTAACAATCGGTAGCCCAAAGTTTTTCCCTTGGAGAGAAGGGTTGTCGATCAGTAGTTTTTCCTTCCAAGCAGAACGAAGTGCTTCCTTCCCTTGAGGTGGGGCATATGGATAAATGTCGCTAGGACTATAATCTAATTTATCTTGAATATGACGAAAATGCATAGGCTCTCCATTTTCAATAGCAATCCCAATAGTAGCATTAAAGCGATGTGCTTTTTTTCCAGCCTCTGCACTTTGACTTAATATTCCTTTTGGGTAGTATAGATTTTTGCCTAAATCGGATAACATATTAAAAATTGCAGGATTCTCTTTTTGCATTTTCTCATTTAATTGGACAGCTAAAGCATTCATCTATTGGTACCTCCAGAATTTTTCTATTTTAAACACATTGTACTCTATTTTATTAAGGGATAGTATCCTTTCCCTTAATATATTGAATATTTTATAAGCTATTCATGACTTTTAGTCCTTTATTTCTAATAAAATGGGACAGTGATCGCTACCTAACACATCTGCGTCAATCGAAGCACTGATCAGTCGTGGGCTTAACCTTTCGGATGCTATAAAATAATCAATGCGCCACCCGATATTGCGCTCCCTCACCTTACTCATGTATGACCACCACGTGTACGCGCCCTCTTGGTCTGGATGGAAGTATCGGTAGGTATCGACAAATCCTTCTGCCAATAACGAGGTCATCTTCCCTCTTTCCTCTGTCGTAAATCCTGAATTACCTTTATTGGATTTAGCATTTTTCAAATCTATTTCAGTGTGAGCCACGTTTAAATCTCCACACATGAGAACAGGCTTTATAGTATCTAACTGCTTTAAATATGTACGCATGTCGTCTTCCCACTCTAATCGATAAGCAAGTCTTGTTAAATCACGTTTGGCATTTGGAGTATAAACATTCACTAAATAGAAATCCTCGAACTCCATTGTAATAATGCGTCCTTCATCTTCGGTTTCTAAATCCCCTACACCATACTTAACTGAAATAGGTTTAATCTTTGTAAAGATAGCAGTTCCCGAGTACCCTTTTTTCAATGCATAGTTCCAATACTGCTCATAACCATCTAAAGCTAATGAGATTTGACCTTCTTGCAGCTTGGTTTCCTGAAGGCATACAACATCAGCATCTACCTCCTGAAAGTAATCTAAAAATCCTTTATTCACACAGGCTCTCAGCCCATTGACATTCCACGAAACGAACTTCACTTTAGTACCTCCTAAATAAGAAAGCGCTTAAATACAAACAACGAGAGGTAGCAGAGACATCTATTATAAAGAGCTTCACACATACGACTCAAAAAACAAAGCGCACTATATAACTCTTTTATTATAGAGGGAAACTAAAAGGTCTGTAAATTAACAAGGAAACCAATGTATAGTAATACATTTTCGAGGCAACCTAACTTGTACTATTTAATAGCATGCGAGATATAGTAAAGACTACAAATTGGAGGAACTGTTTATGACTAAACGTTTTAATGAAAAGGTAATTATTATAACTGGAGCTGGTTCAGGTCTAGGACAGGTCACTGCCATAACTTTGGCGAAAGATGGAGCTAAACTGACATTGGTAGATTTAAATAGCAATGGCCTAGAGGAAACTAAAAGTCGTATCCTAGAAGTGGCACCAAATACTGAATTACTCCTAGTTACAGCAAACGTTGCAGAAGAGGCAGCAGTTAAAAACTATGTGGATGAAACAGTTAACAAGTTTGGACGTATAGATGGATTTTTCAACAATGCTGGAATTGAAGGCAAGCAAAACCTGACAGAGGATTTCGGTATCGAAGAGTTCCACAAGGTCGTGAATATTAATCTAAACGGAGTATTTTATGGTTTAAAATATGTACTAGCTGAGATGAAAAAAAATGGAGCTGGTTCTGTAGTAAACACTGCTTCTGTCGGCGGTATTCGTGGTGTCGGGAATCAGTCGGGTTACTCTGCTAGTAAACACGGTGTAGTCGGACTTACTAGAAACTCTGGAATAGAGTACGGTCAATTCGGTATCAATATTAATGCAATTGCTCCCGGTGCAATCATGACTCCTATGGTAGAAGCTTCGTTAAAGCAAATCGGTGGAGAAGAAGGCTGGGAAGAGGCTGGAAAAGCATTTGTTTCCGTTAACCCTATGAAACGTTTCGGTAGACCTCAAGAGGTAGCAAACGTTGTCGCATTCTTGTTATCTGATGAATCTAAGTTTGTAAATGCGTGTGTTATTACAATCGATGGTGGACAATCCTATAAATATTAAAAGGAACGACCGAACGCTACTTTGCAATCGGTCTTTTTATTTTCAGCTAAAATCCTTTTACTTCTTAGATGTTTTCATCAACAAATAGATGATTCCTGTTAAAATAGCTACACCAAAAACAACTACCAATAGACTGATCAATAAAGCTACAAAGCTCATTGTTACAACTCCTTTTATATCACCATTTAGAATAGCTTCGCTTAATCTATTTTTTCTTTAAGCAATTATCTTCTCTAGATCCTCTATACTATCAACAATGTAAGTGGCACTTGCATGCTCCAACTCTTCAGACGAACCAAATCCATACGTTACCCCTATGGAATCTATGCCCGTTAAATTAGCTCCAATCATATCATGCTTTCTATCTCCAATCATGATAAAACTATCCTTCGTATTATCTTGAAACTCATCTAGAACATATTGTATGATTTCTGCCTTAGCTGACCTAGTTCCATCTAATTCACTACCAACCACTACATCAAAGTAATCTTCAATTTGGAAATACTTTAAAATTCCAATAGCAAATACCGTAGGCTTAGAGGTAGCAACTGCAAGCTTTTTCCCTGCCGCTTTTAACTTTTCCAACAACGGGATAATGCCCTCGTAAAGTTCATTCTCATACATGCCAGTTTCTATAAATCTCTCTCTATAAAAAGAAATGGCTTGGTGGCATTGCATTTCATTAAAGCCATAATGATCTGCAAAAGAAATCTGTAATGGCGGTCCTATAAAGCACTCTAACTTTTCAAGATCCTTCTCCAAAATCCCCATTTTTTCTAATCCATATTGGATAGAGGTTGTAATTCCTATTTTAGGATCAGACAACGTTCCGTCCAAATCAAATAAAATAACTTCATACTTTTTCATATTTCCCCTCTTTTCTCTATAATTAGCTTACTACCATTATATCTAAATAGTCTTTCTTTTTTTAAAAATAAAATTATAATGGAAAGAACTAACAAAAGGGAGGATGTTTTGGAATGGAAATTCAAACGATTTATGGGGACTTGCCACAATTGGAGACTGAAAGACTCATACTGCGGAAAATTACGCTAGGTGATGCAGAGGATATGTATACATATGGATCCAATCCAGAAGTATCTAAATATGTTACTTGGGATCAGCACAATACAATAGAGGACACGAAGGAATTCATTCATTTTATTCTAAAGCAGTACGAGAAAAAAGATATTGCACCGTGGGGGATTGAATACAAGAAAACAGGTCAGTTTATCGGAACTATCGACTTCGTCCAATGGCAAATTAAACATGATAGTGCTGAAATCGGATACGTTCTTTCCCCTGAATACTGGGGACAAGGGTTAACTACTGAGGCTGCCAAAGCATTGATACATTTTGGTTTTAATCACATGGACTTAATACGCATACAGGCTAGATGCTTTGTCAAGAATATCGGCTCCTCGCGTGTAATGGAAAAAGTGGGGATGTCCTATGAGGGTACTATGAGAAAAGGGATGAAAGTAAAAGGGAAATATGTAGATTTAAAAATTTACTCCATTTTAAAAGAGGATTTCTCTTAAAATATTACATATCTATGAAAGGAGAGGCATGAATTTCTCATGTCCCTCCTTTGTTCATTAGTTAAATGCTTTTAAGCTTTCTAGTGTTGCTCCTAGAAACTTAGCAAGCTCTAGCATGCCGTATTTTCCAGCCTTTTCCTCAGCGTCCGCATTGTAATTCGTATTCGTGTTTACATCATAGGTGTAGACTTCACCATTACTATCCCGTATGAATTCAATACCTGCAACATCTATTTTGTTTTGTTGAAGGAAGGCTTCATATTTTGCAATCCATCCTTCTTCTAAATCCTCTTGGATCTCAAACTTTGGTTTAACAGTTGGCTCCTCTCCCACTGGACAGAAGGCATCCCCAATTTGGCACGAATCAGCCGGGCAGAGTTCAAATCCCTCAGAGGTATCAACTCTAACAGCATATAAGTACTTTCCTCCGACAAACTCTGCTCTTGTAATATACGATTCTGGAGATTGAATATACTCTTGAATTAATGTAATGCCATCCACAGGTTCATCAAACATTGGGCCATAAATATATTCCTTTAATGCATCGACTGTTTGGAATAATTGAACCCCTAGTCCTTTCCCTGCTCTATTATGTTTGGTTATAAAAGGGACGACCCCTAATTTTTCGGCAGCAGAAACGATGTGTTCCTTACCAACGGCAGCTATTGTTTTAGGTGTTCGTATACCGCTTGCTTCTAATGATGCATACTGATTGATTTTACTCAGTTCCAAGCTTAATGCTTTTGTTCCATTAAATACCGTTCTTCCATGATGCTCCAACCATGTAAGCATACCTCCAGCCAGCTCTGGTGCATACCTATGTCCCCTAGTATGAGAAGATGCGCTCATGCGGTTATAAAATACACCATTTGGTGGTTCGACCGTTAAATCTACAATTCCTTGGTCTAAATGCCAACTTTCATAAGGCAGATTAAGTTCCTCTAATCTTTTCGTTAAATGAATCGTCCACTCATCATTTTCATGAATAATATAAATTTTTGACATATCCGACATCTCCTCATTATTAATCTATTTAAAGTCTAATCATGGTTAAGAAAAACAAGATTATTATATTATCATTAGTATATAGGAACTCTATTCCCTAGTACAACAATAGGTTTTAAAAGTAAGAAAAACTCTCTGAATTTTTAAATCCTTAGACCTTGTTATTTCCTCTCGTAGCTATATAGTTACCAACTGAGAAAAATAAAAACGTGAAATCAAGGAGCGATTTCACGTTTTTTTATATAAGGGTAGGGTTGATTTATGCAAAGAAATCTTAAATCAGAGAGTAGCATTGATTTTTCGCACCAGCCGGACGCTTTCCTCGGGGTGAGCGATAAGCCATCGCCCATCCCGTAGGGGTCGCCGTCTGGCGCTCCAATCAATAAATGGGAACAGCTTTAGCATCGATAAAGCGCTAATAAATTTACTCGCATAAACAAAGCTAAAAACTGTCACCAACCCCAATTTCATCATCTATTTATGTTCTTAATAGCCATTTGAAAGTTCCTTTGTTTATGTTTACAGTCACTATAAAAAAGAATTGTTAGTCAAAATCAACCAATAACTTTAACAAAGCGATTTTTTATATCAATAGGGATCTGATTCATGACTATTTTCTACTGCTTTCTGTGGAGCTTTCTCCCCATCTACATCACCAAGCGGGTGCTGACTAGAGCCACCTTTTGGTGCATTTTTCAAGCCTTCCTTAAGAAGTCTTCCATACTCTTCATCCGCTTCCTCTGCCAAGGCAATCATTTTGGCTTGGATTCTTGGATCACACTTGGATAAGTCATTCACTAAATTGGACAATAGTTCCGTTTTCTCCCATTGTTCAAAATTGCGATAAGTCTCACCAGCTTGCTTCGTATTACTTTGGCGATCTATCGATTCTCTAACTAAGTTTCCTTTAATCATTGGGGTGTATTCCTTACCGGTTTGCTCTGCCTCATGTAATCCATCTAAAATAGAAGGCTCATAGTTAATATGAGGATTTTGGAAAGGTCCTCTATCTAAACGATATGCCATTTGGCCGCCAGTTTGATTGGTTGCTACACGCTTTTTCGGTGCATTAATAGGAAGCTGTAAATAGTTAGCTCCTACACGATGGCGCTGCGTATCAGAATAAGAAAATGTACGACCCTGAAGCATCTTATCGTCTGAGAAATCTAACCCATCTACTAATACCCCTGTACCAAATGCTGCTTGCTCCACTTCCATGAAATAATCCTGAGGATTACGATTTAACACCATTTTTCCAACTGGCATCCAAGGAAATTGATCATTCGGCCATAATTTTGTATCGTCTAGCGGGTCGAAATCTAACTCAGGGTGATCACCATCACTCATAATTTGAACGTTTAACTCCCACTCAGGGAAATCCCCCTTTTCAATAGCATCGTACAAGTCTTGAGTAGCATGGTTGAAGTTTTTCGCTTGAATTTCTTCTGCTTCTGATTGAGTTAAATTACGAATTCCTTGTTTAGGTTCCCAGTGATACTTTATGAGAACTGCCTCACCGTCTTTATTCACCCATTTATATGTGTTTACTCCTGAACCTTGCATCATACGGTAATTTGCTGGAATGCCCCAAGGCGAATAGATGAATGTAACCATATGAAATGACTCTGGAGAACTTGCACAAAAGTCAAAAAATCTTTCTGCATCTTGAATATTCGTAACAGGGTCTGGCTTAAAAGCATGAATCATATCCGGAAACTTCATCGCATCCCGAATAAAGAAAATCTTTAAGTTGTTTCCCACTAAATCCCAGTTACCATCCTCTGTATAAAACTTAACGGCAAAGCCTCTTGGGTCGCGTAACGTTTCCGGTGAATGTCCTCCATGAATAACGGAAGAAAAACGCACGAATACAGGGGTTCTTTTCCCTTTTTCCTGAAACAACTTTGCACGGGTGTACTTTGCGATGTTCTCTTCTCCAGCCGCTCCGTATGCTTCAAAATAGCCATGCGCTCCAGCCCCACGTGCATGCACTACCCGTTCAGGGATTCTCTCTCTGTCAAAATGACTTATTTTTTCTATAAAATCATAGTTCTCAAGCGTTGCCGGACCTCTATTTCCAACCGTTCTAATATTTTGATTGTTTGTAATCGGATGTCCCTGTCTATTGGTCAGGGTATCCTCTGTCTCTCGATTGGTCTTGTTGTTAGAATGATCTTTTTCCATCTTTTATCCTCCTAGCTCAAACTTTACTTCCACTCCATTCTTTCCAAAAGTAAAAGTAAATATTCCAGTAAAGGAAAAAGGAAGTAGCTATAATATGCATTCTTTTCCTATTAAACTAACCATTTCTTCTTCTAAAAAGAATTGTATCCTGCCTTCATAAATTGGTTGCATACTAGGATATTCAGCAAAGTGATGCGGTTGTACTTGAGAAGGTGTTTTTATATTTAAAGATGATTCATTTAAGATTGTCGCAACAAACTGGGAACAAAAATAGGCATTTTCCCTTTGAATATTTAACTGAAGTGCAATTCCTAGCAAGCCAAGCAAATTATATTTATACCTCTCTTGGCAAGCTTTAAAGGTAAGCACCTTATCACGCATCCGATTATATTCGCTCAAAGATACTTTATATTCAAATATAGAACAACTTGCATTTGAAAGTAATCCTACCCTCGCGTTTTCTTGAACGAACCCCCCATTGATTGGATTATATCGTTGCTTTCTTCCAAAGCTATACATTTCCTTCAATTGCTCATCAAAGGCAATCGATGCGTGATTTTTGTTCTTGCCAGTATATAATCCTATTAACTTAGAAAACCACGTACCCGAGTCGCTCAATACAATATACACCGCTCTCTCCATCTTCCCACCCCACAAACAATACTTCTTTTTCCTTATCATCTCTTAACAAGAAAATACTAAGAAGAGACTGCGGATTGAATAGAACTAAGACCTGAGACGTATTCTTGTAAACTATTTTTTAAAAAAGCTTAGTTAAAGTGATTGGTTGATGTAAACAATAAAAAATGACATTTCAAAGCTATTAAATACATAAGTAGATTATGAAATATGGTTGGATCAGTTTTCCAGCTTTGTTTATGCAAAAAATAGAACTTTATCGACGAATGAAAGCCGTCTCCATTTATTGATTGGAGCACCAGACGGCGACTCCAGCGGGATGAGTGAGACAGATAAGACATCACAATCACGCGCGCTAGCGATGGTTGATGGCTTATCGCTCACCCCGAGGAAAGCGTCCGGCTAGCGCGGAAATCAATTCTACTCTCTGATTTGATTATGGATCACCCCTCCCCTTTAACATAGCCTTTAAAAAGAGTTACGTAATCCTCTGCTAAAACTTTATTAATCCCATTAGTTGGATAAAAATATGACCAAACACTATTTATTATTGTAATAAATTATGTAATTCACTCTCTTAAATAGACACTTCTAATGATTCTGTTGTGTAGGTAGTCGATTCTCGCATTATTAATGATTGAAGATAAAAATTTTAACTGATAAAATTCTTTCGTTACATAGTTCTATATGAAATAGTATTGAAATAAAATTTTCATCTTATAAAGGAGGATAATAATGTCTAATTATAATAGAGAAGAACTAGTTCTATTAAATCAAATCCTACTAGCTCTATTTCTAGTAGCTGATTTTGCACTTTTTCTACATTTCTCAAACAGTTCTTTCCCTTGGTTTGCATTACTTGGTGCGGGCGTCGGTTTAGCTATTATTGTTCTTTGCTGGGCAGAGAAAGTACAAATCTATTTTATTGCCAGTTTGATAGTTTTTACAGGTTTCTTTTTACTAATCTACAATTGGCATTCGATATTCCATTAAGCAAATCATAATAGGGGGTTTACAAAAATGTCAGAACAAGAAAACAAACAAACTTTTTTAGATAAGCGTTCTTCAAGACGGAAGTTCATCAAAAACTCTGGACTTACAGTTGGAGGTTTAGTACTAGGTGGTGCACTTGGTAGTTTAGTCGGTGGCAAGACGGAAGCTACACCTACTGCATCTCCAGCGCATAAAACTGTAGATTATAGTGAGACTCGTCAGTTTTTTGTTCGTCAAAAGGATTTTGACGCATTAGCTGCTGCTACTGAGCTAATCTATCCAGAGGATGAACATGGACCGGGAGCAATTGCTTTAGGTGCACCATACTTTATCGACAAGGCATTAGCAAGTCCATGGGGAACTAATGCGGA
This sequence comes from Psychrobacillus sp. FSL W7-1493, assembly GCF_038004905.1. Taxonomy (NCBI): domain Bacteria; kingdom Bacillati; phylum Bacillota; class Bacilli; order Caryophanales; family Bacillaceae; genus Psychrobacillus; species Psychrobacillus sp. FSL W7-1493. The sequence continues at coordinate 701,637 of NZ_JBBOSB010000001.1, read as the reverse complement.
TGATTACCGCAAGGGACCATTTAAAGCTGGCGAGGTTCCTTTGGACAACAGTGTAATTTTCCTTCAAGGTGTCCGTAAGCTAAATGAGGTTGCCGAAAAACAGCATGATGGAACTCTTTTCAAAGATTTAACAGAAGAACAACAGATTGCAATCTTAACTGCATTCCAAATGGGTGAGGTAGAAATGCAATTTATGAACTCAGCTGTGTTCTTCAATAATTTAAGAACTGTAACATTACAAGGCTGCTTTGCAGATCCACTATATGGCGGTAACAAAGATATGGCTGGCTGGAAGATGAAAGAATTTCCTGGAGCTCAAATGTCTTACACTGCTTATTTAGATGAAGAAGAATTCGTTTCAATAGCACCTGTTAGTCTAGGTGGACATAAACATTAATCAATAGAAAATGGAGGTTACTAAGTTATGGTTACAAAATTACCAAAAGTAGACGTTGTAACAACTGGTATGGGTTGGACTGGCGGAATAGTTGCTGCTGAACTGACTAAAGCTGGTTATCAAGTAGTTGGTCTTGAACGTGGAGTTGAAAGATCTATCGAAGATTATCTTCATGGACACGATGAACTAAAGTACAATGTACGTAAAGAACTAATGCAAAAACTAAATAAAGATACAATTACTTTTAGAAACACATTAAATGACGAGGCTCTTCCTGTGCGCAGTGAAAATGCGCTCGTTGTAGGTACAGGAACTGGTGGCGGTGGTGCTCACTGGGGTGGTCAAACGTATCGTTACTTCCCATATGACTTTGAAATTCGCAGTAAGACAATTGAAAAGTACGGCGAAGGTAAAATTGGGAAAGATGTAACTATTCAAGATTGGGGTCTTACTTACGATGAAATAGAACCGTACTACTCCAAGTTTGAGCAAATGGCTGGTATTTCTGGGGAAGTAGATCCTATGGCTGGTCCACGATCTATTGATTACCCTACTCCACCTTTAAAGAAACTTAAACAAATGAAAATGTTCCATGAAGCAGCAGAAAAGCTTGGTCGCCATCCATTTGTAGTTCCTACAGCAAATGTTTCCGAAACATATGTAAATCCAGATGGAGAACAACTAAACGCTTGTCAATATTGCGCTTTCTGTGGTAATTATGGTTGTGAATACGGAGCTAAAGCAGATCCGATCGTAACTGTTATCCCAACTGCTAAGAAGACAGGTAACTTTGAATTACGTACTCACTCTTTAGTTACTCGTGTTCTATATGAAAATGGAAAAGCAACAGGCGTGTTGTACAAAGATATTAGAACTGGTGAAGTATTTGAGCAACCAGCTGATATCGTTGCTTTAACAAGCTATACATTTAATAACGTTCGTCTACTTCTTTTATCTGGAATAGGACAACCTTATAATCCTAAAACAGGTACTGGAGTAATCGGAAAAAACTATACAGATCATCATACAATTACCGGAGCAATCGGTTACTTTGAAAAAGAAAAATTCAACAGTTTCATCGGAACAGGTTCATTAGGTTCAGCATTTAACGATTTCAATGCCGATAACTTTGACCATAGTGATGTTGATTTTATCCATGGTGGTCAAGTAGAAATGCACTTATTTGGTAACGAACCAATTGCGAACAATCCAGCTCCTTTTGGAACACCAACTTGGGGTAAAGAATTCAAGAAAAACTCATTACATTACTACCATAGAAATGTAACAGTTGTTTCACAAAGAGCTATTTTACCGCATAAAGAACATTACTTAGACTTAGACCCTGTCTATAAAGATGACAATGGAGATCCACTAATCCGTGTTACATTTGACTACACAGCAGAAGATCATAAACGTAATGAATTCCTTGTAGAAAAATGTGCCGAGGTTGTAAAAGAAATGGGTGCTGATATAATAGACGTTATCCCAATGGCAGAACATTTTGGTGGAAGATTTACATTCCAACATGATGCTGGTGGAGCAATTATGGGTGAGAATCCTGAAACGTCTGCAGTAAATAATTATCTTCAAATGTGGGACGCAGAAAATCTATTTGTATGTGGAGCATCTGCTTTCCCTCACTTTGGACCAACTAATCCAACACCAACAGCTGCAGCTCTTACTTATAGAGCGACAGAAGGTATGATAAAGTATCTGAAAAACGGTGGCGGACAATTAGTTGCAGCTAAAAAAGAAAAAGAATTAGTGTAATCTCTATATAGATTAGTCAACGAATCTAAGCTAGGGAAGACCATTTTTCTGTAATGATATGTTATAGTAAACGTGCACGGTCATTCAAATTACAGACAAGGAGGAAACAATATGCCAAATATAGGTATCCCGGGTCTAATACTAGTTTTAATTATTGCTCTAGTAATCTTTGGTCCCTCCAAACTACCTCAACTAGGTAAAGCGGTTGGTCAAACCTTAAAAGAATTTAAAACTTCTACGAGAGATATCATCAATGATGAAGAAAAAGATGATAAAAAACTTGTGGACTCTGAAAAAGAAAAACAATTATAATATATATTTACAAGAAAGTGGACTAGTAGCAGTAACTACTAGCCCACTTTCTTTGTGAGATTTATGATCAAGTATTGAATGTTCTAAATGAATGAATAAATAGATAATAAAAAGGCACTTTCTGTTCAAGAAGAACGGAAGTGTCTTTTTCTTTTAGCCAATTAGCTATTGGAAGTTTAGTTTTCCTAGAACATCATTTTCTAATAGCTGGTTTTTCTAGCTTAAAGGCACTTTCTGAAGTTTTAAAGATTTCTAAAAGTGTATCTGCAATTTCTTCAGGGGTTTCTTTACATCCTTCTTGTAGCCATTCTACAATCACTCCGTATGACCCATACATTTTATAAGTATTGAAGTGTTTAATCCCAATGACTTCATTGGACTCATTCAGATAGGTTATACCGTAGAATATTTCCTTGAATTTATTTAAAAAACAGTCTTGAAATCCAGGGATTGAATCTTTTACATATAAAAGACTATAAACACTTCTATGGTCATATAAATGTTTGAAGAAAGCATTTGATGTAGAAATAATTTTGTTATAATCTACAACAGCAGTTCCTAAGAACGGGCTGTGAAAAGCATATTCTAAATCCTTTAAAGTTTCTAGCACTAGCTCCTCCGCAAGATCCTCTTTATCCTTATAATATATATAAAATGTACTTCGATTGTAGTCCGCTCTTTCTACTACATCCGTAACGGTAACATTTTTATAGCCTTTTTCTTTCACCAATTCTATAAAATGAGACTTGAATATTTTCTTTGTTCTTCTCACTCTTCTATCAACCGTACTATTATCAGCGTTCACATATATTCTCCTTTGTTAAAATTACCCCTTATTACGGACATTTAATATATCTCTGATTCACGAGGAATATTATATCCTATTAAGCGTCGTTAAGGTAGGAAAATTTTCTATGCACCCCTCAAAATCAATAGTCCTTATAGACTACAGGAGTGCAGAAACTTCTTCTTTTTCTATTCGTCCCCTTTTATATGTGTTTGTTTAAACCAAAAAGACCATCAGTTAGGAGGTAAACCATGACGTGAAGAACTTTATATATTTTGGTTACCTACAAGCTATTTCATGCATTTTTCCTGTAATTATTTTTGGTGCTCTAGCCCTTTCCAAGACATTTTCTATACCTTATTTACCCCGCTATGATTTCATCCTCATTATTTGTATTATTGGCCAGGTCTTTATGCTAGCATCTAAATTAGAAACTTGGGATGAATTTAAGGTTATTTGTCTATTTCATGTGATTGGCTTAGCATTAGAACTATTTAAAGTACATATGGGTTCCTGGGCTTATCCAGAGGATGCACACAGTAAAATTTTGGGTGTCCCGCTTTATAGCGGATTTATGTATGCAAGTGTAGCAAGCTACATTTGTCAGGCATGGCGAAGATTTGATCTGCATATTTATCAATGGCCCGCATCCATCTTTGCAGTGCTGATAGGTGCTTTAATTTATATGAACTTTTTTACACACCATTACCTTTATGATATTCGCTGGATTTTAAAGGCCCTCTTATTCCTTATATTCTTTCGGACTATCGTAAGTTTTCGTGTAAATGAAAAGATATATAAAATGCCTATTATTCTATCCTTCTTATTAATTGGTTTCTTTATTTGGGTTGCTGAGAACATAACTACTTTTTTAGGAGCTTGGCAATATCCTAACCAAGAGCAAGCATGGTCCATCGTTCATATTGGAAAGATTAGTTCTTGGTTTCTTCTAGTAATTATCAGCATAATAATAGTCGTCCAGCTAAAAAAAGTGAAGAGTGGCACAGAAGTTATACGTTAAATCTATTTTCTCTAAATCAATATTGATCTATGTATATCCGAGGGTGATTATGAAAAATCACAATCATCCTCGTTTTTTAATCTTTATTTTATCACTACAGTTAAGAATAAATGTCTAGAAGATGTAAGAAAATTAGTTTAAATAAACTAATTTATATCCTATATAATTTTCTTCATATATCCCTCTATTTGATCTACTACATGCTCGTATCGAAAGTTTAATGCAGTTTGCCTTCCATTAGCGCCTAACAATTTCCTTAGTTCTATATCATTCAGAAGCTTCTCCAAATGCCCTGCTAGTTGGTTGGTATCTCCAGGATCCGCCATTAAGCAATTATAGCCATCAATCGCAAACTCCCCTACTCCTCCACAATCTGTTGTTACAACAGGCAAACCACAAGCCATTGCTTCTAAAGGAGGCATTCCAAATCCTTCGTAAAGCGAGGTAAATAAAAAGAGATCAGCTTCTTGGTAGCTTTGCACTAAAACGTCTTGAGGGGGATGGACAATTAATTCCATAGGAAAATTCACAGTGTAACCAGGATGCGATTGACACACCCATTTCACCTTAAACTTATAACCTTTATTCCATAACAAATCCAACGTACTTATCGCATCACCAAATGCTTTAAATCCATGATTTGGGTTGCCGACCAATAGAATAGTTGGTATTTCATTAACTTCTATCTTGCTTATAGGTCTATAAACTTCAGTATCTATCCCATTAGGAATAATCTCGGTATCTAGACCATATTTAGTTTTCAATATATGAGCGATACAGTTTGATACACTTACAACAGGCAATCCCGTTTTATAGCAATTTTTCAAAGTGTTTCTTATTTCTTCATAATTACTACCGGGGATATCGCCAAATAACCACTCATGCCCTTGTTCCCAATAGAAAACTGCAGGCGTTACATCCTGTAGCTCCGCCATTTGGTATACCCACCCTACGACAACTATGTCGCACGCCGCTACATAACTATTTGTTGGTGCACCATAAGGGATAATAACCTCCTTATCCACCTCAAGATTTGACCACGTAGGGATGACCTTCTCCTGTTCCAAATTACCTCTTAAAAATGCGGTAATATGGTGCCCTTTTTTGCGAAGCATTTCCATTTGCGATAACAGCATCTTCACTCCTCCAGTTAAACCCTGGTGAGGTAAAAGGTAGCCGATCTTTAAATAATCTTTTGGTGAAGAAGATTTCTTCCGAGGGGACGGATAAATTTTAAATAAACTTGCCCCATTATCATGAATTTTCACCTGACTATATCTGAAATCATAATCAATGAAGTCAATGATGTTCCACCGACTTTTATGGGTTTCTAGATCATTCCCTAAGTACTCCCCTTGCTCTGCTGGATATAGAGGGGTCGATATAATAATAGATTTATTCGTGATTTTTAATAAGTCGTCTATTAGGCGCAACCCATCTTTTTTATCGAAATGCTCCAGTACATCTATCAATAAGAGAGTGTCGTATCTCTTCGTTAAAGTAGGAAGCACCTCGAAAATATTCCCATAATAAATATTATTATATACATAATCATGTACTGGATTATTATATTCCTTAAAGCCTTCTATACCGTCCAATTGAAGACTCCAGGATTCCTTTTCATAACGTTCGTAAGGGATATCAAAAACCTCCCTTAGTAATAATCCATATTTTCCAAATCCAACACCTATATCTAAAATTGACCCTGGAGCGTCTTTTACTACTAAGTTCACAATTTCAGGGATTGCTTGATACCAGCTTGTAGGCATAATTTGTGCTCCTTACTTTTTTTTAATAACAAACCTAACCTCATACTTTCTATATGTATGATTTATTTGCTCGCATAGTTACTCGCTTTATCAAAACGAGAAAAAACCAATCACTTGAGCAAAAAAAAAAATAGACGAGGCTGGGACAAAATTCTGTTCAAGATACAACGTAGTTGTTTTACACTACAGCGGGCGCTTTCCGGGGGGAGGGCTTTCAGTTCGCGCTGTCCCCACCACGAGATGCCGCCTCCTCTCCTAAAAACAAGAATAGAGAACTCTTTTATTAGAAATCGGTTATCTTTAAAAAAGTAAAGACGTGAAATCAAGTTGCTGATTTCACGTCTTTTATTTATTGACTAGTTATGTCCTAGCCTCGTCTTTAGTAATGAATTACTTCATCTTTTCTACAATTCGTTCCGCTGTTTCTTTACCATTTTTGATACAAGGGCCAATTCCTACTCCATAATATGAGCAACCAGCCAATATTACTTGAGGGAATAGATCATTCATTTTTTTCTCAAGGGATTTGATCGCTTCTGCATGTTGCAAATGATAATTTGGCATCATATCGTTCCATTTTGTTACCTCAACTACGTGAGGAATGCCATCTAGCTTAAGACTATTTCTTATATCCTTCATAGCAACCTCAATTAGTTCTTCCTCAGTCATATGCTTCATCTGTGTAAATTCTGGGTTCGTGCTCTTATAAAACATACGAACCAATAACTTACTGTTTTTTGAAGTATGCGTCCATTTACGGCTAGTCCATGTACAAGCATTACATTTCACATCTGAGTTTTCCGATACAATATAACCCGTACCCTCTGCAGGTAGCTGCTCATCAGGTATATCAAAACCAAGATAAATACTAATGAGAGACGAATTTTTAAGTTTATTGAAGTCAGTATCTAATTCCTTATGCTTTAGTACTTTTTGTGCTACATCATGTGGTGTTGCTAGAATAACATAATCAGCTTCTTTTACCTGATGATCCGATAGAGATACATAATACATACTATCCTTTTGCTCTATATTAGAGACATAAGCGCCTTTAATAATAGTAGATCCTATAAGTTCCTTTTCTATCCCGTCAATTAATGTAGACAAACCATTTGCAAAGGATATAAACTTCTTATTGGCAGATTTTTGAAATTGTTCCTTGTTAGCCCCGAGTCCTTTGATAATACTACCGTATTGATTTTTATAATCGACCAAATAGGGCAACGTTGTTTCCATAGTCAGCTTGTCCAAGTCTCCGGAATATACGCCAGAAAGAACAGGAGCAATCTGTTTCTCCACAAGCTCCTCCCCTAAAAAATGCTTTAAAAAAGATCCAATAGAGCTTTCCTTCGTAAACCCTTCGTTCGGCATATCTAAATCCTTTAAGGCTTCCTCTTTCCCTTCATCTGACACAAGGGTACTACTTTCAAGCGATTCTACACTTGTAGGAATCCCAAACACAGAATCAGCTGGAATGGCATGCAGTTCATTATTCGTATATAAATAAGAAATTCCTGTTGCATTATATACTAGCTCATCCCCTAATCCCAGTTCCTCCACTAAAGGTAATACTGATTCATGACGTGCGACTATAGAATCTGCGCCCACCTCCATAATAAAGTCACCCTTATGTACAGAATGGATTTTCCCACCTAAGTATTCATTTGATTCGATTAAGGTCATTTCCAAATCTAAGGATTTCTCCTTTTTAAGCTGGTGCAAATAATGCATGACTGAAAGTCCTGTTATTCCCCCGCCTACGACAACTACCTTTTTCAAAGTAACCACTCCTCCTGTGCTTCATACATACCATGTTATCTTAAGTATAAACTTGTATAAAAAGATATAGTATGATTACTCTCACTCTCCAGGATGATTTTGAAGGAACGTTTACAGGATTGTCAAATTTAATGTAATAGGAGACAGCCGCTATACATACTTTTTGGTGTTATTTTAAAATATTAAAGCTGTGTTAAAGTTATTGGTTGATTTTGACTAACAATTCTTTTTAATTGTGACTGTAAACATAAACATAGGAACTTTCAAATGGCTATTAAGAAAATAAATAGATGATGAAATTGGGGTTGGGGACAGTTTTTTAGCATTGTTTATGCGAGTAAATTTATTAGAGCGCCAGACGGCGACTCCTACGGGATGAGTGAGACAGATAAGACATCACAACCACGCGCGTTAGCGATGGGTGATGGCTTATCGCTCACCCCGAGGAAAGCGTCCGGCTGGTGCGAAAAATCAATGCTACTCTCTGATCTAAGATTTCTTTGCATCATAAATCAACCCTACCCTTTAACATAGCCAATATTAAAGTGCTCTTAAAACAGCTCTGACCGGACTTCCATCTGCTCCAACTATTTTTAAGGGCAACGCGATTAACTCATACTCCCCTTCCGTAACATCTTGCAAGTATAGGTTCTCGATAATATTTACACCATGCTGATATAAAGTATGATGTATCGGAAGTTCCTTACTTTCGATATCATCTACAGAAGGAATATCCAAGCCCAATAAAAATATCCCCTTTTCTTGTAAAAACTCACCTATATCTTCTCTTAACAAAGGTATGGAGCTAGGAAACTGTTCCACATTGGTCACTTTTTTCGTTTTCAATAATAACCGTTTTGTACCATCTAAATGAAAGCCTTCTAATTCCTCACGACCAATCAAGTCCAAGCCTGTTACATCAACGACTTTAGCTGTTCCAATATAATTATTAATATTTAACTTATCTATCGTATCGGCACTATTATTAAAGTGAAATGGTGCATCCGCATGAGTTCCGGTATGCACACTTGCAGTAATCTGGCCAATATTCACTGAACCTGTTTGTTGCTTAGTATGCACAACTTCAAAGCTAAATGGTGTGTCTCCTGGCCAAACCGCAATTTCTTTAGATAATGGTAGCGTAATATCTATCCACCTATTAGACATATTCCCTCACCCCTATAGATTAGTTCGCAAATCCCATAACTCTGGAAAAAAACGATGATCTAGAACCTTTCGTAAATAATTTACTCCAGAGGAGCCCCCTGTCCCTACTTTAAAACCAATAATTCGTTCTACTGTTTTCATGTGACGGAATCTCCACTGCTGCAGCCAATCCTCAATGTCTATTAACTTTTCTGCCAGCTGATAAAGCTCCCAATGCTGATCCACATTTTTGTAAACTGTCTTCCACGCCTCAGCGACACTCTCGTCACCGGAATACGTGATTGAGTAATCCCTTTTCAATAAATCCGGATTAATAGGAAATCCTCTTCTAGCCAAACAGTCAATGGACACATCATAAATACTTGGTGATTTAAATGCCATTCCTAGCTCATGATGTAGTGCCGTATCCTTTTCGTAAATTTTTAATATATGTGCTGTTTTGTACCCTAGAGCAAACTCAATTTTACGATATTGATAAGACTGAAAACCGGATGACTTCCCTAAATGATCTCTAAACTCTAAATATTCAGCAGGAGTTAAAGTAGACAATACATCCCAGGCTTGAATTAACTGTGATTGTATTTTTGTTACTCTCGCTAACATTTTAAAGGCTGTTTGCAAATGATCCTCTTGAATAGCTTGAATAGCACTAGTCAATTCATGCAAAATAAGCTTCATCCATAATTCATTCACTTGATGAATGATTATAAAAAGCATTTCATCGTGATGAGTAGATAACGTATTTTGACTAGCTAAAATGGTATCCAGTTTAAGGTAATCTCCATAGGTCATATCCTGTACAAAATTTGTATGAATTCCGTTTTCGTTAGATTCTCTCTCTTCAGAATTAGCAATTGGATTAGACAATAGTTTTCCCCTTTCTAGGCTATTACTTCTCTTTCATTATCATATTGGGAGTATTCCTTTTTCTCCATAATTTCTTTTAATATATTTACAGTTATCCAAACCTCTTCAAACGTGTTATATAGAGCTACAGGGGCCAAGCGTATACCATTAGGCGGACGGTAATCAGGAATTATATTCCTAGATTTTAACGCTTTGCATATTCTTGCTGCTTCCTTATGCTTAAGAAACAGATGGCCACCTCTTTGTTCTCTTTCTCTTGGTGTAATAATTGTAAATTCAAAGTTACTTAGCTCGTTCTCTATTAGAATTCTCATAAATTCTGTTAGTTGCTCAGACTTTGACCTTATTTTGTGTATGCCTACCTCCTCAAACATTTCGAGAGAGCCTAACAACGGGGCTGCACTTAATATATGAGGGGTTCCTATTTGAAAAGAACCAGCTTGGCCAGCAGGTGTCATGAAGATTTCTAAATCAAATTGCTTCTCTTTTTGAGAACCAAACCAGCCTGCAAGTCCTGGCCTCTTGCCAAGATGCTTTCGATTTGTATAAAGACCACCTACAGATCCCGGACCTCCATTTAAATGCTTATAAGTACACCAAAACGCAAAATCCACTCCCCATTCATCTAAAGAATGAGGGATTGCACCAATCGAGTGGCAAAGGTCAAAGCCAATTAAAATATCTCTTTTATGTGCTTCATCTGTCAGCTTTTTCATATTTAAAATTTGGCCACTTCTATATAGAACACTAGGTAATACAATCATGGCTACTTCTTCAGTCATTGCTTCTATAATATCTTCCTCGAGTAAAAGCCCATCCTTCCCCTTCACTATTACAATATCCTCTTCCGGTGATTTCCCATGTAAGGATAGTTGACTGCTAACAGCATACAGGTCAGATGGGAAGTTCAGTTCATCTACTAAAATTTTCGTTTTCTTGCCTTGAGGCTTATAAAAGGTAGCGATTAACTGATGTAGATTAGTTGTCGTGGAACCCGTAATTATTACTTCCTCTGGCATAGCTCCTATCAATGGGGCACACATCTCCCCTAGCTTTTCAGAAAGATGAAACCAAGGATGCTCACCTTTTGTCCATCCATCAATTCCAAACCTTTTCCATGAATTCAATAAATTTAAAACGGCTAATTCAGCTCGTCTAGATAAAAGTCCTAGCGAATTGCCGTCCATGTATATAGTATTTGCTGGGATATAGAACTCTTGACGATAATGATTTATATCATCCTCTTGATCAAGCTTTCTAGCGAATTCGATATTACATTCCATTCTAGCATCATCCTTTTACCGAATTTTCTTTCTATTATATCAAAAACATGCATACATATGTATGCGATATAAAAGAACCGGCGACTTACATTTTACATATAAATATAAGGAGCAAAGGGGGAATTAATATGATTACTATAAGTTTATGTATGATAGTAAAAAATGAAGAAGAAGTTATTGGGAGATGTCTTGCATCAGTTAAAGACATAGTAGATGAAATTAATATTGTCGATACTGGCTCAACTGATCAAACAAAGGAAATAGTAAAACAATATACAAATCGCATATTTGATTTTAAGTGGATAGATGATTTTGCTGCCGCTCGAAATTATTCATTTGATCAAGCAACCAAAGAATATATATTATGGCTCGATGCAGATGATGTTTTTACGGAGGACGATCGAAATAAGCTTAAGCAACTAAAAAAGTCCCTTGATCATTCCTATGACGCTATTTCTATGAAGTACCATTTAGCCTTCGATGAAAATGGGAATGTAACCTATCTATTACGTAGGTATAGACTTGTTAATAGAAAGAAGCATTTTAAATGGATAGGTCAGGTCCACGAATATTTAGCAGTAGAAGGTAACCTTTTAGATAGTGATGTTGCAGTGAGTCATCTGCCTTTGAGTCATGATTCCAATAGAAATTTAAGCATCTACCAAAAAATGATAGATGACGGCAAACAACTAACCCCACGTGATACGTTTTATTTTGCAAATGAATTAATGGATCATGCTAAATATAATGATGCAATCATTTACTATGAAGTGTTTTTACAGTCAAATAAGGGCTGGATTGAAGATAATATTAGTGCATGCTTTAAGCTTGCTGATTGCTACTATGAATTAGGCAACAATCATCAAACATTATTATCAACGCTAAGAACTCTTTCCTATGATATACCACGTCCAGAGGCTTGTTGCAGAATAGGTTATTATTTTATGGAACAAAATAAAAATACAGAAGCCATTTATTGGTATAAGGAAGCTCTCAACTATAAAAATAATGACTTACTAAGTTTCCAGAATACTAACTTTTCTACCTGGTTACCTCATCTACAGCTTTGCGTCCTTTATGATCGAATTCAAGAACATAGAATTGCCTACTCTCATAACGAGGAAGCAAGAAAATATAGACCGACCGATGAACGAATAATAGGTAATAAAAAATATTTCGAACAAATATTGAACGTTAATTTAGAAGAATAGAACCTAGTAAATTAAACATTTTACCTATTTAAAGCCACTTATCTCAAAAAAAGTGGCTTTTTTTTTTGAATTTAATTAGACAAGTAGTCCTTTGACCTCCTTCAATCTATTTTCAACGAATAGGATGTGACAGAGAGGAGGTGAAACAATGGATTTAAATAATTACTTTAGTAGAAATGATGATTGTAACAAATGTAGAAAATGTCCTACTGGACCTACTGGGCCTACTGGACCTGCAGGAGGACCTGCTGGACCAACTGGTGCTACCGGACGTACTGGCGCTACCGGAGCTACCGGGGCTACCGGCGCTACGGGGGCTACTGGTGCTACTGGTGCTACTGGCGCTACGGGGGCTACTGGTGCTACTGGTGCTACTGGTGCTACTGGTGCTACTGGTGCTACTGGAGCCACGGGTGCTACTGGCGCTACGGGGGCTACTGGCGCTACTGGTGCTACTGGAGCCACGGGTGCTACTGGAGCCACGGGTGCTACTGGTGCTACTGGTGCTACTGGTGCTACTGGTGCTACTGGTGCTACTGGTGCTACTGGTGCTACTGGTGCCACGGGGGCTACTGGGGCTACTGGTGCTACTGGAGCCACGGGGGCTACTGGCGCTACTGGTGCTACGGGGGCTACTGGAGCCACGGGGGCTACTGGTGCTACTGGAGCCACGGGGGCTACCGGGGCTACTGGGGCAGATGGAACTTCAGCTGTAACAGAATTTGCTCATGTCTTTAACAGATCTACACAAACAGTACCTGTAGGTGGATCCGTAACTTTTGATACCAATGGACCAATAGTTGGTGATATAACCCACACTCCTGGCACAGCTACTCTCACTATCGGTAATTCAGGATATTATCTAATTACCTATTCTGTTACAGGAATCGAAAATAACCAATTTGCAATATTCGTTAATGAAACTCCACTACCGGAAACTCTTTACGGTACACGTGCTGGTACTCAACAAAACAATGGTCAGGCAATTGTATTCTTAAACGCTGGAAACGTTATTTCTTTAAGAAACCATGGCTCTGATCTTTCCATTTTCCTATCAATTGAAGATGGCGGTAATGAAACAAACGTAAATGCTTCAATTATCTTACAAAGATTGACGTAGTTCCTATAAGAAGACTATCTTTTCCTCTACAACTAGAGAAAGAAGCTGATAACTAGCTTCTATCAAATAAAAACCGTGAAACGTATAGTTTCTCGGTTTTTATTTTTGATTGTAAGAAGGTAGACAATATCTTTATCTAGGCAGATATACCTCCAGCTCTATTAATAGTAGTTTTAGTAGCTTTTCATTTCCACCATAAATAATTTATTTAAAATTATTATTTCTTTTTAAAGGGAACAAATGAAAAATCCCTATGATAGTTGTTATTATTAAGTTGTAGCAGAATAATCTGTCGTAGTGCTTGTGTTATTAAAAACAGCATTGTAGGCGATTAAAGTCACACCTAGCTTTTCTTCTAACTCGTGCACTTCCTGCAATTGTTCTTGATCTAACTCTGCAAATTTATAGTCTTCCACCTTAAATCATCCTTTCTTTCCTTTATAATCTCCGTCTCCAAATAATTTATACATTTTTAATCAAATGCTACTGTCTTCGTCATGCTAGTGTATTTTGAGAGAAAATATAGAGCTTTAACTATGAAGTAACTAAAAAAGCACCAGAAATTTTACGATTGGTAAAATTTCTCGTGCTTTTCGATTCTAAGGTAGACTTCAGCCTCAGTTAGTTTTCTATGTTATTCAGCTTCTGCAGCCATGAAAGCAGCAGATACTTTTTCAAATTCTTCATCACTTTCGATATTAGCTAGTTCATCTTCGCCTTCTATACGTAAAAAGAACACATCGAAATCTTCCTCTGTTTCTTTTTGAATTTCATCAGCAAAGCCAACAGCTGCATAGGTTTCACCTTCAACTTCTAGTAAACCTAAAACCTCAATATCCTGTTCTTCATCATTTTCATCAATAACAGTAAAAATGTCGCCAATTTCTACTTTTCCAGTATTTTCTTCCATTCCAATCTCCTCCTAACAAAGTTCTGTTCAAGTACCCTTTTTACTTTCACTTGATATTTCATCATTACACATTTACTAGCAAAAAGAAAGAAGTAAGATCACAGAAGATGTTCTTTTACATATTGTGATACTTCTTTGTCGGTTGCCAACGTTAATATGTGCTTAAGGTGTTCGCTTAATTCTTCTTTGTTTAATTTTGTAATTTGAGATCTAGCCCTTAAAATAGCAGAAGGATTCATCGAGAACTCATCTATACCAAGTCCTAATAAAAGTGGGATAGCTATTTGGTCTCCTGCCATCTCTCCACAAATCCCAACCCATTTGCCTTTCTTATGTGCTGCTTCTACCACAATCTGAATTGCTCTTAAAATAGCAGGATGGTAGGGCTGATATAGATAGGAAACCTGCTCGTTCATGCGATCAGCTGCAAACATATACTGAATTAAATCATTGGTGCCAATGGAAAAAAAATCAGCTTCCTGTACAAAAAAATCGGCAATTATTGCAGCAGCAGGCGTTTCCACCATCATGCCTATCTCAATTTCCTCTGAGACAGGAATTCCTGCATTTAAAAGCTTTTGTTTTTCTTCTAACAGAATAGATTTGGCAAGTCGAAATTCCTCAAGTATTGAAATCATCGGAAACATAATTTTTAAATTACCGTGAATACTAGCCTTTAATAGCGCACGTAGCTGTGTCCGAAAAATGTGCTGTCTATCAAGACTGATACGAATTGCCCGATACCCTAGAAACGGGTTACTTTCTTTAGGAAGCCCTAAATATGACAAGCCCTTATCTCCACCAATATCCATAGTACGAACAACAGTCGGCTTATTTTGCATTTTCAACAGTACTGTTTGATAGATTTCCAATTGTTCCTCTTCAGTTGGCAGCTCGCTTCTGTTCATATATAGAAATTCTGTACGAAATAAACCAACACCCTCTCCTCCATTAGCGAGCACGGCATCTATATCATGAGTATTACCGATATTTCCACCGATATGAACGTTATGCCCGTCGGCAGTAGTGCTAGCAATAGAAAGGTAATGACTTAAAGACCTGTCTCCTTCTACTAATACCTTTTGTTTATTCAAATAAAACCTTTTTATATCATCTACAGGATCAATAATTACTCTTCCCATTTCTCCGTCTACTATGAGAGGGATACCATGCTTTATATCTATTGTTCCTTTTTTTGTACCAACAACTGCTGGAATATCAAGTGAACGCGCTAATATAGCCGAATGAGAGGTTTTTCCACCAATGTTCGTGACAATTCCTTTTATATATTGCTTATTCAATTGAACTGTAAGGGAGGGCACTAAATCATCTGCAACTAGTATTACCTCTGATTGAATTAAACTAAGGTCGGGTAAATTTACACCTAACAAATTGGACAGCATACGTTTGGCCACATCTCGAATATCTGCTACCCGCTCTTTCATATAGTCATTTTCCATTTCAGCGAATGTTTTTGCATATACATCGGCTACGTTAGTTAGGGCCATCTCCGCATTGTTGCCTAGTTGGATTTGATCCGATATTGCAGATAACCAGGCAGGATCTTCTAGCATTAATTCTTGGGCGGCAATAATGGTTGCCTTCTGTTCCCCCATATATTGCTTGGTCGAATCATAAATAAGCTTTAACTGTTTTTTTGTATTAGAGATGCTCTGTTTCAATCGTTCCATTTCAATCTCAGGATCATGGACTCCCTTTGGGTCAAACATGAGATTGGGCTCAATTAAACAATATGCAGGCGCAATAGCCAATCCACTTGAAGCACCAATTCCCTTTAGTTCTCGCATGCTTCACCAATTCCTTGAGAAGATATCACTTCAGATAATTTATCCAACAGTTCTTTCGAATCGTCTCCCTTGGCAACAATCGTAATCATTGAGTGTACTGGAACGCAAAGAGTCATCACAGAAAGTACGGATCGTAAATTTGCAGATTGGCCATTATATTTCAGCTCAACCGCTGAAACGAATGGTTTTATCGCTGAAACTAGTATAGCTGCTGGTCTTGCATGTATACCCTCTGTAGCGGTAACTTTAAAATGTCTTTCCATCGCTTCTCCTCCATAATTCTTAATAGAAAAAAGAGGCAGACTCCTCTCAGAGTCGGCCTATCTTGAGCTAGTTTAATTACTCAGATATTTAATGCGCGAATTCTTTTACTTTCTCAATTTATCTACCTCATCAGCTACAAATTGAACGTTTGTGCCAACAATGACTTGAATACTTTTAGGTCCTACTACATTAATGCCATGAATCCCGGAAGATTTGATTTTCATTTGGTCTACTAGATCCATATTTTTAACTTCTACACGTAAACGAGTAGCACAATGCTCTGCAGACGTTAAATTTTCCTTGCCACCTAGTCCAGCAAAAATTTTAGCAGCCATTACTGCAAACTTATTATCAGCAGAAGTTGCCTCTGTTACCACCTCTACCTCATCCTCATCTTCTCTTCCAGGTGTTTTTAAATTGAATTTTATAATTAGGAAACGGAATAAGAAATAGTAGATAGCTGCAAATACCAACCCTTGCACTATGAGCATATAAGGCTGGTTGGCGATTGGAATACTCAAGCTTAAGAAATAGTCTATAAAACCTGCACTAAAACCAAATCCGGCTGTCCACTGAAAGGATGCAGCAATAAATAAGGATAAACCTGTTAGAGCAGCGTGAACCACATATAAAGCAGGTGCCAAGAACATGAAGGCAAATTCAAGAGGCTCTGTTACACCAGTGAAGAAGGATGCAAATCCAGCTGCAAGCATTAAGGATGCCGCTTGTTTTTTCCGCTTCGTTTTAGCTGTATGGTACATAGCTAACGCTGCTGCTGGTAAACCAAACATCATGATTGGGAAAAACCCTGCTTGATACATACCTGTTATCCCTTTTTCCCCTGTGCTCGACCAAAAATTCTTAATATCACTGATCCCGATCGTATCAAACCAAAAAACTGCGTTTAAAGCATGATGAAGACCTGTTGGAATTAAAAGACGGTTGAAGAAGCCATAAAGCCCTGCTCCCGCTGCTCCTAGTCCACTGATTGTTTCTCCAAATGAAACCAACCCTCCGTAAACAATCGGCCAAATGAAGAATAGGGCTACGGAAATAGCCAGCATCACAAAAGAAGTAACAATTGGTACCATTCGTTTTCCACTAAAAAAAGCAAGGAAGTCTGGAAGCTTTACATGACTGAAACGATTGAACATTGCAGCCGCTATCATTCCTGAAAGGATTCCGACAAAGGCATTATTTACTTTTCCAAATGCTGCATCTACCTCGCCCACATCAATTCCTTGAAGCAAGGAAACGGTAGCTGGAGAAAGCATAGTAGTTACGACTAAAAATGCAACTAGCCCACTAAGTGCTGCTGCACCATCTCTTTCCTTCGAAAGTCCAATTGCCACACCAACCGCAAAAAGGACCGCTAGATTATCTAATATTGCCCCGCCTGCTTTAATAAGAAAAGCGGCAACTGCATTGTCAGTTCCCCAGCCTGTTGGGTCGAGCCAATACCCCACTCCCAGCAATATTGCTGCAGCAGGTAGTACTGCAACCGGAAGCATTAATGAACGACCAAGCCTTTGAATATAGCTCTTCATTGTTTGCATCTCCTATTCTTTTCATAGATTCATGGGATAAAAGATAATGATTGCCTTAACTAATTCCACAAACTCTTATACTACTTTCACCTCTATTCGTTTATTTCGAAGAAACCGTCATAAGAATTGTTTTCCCTTCTTCAGCTTGTGGAGTGTCTATTAAATTGACTTTCTTCTCGTTACTATTAGTCACTACAATAGGAGTTACTAGATTTATGGCTTTTTCACGTAAAAAATCCCAATCTACCTGGATTAGTAATTGTCCTTTTTTTACTATGTCGCCTTGTTCTACACATGCAGTAAAGCCTTGTCCACCCAAGGAAACTGTCTCTAAACCGATATGAATGAGTATCTCCGTCCCATCTCCTGCTCGAAGACCGATCGCATGCTTTGTGGTCGCAAGATGAATAATAGAACCATCGCAAGGAGCAAAAACATCTCCGCTAACTGGCAGGATAGCTACCCCCTCACCTATCATCCTTTCACTAAATACTGGATCTGGAACTTGATCTAGAGGGTTTACAATGCCGCTAAACGGTGCGTAGATATTCAACTTTTGCTTAGAGAAGAATTTAGAAAGCATACTTTTGGTCCCCTTTATCCGTCTTTTAAAACGTTTACATATCCCTATACACCAATATATTGTCTAGTCCCACATTAAAGAACAGAAAAAGAAGCTGGCATAAAATTAATGCCTGCTTCTTTAATAAATTATTTGATTGAACTATTTTAGGAATCTTCAAAGTGGGTATATATAAAAAACGCTCATTGATTGACTTGCTTCTATCAATGAGCGTTTATGAATTTACATTGCCAAAAAACTCTGTCAGCTTAGTAGAATCTGTTATATTTTCATTGCATTTTATACTATCCATGCAGATCGTATTTCCTTGCTTCGTGAATGTCCCCTCACTACCTTTTTTGGAATTCATCATAAACAAAGTTACTTCTTCTAAGTGGTTACAGATGGCGCAAATGCCTTTTTTCACTTGGTTTCCGTACGTTCCCCGTCTTCCAAAAAGCTCACCAGCAATTTCAAAGATTATATATTTACGGGTAGTACCTAAATCAGTTACACAAAAATATACTATGCTACTTCTTTCTTCAATTGTTTGTTTAGGTGCCTTTAGTTTTTTATCTTTTGGAAAAAACTTTTTAATGGTTTGTCCCGTAATCTCTGGGAAAGGAATAACATAGTTCTTAGCTTCTGCCAAATACACTTCAAGTTGCTCTTTATTTTCTAGCTCCAACACTCTATCGATTAACATTTGCTGTGCTTCATTTAAACCTGTAAAAACCTCAGCACTTTTTTCCTGAACAAGCTCTTTTAATGCTTTTATAACAGATCTATCCCTAGTAACACCGAGACCTTTTACTAACTTTTTAGCTTGTTCCTTTAATATATTATATTGAATTGGTACCATGAACTGCTCCATTGCTCTAACTCCCTACTTTAACTTTGATACTACTTAAATTACCAACCTTTGTAAGTGAGTGCAAGTGAAGTTACAAAATAATATCCAATAGCTCCTCCAATCTATAAATTACAGAACAAGGTATAGCTTCTCTTGGAATAGCTCTAAAATTAACCTGTGATTCTCTCATCAGTTTAGCTAGGATAATATCCACGACCCCATCATGTCGGGTTCTTAACTCTAGCTTGATAGACTTTAGTTGCTCCGGTAAGCTTCTGTTAATCCAGATTGCCTTAGCTCCCCAAGTATTTGCAGGTATGATATCGTGATCAATTCGGTCTCCTATATGAGCTACAACTTCGCCTAACTCCATAAATACTCGCTCATCTGGCTTTGCATAGCCGATAATGTCAGGTGTAATTATTCTATCAAAATACGGGATCAGTCCTAAAGCCTCCATTACTGGCATCTGAAAGTTAGAGTAGCCATTTGTTATGACCGCAAGAGAATATCCCCTTAGCTTTAGCTCCTGCAGTACTTCTAAAATTCCTTCCTCTAAAAGATAGATAGCACCTGGAACACAATATTTTTTTACTATCTCTTCCACGTTAATCAACAAATTTAACTCATGTAACTGAATATAGGAAGTGATGATTTCTTCCCAATCATATGCCTCCACGTATTGTCGTTGATTCAGGCGATTCCTATGCTCAGCAACAAATGATTCTACACAATTTGTTAAGTTTCCATTCTCCCTACAAATGGCATTGCGTATTTCAGGAAATACATAATCAATAAAAGGATTTTGCATAATCGTTCCATCTAAATCAAAAGTGATCCATCTATTTACCATTTCACACCCCTCTAACAAATTTATAGAAGTAGAAAAGCCCTCGCTTCAACGAGGGCTCCTAGCTTAATGATTAATAATTATTGTATCTTCCCTTTTTAGCAATTTCATGCGCTAAGCGTATAGTAGAAACCGACATTTCTGCATAAGTAACTTCCTGTTGCGGATTAAATTGATTTTTTTCAGTGGCAAATAGCCCATATTTATTCGCTAACGCTACATACCCAAGGTAGTCTGATTTAATTTTATTTGTATCCTCAAAGTTAACCTTGTATATATCATAATGCTTAGCTGCATGCTCTAGCCCTAGCACACGGATATACCAAGTAGAAAGTTCTTCTCTTGTTACTGGTGAATCAACATCAAACTTCTTATCTCCAGCCTTTATAATTTCAGCACTTACAGCACGCTCAACCAACTGAAATAATGGATGTTTTGGATCTATATTATCGAATGTTTGCTCCACCGTTTCGTTGCCATAATAATACCTTCCCTCGTAGAAGTAGGTTAAGGAATTCATTAATATTTTTAGAGCCTCGCCCTTCGTAATAGCTGCATCCCCATTAAAAGCCTTAGCATCTTTTACATCTAAAATTTTTGTGCTTATTAGATAGTTTAGCTCTTCCTGTGCAGTTGGATGAGAAACAACCACAGAGCTTTGCTCTCCACCAAACAGACTGCTCCATTTACCAGTCGTAGCATCTAGGGTACTATAAGAGCTGTCGTTATATACAGGCACATATAGTAAGTCATAGTGCTTATTATCTTTCTTTTGCATTTGCTTTGAATAATTCAGCTTAACTTTTAAAGAATTATTTAAAAGTGTCTTTGCCTCTTTTGCGGAAATCACTTCCTTAAGAGAAGGCCACTCTTCCACCTTTTGTTCATTTACATATAAGCTGCTCAAGGAACCATCCGCAGAAACTCCAACGTTTATGGAATCTCCACTTACTATTATGCCATTAACCACTCGTGGGAAGGAGAAGTTATATGCGCCCATATTTTCCTCATAATAAGGCTCATCGACAGGCATACTAAAGTTGTGTAAGTAAGAAGGAATCCATTCTTTAATATAGCTTGTTGCTTTCGCTAAAGCATCCTTCTGAGAAATTGGCTTGGCAACCTCCTGTTTCTCTCCAAGTTCATTCATTAAATACCCTAACATATTGTGATATTGAATGACTTCCCCAGTAGCCTTGTTAATTTCAATACTAGCACCGCTACCACCGTTTCTATGGTTATACATATACTGAATACTGTAGACCGTCTGACCATTATAGTTCTCAATCTCATCAATGGATTGAATGCTCAATTTAAGCTTGTCAGATTTATTTTCTAACAGCTTTTCAGCTGCTTTCTTCGCTTGTTCCATAGTGATCCCCTTCTGCTTTGCAGGCAGAGGCTTCTCTACAAT
The DNA here is from genome assembly GCF_038004905.1 of Psychrobacillus sp. FSL W7-1493. NCBI lineage: Bacteria > Bacillati > Bacillota > Bacilli > Caryophanales > Bacillaceae > Psychrobacillus > Psychrobacillus sp. FSL W7-1493. The sequence continues at coordinate 679,946 of NZ_JBBOSB010000001.1, read as the reverse complement.
CTTTTTAAGCTTTGCTTTAGATGGAAATTGATCCGTATATCCATTTGGAGTTAACCACTTACCTGTAGCAGCACTCAATCCAAGAAAATTTCCTGTCGGTTGATAGACTAGCTTAACCGTACGCTCACCCGATTGATAGTCAATATTTACCTGGTATTGAAGCTCTACCCCTAGATTCTCTTTTAATTTGTTTAATATATCTTTTTCAGACTTAATATTTTTTACTTCGTCAAATGTATTCTTTTCTTGTGTAGATGGATATTTATAAAAACTAGTAATTTGACCATTTCCAAGAACATTTATATCTACACGGTTATCGGATATAGATATATCATTTTTAGTTTTAGTGAATGAAAAAGAGTAGTTAATTGGTTCTGTTAAAATCCTTGTTGGATAATAGTAATGATTATCGCTTTCGAGCTGATAGGAATCCTCCTTCAACAAGCTTTTCACAAAGTCTACGGCTAATTTTCTAGCTTCGTCCTTAGATACCTTTGCCGGGAATAAGGCATCTGATCCAATTGGTGGAGAATACGAAAAATGCTCGATATCTAAATTATCTCCAACAAACCCAACACTTCCATAAACTCGTTTACCTTCTATCGTCTGGGTAAAGCTAAGACTATACCGGGATGTCTCATCCTCTGGAGTATAATAGTTGCCACTACTCATCTGAAAATCACTGCTTTTCAATGAATCAAACTGCTTTGGAAAATACGAGCGAAACTTTTTAATTAAATCGTCCTTTGTATAAACAACGTTTGAAGCAGCTACCTGTACAATCGGTTTACTAGTCTGATTCGTCCCATTTGGAGCAGCGCTTACAGTAGTAGAAAATAACCCAACGGTCAATGCCGATGAAGTTAAAATAATCCCAAGCTTATTTAATCTCACCTAAATAGTCCCCCATTTTATTACTATATTTTCATATCTATATCTTCCTATGCTTGTCTATTAACTTATCTATGGAATAGGTTGCTTGAACATAATCTGTTTCCTAACTCTCCTCCCTTTTAAACACAAACTTATTTATATATATTCTCTATAAAATTAGAATATTCCATTTTTATTAAGATTTTTTTGACTTGAGAGGTAAAAGAGTATTTAGAGTGGATGATAGAGAACTATTTGGGAGAGTGTGGTGAAGTGAAAAAGGGATTGTAGTAAATTATGTGGGGATTGTCGTAATCCATTTAGATTGTAGTTAATCGAGGTGGCATTGTCGTAATCCATTGCTCGATTGTCGTAAATTTTGAGTTGAATGTAGTAATCTAGCCAGGCATTGTAGGAGTCCGAGCTGACATGATTGCAAACAAAAAAATGGCCGCGATTTTCATCACGACCACACACTTCTTCTAATTATGGATTAGTTGACCATAGTCCTGCAGATTTAAGCAGAATTCTTGGGTTCATTTTCAGCTGAGCTACCATAAAGTCAGCGATGTCTTCTGGTTGCATTACTTTTTCTGGATTTCCGTCTGTCAGGTTTAATTCGATTGCCATGTCCGTAGCAATAGTACTTGGTGTTAATGTGACAACGCGGATATTTTGCTTTCTTACTTCTAGCATTAGAGATTCACTAAGTGCGATTACCGCAGCTTTGGATGCACTATAGGCACTTGTAACTGGAGCGCCCTTTTGACCTGCAGTAGAAGAGATATTAATAATGTCCCCTGCATTTTTCTCGATCATGTCTGGTAATACTGCTCTAGTTACGTAGTACACACCCATCACATTTACTTGAATGATCTTAGCCCAATCCTCTGGATCTACTTCAAGGAATTTACCGAATTTAGAGATCCCGGCATTGTTTACCAAGATTTCAATTGGACCAAGCTCCCCACGGATTTTTTCAACTGCACTGTTTACAGATTCCATGTTGGATACATCAGCAGCAGCTATGGAAACTTTAACACCATATGTTTTTAGCTCACTTGCAACTGCCTCTAAGTTTTCGATTGTTCTTCCTAAAAGTCCTAGGTTAATACCCTCTTTAGCAAAGGCTATAGCTGTTGCGCGACCAATGCCTCGACCTGCACCAGTGATTAATGCTGTTTTCCCTGTAATTGCTTGCATGCAAATCTCTCCTTATGTATAAGTTTTTCTCACACATTTAGAGTACCCTCATTTGGAGAAAAAATATATTATTTTGCTTTAAAGGACATTTGCTTTGCTGGAGGTTTTATTTCCTTCACGCTTTCAAGCACGGCAAAAATAATCCCCAGCATTAACTGGACAAATCCGAAGGTTCTTAAATCTTCATTTGGTAATCCCAAAAATGCAGTGATAACCATCACCATTCCAAATGTCATCATATATATGCATATTACTATTGGCTTTACATTTAACTGAATTTGTTCGAGCTTAGTTAGCATAAAAATAACACCAATTATTAATAGGATAGAGCCAAGGTATACTAGAGAAATATTCTTCTGAATGTAACTTCCAAATAATAAAATGAGCCCTAAAACAGCTAAAGAGATCTCCGTCCGTTTGATGTTCAAAGGCTTTCTTACTCGTTTCGTTTTTCTCGAGCCAAGCACCAATGCACCTAACAAAAATAAACCTATCCCATAGATCAATAAATATGAGTTACCAGTCGAGCCTAGCTCATCAACTGTCAATGACATAAAAAGAGAACCAAACAACAAAGATAATAATCCTAGAAAAAGTGCCATAGTACCTCCCGCATTATTTTTCCTAATTATCCCACAACAAGAAACTAAATGGTATTTATTTTCTTGTTTTAAATTAATGCGCCCTAAATGGTATTATTTTTTTTAATGACTATGTTTTAACCTCCTATTTAACCTTTATGCGTGTTTCGTTCTCCAAATAGTTAGGATATCCCTGCAGTACAAAGGTTACTGGATTATTCTGGGTTCCTTTCTCTAAAGTAAATACTTGAGAATTAGTCGTGTCAGAAATTCGATGAGATATAGCTAGCGGTACTTTACGGCCATTTCTATCCTCGCCCATAGTGAAAATTGTTTGATTAAACCCTAAATAATTATCAAAATCTACCTTAAAGCTAGACTCATCTATTATTTCTAGCTGCAAAGGATATTGTTTAGATATAGAAGCCACTTCTTTTTTATCAAAGTCTATAACGATCTCTCGCTCATCCCTTGGCATAGCCAAAATATCACCGATAATTAAATATAATTCTTCTGATTCCTGAAAATAATTGCTTTCTAAATAAATCGTTCTTTTCGTAGTATCAGCACTTCCAAAGCCACTAATGGATGTGGATCCACTTCCCCATACGTTTCCACTTTCATTTTGCAACTTAATAGAAGAAAAATCAAAAATAACCATATCATTTTGTGGATCCGTTTTTATATCAATCGCAGCATGCAAAGGAGATATTTTTACCTGTTCTACAGTAAATTTTTGTCCTTCTACTACCACCTCACGATTTAGCTTGTAATGCTTTGGCTTGGCAACTTTATTTTTTAACTCAAATGGTATGACAAATTTTAAATCCTTTTCTCCACGTATTGAAAACTTTAATGTAAAGGCTGGATTATTATAATCGATCGCACCACTAGGGTCAGAAATCCTAATGGTGCTCTCCACTTTTTGGACCACTTCTTCTTGGGCATGCTCGGAAGTTACGTAAGCAAGACCAAGCTCTTTCTCATTTTGGAGCAGGACTGTGTCTCCTAGATGATAATCATTTACGGGATTAGGAGACTCGAGGGTATAGGAAAGTAGCATACCAGTATCATCTGCTATCACCCCATCCAACGTAAAAGTAACATCATTTTCTTTTACAGATTCACCAATTGCCTCAAAATAGTTGTTTATGACACTTTCTTCTACCCCTCTATCATATTCTACGATTGCTACGATAGCCCCCAAGCCCGGTACATCCTCAAAAATCTGGGCAAAGGCTGGAGAAATGCGTGTCATAAAGGCGAAGCCAAAGAAAAGCACAGCTATAGCTGAGAGGCTAAATACTATTTTAGACCTGCGCTGTTTTTTTCTTTGCGCTATTTTAATACCGTTTAATATGGCGCTTCCAGTAGCTGAACTAACCTGGATATCTTCCATTTGTTCGTTTACTAAATGCTTGATTTGTTTTACATTGGTCATTAAACATCGCCCCCTCTCTCTCCCATAAAAACACGAATTTTCTTTAGCGTATGATGTAACCTTGACTTAACTGTCCCCTCTGGAATTTGTAGCCTTCTTGCGATTTCGCTCACCTTTAATTCATTAAAGTATTTTAGATGAATGAGCTCTCGTTGTGCACTCGGCAACTCTCTAAGTGCAAGCATAAGATCCTGGTTAGAGGAATGTTCTTCTTTTCCTACATCTTCATTTAATGAAAATAAATTACCCTGCTTCTTCAATGTGTCCATACAATAATTTAACAGGATTCTCACTAGCCACGTTTGAAAGAAGGACGGCTCCTTTACTTGGTGACGCTTGGTGTAAGCTCGAAACGTCACTTCCTGAAGAGCCTCCAACACATCATGTTCATTTTTTAAATATATAAAGGCAGTTTTATATAAAACATCACGATGTATTTGCATTAGCTGTAAGAAAGCATCGTCATCTCCTGTGATTGCTCTCCTAACTAGGTGCTCCATTTTTGTTCCCCCTCTTTTGTAACAGTTAGACGTTAATTTACATAAAAACGTTCAATGTAAATAAAAAATATTTAAATGGAAAATGACTGCATCTTACGTACTGAATTCTTCTATTTCTCTTTCACTCTCTTTTACTTGTATGTTAAGATAGTGACCGATTGAAAGAGAGAGGTATGTAACATGAAAAAATGGATTATGTATATTTTATCCTTAACCATCTTATTAGGAGCATGCAGCAGTATAGATCAGTTAGTGGTGGAGGACGAAAATCCAATCACTGAGCAGGAAACTTCAGAGAAAGCTGAGGAAGCTCCACAAAAAGAATCATCTGAAGCTACGTCGAGCACTACTCATGACGTATCTAAGCTTGAAGAATTTCCATTGGTCAGCGTGATTGATGGGGATACGATTAAAATAAAATACAATGGTGCAAATGAAAACGTCCGTTTTTTATTGGTAGACACTCCCGAAACTAACCATCCTAAGCTAGGAGAACAGCCTTTTGGACAGGAAGCAAAAGATTTTACGAAACAATTACTAAAGGGTCAGGATACTGTCTTCTTAGAGTTCGATGTCTCCTATAGGGATAAATACAATAGGCTTCTTGCTTATATCTATACTTCTGATGGAAAGAGTCTGCAAGAAGAACTGTTAAAACAAGGTCTTGCCCGTGTTGCTTACATTTACGCACCTAACACTAAGCATGTAGACTGGTTTGAAGCCATTCAGAAAAAAGCTCAACAGCAAGCAATCGGGATATGGTCAGTGGAGAATTATGTAACGAACAGGGGTTACGATAAAGATGCTGTTGAAGAAGTGAAAGTAGTTGATAAAACTAATGAGGAAAAGAAGCCGAATGATATTACTGATTGTACAATAAAAGGTAATATCAACTCTAAGGGCGAGAAAATCTTTCATGTCCCTGGTCAGCAATATTATGAAATGACAGTTGCCGAAGAAATGTTTTGCAGCAAGGAAGAAGCTGAAGCAGCAGGGTTCCGAGCAACACAAAGATAATAATATCATCAGCCCCATCACTCGGTGATGGGGCTTTCTTTTATTTGTAACTTATTAAAAAAGCCCTCACTCAACCTGCTCCAGTTAGAAAAATGTACAAAAACTTCTCAAAAAAATGTTAATAATACATTAGAAGAGGGTATCTAGTTACCACAAATATATTTTCTGAATAATATAATAACATAGAATTAGTTTTAATTCTTAATTCTATATCTAATAAAAGGAGTGATTAAATGGAAAAAACAATAAAAAAACCATCTTTACTCTATTCATTATTCATCCTCATATTAATGGTTGCGGTTATATCCACTGGATTAATACTATTGGAAGCCCCTATCCAAATTATGCTGTTCACTGCGATCGTTGTTCTCATCCCTTTTGTTTTACGTCTTGGCTATTCTTATGAAGAAATTGAAAAAGCAATGTTCGCTTCCATGCTTAAAGCCCTTAAGCCTTCCTTAATATTAATGGCAGTAGGAATATTAATCGGTACATGGATAGCATCTGGTACAGTTCCTACTTTAATCTATTATGGAATACAGTCCATTTCCCCGCAATTTTTCTTAGTAACTACCCTCTTGTTTTGTTCCGTAGTCTCTATGGCTACTGGTTCTTCTTGGGCAACTCTAGGAACTGCAGGCATAGCTATGATTGGGGTTGGACAAAGCTTAGATATTTCTCTAGCGATGACAGCTGGTGCAATAGTAAGTGGAGCTTACTTTGGGGATAAGCTTTCACCCTTATCAGATACAACAAATCTCGCTGCAGCAGTCGTTGGAATAGATGTATTTACCCATGTAAAGCATATGCTTTGGACAACTGTTCCCGCCTACGTTTTATCAGCCATTATATTTACCCTTATTGGTTTAAATACAGAAGTGACGGCTGTTAATTCAGCTGAAGTTAATAGCTTGACTGGATATTTAGCAGCAAACTTTAATTTAGGTATTGTCTCCATTATTCCAGCACTATTTCTCTTTGTACTACTAATTACAAAACAACCTGCTATCATCTCCGTATTTTTAGGAGGAGTCGCAGGTGCCCTAATCGCCATTTTTTACCAAGGTATAGATATGACAAGTATTTTGGGAGTAGCTTATAATGGCTTTTTTGTGGAATCAGGTATTGAAGCAATCGATTCCTTGCTACAGCGAGGGGGATTAGTAAGCATGCTGCCTATGGTAGCAATCTTTATTTTTGCCCTTGGCTTAGGGGGGTTATTGAACATCTCGGGAGTTCTAGTAACCATCATTGATTCTATAGTTAAAATGATCAAGAGTAGAGGTTTACTCGTTTTTGTAACTATGATCATGTCCTATTTTACACTCGGTCTTGGGGGAAGCTTTTCATTTGCGGGTGTTATGACAGGAACGTTCATGAAACCGTTATTTGATAAGTTTAACTTACGGCCTGAAAACCTTTCAAGAGCTATGGAAGATACAGCAACTCAGGGCTGCGCTTTGCTGCCTTGGACTGCAAGTGGCGTCTTTACTGCAGCTACACTAGGCGTACCGACATTGACTTATCTTCCATTCTGCTTTTTAGCATTGCTAACCCCAATTTTTACGTTTGTTTACGGACTCACTGGTTTTTCAATGAAAGAGAAAACTCTTGCCAGTCGCTCGCCAAAAGAAGTTCCCACAACCTGATTAGCTTGTAATTCTCTGCAACATCGTATGAATGCAAAAATCCACTCTTCCTATATAGTAGAGTGGATTTTTGTAATTGTAAGCTATTACGAGGAACTGCCTCCTCGCTTTTTCCCATTTGCCTGTCGGGGCAGACACAGGTGCTTACGCTTTTCTTCTATGTCTAGCTTCAGCACCTTGCCCCTCGGGTCAAATGGGTAAAAGCTCCGGTGGCTGTGGGACTGCCTCCTCGCTTTTTCCCATTTGCCTGTCGGGGCAGACACAGGTGCTTGCGCTTTTCTTCTATGTCTAGCTTCAGCACCTTGCCCCTCGGGTCAAATGGGTAAAAGCTCCGGTGGCTGTGGGACTGCCTCCTCGCTTTTTCCCATTTGCCTGTCGGGGCAGACACAGGTGCTTGCGCTTTTCTTGTTATCTAATAGTTTTTAATGCTGTTGCCCATGGGATGACCTGATCTAGCATTTGATTTACTGAGTCTGCTTGAACAGTTGCTGGTTTGAAATCCGTACCATTTTCAAAGTCAGTAAATAATGAAAGAGCCGGATGTACACGTACATCTGCTACTAATAATTCTCCTAAGATTCCTCTTAAATGTTCCGTTGCACGTGCTCCACCAACTGATCCGTAAGATACAATGCCGGCCGCTTTGTTATTCCACTCCACACGAAGATAGTCGAGCGCATTTTTTAGTGCACCTGTAATTGAGTGATTATACTCTTGTACGATAAATACAAAGCCGTCACAATCAGCTACTCTTGCTGACCAAGCTGTAGCTCCTGAAGCATCGCCACCAGCTTCCCCTAGTAATGGTAGTTTAAATTCAGCAATATCAATAATTTCATATTGAGCATCTCCACGTTTGTCTGCTAAATCTTTTACCCAGTTACCTACTTGTGGACTTAAACGACCTTCACGAGTTGACCCTAAAATAATTCCTATTTTTAACATTGTTATTCCTCCTATTTGTTCTAAACTATTTTATCCAAAGGCTTTGTAGCCTAAACTCATTAAGCTTCCAGATTATAAAAAGCTAATACAATTCCTATAAATAATACTTTTAATTAATATATCTCTAATTCGAGATAATAATAACATATTCCAAAGTTAAAAGTCAAACAATTCTATACTTTAAATTTCCATACCGATACAGGTAAGCTTCGATTGAAAACTATTATTCTCTTTATAACAATTGAACTATCTTTTTCCTTCTCTTTTACTACAAATCATTCATCTAAGTTTCCAATAATCCCATGCTATTAAAATCACCACTTGCTTCTTCCATACAAAAACAAAGAGTCCCTCAACTAAAAGGGGCTCTTTGTTTAGTCGTTATAATCAGCAGCGACATCTGCTGTTGTACGTTTATTTTTGTAAAATACATTCCCATCCAAATATTTGTGGAAGAACCATTCGCCTGCTCCAATAATTACTGCTGCTATTAGTGTACCAAGAGCAAGGTTTCCATCAGCGTCTACTAAAGCAATTTGCATAAACCAAATGGTTAAAAAGGCTAATATAATATCTCCACCTGTTGCTATCATGTTTCTTACATTTTGGCTGGAGCGATTTGCCGCAAGTCGGAACAATAGGAAGTCTCCTAAAATGTAAGCTAAAACAGTCAACACTAAGCTAGTCCATATAGAATCTAGGAATGGGACATCAAATATTAATGTCAAAACAACTAAAAGGACTACTGTTATCATAAGAAATTTTATAAGAAGTGCTTTTAAATGCTTCATTTGTTTGTCCTCCTTTTTGTATTTGTTCTATTAAAATGTTCCCTTATTCTTTCCAATTAAACACAATGATTTTAAAATATAATTCTAGTGATGAAAGACCTCAACTTTTAAGCTGAGGCCTTTCTTATTGTTCTATTAAGCTTACTGAAACCTTTACTTCTAATGAATGACTTCCCCCTCTATACACTCCCTGAACAGGACTTACATCGTTATAGTCGCGTCCCACTCCTACGCGTATATGATTTTCTAAAGCTTCCACATTATTTGTTGGATCAAGACCAACCCAGCCAATCCCTGGAACCATTACCTCTACCCAGGCATGACTAGCTGCATCACCAACTAATGCCGAATTTTCACCAACATACAGATACCCACTTACATATCGAGCCGGTATATTCTTTGTTCTTAATACCCCAAGCATCACATGAGAAATGTCCTGACACACGCCTTTTTGAAGGTCAAACGATTCCAACGCCTTAGTGGTAACAGTAGTAGATGAACCATCATATGTGAAATGATTGAACAAATATCCCATTAAATCAATAGCGTACTTAACTGGGTTTACCATTTCCCCGATTTCTTTATCCACTTTTTCTATTTGCTCAGGTGTCAAATAAGTATAAGCTGTATTGCTTAAGTATGCTAAGTAATGGCTTCTAAAAAGCTCTGAATGGAAAATGGCATACATTTCCGGTGAATAGTCAATTCTATGAACCCAAGGACTTCTTTGGATACTGACAACAGAGGTTGTCTTAACCTCTAAATGACGATGATGATCTGCGATAAAAAATGATTCTACTACGTTGCCCCATATGTCAACATGCTCTTTCGTTAGTGCCACAGGGGTAATATCTGCTCGGTAAGAAAGCAAACGCTGACACTCATCCGTTCTAGGCTTTAAACGAATTGAGTTCATACTTTGATCGACCATAGTCTCATAATCAAAAATATTAGTATGCTCAATTTTATATTTTAAGGATGAAGGTCTTTCAATAACAGGCATCTGAGAATTACTAATCCAATTACTATCACCTTGTGATTGTATTTGGATAGCAGGTGTATACGGTTGCTTAATAGGTTCAATTAAATAATAGGTTTCAGAGAAGGTTTGCCCAATTTCATTACATTGATTTTGAAAACGATTCAGAAAGTCCATCATTTCTTCGGAGTCTAACTCCTGAATAGTCATTTCATCAAAGTCTTGATGAAGCCTTTGTAAAAGATAATGGAGCTTTTCTGAGTGTTTAGCCTTCTGTCCTCCCAAATTATCAATTGCATTTTGCACACTATTCATATTGTAATGAATGGATCTAGGAAAGGTTTCATCGACAATAAGAAAAGCAAGAATTGTTCGTGGATCCATTTTTGGTCTATTCACCTTCAAATAGGCCTCATACCCATTCAGCATTCTAAGTGCTGATAGCCACGCATAATATTCATCTCTTTTATAAGAAAGCTCCGCTTCACTTGTATGTTCACACACCACATTTAAAATTCTGGCAGTCTTTTCAGCCCGTTCTAACCAATTTCCTATTTTCATCATATGGTAAGCTATACCGCGAGACATGTTTGACTCAATAATTCCTTGAATAGTGAAAGAAGCCTTTTTAATCTGGCTTAGAAATAACCTCATGTTCTGAAGAGAATAAGGGATATTTTGAGCATCTTTTGTATATAAAAAGACATCATTCCAAACTTCAAACAGTTCATTAGGTATGTGATCACGACAAACCCTTGCATTCTCTCTAGCAATTCGTACGCAATTGAAAACCGAATTTGGATTTTCATGACTTAATGCCAAGTAAAATATTAGGTCTTCTTCTTTGCTATTCTTTTTATTTTCCAATGCCTCTAATTCTTCTAGAGTAGAACACGCTTCATATAATAGCTTCCACTGTGTCTCTTTAAATGATTCATCACTAGAGGTTTCGACCATTTGAGTTAAATGAACATCTAAAATTCTAGCGTTTTGTTCGGCTCGCTCAAAATTTCGAGACATCCAGTATAAAGAATCTGCTACACGACTTAACATGAACTAAAACCCCCTGATTTCATGACCCATGTATCTTTACCGCCACCACCTTGTGAGGAATTTACTACTAGCGAGCCTTTCTTTAATGCTACACGTGAAAGACCACCTGGAAATACATGTGTATCCTCTCCTCTAATGACAAACACTCGTAAATCTACATGACATGGATAAAACGCTTCTCCTTGATACGCAGGTGCTCTTGAAAGCTGAATAGTCGGCTGCGCTATATACTGCTCCGGTGTCTTTAAAATCTTCTCCCTAAATCTCTCTATCTCTTTTTTAGTAGCATGTGGGCCTATTAACATATCATAGCCACCTGAGGCACCAACATTTTTTACGACCAGTTCTGATAAATGCTGCAGCACCCATTCCCTCTGTTCTAAATCATCCAGACGATAGGTTTTCACATTATCAATAATTGGCTCTTCCTCTAAATAATATCTAATCATATCGGGAACATAGGCATACACTGCTTTATCATCAGCAACACCATTCCCTATACCATTTAATATTGCCACATTGCCTAATTTATATGCATCTATTAAACCAGGAACTCCAAGAGTAGAATCCTCACGAAATTCTAAAGGATCCAAAAAGTCATCATCAATTCTACGATAAATAATATCTACTTTTTCAAGTCCGCGGATTGTTTTCATATATACAATGTTATCAACTACTGTTAGGTCACGGCCTTCGACCAATTGTAACCCCATTTGTTGAGCTAAAAATACATGATCGTAATATGCAGAGTTATATATTCCTGGAGTAAGCAGTACTGCCTTAGGATTGGTCACTCCCTCTGGAGCATGTTCCACAATTGCTTCATAAATATAGGTTATTTGCTGTTCCAAAGCATGAATGGAGTGGTTAGCAAAAAATTCGGGATAGACCTGACGCATAACGTACCTATTTTGGAATACATAAGAAAGACCAGATGGGTTTCTTAAATTATCCTCAAGCACCAAATACTTACCCGTTTCATCACGAATTAAATCTATTCCTGCTAAAAATATGTTGTTATTTAACGGAATTTTAATATTTTTAATTTGCTTGTGATAATAATATTTATTATTTTCTATTAAATCTCTAGGAATAATTCCATCCTTTATAATTTTTTGCTGATGGTAAATATCCTGTAAAAAGCAGTTCAATGCCTCTGTACGTTGAATCATTCCCTTTTTAATCGTTTCCCAGTCTTCCGGAGGAATTATAATTGGAATGAAATCAAAAGGCATAGTACGCTCTGCTCCCATATTATTGTTATACACTGTAAACGTTATGCCTTGTCTTAAAAATGAAAGTTGGGCTGTTTCATGTTTTTCTTTTAATTCTTCTGAAGAAAAACGGTGAAGAATATTATAGAAGTTTTGATAGTGCGACTTGGGCTCACCGCACGCTTTTAACATTTCGTCAAAAAAAGGTTTAACTTCATAGGTTTTAAACATTTTCCAACTCTCGCTCTCTATATAGTTAATTTATGTAAATGGTGCACTCTATTTATCACACCCTTCATCATTCTATTACCCATATATAGTCATTAATAGACATCTTCTAAAAAAAATGCTTCTCGCTACATTTCAAGTCATATTAAACAGAGGCGGGGACAAAATTCTCTTCAAAAAAAAAAAGTAAAGACGTGAAATCAAGTTGCTGATTTCACGTCTTTTAATTTATTGACTAGTTATATCCCAGTCTCTTTAAAATTATTATTTAGTTGTTGGCTTTACTTGATTTTCTTCCTCTAGCTTTTGTAGAGCTGCTGGGCTAACATCTACTCGTTTCAAGAAGAAGGCTAAGACTAACGCGATTATGTTCATAACCAAAGCAACTAGGAAGGAGTATTGAATCCCTGCTAATAAAGCTTGTTGACCTAGTAAGCCCATTGTTTGCTCGGTCAGTGTAGTAGGGTCAACGTTTGCCATTAGGCTTTCCCCTTCTTTTGTTGTCACATAGTTCATAATGGAAACTAGCACTGCCGTACCAATGGAACCAGCAACCTGCTGAGCGGTGTTGTTAACTGCTGTACCATGCGGGTTTAAACGTGTCGGTAACTGATTTAAACCATTTGTCATGATTGGCATCATAACCATAGACATCCCTAGCATCCGTATCGTGTAGATTATAACAATAAATAAATAGGTAGAATCTATTTGTAATCTAGATAATTCAAAAGTAGAAATCGCTGTAATAACCAATCCTATTAATGCTAAAGTACGGGGACCAAACTTATCGAACAGTTTTCCTGTTATCGGAGACATAATTCCCATAACAATTGCCCCAGGTAGCATTAGTAGTCCAGAGTCTAAGGGAGATATACCGCGTACACTTTGCACATAGGCTGGTGTTAAAATCATACCCGAGAACATAGCAACTGCATTAACAATTGAAATAATGGATGCTAAAGCAAACATCGGATACTTATATACGCGTAAATCTAACAATGGCTGTTCTAACTTTAACTGACGAATTACAAAAATAACTATTGCTACTAATCCCACGATTAGTGTGGTTAATACAATTGGATCATCCCAGCCAGCTGTGCTTGCTGTGCTGACTCCATATAACAGACCACCAAAACCGAATGTCGAAAGAATTATTGATGCAAAGTCAATTGTTGCAGTTTTATCAGTTGTCATAACATTCCCTAGCTTCCAAACAGCTAGTAACAAGCTAATAACTGCTAATGGTAAAATCATGATGAAAAGAACGCGCCAGTCATAGTATTGTACTATGAACCCCGATAATGTCGGCCCAATTGCAGGAGCTGTGATCATAACTAAACCAAAAATCCCCATAGCCGCTCCTCTTTTTTCACGTGGGAAGGCAACCAGCATTACGTTCATCAGTAAAGGTCCCATTACAGAGGAACCAGCCGCTTGGACCATACGCCCTGTTAAAAGGAAGCCAAAGTTTGGAGCAACTGCTGCCATAGCAGTACCTAACGTAAATATTGCCATGGAGGTAAGAAACAAAGTTCTATTCGAAAACCTTCTTATTAAGAAGGCTGATGCAGGTATTAGGACTCCGCTCACTAACATATAACCAGTTGCCAACCATTGGACAGTAGAATATTCCACATCTAAGTCCACCATAATGGAAGGTAATGCTACATTTAAAAGGGAGTTATTTAAAAACGATACAAATGCTCCAACAAAGAGTACTGCGAGCATTAAATACGTAGCTTTTTTATTTTCAGTGTCACTCATCTTTCGTTTTCCCCTATTCTATTTTTCTATATTTACTTCATTACTCGAATTATATTAAACCATTAGTTCATTTTTTTCAATATATTTGTACACCTAGTTTAAATATAGTTGAACTTTGTGTTCACAATATATATACTAAAGCCATCAGAAAAGCATTCGGAGGACTTATGAATAAACGTAAAAGACATGTTGCAGATGTAGCTTTAAAGCTATTTGTAGAAAAAGGAATCCAACAAACTTCTATCCAGGACATCATTGATAGAGCAGCTATTTCAAAAGGAACCTTTTATAATTATTTTAGTTCAAAAAATGATTGTATCGCAGAAATACTAGAAGGATTAAGATATGATGCTAGTCAGCTTCGTATGCAAATCCAAGTTGGGAAAAACGAAAAGGACCAACAGATTTTAGCTCAACAAATATATAGTATTATTCAGTTAAATGAAGAACGAAGCCTATATGCTCTCTTTGATGCAATCCTTAGCTCCAATGAAATAGATCTAAAAAAACTTGTGATGCAGCATCGTATATTCGAGCTAGAGTGGTTAGCGATTCGGTTTAAATCTGTATTTGGAGAGGAAATTTCTGAAAACGCCTTTGAAAGTGCTATACTATTTCACGGCATGCTCCAGCACTTACTATTTACAAAACGTGTAACAAATGCAACGTTTTCACTTCACCGAATTGTAGCAGTCCTGCTCCAATATATCGGTCTTATCATTCCCTATATGCTTCAACATAATACTTCTTTAATTGACCCTTCTTCAGTCCATTTAATGAGGATGAATATAGATCGAAAGCCAGTAGAGTTAAGCGAGCTCATGAAAATGGCAAAGAACATTAAAGAGGAAGAGAATTTTACGATGGAGCAAGAGGACCTCTATGAGGCCATTATTTCTGAGCTCAACAAA
Source organism: Psychrobacillus sp. FSL W7-1493 (assembly GCF_038004905.1). NCBI lineage: Bacteria > Bacillati > Bacillota > Bacilli > Caryophanales > Bacillaceae > Psychrobacillus > Psychrobacillus sp. FSL W7-1493. The sequence continues at coordinate 664,797 of NZ_JBBOSB010000001.1, read as the reverse complement.
GAACGTGTTCGCAAAAGCGTGCTTCAGCCATTGCTCAATCCTTTCTTATCATCTTTTGATGACACCTCTAGTAAAGGTCAAGTACAAACCTTCATCAATGCCATTTGGTTTTATCTAAAACTGAAGTAATACAAAAACTCACCAAGCTAATATGAGGGCACTGAAAAAGTCAATGAAATTACTAAAGCGATTGCGTGAACAGATTTCTGTTCACGCAATCGCTTTTTCTTTATCTTACATCCTCTTATCATAGTATAATGAGTAAAACTAACTAGAGGTGACGCAGCCATGATTTCCAAACAAGAAACACTAAATTTGAGCCCTTATATAGCTTTGTATGATTTAGTTATCCCAAAAGATAATATGCTTCGCCAAATCAACGAGCTCGTCGATTTTTCATTTATCTTAGACGAATTAAAATCAAAATATTGTTTGGATAATGGTAGAAATGCGATTCCACCTATTCGTATGTTCAAATATTTACTGTTGAAAGCCATACATGACCTATCAGATGCCGATCTCGTAGAGCGTTCAAAATTCGATATGTCGTTTAAATATTTTCTAGATATGTCACCAGAAGAAGAGGTCATTGATTCCAGTTCTCTTACAAAATTTCGCCGCCTTCGTCTCCAAGACATGAATCTATTAGATTTACTCATTGGAAAGACGGTTGAAATTGCGTTGGAAAAAGGGCTTATCACCAGTAAAACCGTTATTGTCGATGCAACTCACACAAAAGCTCGTTATAATCAAAAATCACCAAAAGAGTTTTTACAAGAAAAATCAAAAAATGTGCGTAAAACGGTTTACCAACTCGAGGAAGAGATGGTCGGAAAGTTTCCTAAAAAGCCAACTTCAAATGAAGTGACGGAGGAATTGGATTATTGCCGCCGAGTTGTGGAAGTCGTCGAAACACAATCAAAAGTAGCACAAATCCCTGCTGTGAAAGAAAAATTAAATGTCTTAAAAGAAGTCATCGATGATTACGATACACAGTTGGGTCATTCAAAAGATCCTGATGCGCGTGTCGGACATAAATCGGCAGACTCGGCTTTCTTTGGATTCAAAACGCATATCGCGATGAGTGATGAACGAATTATCACAGCCGCGATTGTAACAACTGGTGAAAAAAGTGATGGTCAATATCTTCAAGAATTAGTAGAGAAAAGTAAAGGGACAGGGATGGACATCGAGACGATCATTGGAGACACGGCTTATTCAGGCAAAGATAATTTACAATACGCCAAATCGGAAGAACTTCAATTAATTTCAAAATTAAATCCCGTTATCACAAATGGTAACGGTCAAAGAAAAATTGCATTTGATTTTAATAAAGATGCCGGTATGTTTGTGTGCCCAGTCGGGCACATGGCGATTCGAAAAGCACGGACTGGAAAGAAAAATGAAAATCAAAATCAAAAAATCACCTTTTATTTTGACATCGAAAAATGTAAAGTTTGTCCAATGCGTGAAGGCTGCTATACAGAAGGTGCGAAAAGTAAAACGTATAGCATCTCATTGAAATCAAATGAACATGAAGAACAAGAGGCCTTCCAAGAAACTGAGGCCTTCAAAGAACTAGCCAAAAAACGCTATAAAATTGAGGCGAAAAATAGTGAGATTAAAAATCCGCACGGCTATAAAACGGCAAAATCAGCGGGTTTATTTGGCATGGAAATACAAGGTGCCACAACGATATTCGCTGTCAACCTGAAACGGATCATGAAACTACTAAATGAAAAAGAGTAAGAAATAGACAATGAAATAAGGCACTTTCCGTTCGAATTGAACAGAAAGTGCCTTGTTTTTGGTTGAAAAACCAATTAGATTTTAAAACTCGTTAGTTTTTCAGTGCCCTCGCTAATATTGGTGAGTTTTTTCTAATTTAATGATTTATTACTAAGCAGGTGCAGATATAAGCGTCTTCGCCTAGTTTTAGGGTTTGCGCAAGGTTCAACCTCGTTTTTACAAGGTTCTCTCATGTTTATGCAAGGTTCAGTGGGATTTGTTTAAAATTCATCCTACTAACAATAACTTAGTAGCCGAATCTATAATCTCTTCCCTTTTTCGATATCTCATGTCCCAAACGAATTGTTGAAACAGCAAGCTCTGCATAGGTCACTTGCTTCGTAGGGTTAAACTGATTTTTCTCTGCCTTTACTAATCCTAGAGAATCAGCCAACACAATATAGCCAGTATATTCAGCCTTTATCTTCTTGCTATCCGTGAAGTCATTTTTGTATATCTTAGTTTGCTTAGCTGCTTCCTCTAAGCCTAATGCACGAATATACCATATAGACAGCTCTTCTTTAGTAATTGGACTATCTACATCAAAGGTTGATTTGTCTGCAGTTATTACACCAAGCTCTACTGCTCGTTCGATCGCCTGATAGGAAGCATGCTTCGCATCGATATTGGTAAAGGTTTGCTTAGCATTCTCGGAGTCCCCCATAGGATAGCCCTGGTAAATATATGTTAAGGAATTCATCATTACTTTGATAGCTTCTCCTTTAGATACTGCGGCATCTCCATTAAAAGCCTTAGCATCTTTTACGGTTAACACTTTAGATTGGATTAAATAATTTAGTTCGGCTGCTGCAGTAGGATGAGAAACTTCTGGTAGCACCTCTCTATTGTATTCGTTAAACCATTTACCAGTGCTTGCCTCTAATACCTGATGTTCTTCTTGATTAAACAATGGGGAAGATATTAAATAATAGTTATTATTTTCTTGCTTCAAATATTCTTTCATGTAGCTTGTCTTTAACGTAATGGCCTTTTTAAATGTCTCTGTTGCTTCTTTCTCAGAAATAATTTTTTCTTTTGATGGCCACTCATCAATTAGAGGTCTATCAATGCTTATGCTACTTAGAGAACCATTCTTATTAATATTTACGCTAATTTGGTCTCCTGAAACAGATATTCCATCAATAATTCGAGGGAACGAGAAGTAATATCCGCTCATCTGGTCGGCATAGCTGGTCTCAGTAGGAAGAGCATACTCGTGTACGTAAGAAGGCAAATACTCTTTTGCATACTCCACTGCCTTAGCTAACGCATCCTCATAAGATAGGGACTTCTGATCTATATTCTCGTCTAACATTTCCTTAATTTCTTGCTGCATACTATGAAAACGAATTAGCTCACCTGTTTTCTTATCGAATTCTATATTAGATCCAGAACCGGAACCATTAGAATAATGATACATATAGCTAACACTGATTACATCTTGTCCGTTATAATTTTTCATCTCATCTACAGATTGAATTGTTAATTTGATCTTATTGGAATCGACCTTCAGTAAACCCTCTGCTGTTTTCTTAGCCTCTTCTTTTGTAATGCCATTGTGTTTAGCAGGCAATGCCTTTTCTACAATCATTTGATATTCTTTAGGAGCAGGATATTCTTTTAAAAACTCATAGGAATTAAACCACTCGCCAGTAATAGCATTCACACTTAGTATTTCAGGCTTATAAACTAGCTTCACCTCTTGCTTATTACCTTCGTTTGGATAGGTAATTTGATATTGCAGCTTAGTGGTCAGCTTGTCTTTTATTTGATTTAAAATCACTTCAGCATCTTTCACCTTTTTAACATCATCGAACGTAGGAGACTTGCTTGGAATAGAACGATTAAACCCTACTATCTCTCCACTGCCTAGAATAGTCACATTAACGTGCTGATCCCCAATAGTAACCCCATCCTGCATACGGTTAAAAGTAAAAGTATAGCGAATGGGTTGGGTTAAAGTTTGTGAACTATAATAAAAGTCTTCCATTCCTTTATCTAACTGGTAGTTTCCATCCTTCATATACTTTTTCATAAAGTCATGAGCAAGTTGTTTAGCTTCCTCTTTAGATACCTTCCCTGGAAATAGCGAATCTGCAGTTGCTACTGGGTCATATTGAAAAGACTCTATCTCATAATTATCCCCATAAAAACCTATGCTCCCCGAGATATCCTTCCCCTTTTCTTGCTTATGAAAAGACATACTATGCCTAATTGCCTTTTCATTTGGATGATTAAAGGAATGCAAGTAAAATTCGCTTGGCTTGATCGAGTCGAAAATCCCCGGAAAGCTAGCTTTAAACTTTTTAAGCAATTCCTCCTTAGACACTAAAACGTCTGTAGCAGCAACCTGAGTCACTACATTATAAGGCTGTGTTCCTGTCGTATTTGATGCATTTGCAGTAGTCGATAACATTCCTAGCGATAATGCTGACGCGGTTAAAATAATCCCTATCTTCTTCAGAAAAAGTCCCCCTTTAAGGTAATAACTATATTATAAGCTAATATATGGAAATTAGAAACATATATTTTCCTAATATTTTAACTATTTAATTAAATTTACCTATAAAAGTGTTGTTCGTTTGAAGATTCCTAGTCTCCTATTTACAATTATTAAATTCGTAAAAAATCCTTCTCCACAGTCTACCAAAGTCCTTATTTTATATGTCATCTCTAGACCCATCTAACTATTTTCTCAAAATTCAAATAAAATATGAAGCTATTATTTTCATATCTATTAAGGTTTGATTACAATTAATAAAAACCGACAGTTTGAGCTTTAAAGCGGGAGGATTAATATGAAGAATAACAAAATGGCCGTAGCAATTGTTAGCACTACACTTTTATTAGGAGGCTGCAACATGGAAGTAGAAAGCAAAAAAGAACCTGAAATAATCGGTAAAGGAGATGTGGCTTTAGATTCTTCAAGCTTTGTTAGTGTTCAAGATTACACGGGGGAGGAATATACCCTACAGGATGGCGCGGAAACAGATAAAATAGCTGAAGCGAATCGAGAGGAAATTGAACAAGCGGTAAAGGACTTCTTTTTAAACAACTATAAAACAGAAGTGAAAATCCATAACATTGTGGGAGCTGTGGACGGTGCCTCTGTATTCGTCGAATCTTTAGGAGAACCTCATTTTTACACATTTGCCATTGTACCTATTGATATTGAAAAAGAAAAAGTAGAAGCAGATAAAGTATGGTCTCAAGAGGGACAGATAGAAGATGCCATTACTACTGGGCTTTATGCTATGATCCATGATCAGGAATTTTCTACACTTGATAACTACTTAGAGAAACTCACTGAAGAAAATCCTATTGTAGGTACCCGTATGGAGGCAGTTGAAAAGGTAGGAGCTAATGGATTTGCAACTCCCTATTATTATACAAGCGCTGCTGGTGAATACTTTACCGAGCTTTACAACAAATATATAGAAAATCCTACCATTAGCAAAGAAGAGCTAAAAAGCTCGATGAAAAAGTATGATTTAGATTCAAATCTAATGCTTATTACGGTTACTTTATATATGAAAGAATCCGATACCAACCCAGATGAAGTACTCTATGACAAAATAGTTTCAGATATCGAGCAAATGGACGGCCTACCACCAGGTTCATATTCCGTCATTTTACATGATAACTTGATAAATGCAGAATATGCTGACGGCTCCAAAAAAAGCTCGATAAACAAAACTGCCTTGAATGAAATTAGAAAAGAATAGGAGTGGAAATCTAGGTGACTACTATTAATCCTGTTTCTAACGTCCAGACAACTGACCAAGATTTAGTAGAATTAGCTGGTTTTCATGCGTACCGACATTATCCACCCGGCAAAATTATAACCGTTAACGATAAAATATTTAAAGTAGTAGATACCCAATATGGGATGTCCTCTGGCCTGGATGCTGTTACTGTCCAAAACCATGAAACAAAGGAATTAACGGTAGTTTATATAGGGAGTGAGGACAATAAGGATTGGATCGATACCAATGCAAAGCTACTCGCTGACACTCCCCCCGCACAAGTAAGTGATGCACAAGAATACTTTGACTGGGTAAATGCTAACCTTGGGAAAGTAGATTCCGTAACAGGTAACTCCCTAGGTGGAGGACTAACTAATGCTGTGGCTATTGAAAATCCTCAGGTGAAGGCTGTCACTTTAAATCCAGCCATCCTTCCTGCTGGTTTAGTAGATCCTACAACGATGTACGATAATATAACTAATTACTATAGCCGCTTTGACTTCCTTACGAGTACAGAGGAATCACTTGGACTAGGTAATAGAATACCAGGGAAAAAATATAGCATTAATAATGGGGTGCCCCTGCTTTCCATGATTGCCTCGAATCATACAGGTTATGTAGATCCAGATAAAGATGGGAACTTCGTGATTGAAGTTGGTATAAAGGGACAGCCTGGACATGGATTTATCCATATTGGGGCCGACGATCATATTGTAACAAGTATTTGGACAGGAAACCCTATTTATGCAGGCTATAGTGAAAAAATTGAAATTAATCAAGAAAATATGATTTTACTCTCCAATGGAATTAGAGACCAAGTAAAAGGTCGAATTACCAATGTCCAAGAGTATATAAGTAACTCAGTCAGTATTGTAGAGGACGAGAATGCAAAATTCAGTCAGCGTGTCACCACACTTCAAGAGACATTCCAACAAAAGTTGGAGGAAATAGCTGTAGACCCACTATTTAAAGGAATAGCGGAGACAGGGGCCATTATCAAAGCAGCAATCGATGACTTAATCGACCTTCTTAATAAGGCTGAGGATCGTTGTCTTATATTAAACAGCATTCTAAACTCAAAGCCTGCAGAACTTATTGAGTTTATTACCTCCACTAACATAAGTGTAGAAACGCTCTTTGCTCCAGCTAGGGACTATTTAAACCAACTCAAGCAAGATGTAGATCACCTAGTCGCTAGTGCTAACAATATCCTTTATAACGAAATCCCTGAACTATTTAGAGGAGGCACAGACAATTTTATTGATGCAGTTGTAGGGGAGCTCGGTGCACATTATAATATCTTAAAGATAAACAAAGAAGAAGTATATAATCAATTAACTGAGTACGAAGCTCAGGTTAACGATATTGCCCATTCTTTTATTAATCGAGATGTGAGCTTAGCAGATGCTATCCAATCGGGAGCCACACCAGGAGAACGTGTAGATGCTGTTCAAAAAACAGAAATTAAAACAATTCAGGAATCTTCTTATTTGGTAATCGGAATGAAAATGAAGGAAGTCCAAGTAGAATTAGCTCATAATACAATTGTTACTGTAGGAACAACGATATTAAGACCTATCCTTTCTAGGCTGGAACAAATTGTACTTTTAATAGAAGTTGCATTGACTGCCATTATTCTCGCTGTAAAGGCTGCTCAAAATATCGCTTTATATGGAAATCCAATCAGCTTGTTAATGAGCCTATTTACAGATTATGAGCAACGAGTTAAAAGTGCTGTTGCCAGTGCTCTAGAGCCTCTCATAGAAATGGAAGTCTTAATGGAAAGTTTCCGTGTTGGATTTAATCGGATGAATGCAAACCTACCGGAGATGCTTGATAACTTTAAGCCTTATCTGGATACCGCCATCTTTGAACCATCTAAGTTTGAAAATGTACGATTATACAATGTGGCGACCTTAGCCATTTTAGATGAAATGGAGCTACTGTTTAATGAAATCATTTACCAGCTAGCAGATGAAAAAGCTAATGCCATCGAAGAAACTTTAGAGGTCTCCAAAAATGTGTTAGGAAACTTACAGATTCTAAAGGAGCAAGTAGATAGAGGTACTTTATAATATAAAGCTTTGGGACTCCAGTGCAGCACTGCTACATTAGAGTTCTTTTATTTTGCTTATGTATGTTATCTAGTTCTTCTGTTCTCTAATCTTGCATTGTCTTTCAATAGTCTATATACTAGTCTTTGTGCAAAAAACAAACCGACCGTTCTGTTTTAGAAAGGAGTAATAGATATGCCCCCAGGGATGGAAACTAAACAACATCTCATTCAAACTGCTAGTCATCTATTTAGTTGTTATGGTTTTGAAGCGGTAAGTATCTCCACTATTATCAACGAAAGCAACACAACTAAAGGCGCTCTTTATCATCACTTTCCGAACGGTAAGGAAGAGCTACTCCTTGCTGCTATCCAATATACAGGAGATTTGTTACTAAGTGATACTAAAAATCTATTGAATAAATCTGCTGATCCTATTGAAATGTTATTAAATCAATTGCATATGATTGCTACGCAAATTGAGCAAAAGCATGAATTATATGGTGTTCCTATTGGTAATATTGCAGGAGAAATGGCTCTTAAAAATAATGGGATACGTCTAGCCTGTGATCACGTTTTTAAAAGCTGGCAAAAATTAGTAAAAGAGAAGTTTATCGAGTATGGTATGTCGGAAGAATGTGCAAGTAATCTTGCCATCACATTAAACGCATTATTTGAAGGTGGGATATTGTTGAGCGTCACAAGCGCTTCTGGTGATCCATTAAGAGCTATCGCCAAGCAAATACCCAATTTAGTACCACCAAAACAGTAATTTATAATAGAGAGTAGGATTTACATGTCACAACCAATTAAAAAATTACCTATACTCTCTGCTTTCTTAATAGCAGGCTTTGTAGGTCTCTTCAGTGAAACAGCACTAAACATGGCATTAGGACAACTAACTGTCGAGCTAGGCGTTGAACATACAACGATTCAATGGCTGACAACTGGCTTCCTGCTGACCCTAGGTATACTTGTCCCGATTTCCGGATTGCTAATCCAAAAATTTACGACTCGTCAGCTATTCTTAACCTCCTTAACATTTTCTATCGTAGGGACAATAATTGCAGGACTTGCGCCAACCTTTGCCTTCTTATTGATGGCACGTATTGTACAAGCAGTTGGTACTGCTATCTTATTGCCTCTGATGTTTAATACGGTTCTATTAATCTTCCCAGTTGAAAAACGTGGATCCGCGATGGGTATCATGGGACTTGTCATTATGTTTGCACCGGCAATCTCTCCTACCGTATCTGGAATCATATTAGAATACTTAACTTGGCACTGGATTTTCTGGACTACACTTCCATTCCTTGTATTTGCTTTAGTTTTCGGCTATTTCTATATGCAAAATGTTAATGAACTAACTCATCCGAAGATTGATGTACTATCTGTTCTCTTCTCCAGTATTGGATTCGGAGGAATTGTCTATGGCTTCAGCGTTGCTGGAGAAAATGGTTGGGGGAGTACTATTGTAATTGTTGCGTTAGCTGCAGGTATAATTGGTCTTGCTCTATTCACTTGGCGCCAGCTGAACATGGAAAAACCAATGATCAACTTGACTGTATTAAAATATCCTATGTTTGTATTAGGACTCATTGCGGTATTTATCGCATTTATGTGTATTCTTTCTACCATGATCTTGCTTCCGCTTTACCTACAAACAGGCTTAGCCTTAGCAACATTTACAGCAGGTCTGGTTTTGTTACCAGGTGGTGTCATTAATGGGATTTTCTCACCTATTGTCGGACGTCTATTTGACGAATACGGCGCAAAGGTATTAGTAATGCCAGGGTTTATCTTGATTGGAATTGCGTTTGTATTCTTTATGCAAATTGACCAACAAACATCTCAACTAACGATTATCGTGCTTCATAGTGTTATGATGATTGGCGTATCACTTGTGATGGCTCCTGCTCAAACAAACGGCTTAAATCAGTTACCGCGTCATTTATATCCAGACGGCACTGCCTTAATGAACACGCTACAGCAAGTATCAGGTGCAATTGGAACTGCCGTGGCCATTACTATTATGTCCACTGCTCAAACTTCATATATGAATAAAGAAGGTACTCCTATCCCTTCAGTAGATTCATTTATTTATGGAGTACAAACATCTTTTAAATATGCAATTGCATTAGCAGTAGTTGGTTTGATTCTTTCATTCTTTATTAAAGGAAAAAAACAAACGATCAATCAACATAATTAAAAACAAAAAAGAACCTTCAAGCTTAATTGCTTGAAGGTTTTCTATGTCTTTTCAGAGGAAAATGAAATTTTCACGCTTATCAATTTCCACATTATATATAATCGCTCTATTCCATATAAACATCTGTTTTTGAATGAAAACCATCTGAAATTACAGTCGTATTAATATTAGAATCATTTACTGGTATAGGTGTTAATAATACGGAAGGAACTTCTATTTTTCCATTATTCACTTTCTGCTTCGCTGAAATCTCCTTACCCTCCGCCATAGAAACTGCGAGTCTAGCTACTTCCTCTGTAAGCATACGAATAGGTTTATAGACAGTCATCGTTTGGGTTCCCTTAACGATCCGCTGTACGCCTGCCAGGTCTGCATCCTGTCCTGCCACTGGTATTTGTCCTGCTAGCCCATTCGCCTCCAGCGCTTCTATCACACCGCCTGCAGTAGCATCGTTTGCTGCTATTACTGCATCGATTTGCAAGTTTGTGTTTTGAAGAGCTTGTATCATGTTGGAATTAGCATTGACCGGAGTCCAATCTTTTGTCCACTGGTCATAAATAATATTAATATCCCCATTATCGATATATGGACGGAGTACTTTAAACACTCCCTTTTTTAGAAGATGCGCATTATTATCAGTAATGGCTCCTCCTATAAATACGTAGTTTCCCTTTGGAACACGCTCAATCATAGCCCTGGCTTGCATTTCTCCCACTTGTTCATTGTCGAAGGAAACATATAAATCGAGGTCTGCATTTTTCACGAGTCGGTCATAGGCAATGACTTTTATTCCCGCAAGATGAGCCTTATGGACAATAGCAGCAGTTGCCTCCGCATTATGAGGAACTATTACTAAAACATCTACACCGCTTTGAATAAGACTTTCTGCTTGTGAGATTTGAAGCGCGTCATCTCCACTGGCGGCAACAATCTCCACCTTGGCTCCCAAAGCTTCTACAGCCTCCTTGAACAAATCTCTATCCTTTATCCAACGTTCTTCCAGTAGGGTATCCATCGAAAACCCAATGCGAATGGGCTCTTCGTCTTTAATAGAGGGAGAATCTTTTTCGTGTTTGATAATCTCTGTAGGCTCTGGGACACAAGCTACCAATAGAAGTATGATTCCCACTAGCCAAATAGAATTAGCCTTTCGTTTCATCCCTTCCCCCCTTACGCTTTTGCTTTCTTACTTAACATTGTTTTTCTGTAATCCTTTGGAGAAACCCCACACATCTTTTTGAATACCTTACTGAAATAATTGGGATCATGATAACCAATTTCAAACGTAATTTCCTTCAAACTACTCTCGGAATTACTAAGAAGCTTCTTAGCCTTCTCAATTCGGCAATCTGTAAGAAAATCAATATAGTTAATACCTAACTTTTCCTTGAACATTTTGCTAATATAGATGGGGCTTAAGTCTACTCTCTGTGCTAGGATATCTAACGAGATATCCTTATGCGAATTATCATATATAAATTGTTTAATTTGGTGTATTTTATCTGCTTCTATTTTCTCAAAATGAACTATATAAACCGTTTTCATATGGTTAAGTAAATGGTTAGTTTCCACTCGCAATTGCCGATAATCACGTGCTTGTAGTGGAAAAACCGGTGCTTCTGAGTCAATTCCTAACTCATTCATCACTCTATGTGCAATCCAGAGTAGCTCCAATACTCTTTGTTGCGTGTAGATTAAACCATTCCCTTTGCTCTCATGCTGCTGAATCATTTCAAATACAAACAAACGAATGGACTCCCAATCTCCAAGTCGTAGTTGCTCGAAATAATGTTTTTCCTGCTGTCTGATAATCTTATAATCTGTTTCAACTGTAATAGTCTGCATTTCCGAATAAAACCGATATTTGACTATCAGGGTGGGATCCATTGTAGCTATAAGTGCTTCTTGGTAGGATTGTCGAATGTCCTCAAGTTCTTTGTAGACTTGGCCAATTCCCATGAACCAGTTCAAACCATTACTTTCTTTATTTAATGATAAAATTTCTTTTACAAATGCGATTGCTTGAGCTCGGAAGCTAATCTCTGGTTTTCTAAAAACAATAATAGGCAATTGTCTGCCGTATAGAGCACCTACCCAAGCATTAGTTGATTGCCGAGCTTTCTGCTTGATATTTGCATATAGGTGCTCTGTCCCTTCAGGTAGTAGAAGCACCACAACAAATTTTTCCAGTGTAGCAGGGGTATCTAACAGTTCAACAAGCAAATCTATATGCACTTCATGAACATGATCAAATAATAGCTGTGTTACAATATCTGTCTCCGCAAGCGTCAGTGTTTTTTGCCACATTTCATTTGCTAGCCGGCTGCTAGCCTCTGCTTCCTTCTCGATTCTATATTCCTCTAGCACTTTTTCAACCGTAGTAATAATTTCGCTTACTTTACTTGGCTTGAGTAAGTAATCCTTTACCCCAAGCTTAATAGCTTGTCTGGCATAATCAAACATGTCGAATGCAGTTACCATTACAAACTTTATCGATGGATTGATTTCTCTTATTTTTTCTATCGCTTCCAGACCTGTTATCCCAGGCATCATAATATCCATTAATACCAAATCTGGCTGAAACCTATTTGCCAGTTCAATTGCCTGCGTCCCATTTTTAGCCTGATAAAATGTAAACTCTGGAAAAGACTTTTGAAGAATTGCTTGCATGCCTTCACGTTCTATCGGTTCATCATCGACGATCAGAAGCTTCATCATCATTTTCCTCCCATGCTATTGGAATTTGTATGATTACCTTTGTCCCTTGACCTTCTATACTATGAATATTCATTGTACTTTTATCTCCATAAAATAGGGATAGCCTTTTTACAACATTTTGAAATCCCATTCCCGTAGAATGCCCTTCGCTAGGTATAATATTTCCCTTAAGCAATTCGTCTATTTGTTTACTAGTCATACCTTTACCACTGTCTTCTATCTCTATCATTACAATTGAATGCTCTTTATAAATTCTAAACCAAATAGTGCCTCCATCTATTTCGGGCTCTATCGCGTGGATTACCGCATTCTCAATGATAGGCTGAAGCGTCAGACCTGGAATATTAATATGTAAGCAAGAATCATCAATGTCGGATACAAATCGTAAGCGATCGATAAAGCGAGCCTTTTGGATTTCCATGTATTGATTGAGTACTATAACCTCCTCTAGTAAGGTGACAGTCCCATCCCCTCGCTTAAGATTATAACGAAGTAATCCTGCTACACTAACTAGGAGGTCACTCGTTTCCTCCGCTCCATCCAAATAAGCCTTTTTGGAAAGAGTATTTAGTGTATTAAACAGGAAATGGGGGTTTATTTGACTTTGTAGAGTTTTTAATTGGCTCTCCTTTAGGAGCAGTCTGCTTTGTTGAAGCTCATGCTCCAGCTGGGCCTTTTGCTGAATTTCCTGTATTAAATCATTAATATTAATGCGCATTTTATCAAATGTTTTAGCTAGAAAGGCTATTTCATCATTAGATTTAACCTCAATCAGCTGGCTAAATCTCCCTTTTGATAATTCATTGGCTGCCTTGGTTAGCTGATGGATAGGCTTTGTGATACTCAGTGAAAACCAATGTGTCGCTAGTAGTAACACACAAGTTATTAATAGTAACAAGTAGATTCCTAGCTTTTGGAGCTCTTCAGATTGTTTAATGATATCCCGATAAAACTCATTATAAGTTTGTAGTTCACTATCTAAAATCGTCAACGTCATTTCTGATATGTACATAGAAATACGATTTGCTTCGTTAAATTCCTTAGTAGATTCTTCTATACTTTGCTCATTCAAGAACATAATAGAACGCTCTGTTGTTTCAATGAGACTATCGATTAAATGAATATAATTGGTTAAGGAAAATGAGTTTTCTACGTTTCTAAGGTCTGCAGCATCCTGTTGAACCTCTTGTATATCTACTATACTTTGATCCAGCTGTTGTCTATTTTTCTCTGTAGGACTTAGCAAATAGTTATTTAAGCTAGTTATTATTTTTTGACTTGCTGTCGTAACCTCATTCATCCTTAAGTAACGCTGCAGTACATCATTTGTTTGCTCTTGAGTTTGCTGGTTGTAATACGTAAGCGTTAACCAAATGATACCCATGATAACGAGAACAACTGTTACGAGTATCCAAATCTTCTTATGAATTGTCGTCATTGTTCCGTACCATCCGATTGAGACATCCTTATTTCAGTTAGGTAGCCATTGGAATCAAGTGGTACCACTTCACCTGTCAGCCACTTCATTAGTTGTTTGACGCTTTCTCTACCCATTCTCTCAGGCTGTTGTTCCAACACACCATCTAGCAATCCCTGCTCTAGTAATGCTTTTGATTCTATACCATCATCAAATGTATAAATGTGGTATGGCTCTACCTGAGTGCGTCTGCCAATTTCCTGGATCATTGGTCCAGCAAAGTTAGCGTTTATCGCTATAAAAGCTTGAGCTTGAGGAGTTTCATTCATCAGTTGCTGCGTAGTAGCCATCACCTGCTCCTTTGTATCCTCTGTCCCTCTCTCAATAACACGAATTCCTTTATAATGTTCAAGCACTAATTGAATCCCTTTCAAGCGCTCTTCTTGATAATGTGCTTGTATCTCATCTCTTAGAATGATGATTTCTCCAGCGGTGCCCATTTCACTAACTAAACGTTGAGCAACCATTTTACCTGCTTCTAGCTGATCTGAACCGACATAGGTCTTTCTTAAACTTTCCGCAACTGGTACATCATTAGCGACTGTAATTACAGGAATACCATAGAAAGCAGCCTTAACCTTGGTTAGTTCTTTGAATTCTTCATTGTCTAGACCTTGAACGATAATTCCACTAACCTTAGAATGAAGAGCAACCTCTATCCGCTTCAAAAAATCTTCCTGGTTATTCCCATAGCTTCCCCAGACCTCTAATTGAACCTTTTCTTCTTCCGCTTTTTCAACCGCCCCTTGTCCAACCTTATTCCAAAAAGGAGTGTCCAGTTCTTGGGTTATAAGAACAAGTCGAATGGTACCCTCATTAGAAGGAATGGTTTCAGGTATTTTACTAGAAGTAAGGAAAGCCTTTGTTGCAGAGGAAAATGTCAAATAACTAAAGATCAATATAAGTATTCCAAGTATAAAGACTACTTTTTTCCTCATTCCTTCTCCCCTTAGCTCATCTTTTTCTACTATATTACCATTTGTCCATTAATTGACAATAACTTATCTCCATTATTAATATGATTCAAGATCTATTCCTATATAGAAAAACAAAAGGTATAAGCCCACTATACCTTTTGTCTATTTAACCCACACTAAGCTCTTTGTTTTCGAGTCATCACATCGAAGATTACAGCTCCAGCTAAAACTCCTCCGCGAATCATATATTGGTAAGATATTCCGACACCTAATAAATTCATACCGCTTGATAGAGAAGCCATAACAATAGCACCAATGATGGCACCAGTTACCTTTCCTACTCCCCCAGCTGACGAAACTCCACCTACATATGCAGCTGCTATAGCATCTAATTCAAAAAGAGTACCAGCAGTAGTACTTGCTGATTGAAGACGAGAAGTAAATAAAATTCCTGATAGCGCTGCAAGCATCCCCATGGAACCGAAGACGATATATGTAATCTTTTGTACGTTGATCCCACTAAGGTGGGCAGCTTCCGGGTTACTTCCTACTGCATATATATGACGACCAAGCACTGTCTTTGTTGTTAAAAAATGATAAATTATAACGACAATGACCATAATAACAACCGTCCAGGAAAAACCATTATATCCAGCTAAAATCCATGTAATATAAGCAATAATCCCTGAGATTAAAACCAGTTTAATAGTAAAAATCCCATTAGACATCACTTCAAATCCATAATTCAATTTATTTTTACGGTTTGAAAACTCACTATAGATGTACAAAATAATACCGATTAAGCCAACAAGCAATGTCATAAGGTGTAGTCCATTAATCTGCATAATGGAGGGAATGAAACCATTTCCAATCGCGTTAAATTGACTGTCCTTAATACTAATCGTACCTGTTTTTTCTGTAACCTGTAGGAGTGCCCCTCTAAATATGAGCATCCCTGCTAATGTAGCAACGAAGGAGGGAATACCAATTCGCGCAACCAAAACACCGTTAAATAAACCGATGATTGCCCCAAAAACTAAAACAACCGGTATTGTAATCCAGATGGAAACACCCCATTGTGTGAGGAAAATCGCTGCTACTGCTCCTAAAAACCCTGCAACAAAGCCTACAGATAAGTCAATATGACGGATAACAATGACTAGTGTCATTCCAACAGCTAGAACAGCAATGTAGCCTGCTGAATCTAGTAAGTTACTTATATTACGCGAAGACATAAAAAGTCCATTGGTCATAATCGTAAATGTTAATAGAATGACGACTAATGCAATATACATTCCATAATCTCGTATATTATCTTTCACAAGAGTTTTGGCCTCTTTAAATAAATTCATGATTCTTCCCCTTTCTATCTATTGAGTAGCGAGTTCCATAATAGCTTCCTGAGATGCTTCTTCTGCACCCAGTTCCCCTCTTATAGCCCCATTCGCCATAACATAAATACGATCACTCATTCCTAGCACTTCACCAAGTTCAGAGGAAATCATAATAATACTCATACCTTCATTAATTAACTGGTTCATAATGGTATAAATTTCAAATTTCGCACCAACATCAATTCCTCGTGTCGGTTCATCCAAGATTAAAATCTTAGGTCCAGTAAACAACCATTTTCCAAGAGATACCTTTTGCTGATTTCCCCCGCTCAATTTGCCAACTATTTGCTCTAAAGAGCTTGCTTTTATATATAAAGAATCCTTGTATTCTTGACCAACCTTCACTTCTTCATTTAAGTTGAGGACTCCTTTGTTTGAGATCCCTTTCAGATGAGCCGCCGAGACGTTACTTTTGATATCTTGCAACAAAAATAATCCATCTCCCTTTCTATCCTCTGTAACATAGGCAATACCAGCTTTTATCGCGTCACTAGTATGTTTCAACACTTTAGTAGTTCCTTGCAGCTCAAGTGTTCCTTGAAGCTTATAATTTTTGGGGTTTCCGAAAATACTTAATGCAAGCTCAGTACGCCCAGAGCCCATTAGACCTGCAATACCAATAATTTCTCCCTTCTTGAGTTGAAGGTTTACATTTTTCACCGTGTTTCTACCTAACTGGGGATCGTAGGCAGACCAGTCTTTTAAAGATAAAACGGTCTCTCCGATTTTCTTGTCTTGTCGCTTTGGATAAATATCTTCAATGGCTCTCCCAACCATATTCTTGATGATGACATTTTCCGTTACCTCTCCCGTTCCTGCATCTAATGTACAAATAGTTTTTCCATCCCGAAGGACAGTTACCTTGTCCGCTATGTGAATAACCTCTTTTAGCTTATGGGAAATCATAATACAACTGATACCTTGACCTTTTAACTCTTTTAAAAGATTTAATAGATTCTCGCTATCATCCTCATTAAGTGCAGCGGTTGGCTCATCTAATATAAGCAAATTCACGTCTTTGCTTAATGCTTTGGCAATTTCTACGAGTTGTTGTTTTCCTACACCTAATTCCTTAATCAAAGTTTCTGGCGTTACCTTTAAGTTCACTTTTTCGAGTAATTTAGTTGACTGAGCAATGGTTTGATTCCAATCTACAAAAGGACCTTTTTTAATCTCATTTCCAGCAAAGATATTCTCGTAGACCGATAAATCTGGAAAAAGTGCTAGCTCTTGATAGATGATTCCAATACCAGCCTTCACGCTATCACTGATGACCTGAAATTGTTGTACTTGACCTTCAAATACAATATCGCCTTCATAAGTACCATAAGGATAAACCCCGCTTAAAACTTTCATTAAAGTAGACTTGCCTGCGCCATTTTCTCCTACTAGGCAATGGATTTCACCCTTACCTACTTTGAAATTTACATTGGATAAGGCCTTAACTCCCGGGAATTCTTTAGATATATTGTTCATTTCTAAAATATAGTCACTCATTCTAATACCTCCCTCACCTATACAAATTAAAGATAGAGAAAAAGTGATTGAAAGTTACAACACTTTTTCTCCTATAGTTAGCTTTTACTCTATACCGGTGAACTCACTTGCTTCGTAATACTCTGAATCAATTAACTCTGCCTTCACATTGTCTTTATCAACCACAATTACATCTGTTTGTTTTGCTTTTATCTCCGCTGCTCCATTATCGTATGAACCAGTGGTTTCAGGAGTTTTACCGTCCAAAATTTCCACTGCCATACCCATAGCATCTTTTACTAATGAACGAACATCTTTAAACACTGTCATGGATTGTTTTTCATCAATAATGTATTGAACAGAAGCCTTCTCTGCATCTTGACCTGTGACAAAATAGCTTGTAATAGCACTATCTGAACCAAATACATCGGCAATCGAACGAGCCGTCCCATCATTAGGAGCAAGTATTAATACATCTCCTTTTAAGTCCTCACTAGCAGCAGTCAAATGTGTCTGTGCTTTGTTTTTTGCTTCATTAGGATCCCAGTTCGTTGTAATTTGCCCAATGATTTTCCCAAGCTGATCACGAGAAAGCTCTGCGGAATCTTTTAATGCCTCTGCTTCACTTGAGTTAACAATTTTAAACGTTCCATCGGCGATTTTAGGCTGAAGTACCTGCCAAGCCCCCTCAAAGAATAGGAATGCATTATTATCTGAAGCTGCACCTGCATACAAGTACAGAGGAACATTAGAACCATTTGCATTGTCCACTAAGTACTGAGCTTGTGCAGCACCTACTGCCAAACTATCAAAAGTTACATAGTAATCTACTGCGTCCGTATCTGTTATTAGACGGTCATATGCAATTACAGTTACTCCCTCTTTCTTAGCCGCCTCTACTGCAGAAGCAGCTGCCGCGCCATCATGTGGAGTAATAATTAATACCTTGATGCCTTTATTTAATAACGCCTCAACATTTTCTTTTTCTTTTGCAGACGACCCTTGGCTAAATAAGATTTCCGTAGAATAATCCGAGTCAGCTAAGGCATCCTTAAAACGCTGTTCATCCTGAACCCAGCGTGGTTCATCCTTTGTAGGCAATACAATCCCTACATCTACTGCGCTGTTTCCACCTGCGTCACAAGCAACAGCTACTATGGCAAAAGCCATTAACATAAGTAAAAATGTGAACCCCTTGAACTTCTTCAACATTTTTAACCCTCTCCCTTTGTATAAAATCCTTACTATTTTATTATAAATTCAGATAATTATAATGAAAGCGCTATCAATAGCACTCTTTTAACATCACCTATACTTTTTTATCTTTTGGGGAAAATAAAAAAGACAAACCAATTAAGGTCGTCTCTCAAAGTCAAAAGGAAATATGGAAGTTGGAAGGTTAACCAACTGATATTCCCAGATTATTTAATCCTATATGGGGTAAATATAAATAAAGATACTAAATGATAGATTACTTAATTTTTAAAGTTGTCAGGAGGAAGAAAAGAAACATGCGAAAATTTTTACTGTTCTTAGTTGTGGGTGCTCTGTGGGCTGCCTTTCCTACAAGTTCTATAGAGGCTAAGGCAGAAACCTATACGATCACGCCAAACAGCGATACATATGGACATAAGTTCGAGAGCGCTACTACATATAATTCTCATACGAAACATTATTATTTACTTCGTTCCTATCTGGAACAGCTCGAAAAGACAAATGGTGGAACGCTCATCTTAGAAAAAGGTACCTATACAGTTTCCAATGTCCTTTTTGTCCCTTCCAATATCACGATTAAGTTAGAAGACGGTGCAAAGATTGTCAACGGCGATGAAACTGGTACCTCTGAACTCGACGCCGATAAATCACTTTTTCATCTTATACGTCCTTCGTTAGGAAAAGAAGAAGGTGTATACGGTAAACACGAAGGTGAAAAAAATATCTCTTTCATTGGAGCAGGAACAGCTACCATGGATTTAAATTTTGACAAGGATGCAATTGCTATTATTGCAGGACATAATAAAAACCTTAAGATTGATAATATTCATTTTGTAAACATGTATTCTGGTCATTTTATCGAAATTGATGCCACAAAAAATTCGGTTATATCCAACAATAAATTTATGAATTCAAAAGCTTCCCCTACTGAGATAAAAGAAGCCATTAATATCGATACCCCGGACAAGCTTACGAATGGCTGGAGCTCAAAGTGGAGTAAGTTCGACAAGACACCAAACGTCAATATGTTAATAGAAAATAATGTGTTCTACGATTTAGACCGTGCAATCGGCACTCATAAATACTCTGGTGGGAAATATCACGATCAGATTGTTATTAGAAATAACAAAATAAAAAAAATGCGTCAGGACGCAATACGAGTGATGAACTGGAGTAATGCTACGATAGAAAACAATCACTTTGAAAACGTTGACCCTGGTGACTATAATTCGAATCGGGGAATTATGGCAAGTGGTGCCTTAAATCCTACCTTCCAAAATAATTTTTTTAGAGACATACCGCGAGCAATACAATTTATAGCGTGGAAAAACGATGATTCTGGTTCTGAGTACGATATAACCTACAATAAATTAACGGAGGATAATAAAGATGCGCTTTCAACCAACACCATTTTTGATTCTAAAGAGGATTACATTCGTATAAATCCTAAATTCAAGAAATATGATGACGAGCATACGGAATTTATACCGATAAAAACAGCGTTGACTCCGCCATTGCCAAATGTGTCCTCCCGTTCATCTAAGACATTAAATTATATAAAACATAATGAAAATAAAGAAAATCCTCAGGAGACACTTCCCTTTTATGAAGATCTATTTATCTCGGTGGAGCTACCGATAACTCACCAAAGCTATCGAAGCAAGTATCAGCAACATATTACAAATACATTTATAGATTTGTAAACCTACAACTCTATTATTCGATATCAGCGTGCATCAGGCAATTAGTAACTTTATTCCATAAAAGTATAAATACTCATAAAACCTTAAGATTTCCGCTAACTTTCCCTTAAGATTTCTTTGTTACGATAAACGTATCAAAGAACTTGGGAGGTTACATTTTAATGGATTTAATAAGTATAGTGTCTGGTCTTTTACCGTATGTAAAATATTCTATTATTATTTTCATCATCTTAATAATTGGGTATTTCATAATTAAAAAATTTTTTCCGAAAAAGTTTTCCATACGGCTATCTAAATCAGTTTTTATCATTTTGCTTCTTTGCTGGGGGATTGTTGTCTTAGGTATTACAACGTTAAGTAGACCAGCAATGTTTACTGGCCAATTTAATCCTAGTCTTTTTAGTAGCTACGTGAATGCCTGGAACAAATGGTCCTTGCCTGAATTGCAGTTAATCATCTTTAATATGTTAATGTTTGTGCCATTAGGAATTTTATTACCCTTGATCCACTACAAAAACAAATCGTTTTGGCGAGTATTCTTTATTTCGATTGTAGTTACACTTTGCTTAGAAACATATCAATTCATTTCAGGTAAAGGGATTTTTGAATTGGACGATCTTGTCCATAATACAATAGGGAGTTTAGCAGGCTACTTTTTCATAATGGCAATACTGACAAGCATTGAGCAACGAAAGTTAAAATCAGCTCCAATTGTAAAAGCGTTTGCTATTCCACTTAGTTTCGTGATGTTATTCGGTATTGCCAGTGTTGTATACAACGCACAGCAATTTGGAAACCTGCCATTTAAACCTGCCCAAAAGCAAAGCATGGAGCAAATTGCCGTGCAATTAGAGACACAGCTAACTAATGATTCGTCTAACGCTTGTATTTATTACAATTCCAATGTTAGAAATATCAATAACTTTAAAACCATCTCACAATCCATCTCCCGTCGATTTGATTTACAACAGCAAGGGGATATACGTATGGAGGGTGAAAATCGACAATTAACATTTATAGACGGTGAAGGTGATAACTATTATTTAACTTATTTCATGTCTAATGGTTCCTGGTCCTTTTCATCCGATGCTTATAGCGAAGGGGTTCCAAAAGTGGATATTAAACAGCAAAAGCAGTCTATGGAGGAATGGTTAGAAGATGAAGGTTTATTCCCTAGTAATGCTACCTATGAGCAGCAAGATGAACGTACTATTCGTTGGGATTTAGACGAGCCAGAGAATTTACAATCTACGTGTGAAGACATTACACAAGGTTTCCTCATCATTACACTTTCTGATCAGCAAACGCCCGACAGCATCGCTTATTATGTGAGTAATAATCAAATGGCCGGGGAGAAGGAAATTATATCTCGACAGGAAGCATATGAAGCGTTATTAAATGGAGAGTTTAGTTTATTTAATCCTCTACAAGAAGGAGATACGTTAACGATAACGGATGTTCGCATAGACTATACTTATGATACTAAAGGTTTTTATCAGCCTGTATATATTTTTAATGGTAACGTGAACAATCCAGACTCCACCGTTGAAATTTCAATACCAGCAATCAAATAAATAAAATAGCACTTTACTTTAATGAGACCAAAGTAAAGTGCTATTTTTAATTAAGAGATTAAATT
Source organism: Psychrobacillus sp. FSL W7-1493 (assembly GCF_038004905.1). NCBI lineage: Bacteria > Bacillati > Bacillota > Bacilli > Caryophanales > Bacillaceae > Psychrobacillus > Psychrobacillus sp. FSL W7-1493. Next base: position 642,462 of record NZ_JBBOSB010000001.1, on the reverse strand, counting down.
TTAGTCTGATTGTTTCCATTACCGCTGTCTACCACTTCTTCTCCCGCTTCTTTCACTTTTCCACTTATTTCTTTTATATCAGAGGTGATTTCTTTAGCACTCGAAATAATTCCACTTGAATCTTCCTTTACTTGGCTAACTGGTCCAAGAATGTTCTCGTTTACTTTTTCATATAGCGATTGCGCGTCATTTATCGCATCTTTCAGAACTGTAGAGGCAGATTTCAGTCGCTCTTGTAAATCGTTTTTTACTTCTACTGGATTGTTTCTAACTTGGCTATACATATCCAATGTTGAGTCTTTCACGTTTTTGGTTGTGGATGTTACTTTGTTTCTTGTATTGGAATCAAGCATAGCAATAGCAGCACCAATCACAGCACCAACTACTAAACCTTTTAAAAGCTTTCCATTTTTTTCTTCCTCCGCATTACTCAGTGAGTTGTTATACGTAGCAATTTGTGTCATTAATAATTCCTCCTGTCTGTTTTTTGAAATTGTTTCCTTACTACTTTAAATGCCCTTTTTTCTTTTATTTAAACTAATGGTTTACGACAGAAAGTACATGAGGAATTTTTTAACGGACAGTTTAACTATATGAAACCTCTAATATTCAAACAGATAATAAAAATTGAAAAGCTTCACGAAAGTTTATAAACTTTCGTGAAGCTTCCATTAATTAAGTATTAAGATTTTAATTTCTCCTTACATTCAAACCCTTATATATCAAGCATCAAGAGATTGCAGACAGATGAACTTAGGCTAAGACCGCGACGTCCTGTCGCAACGCCTAAGCCACCACATCCTGTGGAAGTTACATCATGCCGCCCATCACTCAACCCTATTAACACTTATATAGAAAAATAAATAGAAGTGGTCAATCTAAAACTTTTATCTTAAACAAACTCATGTGGTTATTGTTAGCGTAGCCACTATCTTGTGAGACATTCACATCTACTTGTACATTAACTCAATCACATATTTTGTATTAGTTAGTTTAGAATCAATTCGAAAAATACTAATCCAAAGAACATGCCTAACATCCATAATGCAAAGTAAAGCAATTTAATTTTTAAAGTTTGATTATTAAATACCCTTCCAGAATAACGATAAACCCAGTAGATAATTGGAAATAAAATAATAAAACAAAAAATATATTCTTTTGAAAAACTATAATGAAAATCTTTATTTCTTTCAGAAATAAAGAAAGTCAGACTACCTAATACAAAACCAATTGTATAACTACTTAATAATAAATGAGTTAGTGTTTTATCTTTTTTTATTTCCATGCTCTACTCCACCCATTTTGCCGTTCATTTCTTGAACTTGCCATTGTTTTCTTAATGTCAGATACTAAACCATTCATATTTTTTTCCCATTACTATAAGCTTTAATACTATTTGTCACTCCCTTTAATATTTTTTCTCCAAATAGAATGTAAGGAACAGGATCTAGTGACATAAACACACCCGTAATATTTGCGTAAAGAAGGATTTTCTATGGTAATAAAACTTGTTACAACAAGGTTACAACGCATATTATCAAAATCCGATATCTCGAAACATACTATACTTCATGTTTTCCGACACATCCATACATCACTATTAATTGAAGCCGGTGCAGGTATTAAAGAAATTCAACAACGATTAGGCCATACCGATATAAATACCACTATTAACATCTAGCATATCTGACGAAAAACATGGAAGAAAAGGCCTCTCAACAGTTTAGCAAACTGATGAAAGACCTTCTCTAGAATTAGTCATATGCATTTTTTTACACACCGAAGTAGTCAAAAATTGGCCATGTAGTGTAGAACGAACTCGAAACCTCTCATTTTCAAAGGGTTTCTTGATCTTATTACATCATGCCGCCCATTCCGCCCATGTCAGGCATACCCATGCCGCCTGATCCTGCTGGTTCTGGAATGTCTGCTACTACTGCTTCTGTAGTTAAGAATAGAGAAGCTACAGATGCAGCGTTTTGAAGAGCTGAACGAGTTACTTTAGTTGGGTCTACGATACCTGCTTCGATCATGTTAACCCATTCGCCTGTTGCTGCGTTGAAGCCCATGCCGATATCTTCGCGTTTTAGGCGATCTACAACGATAGATCCTTCTAAACCAGCGTTGTTAGCGATCTGACGAACTGGCTCTTCTAATGAACGAAGAACGATACGGATACCAGTTGCTACGTCGCCTTCTTTTGTTTCTGCAAGCTCAGCTACTTTGTTGTATACATTTACTAGTGCAGTACCACCACCAGATACGATACCTTCTTCTACAGCTGCGCGAGTTGCGTTTAGTGCATCTTCAATACGAAGTTTGCGTTCTTTTAACTCAGTTTCTGTTGCTGCTCCAACTTTCACAACAGCTACCCCACCAGCAAGTTTAGCAAGACGTTCTTGAAGTTTTTCTTTATCGAATTCAGAAGTTGTTTCTTCTAATTGGCCACGGATTTGAGCAACACGGCTAGAGATGTTTTTCGTATCTCCGTTACCTTCTACGATTGTTGTGTTATCTTTTGTTACTACTACTTTAGAAGCGCGTCCTAATTGAGTGATGTTCGCAGATTTAAGGTCTAAGCCTAAGTCTTCTGTGATTACTTCTGCACCAGTTAGAATAGCGATATCTTCAAGCATAGCTTTACGACGGTCACCGAATCCAGGAGCTTTAACAGCTACTGCATTGAATGTACCACGTAATTTGTTTACTACTAGAGTAGCTAAAGCTTCCCCTTCTACATCCTCAGCGATTAGTAAAAGTGGTTTACCTTGTTGAACTACTTGCTCTAGCACTGGTAAGATTTCTTGAATGCTTGAGATTTTTTTGTCTGTGATTAAGATATATGGGTTGTCTAAGTTAGCTTCCATTTTATCTGAATCAGTTACCATGTATGGAGATGCATATCCGCGGTCGAATTGCATACCTTCTACCACATCAAGCTCTGTTGTGAATCCTTTAGATTCTTCGATAGTAATAACTCCGTCGTTACCAACGCGCTCCATTGCCTCAGCGATTAATTCACCAACTTCTTCATCACCAGAAGAAATAGCAGCTACTTGAGCGATCGAATCTTTACCTTCGATTTGTTTAGAGATTGCTTTAAGCTCTGTTACAGCAGCAGCTACAGCAAAGTCGATTCCTTTACGGATACCAACTGGGTTAGCACCAGCTGTTACGTTTTTAAGTCCTTCACGGATCATAGATTGCGCAAGAACAGTCGCAGTAGTTGTACCATCACCAGCGATGTCATTTGTTTTAGAAGCAACCTCAGCTACTAATTTTGCACCCATGTTTTCAAAAGCATCCTCTAGCTCGATATCTTTTGCGATTGTTACACCATCATTTGTAATAAGTGGAGAACCAAATTTTTTCTCTAAAACTACGTTACGACCTTTTGGCCCCAATGTTACTTTAACAGCGTCTGCTAATTTATCTACTCCACGCAGCATTGCACTACGAGCGTCTTCACTAAATTTAATTTCTTTTGCCATGTTAGTATGCCCTCCTAATTGTTCTTTTTAATTTCTTTTATTAGCCGATTACAGCAAGAATATCGCTTTCGCGTAAGATTAAATAGTCGTGGCCTTCATATTTCACTTCAGTTCCAGCATATTTAGAGAAGATAATACGGTCCCCTTCTGTTACGTCTAATTCAACGCGGTTTCCGTTTTCTAGTACTCGTCCAGTACCTACTGCAACGACTTTACCTTCTTGTGGTTTCTCTTTAGCAGAGTCTGGAAGTACGATGCCAGATGCTGTTTTTTCCTCAGCTTCGATTAATTCGATTACAATACGATCACCTAATGGTCTTAACAAGTGAAACTACCTCCCTAAAATAAGTTGAATTTAATATTTATTAGCACTCTCACACTTTGAGTGCTAACACACTTATAATAATAATTAAACTACGTAAAATTTGCAAGTCAGAACCTAAACTTTTTTTAAATTTTATTATCTTCTTTCTCCTCTTAGATCATGAGTATTTCACCTTGCCCTTGTGCGAAAGCAAGTCCCTTTTAAATACTAAAACTATCCAAGAATAAAATAGCTAACAAGCGATTTTATTTTAGTTTTCCATTACAATAAGGCTAGTACATATAATAATTACCCGCATGCTATTGCAATGGAAACTTTATAGAAGACGGAAAGGATATTTAGATGAAAAAACAACAAACAGCCTTATACATATTAATCACCTACTGTGTCATGCAGCTCTCCGGAATCATCTTTGCTTCTCTGCTATTTATGGCTTTTAAATACTATAACCTGGAAAATCCTATGTTACTGGCTAACGGCTGGTGGACTTTCATCGGAATGGGAACTGCAACAATCATCACTTTACTTATCATACGAAAAGACAAGAGCTTTATCCGACCTTTAAAGGGACAAGCTTCGAGCACACTTAAATCAGTTGCCTGGGGAGTATTGGGATTCATAATGGTTTTGTACGGCCAGGCCCTTGCTGCTAATATTGAGATCAAGTTTTTTGGAATCGAGCCCGGTTCTGAAAATACACAAGACTTCATGGAACTAGCTAGTTCGGTGCCCTTTGTTTTTTTCTCTATCGTATTCTTTGCCCCAATCTTAGAAGAGCTCATCTTCCGTCGTATCATTTTCGGAACATTATTACCTAAAACAAACTTCTTTGTAGCAGCACTTATAAGCTCACTGTCCTTTGCAGTCATCCATTTTGAGTTTACGCACATACTAATATATGCTGTGTCTGGTTTTATATTCGCATTCATTTATTATAAGACAAAACGAATCATTACTTCTATTATTGCCCATATGCTTTTAAATGGATTCGTAGTAATTGCACAACTATATAATGAAGAAATTATTAACTTCTTTGAAAGATTAGCAGAAATGTTGCAATAAGGAGGAATCATTATGACTTTTTCATTTACCAAATTTCCTACAATAGAAACGGAAAGACTTATTCTCCGAAAGGCAACCGAGCAAGACTCCGACGACATTCTAGAATTGTATGCCAATGAAAATGTTGTACAGCACATGCCACTCGATCCGTTTACTTCTATTGAAGATGCAAAAGGCGAGATTAGTTGGTACGAGAAAATATTTTTGGAGCAAACTGGTTTGCGTTGGGTAATAGAAAAGAAAGTAAACAAAAAAGTGATTGGTACGTGTGGTTACTTAAACTATGAGGTTGAACATAACCGGATAGAAATAGGATATGACCTCTCCCCTGAATCATGGGGAAAGGGAATTATGACGGAGACATTAAAGGCTATTATTCACTTTGCCTTTTTAGAGTTAAACGCAAACAAAATTGAAGCTCAAATTACGTCAGAAAACGATGCATCCCTTCACCTAGTAAGTAAGCTAGGCTTTCACAGAGATGGTGTTCTAAGGGAACATGAATTTGAAATGGGACGCTATATCGACCTTGTCATTTATTCCCTTCTTGCTAGAGAATATACGAATAAGCCTTCGACTAAATTATAGTCGAAGGCTTATTTCTTAGATATTTTTGTGGGAAAATACTTCGGTGGCTGAGGAACTGCCTCCTCGCATTTCCCCATTTGCCTGTCGGGGCAGTGACAGGCGCCTGCGCTTTTCTTGGTGTCTAGCTACTCCGCCTTGCCCCTCGGGGTCAAATGGGTAAAAGCTCCGGTGGCTGAGGAGCTGCCTCCTCGCATTTCCCCATTTGCCTGTCGGGGCAGACATAGGCGGTTTCGCTTTTCTTATATATCGTTTCGAATCATATAGATTAGTGTTTGAAGTTCTACGGAAAGGTCAATCGTATGTACGCGAATCTCATCCGGTGTGCTGATTGGAACAGGGGTGAAATTTAAAATCCCTTTTACATCTGATCCAACTAGGAGGTTGGCCACCTCTTGGGCAGAACGGCTTGGAAGAGTGAAAATGACTAATTCAATTCCGTATTCCTTCAGTTTTTCTAGCATCACACTGGAATGAAATACAGGGATATCACTGATAATTGTTCCTTCGAGTGGTGCCTTCGTATCAAATGCTACTACTATTCTAGTATTATGATTTTTTTGGAAATTATATTTTACAAAGGCTGTCCCTAAGCTACCAACACCTATCAATGCAACCTTCGCTGCTTCGTCTTGATCTAATGTTTTTCTGAAAAACTCTAGTAGATGGGGTACATCGTAGCCATAGCCTTTTTTACCTAATGCACCAAAATGAGAAAAGTCTCTCCGGATGGTTGCCGAGTCGATTTTCATCGCTTCACTTAGCTGTTGGGATGAAATACGTTTATGCTCTGCATTGTGAAAGCTTTGCAAAAATCTATAATATAAAGGAAGTCGTTTCATCGTCGCTTGAGGAATGCGAGGTACATCACGTTTCATAAGTATCCTCCTAATGTATAAGGCAAATTCATTTTTTCACGTTACCTTTCTTTCATTGTAAAGGGAGAACGTTGCAACGACAAGTCCTATCTATTACACTTAGGATAGAATTGAGGTGCAAATAATCGTGATCGTTTTACAAGTAAACCAAGTAACTAAATCCTTTAACGGGGAAGATATATTAACAAACGTAAAGCTAGAGGTTCAAGACCGTGACCGAGTTGCACTAGTCGGTCGTAACGGTGCTGGGAAATCTACCTTACTTAAAATAATTGCTGGAGAAATGTCCTATGATTCCGGTGACATTATCCTGCCAAAAAATATTAGACTAGGCTACTTAGAGCAGCATGCCGGTTTAGAATCCAAGCTGACCATTTGGGAGGAAATGAAATCCATCTTCAGTCATTTAATAGACTCCGAAAAAGAATTACGTTCATTAGAAGCCCAAATGGCTGACCCTGCTGTCTATGAGGATTCAGAAGCCTACGCTAAAGTAGCTGCTACATATGACGAGTTACAGCTTGCATTTAACGAGGCTGGTGGCTATCGCTTTGAATCTGACATCCGCTCTATCTTACATGGGATGCAGTTTTTCCCGGACGACTATGACAAGCCTGTACAAGCCTTATCTGGTGGACAAAAAACGCGCCTAGCTTTAGCTAAAATGCTATTAAGTAAGCCCGATTTACTCATACTCGATGAGCCTACAAACCATTTGGATATCCAAACACTCAGCTTCTTAGAAAACTATTTGAAAAACTATAGTGGAGCCATTTTAATCGTATCCCATGACCGGTACTTCCTAGATCAGGTAGTAAATCTAGTATACGAGGTTTCTCGCCATAATGTTACGAGATACGTTGGTAACTACAGTGCCTATCTAACGCAAAAGGCAAAAAATTATGAGCTGGATAAAAAGAAGTATGAGAAGCAACAAGAGGAAAAGGCAAAGCTAGAGGATTTTGTTAGCCGTAATCTCGCTCGTGCCTCCACAACCAAGATGGCGCAGTCTAGAAGAAAGGTAATCGAGAAGACAGACTGGATGGATGCACCTGATGGCGATGAAAAATCCGCTAACTTCGGTTTTACCATCGACCGCCCAAGTGGGAACGATGTACTGCGCTTAGAGGATGTTGCAGTTGGCTACTCCAATAAAACCGTCTCCTCTAACATCTCATTTTCTGTGTACAAGCAGGACCGGATAGCATTAGTAGGACCAAATGGTGTCGGTAAATCCACCTTGCTGAAAACAATTATGAAGCAGCTTCCAACTGCTGATGGTCATATTCAATACGGGACGAATGTCCAATTTGGTTACTATGACCAGGAACAGGCAGCTCTTTCCGGTAATAAAACTGTTTTGAAAGAGCTATGGGATGAATGGCCTCTCATGAATGAAAAGGATGTTCGCAATGTACTAGGTCGCTTCCTGTTCTCTGGAGACGATGTGCAAAAAACCGTCTCTACTCTATCCGGTGGGGAAAAGGCTAGACTTGCACTTGCCAAGCTTATGCTATTGAAATCAAATACGCTAGTTCTAGATGAGCCTACAAACCATTTAGATCTAGACAGTAAAGAAGTTTTAGAAAATGCGTTGCTTGATTTCCCTGGTACAATTATTTTCGTGTCTCATGACCGTTATTTTATTAACCGAATTGCAACGAAGGTAATTGAACTCTCCTCCAAAGAAGCCACACTATTTTTGGGTGACTATGACTATTATCTAGAGAAAAAGGAAGAGCTCGAAGAATTAGCAATGGAGAGCTCGATTTCACAAAATACAGTCGTACAAAAGATAAATACATCGACGATTGATAAAGAAGCGAAGAAAAAGGAAAGACAAATTCGACGTCAAATAGATGAGCTCGAGGAACAAATTCCTGCTATCGATTCAGAAATTGCTTTAATCGAGGAAAAGCTCTGTGATCCGGAAGTCTTCCAGGATCACGAGGCCGTCCAAAAATTACAGAGTGAGCTGGATACCTTAAAGGATAAGCAAGACACCATCTCCAACGAATGGCTAGAGCTACAGGAACAATTAGAAGACATTACAGGGTAAGCCGATTGACTCGGTTTACCTTTTTTTATATGGGGAAAAATATATAATGTCGAACTATTTATTTTCGGGCTTAACTAATCAATTTATAAAGAAAACAGTCAGATAAATGGGACAAGCCAACCAATTATTTAATTTATCGAGTCGGTTTATGGTTCAAAGTTGTCAGATCGTTCAAACAGGATATCCGTTACCTATGTTGTATTTTGTCGAACGATGGCATATATAGGTCAACCCCCTTTTTCCTTAAATTCTTTTTCCACATATTTATTAACATCAAAAGTACTGTCATATCAATCTATCAACAGGTTTATCCACATTGTCCACAGATTAAAAACTTAGTTTTCCACAAGTTGTGAGTATAAATAACCACAATATATTGAAAACACACAACTTACTAACAAGTTATCAACAAATTGTGCATAAGTACGAATGTTCTCTATTGACAACCGAAATAATACATGGTAAAAAATCCTCTTTTCTTGTCGAAGAAAAGAGGATTTCGTTTAGTTCCAGCTATTTAATTCTAACCCAGGACGACCGTTCATCGCTAAATCGCCTGTTTGCCCAGCTGAAAATTTAGAGCTACCGGCAGCGGCGATCATGGCTGCATTGTCCGTACATAATTTGATTGGAGGCACATAAAAAGGAATATTCTCTTTATGGAATGCTTCTTCCAATGAATTTCGCAGTCCTTTATTTGCTGCTACACCACCAGCAGCAATTACTTGTTTCACTTTAAACTCTCTAGCTGCTCGAAGAGTTTTAGTAGTGAGTACTTCTATTACGCTCTCTTGGAAGCCTGCGGCAAGATGGTTAGGATTGATTGCTTCCCCTCTTTGCTCCGCATTATGCTGATAATTGATGACTGCTGATTTTAAGCCACTAAAACTAAAATCATAAGAGCCTTCCTCTAGCCAAGCCCTTGGAAAAGGCACTGCTTGATCGCTCTCATTTGCTAGACGATCTATGTGTGGACCGCCAGGATAAGGGAGATTCAATACTCTAGCCACTTTGTCATAGGCTTCTCCGGCTGCATCATCGCGTGTTTCTCCGATTAGCTCAAACTGACCGTCTTCCTTCATCAACACTAGCTCGGTATGCCCTCCTGATACTACTAGAGCAAGTAACGGAAATTCCATCGGCTGAACCAACGCATTTGCATAAATATGTCCCGCGATATGATGGACTCCTACTAAAGGCAGACCATTTGCAAATGAGAATGCTTTTGCCGCGTTTATTCCTATCAATAGGGCACCTACTAGCCCAGGGCCTTCGGTTACTGCCACTGCATCTAAATCCTGAGGAGTCATGTCCGCTTGCTTTAAAGCCTCTTCTATAACAAGTGTGATTTGCTCCACATGATGACGAGAAGCCACCTCTGGAACTACTCCACCAAAGCGCTTGTGACTTTCTATTTGTGATGCTACGACATTGGAGATAATTTCTGTCCCATTTTTAACAATGGACGCTGCGGTTTCATCACAGCTCGTTTCTATTCCTAATATATATTGATCTTTTGTCATTTAAATTCCACCCACATTACAAGAGCATCCTCTTGTGTATCTGTATAATAGTTTTTACGAATGCCTCCGTCCTGGAAGCCAAGCTTGTAATATAAATTTTTGGCAATCGTATTGGATACGCGCACCTCTAACGTCATGAGGACTCCTTTTTGTGACTTTACAATACGTATTGCCTCGCGCATTAAGCCTTCCCCAATTCGATGGCCTCGCATACGTTCTGCAACTGCCACATTCGTGATATGACTTTCATCCATGACAATCCACATTCCACAATAGCCGACAATATCCTTTTCCTCTGTCTCCGCTACTAAATAGTAGGAATATAGATTAGTCGTCATTTCATGCTCGAATGCCTCTCTAGTCCATGGATGTGCGAATGCCTCTTCTTCTATTAAAAGCACCTGGTCTATGTCTTCTAGTGTCATTTTGCGATAAGTAATCGTTTTAGTTTCCATTTTTCTTCTGCTCTTTCATCCAATTTGCTTCTGCCTCTGTTATTCGCAAATATTCTGGAACCGTAGTATGTACGTCTACCGACTCCATATTTTGCGCAATTTCTATTAGGACTGCAGCACTTGGTAACGAAAATGATGCGCCTGCCTGATTGGCTTTATCGCCAAGCTCCTCTTTTATTTGGTTCCAATGAAGAGCTACATCCATTCCTACAAATAAAACCTGGTGCCCCATATCATCTAGGGTAGCTAGCAAATCTGCCATAGACATATGAGATTCCTTCACTAATTTTCCGTCCGTATAAATTCCCGCAAATACATTTCCACGTCGAGCATCCATAATGGAACACACCGTTCCTTGGAAATATGGTGCGTTCCCTGCAAGCACCTGCAAACTTGAAACCGAGTAAATTGGAATATTTAACGTCCAAGCGAGCGTCTTTCCGATTGTCACACCGATTCGCACTCCCGTATAAGAGCCTGGCCCTTTTGCTACCGCAATCGCATCTAGCTCGTTAGGCTGGATATTAGCTTTTTTCATAAGCTCCTCTATTGCTGGCATCGTTCCAATGGAATGAGTTACCTTCACAGAGGACTTATATTCTGCAAGCACCTGCCCGTCCTTTACGACTGCTACCGCAAGCGGTGTATGAGATGTATCTATTCCTAACCAAATCATTCAAAAAGCTCCTCACATAATTGTTCATATCTCTTTCCAAAAGGCTCAAACGTAAATCGACGCTTATCATTCTCCAGTCGATGAATCTGTATTGCCAATCGTTCAGGCGGCAAATCCTCCTGTATTAAATGAGCCCACTCAATAATGCTTACTGCATCACCGTAAAAAAGTTCGTCCCAGCCCAGATCCTCATCGCTATCCGCTAAACGGTAAACATCCAAATGGTTTAAAGGTAGCCTACCCTCATATTGCTTCAATATTGTAAACGTTGGGCTGTTCACGTTTCTTGTGATTCCAAGACCCTTCGCCACACTTTTCGTAAATGTTGTCTTCCCTGCTCCCAAATCTCCCTCTAATGTAAGGACATCTGCAGGCTGTAATAACTCAGCTAGCTGTCGGGCCAATACTTCCGTTTCCAGCTCCGAATCAATCAATCGCTCATACATCATCGTTCGCTTTCCTTTCAAGTACAAATCTATTTGACTCTATTATAAAGAATAACCGCTCATAATGTAACTCTAGGACATTTATATGTACAGAACTCTTTGAATGAAGAACAGCTCTAAGATAGAGCTGAATGCTCCGATTACGACAATCAAAGCCTAGATTACTACAATCAACCGGTAGTTTGCGACAATCAACCGCTCGGCTACCCTGAACACCCCTTTTTACTACAATGCTGGCCAAGTTTACTACAATCAACCTCTAGATTACTACAATCCTCACATAGTTTACGACAATCAATCGCAGACTCGTCCACATCTCCTATCCTATCCCTTACCAGCTTGCGAATCCCTACTCCAACACACAAAAGGACCGACTCACCTATGTGAGACGGCCCTGAGATAAATGTTATTGCAATAGTCGAAGCACTTTTTGTACTTCTTGCTCACCAGCATGCTCCCAGCGATTTTTGTCGGAAATGTTGCCGTCCTGGTCTATCGGAGATTGAAACTGATCAAATCCTGTCGTGGTTAGCAACGAATTTTCATCCTTATCTAATCCAACATTAACGACATGTTTTATTAAATAAGGAGATTGGAATTTAATATGCGCCTCATAATCATCAAGCTCTCCTTGAGTCACCGTAAAAGGGATTCGAAGATAGATGGTTTCTCCTTCCTCGCGGCAAAGGATAGAATCAAAGCTACCTTTATGGTAATCCCAGTTTCCTCCAATTGTATAACCTAAACTCGAAATACGGTCCTGTAAATCTCCAAAAAATGCTGTCTTACCTTCTAATTCTGTGTTTAACTGAAGCATTGCTATCACTCCTTCATTGGATACTCATGTATAGAGTTTCCCAATGCCAGTAATAACATACGTTATTTTTCTTTTTCAAAAAACAAGCCGATTACCTTTTCCAATAAACCCTTTTTCGGATGATTCAAGTTTATATCCATAAGTTTTTGAGCGATTAAATCGGTCAGCATGTTATAGCCTGCTTCCCCAAAATGAAGACCATCGTCCTTTTCGCCAACTAGTAGCTCTTTGTAATCTTCTCTTGAATACATAGCAGTAAAAAAATCTATGTAGTGACTACCTGTCTCTTCAGCTACCTCTCTTACAACGGTTGTATATTGTAGCAAGGACTCGTTAGAGCGATTCTCCTGCAAAGATTCGTCTACTGGAGGCGGTGAAATAAGAATAGTCTTACTTGGACCAATGACCTTCGCAAAGGTCGTTATATTACGCTTGAATAATTCTAAGTCTACTAAACGATATGTGGCAGAATCATTCGAACCAAAAAGAACTGTGACATAGTCAGGTTTTTTAGCAATTACATCCGCAGCAAAACGTTCAATCGCCTGTTCAGTTGTATTGCCCGAGACTCCGGCGTTGATAAAATTATAGTTCAGTAATTTCTGAGATAGCTTATACGTAAGCGCCGGACTTGGATTTCCTTCCTTTCTAGCGGTGATACTATCACCAAAGCAAACAACAGTTGTCATTTTTATCAAGCCTCCATTCTATTATTTTTTTCTCGCTTTAAGTTTATATTCACAAAAAAGTGGCTATACAAACATATGAGACGGCTATGGAGGAACATCATGAACAAGAAAAGAGTCACATGGGTAGACGTAACAAAGGGTTTTTTAATGATCCTCGTTGTTATAGGACATTACCCAGGAGAACTAGATTTCCCTCTATCAAAGTATATTTACTGGTTTCATATGCCAGCATTTTTTCTATTGAGTGGAATCTTCTTCAAAGAAATCAAAGAAGATACATCATCTAATAAAACAGTAAAGAAAAGATTTTTACAACTAATGGTACCTTATCTATTTTTCCTTTTAACGATCACAGGTATTCGATATGGTATGGAAATATCCCAAGGAAATCATGATTTTTCTTGGTATTTAAATGATTTGTGGAAATTATTCATTGCCGGTAGATTCGTACGAGGTGCTTACGGAGTTTTCTGGTTTGTCACTACTCTATTCTTTACTTATCTATTATTTATGTGGATGACAAAATATTTAAGCAAAGTACAACAAATAAGTCTCCTTGCGTTTTGCTATATTGCAGCGCATCTTCAAAGTATTTTTGCTAGAGAAGTAATCAGTGAATCAGCAGTAGAATCAGCACAATCTATCCCAATGGTATGGAATTTAGATGTCGTATTGATGGCAGTAGTATACTTTTCTTTAGGCTACTACGGTAAATCACTGTGGATGAATGTGACCAAGCCTTGGCTATTCAGCGCAGGAGCGTTAGCTTTTGGAATGATTCTACTAGATCAAAATGGATTGATAAATTACAAACTAAGCATGAAATTTCTTCGTTATGATCATATGCTATTAGATTTAATCATCCCGATTTCCTTTATCATTGTAATCGTAGGCTTCTTCCAAAGAATTACTAAAATTCTTTCACTGGAATGGCTTCGAAAAATTGAAAATCATTCCATAGCTATTATGTACTTACATATTTTTACGGACATGATTTTGAACGATTACTTTGAATATGGGGTTGTCGGTTACACTATATTATGTACAGTTATTCCAATCATTGTTTCTATTATCATTCAAAACGTTATCCCATATGGTAAATTTTTGCTCGGAGATATCCGCGCGAAAAGACCAATGCAGATAGAGATTTAAAAACCGCCAAATGGCGGTTTTTTAATGTTTAAACAAGTATTACATAAATAAAATAGAACATTAGTTCGTAAATATGTTATAATAGAAAGTGCAATTGCATACCAGGTTGGGCGGCGGTCACTTCTTTCAAAGGGGTGATGCCAATGACAATTTACGAATCGATCAATTTGTTAATGCAGCTAAGTGCTGTCTTCCTAACAGCTTTTTCTATCGTAGTGACATTGATTATTTTCTTCATAAAAAAGAAATAACCGTCCCCTGGCAAAGGTTTGACGGTTATTTCTGACCTAGGACCAACCGCTCTTTCTGCGGCTGCATATTGTAGGACTGGATATTGCAGTATCCAGTCCTTTAACTTGCTTATTTAAAGCTATTATATACAGAAACCGACATACATTCAACTTATAGCTGGTCAAATATGCCTTACTTTTCTGCATATCTCCCAGTATTATTAATACTAATGAATTACTTTATGATATGGAATATTCTCTTATAACGTTCAAAGATTCTTTCAACAAGAAAAGCGCAAGCGCCTGTCACTGCCCCGACAGGCAAATGGGGAAAAGCGAGGAGGCAGTTCCTCAGCCACCGCAAACGCTCTTGTTTGCGACGAGCTTGCGCAGGAGCACCTTTTATCCATTTGACCCCGAGGGGCAAGGCGGTGGAGCTAGACATCAATTTATCCACAGGTTCAGTATTTTATAATTTCCTAAACAATAAAAAAAGTAGACATTGAAACGTCTACTCTTTTGTCCTTTATGCTCAGCTGTCCAGTCGTCCTATATATCATTGCCAAAATACGTAGGAACAACCGTTTCATAAATTTGTCCGTCCATTTCATGTCTCAGACGCTTTACAGCAATTTGGAAATAATCTAAAATATTTTTCTCCGTCATAATATCTGACACACTTCCAGTTATCACAGGCATTTCTTTGGCAACCATTAATACTTTATCTCCT
Organism: Psychrobacillus sp. FSL W7-1493; assembly: GCF_038004905.1. Lineage (NCBI taxonomy): Bacteria > Bacillati > Bacillota > Bacilli > Caryophanales > Bacillaceae > Psychrobacillus > Psychrobacillus sp. FSL W7-1493. The sequence continues at coordinate 627,344 of NZ_JBBOSB010000001.1, read as the reverse complement.
AGATAAAATGCATGATTTGCGTAATGAGTATTGATGACACAGGCCAAGCCCTTTTCTTTTGCTAGTCTTTTTATTGTTTGCAGGATAACCTTTTGCTTTTGCATATCTAGATGGGATTCCGGCTCGTCTAGTACTAAAATTTCTGGATCTGCCACTAGGGTTCGGGCGATTAGTGCTAATTGCAGCTCCCCTCCGCTGACAGATGTGCATGATTCCTCTGCTAAATGCTTGATACCTACTGAATCTAAGGCTTCTAAAGCCAAGGCATAGTCTTTTTTAGATGGCTGGGCAAAGGAGCGTATATAAACTGCTCTACCCATTGTCACTAAATCCAAAATGGAATAGCTGAATGTCATACTGGATGCTTGAGGTACATAACCAATCTTTGTCCAAACTTCCTTGGAATTCATCTGAGAAAGTGGCTTACCATCTAGTAAAGTTTCTCCTCTTTTCCATTCCTGTAAGCCCATCATACATTTTAACAGCGTCGTCTTTCCCGCTCCATTCGGACCTAGAATGGACAGTATTTCTCCAGGACGAAGCTCAAAGTTAATATCATTCATATACAAAAATTTTTGAGAATCAGGAGCCTTCACTTTTTTATAAAAGTAGTTTCCATCCTTCACCTGTAAAATCAATTCCAGCCACCTCCTGTTTTACGGAGCAAATATGCGAAAAACGGAGCTCCAATAATAGCTGTTAAAATAGAAAGTGGGATTTCAGCTGCCGTTAGACTACGAGCAAGGTTATCAATTATTAACAAGTACACTGCTCCTATGGAAATAGATGTTGGAAGTACATATTGATTGTTACTTCCTACTATCATTCGAGCGATATGTGGAATGATCAGCCCTACCCATCCGATAATTCCAGCAATTGAAACTGCTGCTGCAGTGATTAACGTTGCCCCTAAAATAACTAGCCATTTTAGCTTGTTAACAGATACTCCTAATGACAATGCCTCTTCCTCTGAAAGTGACAGGATATTTAGTCTCCAACGAAGTACATATAATATCAGAATACCAACCAAAATAATTGGACCACCAATCATTAAATCGCTATAGCTGGCAGTACCAAGACTTCCCATTAGCCAATATGTAATAGCTGGGAGCTTTTCCTCGGGGTCAGCAAGGAACTTCACAAGCGAGATTAGCGCCTGAAACAAAGCACTAGTGACAACTCCCGCAAGAACTAGCATAAATATAGGCATATCTCGCTTTACCCCACCTATTAGAAAGGTGAAGCCAATCGCTAGCATACCCATCACCAATGCCATGATTTGCATCGTAAAGCTATTACCAAATAATAAAATTCCAATGGAGGCTCCAAATCCAGCTCCTGCTGAAACACCTAGAATATCAGGGCTAACTAATGGATTGGCAAACATCCCCTGGAATGCTGCACCAGCGATGGACAATCCACCACCAATTAGCATAGCTAATATAATCCTTGGTAGCCGCACATTCATGACTACCGTCTCTTCCATGTTAGTCCATGTTTGCTCCATAGGAACTATTTGAGAAAGCAGTATTTGGATTTGAACAATGAAATCAATTTGATACCGACCTACCCCAATCGAAATCAACCCAACTATGATAGGCAATGTCCAAAGTAATATCTTGATTAATTTAGACTTCATTTTATAGACACCTTTGTATTAGTATTTTGCTGCTTCCGATGGTGGATTTAAGATCTCTTCCACTTGTGTATCAGTTAAATCATAATTATAGTAGCGTTTGTAATAGTCTTTTATTTCTTCGTTCATGTCATACGTAAATAGCTCTGGATGATTTTTTTGTGCCATCCATTTTAGCATCAATGGTGCATCTCCACTTGGTGGATACCAGCGATAGATACCGAGCGGCATTTTATAAACCTTTTTATCCTGAACGGCCTTTACTTCACTCCAGTCTTGGCTTTCAAAAACGTTGTTATACAAGTCCTCAGGCTGAGTTTCCGTAAAATTAGTAATATAAATGATATCAGGGTTCCATTTATAAATTTGCTCCATATTTACTGCTTTAATACCATCGACCTCTTCGGCTGCTACATCTGTTCCGCCAGTGGAGTTCAGCCAACGGTTTCCGTGCATTCCCGTTCCTGCTACAGAAATCTCTCCATCATTATGGTATTGCAATACCATCACTCGTGGCATGTCCTTCTCTTTGACACCTGCTTCATCGAGCGTATCGTAAATCATTTGTTGGTTTTCTTTACCCTCTGCAATAATCTCAGCAGGTCGATCTGTTATACCTGTAATTTCTCCTGTCAGAGTTAACCAACGATTTAATGTATCTAACGGATTAAGTGAATCTGTTGCAGTGTCTAAAGCAACAGTTGTAATTCCCGTATCTTCAAGCTTTTTCACTGTTTTCTCTTGGTTAGCTATCTCAAAATATACATCTGGATCTAAAGATAGTAACTCTTCCACGTTTACTTCACCATTTTCAATAAAGTTCGTTTTAGCATCTAGTATAGATGGAGAAATTTCCTTCAAAATAGAATGAGAAGCTGCATTATAAGAGTTTGGATGAATCCCTGCAATCTCTTCAGTAGAATTGGTAGCGATAAACCATGTGGAGAAGTACGGTAGTATCCCTCCCATTACAATGCTGTCTAGCTTTCCAGGAATCTCTACCTCTCTATTTAATTCGTCTACAATTATCTTTGTTTCTTGACTAGCCTCTAAATCCTTATTTTCCACTTCATTATTATTACTACCGCAACCAGCTAGTAATAACGCAATAGAAGCGGAGGCAATTATGTATCTATATGGTCGTTTCTTCATTATATTTGTCTCCATTTCTCATTGAGAATCATTTTCAATTCCTAACTAACTTATAATAATTTTCCCAAAAGGTCAAGAATGCTTATTAAAAAAACAATATTCAGAATGCAATATAGTAAAATTTTGCCTTTTTAATTTTTTTGTGGATATGATATGATGCAAATAAATGAGAATAGTTATCAATTATTTCAAACGATGGAGGGCTCTTTTTGACTAACATAAATAACATACTCTACTTGGATCCAGGTCATGCGTTTGGATTGTCCAACCGTACCAATTCTTTTATGAACGAACATTTTACGATTATCGATCAATATCAATTAACCGAATATCCGTTAGAGCCGTACTGTTGTATAGTCGTGCACGATTTTGCAGATCAAGAGTACTTATATAAACATAAAGCAATTATAGAAGACTTTTTAGAAGCAGGGAAAGTTGTCATATTCGGTGGGCACTTATTTAGAGAATGGCTTCCTGGTTGTCCTATCTTTACACCTAGAACGATTGAAAGCCATGAAGATTACAATGTTTTTAAGAAAATAGATCATCCTATTTTTAAGGGAGTAGACACCGATGATATGACCTACAATAAAGGAGTGGCCGGCTTCTTCGCAAGAGTGACTCACTCCCCTGTTCCAAATGGTGCGGAGGTGCTTTTAACTTTCCGCGATGGAATGCCTATTACATATATAGATCGTCAGTCAACGAACGGAACAATTTTAGTTCATTCTGGTCGAGATCTTTTTGCTCATCGCATGCAAAATAAAACGACGGATCGAATCAGCATTCAGCTCTTACAATGGATCCAAGATGAATATAAAGAATTACAAAAAGGGGGCAGCTCCAAATGAGAAAAATTGCTGTAATTTATAGTGGACATGCACCTCATCAAAGAACATTCAATGAACCAAAATATAAACAATATATCGACAGACTAATATATTTTCCAGACTTCCAGAATACTTCATTGGAAGGGGTAGATGTTTTGTTTGTCCCCTCTCAATTAAATGAACATTTATTGAAGGCTGCGAAGGAGAAAATTCATGCTTTTGCAAATGCGGGAGGGATCGTTGTAGCCTTTGGACCGCAACCGTGGGAATGGCTCCCAAATCAAAAATGGGAGGAACGAGAAACTAATTTCTGGTGGTGGCTCGAAAAGGATGCAAAAAGTGGACTAGTGCTAGCTGATCCAGAATATGATTTATTCAACTATATAACTTTGCGAGATGCGACGTGGCATCAGCACGGTGTGTTTTGGCCAGTGGAAGGCGCTCAAAAACTTATTACGACCGAGGATGGCGGAGCTGTTCTTTACGTTGACAAGGTGAGCACAAAGGGTACTTGGATTATTACTACCCTAGATCCTGACTATCATTTTGGCTCCTACTTCATGCCAGCAACCGAGCGATTCCTAGACGGATTTTTGCCATGGCTAGCTAAAGGTAATATATAAGAAAAGACCTGATACTCTTTTTAAAATACAGAAAAAAACGTGAAATCATTGCTTGATATGCTCCCCAATAGGTAGACAGATGAAAAAACAAAAATCTGTTTATCTGTTGGGGGGTATTTTTTTATGGCGCGAAGTAAGCATACAGTTGAACAAAAATTAACCGTTCTCCAACTGTTAGAGGATGGAGAATATACATTAGAAGAAATTTGTAGAATGCATGAATTGACCTATACCACACTTTACCGTTGGCAAGTGAAATATAAAGCTGAAGGATTAGAGGGTTTGAAGGAATCAAAAACTTGGAAACCTTACTCAAAAGAACTGAAGGAAGCTGCGGTACAAGATTACACCCGTGATGGATTAACCATTAATGAAATACTCTCAAAATATCAAGTGAGTAGTGATTCTGTTTTGTATAGTTGGATTCGCAAGTATAATAGTCATAGCGAATTAAAAGACTCAGGAAAAGGAATGAGTGAAACTATGACTAAAGGTAGACCAACAACGGTAGAGGAACGCATTGAAATTGCACAATATTGCTTAATCAATCAACGAAACTATCAAGCAACTGCAGAAAAATATGGGGTTTCGTATCAACAAGTGTATAGCTGGGTGAAGAAATTAGAAACAGCAGGCGAAATGGCATTAAAAGACCGTCGTGGGCGCACGAAATCAATGGAAGAATTAACAGAAGAAGAGAAAAGAAAATTACGCATGCAACAAATGGAACGTGAAATGGAACGCTTGCGTGCAGAAAACTTATTCTTAAAAAAGTTAGAGGAAATCGTTTACAACAGCGTTATCTAGCGATTCGAGAACTACATACAGAGGAACATATTCCGGTTACCGTCTTATGTAAAATCGCTAAAATTTCACGTGCTGCCTATTATAAATGGTGCGCGCGCACCTCATCAAATCGCGAACAAGAAAACGAAGCTTTAATAGAGGGGATTCGCCTACTGTATGACCAGGTTGATGGGATCTATGGATACCGTCGTATGACGATGACGATCAATCGTTATCGTGAAGTGGCAGGCTTACCTACGTACAATGAAAAACGAATTTACCGTTTAATGTGTATGTATCGAATACAATCTGTCATTCGTCGAAAACGAAAAGGATATAAGAAATCTACACCACAGCACGTTGCAGAAAATCTTTTAAATCGCGATTTTAAGGCTTCTAAGCCCAATGAAAAATGGTGTACAGATATTACCGAATTCAAATATGGTGTCGGAAGAAAAGCATATTTAAGTGCGATTATTGATTTACACGATGGGTCAATTGTTGGTTATAAACTAGGTAAATCCAATAATAATCGTTTAGTTTTTGACACGATTATTCCAGTGATAGAGCAATTACCAACTGGTGCCTTCCCGATGATTCATAGTGATCGTGGCTTTCAATATACTTCGAAGGGATTTAAACGCATCGTAGATGGCGCTAAAATGACGCACAGTATGTCTCGAGTTGGCCGTTGTTTGGACAACGCTCCAATCGAGAATTTTTGGGGTACACTGAAATCAGAAATGTATTATTTACGGGAATTCCAGTCGTTTGAGGAATTAAGAAAAGCAATTGATGTGTATATTTACTTTTACAATCATCAACGTTATCAAAAACGACTAAACGGCCTGAGCCCTCTAGAATTCAGAGCTCAAGCCGCTTAGTTCATTTTTTATTATTTCTACTGTTTACTTGACAGGGAGCAGTCCAGCTTTCGATTTCACGTTTTTTATATTTAAACGATAGTTTTGTCTAGCCTATTCACTTCAAATAAATTTCTTTCACTTTAAGGAGTTTTTGCGTTTATGAAATCCAAATGCTAGTAAGCCACCTATTAGAACGATGCCTATTGCTAGAAAGCCCGATTTGTTAGTTGTAGAAATAGAAGACTCTTCTACTGATTTTGGTTGAGTAGTTAGTGATGATAACTGTTCATCTAGTTTAGCTGTTTCTACAATTTGAGGAATCTGTTCTTCTGTGAATGCTTTTTCTTCCGCTTGAAATACAGGTTTTACCGAACGATCACCAATAACAATGAATTGTAGTGCAATGTCAGCTACTGTATCTTCTGAGATACCCACCGGTTGCTCATTGCTAGCCTTATTTTCGTCCTGATGCAGATGCCTAGCAGTATCTGTATCGAAGTTTGAACCGTACCATGATTCTGCAATATGTTGACCTTGCCAAACGAGCGGATCTACTGAATCTGCAATTGCTCGAGGGTGAAGACCTAGCTCAAACAATTTACCATCGATTGTTAACTGGTAGACATTCACGTTCTCACCTTTTGGCGTTTTCTTTGTCTTTCGCTCAACCCTTTCAATAACTCCTGTGGGACCAGACGTAAAGCCTGCCTTGTCCATTAATGAAAGACCATTTACCTTTTTATGTACATGAGCAGCAACAAATTTAGCAAATTCATCATGTGTCAGCTGTTCATTTGGGTTCTCTAATTGTAATTCACCTAAAAAGAAAGCTTCATTTACTAACGAATACGTTGCATTTCCTTCCATCGTTGATATTAACCCTTCCTCTACTGCTGCTTTAGACAATTCATTTAAGGTTTTCCCTTCCAATCTATTATAATAACCAATCCATCCCGCCAAATCCCTAGCAGTTAGTGTGTCTAGAGGTCGAAATGTTTGCTCCATATCTTGAGACGGAATCACACCTAGTGCTGAAAGTAATACTACCTCTTGCGCTGCTTCGGTAATGGACAAATCTTCTAGTAAATTTGTTTCATTCATAACATGAGCAAATGCTGGTGTTGTTGTAAGTATCAATATAGAAAACAGTATCCCTACTTTTTTAAACATACACTCACCCCTCTTTTGTATATAACAACAAGCCTCCATTAAATTGTTTAAAATATGGCTGCTGTATAGCTTTAAGTGTTTGTACTTTCTCATATTCTAGAGTGAAACTCGGTAGCTCTTCTAGCAGTTCCTCTGGTAAGAAGAATCCATTGTAAAAGCCAGCTTCTATGACAAGTTTAGCTGCGTCTCCTGCTCCGTTTTGCAATACCTGTCCCAAAAGGAGAACGTGTGCATATTCTAACTCGTATTCAACATATACATGGTCATTGCGAAAATAATAGTGAAGATTACTTTGTTCATTTAGCCATTCCTCATTTAATTCATAAGGGAGCGTCGGTGACTCTTTTACCCATTTTAGTAAATTCTTTTCTACTAACTCCGTGTCTTTTTGTAAATCTTCAATAATATGTTCTTCTACTTCGGCTGTCCAATCAATGTCTAAATAATTTGCTATTATATCTAATTCAAGACCTGCTGTTTCCTGAAGAAAGTCTTCTCGTGCGCTTAGATTCTTTTCGATTGCTTGTAGTAGCTGTTCATGGCCCTGTAGAGTTTTCTTGCTAATGAGTAGTTGTTTGTATTGTAAATATAAACCATTCAAATCCACTAGGTAACTTTCAATTTCGGATTCTATCACCCACTGATTTCCAAGTAAATCTGTTATATCTGCACCTTGTTGCATGAAGGCTAACCACGTATCTAATCCAATTTCGGAATAAAATTGCAATTGTTCAATTGCCATTTGCTGATCATTTGTAAATTCTTTTTCTGCTGCTTCAATTTTAGGTTCAAGTTCTTCCATTTCTGTCTTTGTCCGTTGCAGATCAATTTGAAGTTTTTCAATGGTTGATTCATCGTAAACAATCCCTAAAAAATCAGCAAATGCCCCAGTTAAATGAGCATAAGCAGGTAATCCCAATAGACAGCATAATCCGGCAATACAAATTATACGTTTACACATGTCGGATCAACTTTCTTGTAGATAGATAACTTGCCGCTAGACTCAACAACACACCTATTACAGACTGAATAATAATCGTCCCGATTAAGTCCGATAAGTTTAAGCTTCCAAGGTATGGAACTGCCTGTTGAATTTTTTGAAAGATAGTCCGATGAAATGCAGTAACAACTAATGCTGCTAAAAACGATCCTGCTATGCCTAACAAAACACCCTCAAGTAAAAACTGCAAGCTTACTAATCGTGGATCAATACCTAAAAGCAACTTCACCTTTAACTCCCGGTTCCGCTGATACATCGCTAAATGGAACGTGATGTATACCATAACAAATGCCAAAGCTAAAAAAATGATGAGGGAAATAGTTCCGTACAGTTCCATTTTTGTAATCCACTTTGACAAAATTTCAGCCATTTGCTGTGGGTAAACTACTTTTTTAATACCTTTAATTGCCTCTAGCTCTTTAGCAATCACCGGCATCAGTGATTTGTCCGTTATTTGAAATTTAACAGCATCCTCTACACTTCCATTTGTAAAAGTATCTAGTAAGTGCTCCTTTCCTTGAAAGAAAAATGCAAGCTCTCCAATGAGTTCCTCACCTGTTTCGATTTCAACACTATGAGTATAGTTCTGTTTTTCTAGAATCACTGCCACATCTTCCACTAGCCCATCCTCCACATACACCTTCATGGCTAGCTGGGACTCCACATAATCGACAGCATCTTGAACGAAAGAGCGTGTTAATAACAAACAACCAATCAACAGTAAGGCTATGAACAGCAAGACGATTGAAGCAATCGCACTACCTTTATTTCGTGTTAGCCCTAACCTAATGTCCTCCATCATATATTTAAAATGATGCTTGTTCATACAATCTACCGTCCTCCATCATCCAACATTTTGCAACAGAACTCAGCAGTCTATCGGAGTGTGTCACGATTAAAATTGCAATATTTTCTTCTTTATGTAATTCATCTAATAACACCATAATTTCATCAGACGTTTCGTTATCTAAATTTCCAGTTGGCTCATCCGCCAATAATAACAAAGGCTTGTTAAGTAGTGCACGTACAATTGCGACACGTTGTTGCTGACCGCCCGAGAGCTCCGGTGGAAAGGCATTTATTTTATCCGTCAGGCCAACTCGCTCAATTAATCGTAATGCCTCTGATTCCATTTCATGTAACGGGCGTCCAAGCACTCTTCCCGCCAACATAACATTTTCGATTACTGTCTTTTGCTCAATAAGTTCAAATGATTGAAAGATTATCCCTATTTTGCGGCGTAGCTCAAATTTTTTCATCGTGTTTATTGGTACACCGTCAAATTCTATCACTCCCCCGCTCACATCCACTTCTCGATAGAGCAGCTTCAATAAGGTACTCTTACCTGAGCCTGAACGCCCACGTAAAAAAACGAATTCGCCTTTCATTAATTGAAAATGAATGTTACACAACACTTCCATATCACCATAACGCTTTGATACATCTGTAATGCGAATCATCTTAAATTTGACCTTCCTTCAACCATGGAAATAAGCCACTTAGAAATCGCTCGGTTGCTGGCATAAAATACGAGCCAAAATGATAATCTGGATCGAGTGTTGTATTTACCCAAACCCCAGCAGTATTTACACGATCAATATATAACACCGACCCACCATCTACTGTAGAAACTAATGTTTCACAGCCCTCTGTCGGCCAATAAACCCCATGCTGATGCCAAGTTGCATCTGCTAAGGTTAAATAATTTCGGAATAAGTCATGCTCTTTACCCGGTAAACGTAATCCACTGTCTGCTCCTGGCTCTCTCCACCACCAAAAGTTGGTTGGACGGAATTCCCACTTATGTGCAGGAAGCCATTCACGATGTTGTGGCCCCATTGTCACCACAATTTTTCCCTCATTGGCAAATTCATAAATTTTATGTATGTTTTCATCTAATAAACGAGTATGAGTCTGTGATGGAATAATTAATACATCATATTCAGCGAGCGATGCTTCAGCAAACTGGCGAATGGGGATTAGCTGATCGATATACTTACCAAATGTTGAAGTCTTATACGTCCGGGAATTCTGTGAACTTCCACCATACATTACAGCAATATTACGCATCTATAATCACTCCCTGTTGTAAACGTTTATATTCTTCTTGTGTCCATCTTATAATTTGCGGTGAAATACGCTCTGTTGTTTTCTCCCCGGTTCTTTGCATACGTACATACTGAAACAAATTTCCTCCAGAGTGAACTAAAATGGTGCCCTCTGTTGTTTCACGGTCAATATACGTTACTGGCTCTCCTCCAGGCAGTGTTAATAAAACTTCTGCTCCAGTAGGTAATGGATGATGGCCACGTGCAAAGAACCCTTTCACGCCTTTATTAACTGTCATATCCTCTTCTAATACACCCTCGAAGATGGGATGGGGCTTCGCGATGGAAATATCATAATCCATATGACTGTGAATTTCTTTTGGGATAAATGGTTTTGCACCCGGTAGCCATTCTGTAACTAAATTGCCAAAGAAACAAACAATTTTCCGATCTGCTAAAAATCCTGCAATAATATTACGATGTTCGTATAAATAATCTTGGTCAACAAAGTTAGTAATAATCATGCATTTATAATCTTTTAAATCCTTCTCATGTAGTTTGTACATATCGACAATATCAAATTGCTCTTCAAACTCTGGGATAGATGGGTTCCCTTGTGAAAATACGTTACAAGAATGAACAATAATATAATCTTTTTTCATGATGAAAATACTCCTTCCTGTCTTTCAAGTATTAATAGTGCTTTAAGAAGTGATTTTGTAAATGGATGAGTTGGTTCGTTAATCACTTGTTCAGTCGGACCTTCATCGACAATTTCTCCTTGATGCAAAACAATAATGCGATCACAAAAACCGTTCGTTAATGCTATATCGTGCGTTACAAAAATGTAGGAAATATTGAATTGTTCATTCATCCGTTTCAATAATTGAATTAGCTCCAACCGAAGAGAGGTATCTAACATGGAGGTAGGCTCATCCGCAATAATCAGTTTGGGCTTACAAACAAATGCGCGCGCTACACCGATACGCTGACGTTCTCCTCCTGATAATTCATGTGGGTAACGATTCAAGTATTTATCAGGATCTAATGAAACGAAAGCTAATGCCTCCTTCACCATTTTTAATCGTTTCTCTTTTACTGGCTCTATTTTTTGGATAATTAATGGCTCCTCCACTAGCTCAAAAATTTTCATCCGTGATGACAATGATTCATAAGGATCTTGGAATATCATTTGAATATGCTTTGCAAAACTTCGACGTTCCTTAGCTTTCAATGTTGTCAGTTCAATATCTTCAAAATAGATTTTGCCACTACTTGGTTCCTCTAAGCCCGCCAATATTTTACCAATTGTACTTTTACCAGCACCTGAAGCACCAATTAGTCCAATAATTTCTCCTTGTTCAAATGAAAATGACACATCTTTTAATACCGCAACTTTATCGCTCTTTGAATGTCCATATATTTTCATCAGATGGTCAACTTTGACTAGCGTACTCATATTCAACTTCCTTTGGTTTTATTTTCTGTTTTAATAACGGTATTGCATCAATTAGTCGCCGTGTATATGGGTGTGTGGAATTTTCCGCAAGTTCTATGGATGGACCACCGTCAACAATATGTCCATACTTCATAATGATTAAATGATCTGTAATGGATAATACAGCCGGTAAATCATGCGAAATGAATATCATCGATAAATTGAGCTCTTTTTGAAGCTTAGCTAGTAGCTGTAAAATTTCTACTTGCACAATAACATCTAACCCGGTTGTCGGTTCATCAGCAATTACAAATTTTGGTTTATTAATCAGTGCCATTGCAATAATGACACGCTGACGCATCCCGCCTGACAACTCGTGTGAAAAGGCAGAACGCCATTTCGGATCAAGCCCCACCTGGATTAAAACCTCGTCGATACGTCGGTTTATATCCTTCACTGACATTTTTTGATGTGCTAAAATTGCTTCTTTTAATTGTTTTTCTACAGATAATACAGGATTTAATGCATTCATCGCGGCTTGCGCAATATAGCCAATTTGCTGCCCCCGAACATTGCGAATCTCTTCATCACTAAACAACTGCAAATCTTTTCCTTCAAAATAAATGGAACCATTCGGTACATGTGCAGATGATTTCAATTGCTGAATAATAGCAGAAGCAACCGTTGTTTTTCCACTGCCCGATTCTCCGACAATACCAAGTACTTCACCTGTTTTGACTTGGAAGCTAACACCCGATACAACGGTTGAATACGCTCCATTTTTAGGGAATTGAACCGTTAAATTTTCTACATCTAAAGCTATCTGTTGATGTACCAATACATCGTTTTGAACAAGCCGTTTCTTCGGTCGTTTCTTAACAGCAACATAATCACCTAAACGAGGGTTTACTTTCTCCTCTAAGTAATAGCCCATAAACGAAAACGCAAGTACAACTAGCACAATACAAATGCCTGGAGGAATAATCCACCACATCCATGCTTCTGTTAAGAAGGCACTTCGACTATTCGCGTAATACAATATACTTCCCCAGCTTTTCATCGTCGGATCGCTCATCCCTAAAAAGCTTAGCGATGATTCCAGCAAAATCGCTGCATTAACTGCTCCAACAAATTGAGGAATAAATAATGGAAATACTCCAGGTAAAATATGCTTTTTAAAAATATAAAAATTCCCCGCTCCCATTGTTTTAGCAGCTAGTACTGGACCAGCCGTTTTAATGGATAACGTCTGAGCTCGAATTTGACGGGCCTTGCCAGCCCACATGACGAGAGTAATAACGAACACTTGTGTAAAAACCCCAGGGCCAAGATAAACAGCAACAACAATCATAAGTGGTAAAAATGGCAAAGTTAACACAACGTCTATAAAGCGCATGACAATAGTTTCAAACCAACCGCCAATATAGCCTGAAAGGACACCGATAATACCACCAATTGCGGTCGCTAGCACAGCTGTCACAATTCCAATAAATAAGGAAGTTCTTGCTCCTACAGCTAACTCCGCTAAAATATCCTGTCCCATGTCATTTGTCCCTAACCAATGCTCACTACTAGGTGCAGCAAACGAGGGACCCGTTTGTTTATATGCATCATATGGTATGAATTGTGGACCTAAAATAGCGAATAACAGTACAAAACTAAACATAATGAGACCTATGACTCCAATAATTTTCGTTGCCTTGCGCATTATTGTCCCACCTTCGTTAACTTTGTTGATTTTGCCCGCGGATCAATAAGTGGATACGTTATATCTGCTAGAATATTCGCTGCAATTACACCTATCGTAATCATTAAAAACACACCCTGCATCATTGGGAAATCCCTTGCAACAACACTTTCATATAACAATCGGCCAATGCCTGGGTATGAAAATACAGTTTCAACAACGACTGAACCACCAATTAGCGTCCCTAAAGTCATCGTAAAATGTGTATAAATCGGTAACAGAGCATTTCGCAAACCATGGTTAAAAATCAATGTTCTTTTATGTACACCTTTTGCTTCCGCCATGGATATGTAATCTTGACCCAATGATTCCAACATGGATGACCTTGTTAATAAATAATTGGAGCCAACTGTTGCGATGCTCAAAGTCATAATAGGTAGTATTAGATGCCATACTACATCTTTTATGAAACCAATCGTTGTCCCATCCTGTACTATTGAGACAGCACCGTATGTTGGAAACCACCCCAGTTGAACAGCAAAAATAGCTATAAAAAGCATACCTATCCAAAACCCAGGAACCGCTTGAAAAGTTAACATTGTTGTTAAAAATGTGATATCCCGTCCTTTCCCTCGATTCCAAGCAGAGTAAGCTCCTAACATCACCCCAATAATCGTACTTAAAATCATTGCTGGTCCAATCAAAATGAGAGTCCATGGCAAACGTTCACCAATCATTTGAACAACTGGCTGTGCATGTTTGATAGACGTTCCTAAATCCCATGTAAATATTCCACTTATGTAATTTATATATTGCTCCCATAGCGAACCACCGAGTCCAACTGACTCAAGCACTGACTGTTTTTGTTCCTCCGAAAGCTCTCTTAGCGTGCCTTCGTCAAAGAAAAATAGTAACGGGTCGCCAGGGGCGAAGCGTGGCAACACGAAGTTAATCGTTATTGCCACCAAAAGCACCAATGCATATTGAATGAACTTTTTTCCAATAATCGAAGACGTTCTGTTCATTTACTTTTGCCACCTCATTTTATGGATACTGGTTCTGTTGCTGAAACGGCTGTTTGAACATCTTTCGATAAAAATGAATATTTATTAATGATGCCGTAGCCTAATGATTCTACGTACTGATCAAATACTTCTGCGTTGTATGCATATACCTCTTTTGGATAGTACAATGCAATAGATGTTGGTTGTGAATTGTATTGTTTTTGCATATCAAAAGAAATCAATTTACGACTTTCAATGTCAGTTGCTGCCATCCAATCAGAGATTAATGCATCCATCTCAGGGTAGGCAACCTCTTTTGTCCATAAGTAGCCTGAACGGTGAGACATAATAAATTGGTCTGGATCGGCTACGCCATGCGGTCCAATCAGACTTATCGTAGCTTGATAGTTCTTTTCACTTGAATGAGCAGCAAATGTTGTAGCATCTAATGCTTGAACATTCATTTGGATTCCCACGTTTGTCGTGAAATGCTCCGCCATTAATTCTGCTGTTCTAACAAATATTGGTTCGCCCGAAGATACTTTAATCGTTGTAGTGAGAACTTCCCCATCTGCTGTTTCGAGTAAACCGTCACCATTTGTGTCTTTATATCCAAGTGCAGCAAATTTTTCTTTAGCCTGCTTTAAATCATAAGGTGTTGACAAATCTGGATTTGTCCAAGGAGATGCTGGGTGTGGATAGCCTTTTGTTCCTGCTTGTCCTTGACCCAATAAAATCGTGTCAACAATCGCCTGGCGATCGATTGCAAGTGACATTGCTTCACGGAATTCTGGATTGTCATAAGGCTCTATTCCGTAATTTAAATTGAACTGAACAATAGATAATGCAGATGCTTCTGCTAGCTTGAAATTATTATCATTGATAAAAGTAGAAATGAGCTCTGCTGGTACTGGACGTGAAGAAACATCAACCTCTCCAGATTTCAGTGAGTTAAACATTGCAGTTGCATCCGAAATAATCGGAAGCGTTAGATTTGCAACAGTTGGTTGCCCCATGAAGTAATCATTATTTGCTTTCAATTTATAATGTTGGTTAGTTACATATTCCGTTAATATAAAAGGACCTGTACCTACCGCTAGTTCCGTGTGTTTACGTGGATTTTCTACTTTGCTCCAAATGTGCTCTGGTAAAATTGGTAAGTCTGCAAAGGTTATAGTTAAAAGTGATGGACATGGATAACCGCACTCAAAACGTACTGTCTTACCGTCTTCCTGTACCTCGATTGTGTCGATTTTCGGTACTTCGCTCACATGATGGGTATGACGATTTGCTGGACCATCACGGTAATACTCATATGTAAATTTTACGTCTTCTGCTGTGAACTCTTCACCGTCATGCCACTTAATACCATCTCGAACTACCACATCCCAAGTAGTGTCATCAATCTGTGTTGCTGACTCTGCTAACCACGGCGTTGGTTTTTCTACATATGGGGAAGGAGAAAATAATTTATCATAAACTAAATCCGTTAACCAATCTAAGTTTCCTGTATAAATATTTAATGGTCCTACATCATTCGTTAGACCAATCGTTAAATTCTCTAATTGCTGTGACTGAACAGATTTCTTATTGTCCTGCTCGCTTTCTTGTCCACTACTATCATTCACGCCTTTCTCATTTGATGAACAAGCTACCAAAACAAACATCAATAAAATCGTTAATGTTGGCAAGCAACACTTTATAAAAAACTGTTTCATTCTTATCCTCCTACAATATTATTTCAAACTGCATGTTGAATATATCAAGGTTGAGAATGATTATCAATATCACCAAAAATATGATTAACCATTTTAACTGAAGTCTCTAGGATGAAAAGAGCATTATTAAAATATGTTATACAATTATTAGAATTTCTAATAATTGTGCTAGATGAATCAATTTCATAAATAGGCTTTACCGATGAAATACGAACATTTTCTAATTGTTTATTGAAGTGACAGGCGGCGAAACAAGTAGGGATGAGTGAGATAGATAAGCCATCACATCGTGCGCATAAGCTACGGTGATGGCTTATCGCTCACCCTACGGAAAGCGTCCGCTAGATGCGCGGAAATCAATTCTACTTCATACATATAAAAGCATATTAACTTCATTATTCTCTATTAATTGTTCGTGTTTTTAGCTAAAAATAGAAATTATGAAATTGATTCACTCAGATAATAATATAAATCTATTGGTAGGCTCCATGACGACATTTACCTTTATCATCTATCTATGAAAAAAACTAAAATCCTCTTGTATGCCTTAAGAGGATTTTAGCTTTAAATTTTTTCGTATATGATTACAAAATGATTGTTCGGCAGTTGATAACGGTTGTTTACGATCGTACACTATACCATTCTTGCGTTTAATCGTCAGGCCCTTTACTTTTTTTACCGTAAGTCCCTCCAATCCATTCTCCATTAACTTAGAGGGTAAAAAGGAAATTCCAAATTGATGCTGAATAGCTTTAACTATTAGTTCAAAACTGGTCATTTGCATGTAATATACCGGCACATTTTTTTGTTCGATAGCTTGTTTGATATGTTGACTCAAATAAAAACTTTGCGGAAGCAATATCGGTAAATTTCTTAAATCTCGGGCATAAATAGTTTGCCGACTAGCTAACGGATGATTCTCAGGCATAACAAGTACAAATTCCTCTTCAAATAAAATATCGACATCAAAATTATTTAAGACGGTGTGATCATCCTCATAAATGGGCATAATCGCAAAATTTGTCTTTTTTTCTAGCAAACACTGCTTCAAATCTTTATAACAATAGCTATTAATTTCATAGGGACAGTGGTTGCACGCCATATTTTCTGCATCAAATAACTCGCAAAAAAAATAATTTGCTATGTATTGACTAATATAGAGTACCGTATTTTCTTCTTGTAAAGATTCATTTAGATCACTCTGCATTTTGCTCTCTAATCTTTTTACTTGTTTAGCATAATACAATACTATATCGCCCTGCTCTGTTAGCTCAACTTGATTTTTTCTTCTATTAATCAATTGACAATTCAGCTCGATCTCCAACTGTTTAATATGTTGTGTGACCGTAGGCTGGGAGCAATATAGTTTCTTTGCAGTTTCCGTAAATGTTTTATTCTGTGCCAACGCTATAAACGTTTTGTACTTATCACTTATCATATAAACTGCCTCTCCATCTAATTGATATTGATTATCAATATCGATATTACTACACATCGTTCAGGTTGTAAATCACCTATCGTGGAGTATGAAATTAGAGTTTTTATTTTAAATAAAAAAAAGTGAGCTTCTTCGGCTGGTATTATCCAACATCAGAAGCTCTCTTATCTTACACTCTAATGAAATACAATGGTTTTATTGCCCTCTACGATTACTCGGTTTTCAAGATGCCATTTTACAGCTCTCGCAAGTACACGTCTTTCGATTTTACGTCCAATTTTCTTAAGTTCCGTTACATCATCCCGGTGGTCTACCCGTTCCACATCCTGTTCAATAATAGGTCCCTCATCCAAATTGTTCGTTACATAGTGAGAAGTGGCACCAATTAGCTTTACTCCACGCTCATATGCTCGTTCGTATGGCCCTGCTCCAATAAAAGCTGGGAGGAATGAGTGATGAATGTTAATAATGCGACTCTCAAAATGAGCAACAAAATCTGGAGTTAGTATTTGCATATATCGAGCTAAAATAAGTAAGTCTACATCATACTGCTGCATCAAGTGGATTTGCTCTTTCTCCACCTGCTTACGAATATCCTTATTAGCCGGAATATAATGATAGGGGATTCCTAGTGCCTCTACCATTGGACGGGCAGTTTCGTGATTACTAATGACTGCCACTATATCTGTGTCGAGGTCCCCATTTTGCCATTCCCATAAAAGCTCTATTAAGCAATGAGTTTCTCGGGATACAAAAATTGCTGATCGAATGCGTTCTGCAGGATAAGAAAACTTATATTCCATTCCATGCTCAAGTGAAATTTCTTTAAAATCACTCTCCATTTGTGCAGCCCGTTCAGCCAGCTGACCACCGTGATATTCAATGCGAATAAAGAATGTTCCGTTTTCTGGGTCACTTGAATACTGACTAGACTCAATAATGTTACATTCATGCTTGTATAAAAAGGTCGATAATACTGCCACTATTCCAGGTTTATCAGGACACTTCACTAGCAGTCGACCTTTATTTTCCTGTGGTTTATGATACTTTTTCGTTTGTATTTTATCCATAAAGTATAACATCCTTTACTAAGGTATTAATTTTTCATTATCCTTTATTCTATTCATCTTCTCAAGTACTTTTTATATAGTATGTAACTATAAAAACCCATGTAAAATTACATGGGTTTTTTACGTTAGTTTAATATGATGAGTTTAACTTGTTTTCTACCCCACTGTATTGCATTATCATAGGATGGGATAAATACGTCAATTTTATTCCCTTTGATAGCCCCGCCAGTATCTCCAGCGATTGCCTCACCATAGCCCTCTACCCATACCCTTGTCCCCAGGGGTATAACACGAGGGTCAACGGCTATTACCTTTTCATTTGGATTGGCCCTTAGATCAATTCCATAGGCAGTCGTTCCTGAGCATCCTGTACAGTAGGCTGTGTATGCTGTGGCTTCCATCGTCATTTCAACAGAGCCTTCTGTTTTAGGTTCTGCTGTTACAACTGGCGCTGATGTAGCAACTTTTGTAGAAGCTGTATTCGGTGTTGAAGCTGCACTTGGAGCTACTGGTTCAATTGGTGGAGCAGTAACTCCCATTACTTGTCTTTTCGGTGTGTCCTCTAAGTCTCCTGTCCCCTGCTTTACAATGAGTTCGTCTCCCGGAAATATTAAATCTCCTGTTATATTATTCATATCCATAAGTTCATTGAGTGACAAATCATTTGCAAGGGCAATTCTATAGAGGTTGTCCCCCTCGGCAACCGTATAAGTTACTGGCTCAGAACGAAGCTTCATAAGCAATTTCATTGCATATAAGTCATCAAAGTGTATATTAAAGTCGTCCATATCGCTCTCTAAGTCAGCTTTTTTGTCTACTAGATTCCTGTGGTGTGAAGTGTCGGTAAGAAAAATCGATTCATCCTCTTGAGTTATAGGGGAGAATAGACTCTCTGCATGCGCTACTGTGTTTGTGGTCAACATCATTAGCACTACAAATAAAATAGTCCTAACCTTGAACATAAAGTTCCTCCTTTGTACCTCTTTTCGTAAACTCTTTAGAGTATTGCCCCAAAACTTCAAAAAACAAACCCTCTAAATAAAAAAATAGAAGTTTTCGTTCAAAACAACTAAAAAATTCAGAGAAAGGAAAGACTTTATATCATACTAGACTGAGAAATAATTCATCAAATGTATATTAATTCCACAACATAAAAATATCAAAAGACTGGTAGTATTAATTACAAATACCACCAGTCTTTTTTATTAAACCTATGTCTAGCATGGATTCTGGGTTAAGGTTGGTTGTTTAGATGATCACCGCTGTTTCGTGGGATATTGTCTTATTTGCTATCGGGATTGGTAGTCAATTTTATGTCTCACTTTTATGGGCGCTGCAGCTCGGTTTATGGGACACTTCTTGCCTTCATATGGGCTCCATACGCCTATTTACGGGCGCTAGTTGAATTTATGGGCGATTTTCTCCTTTTTATGGGCGCTATGACTTGCTTTATGGGACACTTTCTCCCTTCGTATGGGCTCTGCGATGGCTCATATAGAATGATTTTTTCCTCACTATGTATATACAAACAAAAATCCAAAAAGGATAACGAAATCTCGTTTCTTTTTGGATTAGCTTATTATGTCCATTTTAAATTCTCCAATAGCTGATGAAAGCTTTCTAAAAAATTCTTCTTGCTCTCCTCGTTGTTTAAAGATTTAACGTCTACTCCGCTCATAAATTGTAAAATCTCCGGGTGATGATCCCAATCCTGTTCAAATTGACTCTTAAAATCTACATACCAATCATACTGATACATCCTTTTCATATGTCGGACGGCTCTTCGACTCTCTTCCGTGACTTCTTCCTTTGTCCTCTCACCTAGAATAAAAATGGATTCTGCAAACCTTGAAATTTTATTTTTATATTGGGTAAACGCAGTGGATATCCTTTTAATCATACAATTCCTCCCTGTCCCATTTACTATTATTATACGCGAAATCATATAAAAAAGATTAATTTTTCAGTTTATTATTCAAAGAAATCCATTTATTCATGGCTGAACATATAACTAAAAGTCACTATAAAGCTACCCCTATCTAAAAAGATGGACATGCTGCTGGGTCTCTTCAAAAAAAACGTTCGGCTAGAGGCAGCCAAACGCTTTCTTTAAAAACAGTTCTCTATCTGACTTTGCATCATCGTAGCCTTATAAGGCCTCAAATTTCTTCACTCGATGCTGGTAAAAAGATGCCAAAAATGTTAAAAAGGCATAGGTTGTTGTCTTTACAGTTGCCTGCACCGAATTATCCTTTGTTGGATCAATGCATACGAAGTCGATTGCTCCTATTCCATCGCATTTCCCGACCTCATACAAAATTTCGAATAGCTCATCAGATCTCATGCCACCTGGTGTAGAGGCTGGAACACCAGGAGCGTATGAAATATCCAGAACATCCATATCAACCGTTACATAAATAAAGTCTACCTGCTCCATCAAAACGGATAGTATATCTTGTATCGTTTGCTCGATGCCCTTTTGACGCAGTTCCTTTAAACGAATACGATGAACCTCATAATCGTTTGCTGCCTCGATTAGAGAAGGAGCGTTATAAAACCCATGCAATCCAATATTATAGACATGCTTTCCCTCAATCACTCGACCCTCTATTAATTGACGAATGGGGGTTCCGTTTGTCGGACCGTGGTCATCTGTTGAACGTAAATCCAAATGAGTATCTAACTGTAAAATACCAATCTTCTTCTCTGGCATTACCTTCTTTAGTCCACGAATAGTTGCTGCCGTTACCGAATGGTCTCCACCAATGGTCACCTTCAGTGCATTTGGATAAGTCTCTGCGACACTCTCCATCGCATCCTCGATGTGTTGATGGCAGCGCAAAATATCAGTAACATGCATCTTTACATTTCCGATATCTGCTACGGTTAACTCACGAATATCTATATCTTCATCAATATAGTAGGTTGAGAATTTTTCCCACGATTGGCGAAAGGCATTTGGAAACTCGGAGGCTCCTGAAACACTAATAGAGGATCTGGAAAGCGGTGCTCCTAGAAGCACTACATTCCAATCTTTTTTCTCACTTTGCCACTGAGGAACTATCCAATCCTTTACTTTCATATCCTGATGTACTGTCCTTTGCCAATCAAATGGCGAGTGATCTATCGGAGCTTTATTATAGTCCATCGGTAATCACTCCGTTGTCCAAAACTACTTTTCCATTTTTGATAACAGTTTTTGTATGATTCATACCGTAGAAGTATTGCAATTGCTGATAGTTTGCTACATTTAGAATAAGTACGTCTGCCTTCTTACCCACCTCTAGAGAACCGATCTCATCTCCACGATTAATAGCATAGGCTGCGTTAATAGTAGTCGCAGTGATTACCTCTTCCATTGTCATACCCATGTTCATGCACGCTAAATTCATGATAAAAGGCATAGATATTGTTGGGGAAGAACCTGGATTAAAATCAGTGGATATAGCAACTGGCACCCCTTCATCTATCATTAGCCTTCCGCGAGCAGAAGCTGCCTTCAGGAAAAATGCTGTCCCTGGCAATAAAACAGCAACAGTTCCAGCCTTCGCCATTGCTTGTATTCCTTTATCCGATGCTACCAATAAATGCTCTGCAGATATGGCTCCAACCTCTGCTGCTAGCTCCGCCCCCTCATATGGTTCAATTTCATCTGCATGAATTTTAGGGATAAGCCCGTGCTCCTTGCCTGCCAATAAAATCCTACGAGACTGCTCTGGAGTAAATACTCCCTTCTCACAGAAAACATCATTGAACTCTGCTAACTGTTGCTCCACAACCATTGGAATCATATCATTCACAATCAGATCGACAAACGCATCTGGATTTGCTTTGTACTCAGCAGGTACCGCATGGGCTCCCATAAACGTTCGAACAACGTCGACCGGATGATTTTCCTGAAGCTTCTTTGCAACAAGTAGCTGTTTTTGCTCGGTCTCCCAGTCCAACCCGTAGCCACTTTTCGCTTCTACCGTCGTTACCCCGTGGCGAAGAAAATCATTTAGATGATTATATGTTTTCTCGTATAAATGATCGAACGATGACTCTCTCGTTTTCTTTGTGGTCGCATGAATTCCTCCACCAGCATTCATGATTTCCATGTAGGTAGCACCGTTTAAACGCATTTGGAATTCGTTTTCACGAGTTCCTCCGAAGACAAGATGCGTATGGGCGTCTACTAGACCCGGCATAACTATATGGCCTGATGCATCTATAATCTGTGCTTGCTTGATGAGCTCAGGATGCTGCTCCTGAAGCTCTTCCTTTGTACCGACAGCGACAATGCGATCATCTTCTATTAACATACTTCCACTTTCTATAATGTTAAGCTCGCTCATTTCTTTTCCTGTGCGTGCTTTTTTACTAGCCGATGCTAGTGTAATTAATTGGTTGGCATTTGTGATTAGTAATGTCATTTATCCTCATCCTTTTTTGTTTAGCATTGGTATATGAACATTCTTCTCTTGGGCAGTTTTTATAGCAATCTCATAACCGGCATCTGCGTGACGAGCAACACCCATTCCAGGATCTGATATAAGTACTCGGCTAATCTTTTCTGCAGCCATGTCGGTACCATCTGCCACGAGTACCTGACCTGCGTGCTGTGAATAACCCATGCCTACACCACCACCATGATGTACACTCACCCAGCTTGCTCCACCAGCCACATTCACTAATGCATTTAATATCGGCCAATCAGAAACTGCATCAGAGCCGTCCTTCATTCCCTCTGTTTCTCGATTAGGGGATGCTACAGAGCCTGAGTCTAGATGGTCTCGCCCAAACACAATGGGAGCCTTAAGTTCTCCTGAAGCGACCATTTCGTTTACCTTTAGCGCAAAGCGGTGGCGATCACCATAGCCTAACCAACAGATTCGAGCAGGGAGACCTTGCCACTTCACCATTTTCTGTGCCATATCAATCCAGTTTACAAGCGCCTCATCTTTTGCAAACATTTCCTTAGCCAGCGCATCCGTCTTTAAAATATCCTCTGGATCCCCGGACAATGCAGCCCAGCGGAAAGGGCCCTTCCCCTCACAGAACAGAGGTCTAATATAAGCTGGCACAAATCCCGGGAAGTCGAAAGCATTCGCTACACCCATCTCCTGTGCATACTTCCGAATGTTATTACCATAATCAAACACCTCTGATCCAACTTTTTGGAAATCGAGCATGGCCAGAACATGATCTGCCATAGCCTGTTTTGCCTTATGCTCATATGCCTTTGGGTCTTCCTTACGAAGCTTAAGTGCCTCTTCTAAAGACATATGATTTGGAATATATCCATTTAACGGATCATGTGCGCTTGTTTGATCTGTCACTAAATCTGGAACGATTCCACGCTCATATATTTCTCTATAGATATCCGCACAGTTTCCAACTAACCCAATGGATGCTGGCTCTTTCTTATCCTGTAACTCCTTCGCCATTTTCAGTGCCACATCTAAATCTTCTACTAAATAATCGCAATAGCCTTCCTTCATTTTCCGTTCAATCCGTTTTTTATCGACCTCTACAACCAAGATCACTGCCCCTGCCATTTTCCCTGCTAATGGTTGAGCACCACTCATCCCACCCATACCACCTGTTAAAATTAGTTTTCCGCGGAGGTCTGCACTACCAAACACCTTTTTACCTGCCTCCACAAAACTCAAATAAGTTCCCTGCAAAATTCCTTGAGCACCAATATATATCCAGCTACCTGCAGTCATTTGGCCATACATCATCAAATCCTTATCCTCTAGCTCATAAAAATGCTCCCAGTTAGCCCAAGCTGGTACTAAGTTAGAGTTGGCAATGAGAACGCGTGGCGAGTGCTCATACGTACGAAACACCGCTACCGGCTTACCTGATTGAATGAGTAACGTTTCATCATTTTCTAGCTTTTTTAGTGACTCGATTATTTGCTCAAAGCTCGCCCAGTTTCGTGCTGCCTTTCCTATTCCCCCGTACACCACTAGCTCATCTGGATTTTCAGCCACCTCGGGGTCCAAATTATTCATGAGCATACGCATAGCAGCCTCTTGCGTCCATCCTTTACAGGAAAGCTGGTTTCCTGTTGGTGCTTTAATATTTTGCATAACATGTTCCATCACACAACACTCCCTTTAAAATAATAAAAATGCGATTGGTGTAACAATGATTAAAGTTAGAACAACTCGTTGGAACCATATAATCACCATCTGACGGATTGTCAGTGGAATATCTGTAGAGAGAATGACTGGAATAACAGCCGAGAAAAACAAAATAGCCGACACCGACACAACAGCCACGATGAATTTCGTCATAGTTGTAGCAGAAGTAACTAATAACGCTGGAAGGAAGATCTCTGCAATAGAAACAGACAATGCCTTTGCCGTAAGCAATGGTTCTGGTATTTGCAAAGCCCATGTAAAAGGTAGGAAAATATACGCCATCCAATCAAACACTGGCGTGTACATAGCTAGGAGCAATCCTAAAAGTCCAATTGAAAGAATGGATGGCAGTACACTCATTGTCATCAATAATCCTTCTTTTAAATGTTGTAATAGGTTTTTCCATAAAGGAGGATTCGTTCGCACAGCCTGCATTGCCTCGGACCATGCTGTCTGTAGTCGATTCTCAGTTACAATTACCTCCGGGTCACCTTCCTCTACAATGTACTCATCCTTCAGCGTTGCTAAAGGCCAAATACGGGCAGTGATAGCTGTCACTAAAAATGTTACGACAAGCGACACCCAGAAAAACCAGCTCCAAAAAGCCATTAAGTCTAATGTATTTGCAATCACGACCATGAAGGTCACAGACACGGTGGAGAAGCCAGTTGCTATAATCGCTGCCTCTCTGATTGTGTACTTCCCTTGGTTGAAAACTCGGTTCGTTAGCAATAGGCCAACTGAATAGCTTCCTACAAAAGAGGCAACCGCATCTACTGCTGAGCGACCTGGAGTTCTAAAAACTGGTCGCATGATAGGTTGCATAAACACTCCTATAAATTCAAGCAGGCCATAGCTGACGAGTAGTGCTAAGAAAATAGCGCCAATTGGAATTAGAACTCCAACAGGCTTAATGAGCTTATCCATTAAAAATGGGCCTACACTTGGGTCGAAAAGCCAAGCAGGTCCGACACCTATCAATAGCATTATCCCTACCCCTAGACCAATAATTTTAAAGAAAGACATGATAATACTGACCTTATCTTTATTCCATATTTTAGTAAAAAAAGGATATACGGCGCCAGCTACAAGCATAAGGACAATATAGACCGTTACCAGTGTTGGAACATTTGTGGACAGCCAGGTTACGATATGATCAAGTAAAATGGAAGATTTTCCGTTATACGTAAAAGTAACAAAAAAGCTGAAAATCCCTATTAAACTACATACAACAAACTTAAATACCGAAATCATATCTCTCTTTCCCTCTTGTATCAGCCCTTTATTCGGGATATTTACCAAACCCACCACTCCTTTTTATTTAATTATAAAATTCAGAAAAAATAATATATATATAATCCAGGTTTAAAATAAAGGAATTTTATTAGATGAGCTGGAATTTTATAAAGATAAATAGAGAATAATTTATGATTTTATGAATTAAGGAATAAAATCATAAGAAAATCTCTACCGATTGATTTCAAACTAAACAATGAATAGGGGTGCCAAAGTGAAGCTCTTAATTATTGACAGGGATCAAACAGAAAGAAATGGTATAGAGTGGTTTATCAAGCGATATCAGTTGGATGTTATGACTGTTTTAGAGGCAGGAAATTTTAAGGAAGCAGTGGAGAAAATCGAGGCCGAAAGCCCAGAGGTTATCTTACTCGAAATGGAGTTACTTGCTCATGGTGATTCGAATCGATTGAGAAAAGCATTATCGCTTCATTCTGCTCACATCATCGGGATGACTGCAGAGCCGCTTTTTAAGCATGCTTTAGAAGCACTGTCCCTGCGAGCACTCACTCTACTGGTGAAACCAATTGACTTAAGCCTGCTTAAACAATATTTAACTCATGCAGTGAGAAATGAATTAAAAGTACAGCAAGAGAGTCTACCTTTAATAGGAGAGCATTCGATTTACCCTTCTTTATTTTTAGATCGGTATGAGATAGAGCAAGAATTTACATTTTGTCTGATGTTAGAGTCTGAGATTTTGGAGCAGAATGAACAGCTTTTTCATTGGCTAGAATCTCTAAATCATTTGACTCTCTTCCCCCTTTCTAAACGTATTGTGGCATTCTCAACAGAAGAAACACTAGAGGAGCTCCGTAAAAAAGCAAAGGCAATTATAAGGGAATGGTCTAACTCACAGAATGCCAACTTAAATATAGCTATCTATGATTTACCGAGAAAATCTGTAAAGGATATGTACCAAGCTATAAAAGAAACTCTAAAACTACGTTTTCAGCATGGCTTTGGGCAGATTTTTCTTGTGAGCGAACTTCCTACCTTTCAAGGTTTGGAACCATTCTTAACAATGGAGCAGCAACGACTTTGGATGTCGAGCTTAGAGCAAAATGACGTACAGACAATTAAGCATTTTTTATATAGCATCTCTACCATCAAAACGTATTATCATCCCGACACTATTCGCATCCATTTGACTAGCATTCTCGCACAAATTCGGAGATTCATGCTTAAATACCAAATGGAAAAACGAATAGATTTGGAACATCGCTACAATCAACTCTTTGAACTCATTCTAAATCATCCAGTCCTTTACACGATTATCCAGGAAATCGTTCTCCTCTGTCAGGACATAATGAATCAGGTGGAAAAACAAAAAGAAAAAGGCCAGTTCGACTACGTAAATGCCGCATTGGACTTCATCGACCTCCATTATACAGACGATAAGCTTAGCCTTGACGAACTCGCAAATTTTCTAGGAATCAGTCCTAGTTATATAAGTATGCTTTTCTCGAAAACAAACGCTTTGACCTTCAAGCAATACGTTACCAAGAAGCGACTCAACCATGCCATGCAGCTACTTCAGGAGACCAACCTAACTATCAACGAAATAGCAGCAAAAAGTGGCTTTAATGACGCCAACTACTTTTCTAAGCTGTTTAAGGCCAATCATAATATTAGCCCGTCCTATTATAGGCAGCAGGTAATAGGTTAAGGAGACCTCTACTATATAATTCATTTGTAAAGAGATATACGAAAGGTTTAAGATTAATATCAACAGTAGCAAACTAAATCAATAGTAAGGAGGAACAATTTTGCCAGTTTACAACAAGCTAGTACGTGATCAAATCCCCCAGGTAATCGAGAAATCTGGAAGTAAGTTTTCCACGCGCATTTTAGATAAATCCGAGCATTTGACCGAAGTGAAAAACAAATTATATGAAGAAGTGAAGGAATTTGAAGCAACGGATAACCGAAAAGACGCACTTGAAGAGCTTGCAGATATACTAGAATTAATCCATGCAGCTCTTCCCGTTCATGAAGCTACATATCAGGAGCTCGAGCAAATCCGCCTTGCCAAAAAGAAGAAGCGCGGAGGATTTAAAGAAGGAATCTATTTGCTAGAGGTTGAGGATGAGTAAGCTAAGGCTGATCCTTTAAGATTTGAATGTTCAAATGTTACTTATACTTAAAAGCTTAGTCATTACTTGGCTCCATCCTTTTGTAAGGAAGGTGTACATTCCCCTATATATAATAATGTAGAGTTTTTCTTTTCAAGTTATGAATGAGTAAGAATTGTAATCTCACAGTTTTCAATCGATAACTTCTTTAAACATTCTAGTGCCTCTATAGTAACAACTAGTTCACCTTTTGATGATAAAGAGAAGTGATGTCCCGACCATTCCTTAAAGCTTTTTCCTTCTACTTCAATTGTTCCAAATGGGATTAATCTACTGAAGGAAGGGAGGTTACAATCAGGTAATAGCTCCTTAAACCTCTCACTCATAGTAACAAGACACCTTTCAAGTCTATAATCATTAATCCCATCCTTTACTAACTCTTCTCCTAAACGGCTCGATACTATAAAGGCTGGTATTGACTCCAAAAGGTCATCTCCTAACCATCCTTCAAACTCATAGTGTAAGAACTCAACTCTACCTGAAACTCCTTTTTTTATTACACTTTCTTTCTTTCCATAAATTGTTTGTTCACCATGCCCACCAGCAACCTCTGGCTCTAAAAAATATAAATTCATAAGACATTAACCTCCTAGCCTTACATTTTTATAGAATAGCCACTTACTAGCTTCTTTCTTTTTGAATATTGGCCTATGTACAGTTAATCTTTATCAGCATACCCAATTGCCAAACAAGAGTTAGATATTACTAAAATTCATGGAAGAAAAAGAGAAAAAAGTAGATTGATTATGATGGTATTTGACCATAATCACCTGCTAGTTGTTTCTTTGTATGATTTCATTTAAACTTTTTAACTTATCCCAATAAACTCTTATAGCATGCAATTATTTAAGCTCATTAATAATTCCATTTACCCCGTGTACAACCACACTACTAAGTACGTCAGTATAATTATTGTAGTCATCTGACTTCTCGATGATCGTATCAAAGACTTCTTTTAACTTGCCATCAATTATAAGTGTAAGCCCTTCTACTTGTTCCTCGCTTCCCTCTTTCCCAAACATTTCTTTCATTATAGTAAAGGTTTCTGTCTTATTCATCGTCATTCTCCTTTTGAAATAAATTTTCGCCAGTGATTATCCAATATTGATAGTCTCTTTAATGATCAAACCATTTGCGTACGCATGGTACTTTATATTTTCTCCAACGTTTTCTTCAATTAGCGAGACTTTCATCTCTTCAAGGGTCTCAAAAGTATTCGAATTGATCGTTGTTCCAATTAACTCTTCATATTCTTCTACCCATAGATTGTTAGGATCTAAGAATACTTTAGGAAAGAGTTCTGTTCTAATCCCACTACCGAAGGTTATTGCTTTCCATTGACTGGACTGGAAAGAAGTGACTTTTACCCCTGCACCAAACATTCCTTCCATAAGTATTATCCATAAGCCTAACTCTTGTAGATTCTGTTCAACGGTGCTTAATGATGTAGTCTGGGAAGTATCAAATTGATGTAGATCTGCAATTGTGTTGTCACGTTTCTTTTTGGAATTTCGTACTCCCTCTTGCACCTCGCTATCATCTAGGGGTGGTAAGGCAACGATATCACTGACGGTCTCCATAATACTGTTCGCATCGTTGGTAAATCTTTCAGTCAAAGTACCAATCTGGGTAAGTCCCTGCTCCAATTCTCCTTCTAAAAACTGTTCAAGGATGTGACCAGCAGTATCAGGCTCTAACGATGTGAGCGCTGTCTCTATTTGTTGAAGCTGTTCCTTGAACCTTTTTATGAACAAAAGGAAGTAATTCAGGAATGGGAGATGAACTTCCGAGTAATAATTTCGAATTGCACTGCCTCCAGCGCCCTTCAATACTTCCTCCATTGCAACAAGTCCCTTAATAGAATCACTAATATTACTTACTTCCGTTTCTAGACGTTCCAGCATAGCCACATTGCGTTGTAACCCATCTTGAAGTAGGTCGACATCTAACGTTTTCATAAGCGTGCCCTCATAGAATCAAGGCTTAAATATCTTCAATTTGCTTTATTATATAACACTTCCTTACATATTATAGACATAATCTCTCCTCCTATAGTAATCTATTATTATCTATAATATTCCATTTTTTATATTGAAAGGTAAAGTGTGGACTCACCTATAACTCTAAAATGATTCGAAAGAAATATTAATTTTCAGTTAATTAGTTATTTGGAATTAGAATAACAGGGTTATCATTATTCTAAATTAAGTGTTACTGTACTTCAGTCCACATACGTTAAAAAACCTTGAAAGGCATATAAGCTTTCAAGGTTACGAGAATTCTCTCTACTGAACTTGATCTATTTTGTTAGGTCATATTCTAAACTTTCCTCATCCCATACGAGATTGTGGTCATCTACATGGACATCCCATTCTGCACCATCAATGACATTACGAATGTCTGCAAGTAACGAAGCCCAATGATCCACCCCATCAAACATCGCATATTCACTATTATTCGGTAGTTCCGTTGATCCCTCAAAAATCACGTCATAAGCAGTCGGATTTTTTGAATCATAGATAGTAAAACTTGTCCAATTATGACCTTCTCCAGTCTTTAAGTATTCATCTATTTCCTCATCAACAGAATACTTCTCCAATAATTGATTAATCGCTTCTTGTTCAGTATGGGTTAGTTTTTGTTTACGTTTCGCTGTGTAATAAATGGAAACACTCATCCTGAAACCCCTTTCTACTCAAAAATTTAGCACTAGTTATTCGGAAGAATAAACTTCAATTAATTCACGTTTAAAATCCTCGTACATTTCAAATGCAATCATCATAATTTCTTTTAATTCTTCATAGCTATGAAAGAATATTGTAGGAATTGATTCTGTATCATCAGATAATAATCTTGCAAATATATCCCATGGGTCTCCGGCCTTTATAACTCCCTTATGTCTTACAGACCAAATTAATTCAACTACCCCATATTTTAAAGATATATTGAATCTAAAAGTATATATATCCTTATTTTTTACTTCTCCGACAATAAAAAAATTTTCTTTTTTCATATAACGTGTTTGATAACCAAGTGATTCAAAAATATCTATTACTCTTTCATTTTCATAGTTACTTAGTTTATTTTCTTTATTTGAAAACTTTTCTGCCAAATTTTTATATCTTTTGACAAAATCAATTTTCTTCAGTACATCTCTTATTTCCGGTTCTAGATCGTATGTCATTAATTATTCCCTCCTGAATCTAATTTCAACATCATATTTGTCTTTGGCTAGCTTAATATATTCTTCTATTTGAGTGAAATTTTTATTTGTTGCTGGAATCTCTAATATTTGTTTTCCTTGTAATATAGTACCGTCTATTCTTTCATATTTATTTGAGCGAATTTTAGTTCCGGCAGGATACTTATTATTTAGTTCTTTTAAATACTTCTCAAATGTTTTGATATCAATTTCAATTAAATCGGTCGCTTTCCTAGAGACTATTTCCCCTTTAATTGGGTCATAAGAGTCTAATCTTTTTCCGTTACTTAAATGTACCTCATCATAAGGATACCATCTGTCTTCCCTTGCAGTTTTATTAAAGTTATTCCCCCTTGCCATGGGAGAATCGTTTAACCAATAATCTCTTGTTTTTTTCCATTCTAATCTTTCTCGGGGAGTTTTATCAATCTTTCCTTTACGTGCAAGATACTTTTCATAATCAGACTCCAATTTAGAATCTTTAAATTTCCCGTCATTTGATAGTAAGTTCTTACCCGTACCCTTAGTCTCAACATCCACACTCTTTACATCTGCATTCACATTACTATCAATACTTTTATTTGTTGGTGTAGTATCCACCTTTGCAGATGGAGTATTAATTGTCTTCGCATTTTTAGGAGGAGCTGTATAATCTGCATTCCCTCCAACAACTTTTGGCTTAGCCTGTATATTCGAATTTGGTGTTTCTGATTTCACATTTGCTTTTCCGCTACTAACGGGGGCTGGGTTGTTCGCTTTTGCCGTTGGTGTAGTCACTGTTTTAGTAGATTTGTTTGGAATCGTAGTGTTGCTCAGGTTTATGTGATCTCCATTGCCACCAACGACCTTCGGCAGATCCTGTATCTGCTCATTTGGATTCCCCTTAGTAGAGCTGGCAACCGCACTTTTGGCTTCAGGTGTATTCCCTTTAGATGGCGGCTGAACAGCAGATGCTTGTCCTTTATTTGTATTCGCTCCATTGCCGTCCAAATCGGGGGTCTTATTGGCAACGTTCGGGTTCTGGATCTCTGGATTAACACCGCCACTGGGAGTTTTAGATGTTGCTGGAGTTTTCCCTGTTGGCATGTTGAACATGAAGGGACTATTGTTGGCATTCGGTGTTCCATTCTGTAAGCTAGTAAACAGGTTTAATCGTGACTGCGATCCAATCAGTGGACTATTCGCCATATCACGATAAACGGATGTAGATACAGATTCTACTACTTTATCATTTAGGACGTTTTTGGGCTGAAAAAAATTACGTCCTTTATTTGCAATTTTAGTCCCAGTACTTCCCCAGCCTAAAAATGGAACAATCGCCGCAAAGGAGAGCGATGCGTTTAGCTTATCTCCTCTAGCATAATAGATTACTCCGTTTAAACCATCTGCTATTTCTCCGTATACAGGAACCAGTCCCGCTAGATCTAATACAAATTGAAAACCATCCAACAGTTTATTTTCTTTTGGTGGCTTAACTTGGACTACTTCTTCCTTGTATTCTACTTTAGAAACGATTTCGTAGTATACTGTCCCGTTTTCTGAGTACTCTTTTATCAATAAACCATTTTCATATTGATGGTACTGGATATTCTCTCCCACGTTTTCATCAATTGTAATCATCCTCTTCAGCTCTAGCGCTTGAAAGGTTTTGGCAGTGATCATCGTGCCGATTATTTTGTCTCTTTCTTCTACCCATAGTTTATTAGGATCTAAATATACCTTCGGGAATAGCTCTGTCCGAATCTCACTTCCAAACGTAATTGCATTCCACTGACTCGGCTGGAAAGTAATGTCCTTTACCCCTGCTGTAAACATTCCCTCCATATCCGTAAGCCAATTGCCCATAGTTTGAATATCTTCTTCTACTGTGGTTAGTGATGTGGTTTGAGAGCTATCGAATTCATGCAGCTGTAAAATCGTGTCGTCACGTTTCTTTTTAGAATTTTGAACTCCTTCTTGTACCTCACTATCATTAAGATGAGGTAGCGCAACGATATCACTTACTGTATCCATGATACTGTTTGCTTCGTTTGTAAGTCTTTCTGTTATGTTGGCAATCAGCGTCAGTCCTTGTTCCAGCTCTCCCTCTAAAAACTGCTCCAGGATATACCCTGCCGTATCTGGTTCTAACGACAAAAGAGCAGCTTCAATTTGTTGAAGCTTTTGCTTGTAACTATCTGAGAAAGTAAGGAAAAAATGAAGGAAAGGTAAATGAACATCCGAGTAAAAGCCTCGGATTGCACTACCTCCAGCCCCTTTCAATACTTCCTCCATTGCTACTAGTTCTTTAACTGTGTTTTGAATATTCCCCACTTCATTTTGCAAACGTTCCAACATAGCTATATTACGTTGCAATCCATCTTGAAGTAAGTCTACGTCTAGTATTTTCATAGGCATACCCTCGTTGAATCGGGTATAATGAAGCATTTCCAATTTTCTTTATTATACAATATTCCCCACCAGATAGACATAATTTCTCCTCCTCTAGCAATCTTACATTATCTATAATATTCCATTTTTTATATAGAAAGGTAAAGAGAAGTCTAGTATTTAGCACTAAAATGATTCAGAAGAAACAAGGTAAGTTATACAAAAATAAGCATTTAGAATTAAAGAGATATAGTATTTTGGAATTATTACTACAAAAATAAAAAGACCCTCTAAACAGTAGAGAATCTTTTTGAAATACTTTTTAAAGTTTTTGTTTCCTTTATCATAGTGACCTACATAGAGTTTTTTGCTTACCTCTTAATACTTCTGATCGTTTCTATAAAATGCTTTAACACTCGTGCAGTTAATCCCCAGATTGTATAGTTTTTATAATCGTAAAACCATTCCTCAATATCTCTAGGTCTCCATTGATATTTGTCCCCATTAAATATTTTTTCATAAGGAAAGTCCATCGGTGGCATAGATTGAACAGAGACAGTGTGCATATAAGGCTCATAGTCTAATAGCCAGCTAATTGGTATTGTAAATACTTCTTCAACCTCTTGTTTGTTGTAATTTTCGATTTGGTGATGATCAATGGTCGCCACAAATGGATAGACTACGAAAGATGAAGAAGCAATATAAGGGCTCAATTGACCAAGAATTTTTATAGATGTCGGGTCTATTCCTAACTCTTCATGTGTTTCTCTTATTGCAGCTTCCAATGGAGAGGCATCTGTAGTGTCGATACGACCGCCTGGAAAACTAATATCTCCGGGCTGTTTTCGCATCGTTAAGGAACGCACCTCAAACAACATATGCCATTCTCCTTCCACTTGCACAAGTGGAAGGAGAATGGCTGAGCGCAGAGCTGTATCCTCACCAATAAATAGTGGCTGACTATGCTGTAATTTTTTTGTTAGATCCTCTAAGAACATAGAATCCCCCTTACTTTATTTATCTATTACTAGAGTAACATTAATATTGTTTAGTTTAAAATAATGTGAGGTTTCAGGTGAAAGATTAAATCTTCTAGTAAAATAGAGGTTATCCTTAGACTTTAAAAAAAGACAAAACAAAAAAGCCGCCACCGATTACTCGGTAACGACTTTCTTTGGTGCCCAGCGACGTCCTACTCTTGCAGGGGGAGACCCCCAACTACCATCGGCGCTGAAGAGCTTAACTTCCGTGTTCGGTATGGGAACGGGTGTGACCTCTTCGCCATCATCACTAGACTTTTGAGTTGTTCACTCAAAACTGGATAAAAGACATCATATTAGAAACAAACCATTTGGTTAAGTCCTCGATCGATTAGTATTCGTCAGCTGCACGTGTCGCCACGCTTCCACCCCGAACCTATCTACCTCATCGTCTTTGAGGGATCTTACTTACTTGCGTAATGGGAAATCTCATCTTGAGGGGGGCTTCGTGCTTAGATGCTTTCAGCACTTATCCCGTCCACACATAGCTACCCAGCGATGCCCTTGGCAGAACAACTGGTACACCAGCGGTGTGTCCATCCCGGTCCTCTCGTACTAAGGACAGCTCCTCTCAAATTTCCTACGCCCACGACGGATAGGGACCGAACTGTCTCACGACGTTCTGAACCCAGCTCGCGTACCGCTTTAATGGGCGAACAGCCCAACCCTTGGGACCGACTACAGCCCCAGGATGCGATGAGCCGACATCGAGGTGCCAAACCTCCCCGTCGATGTGGACTCTTGGGGGAGATAAGCCTGTTATCCCCGGGGTAGCTTTTATCCGTTGAGCGATGGCCCTTCCATGCGGAACCACCGGATCACTAAGCCCGTCTTTCGACCCTGCTCGACTTGTAGGTCTCGCAGTCAAGCTCCCTTCTGCCTTTACACTCTTCGAATGATTTCCAACCATTCTGAGGGAACCTTTGGGCGCCTCCGTTACACTTTAGGAGGCGACCGCCCCAGTCAAACTGCCCGCCTGACACTGTCTCCTACCCGGGTTACGGGTATGGGTTAGAATTTCAATACAACCAGGGTAGTATCCCACCGACGCCTCCTCCGAAGCTGGCGCTCCGGGCTCTAAGGCTCCTACCTATCCTGTACAAGTTGCACCAAAATTCAATATCAAGCTACAGTAAAGCTCCACGGGGTCTTTCCGTCCTGTCGCGGGTAACCTGCATCTTCACAGGTACTATAATTTCACCGAGTCTCTCGTTGAGACAGTGCCCAGATCGTTACGCCTTTCGTGCGGGTCGGAACTTACCCGACAAGGAATTTCGCTACCTTAGGACCGTTATAGTTACGGCCGCCGTTTACTGGGGCTTCAATTCGCACCTTCGCTTGCGCTAAGCACTCCTCTTAACCTTCCAGCACCGGGCAGGCGTCAGCCCCTATACTTCACCTTACGGTTTTGCAGAGACCTGTGTTTTTGCTAAACAGTCGCCTGGGCCTATTCACTGCGGCTCTTCTAGGCTATTCACCCAAAAGAGCACCCCTTCTCCCGAAGTTACGGGGTCATTTTGCCGAGTTCCTTAACGAGAGTTCTCTCGCTCACCTTAGGATTCTCTCCTCGACTACCTGTGTCGGTTTGCGGTACGGGCACCTCCCACCTCGTTAGAGGCTTTTCTTGGCAGTGTGAAATCAGGAACTCCGGACATACGTCCTTGCCATCACAGCTCAATGTTACAGAGTGCGGATTTGCCTACACTCACACCTCACTGCTTGGACGTGCATAACCAACAGCACGCTTACCCTATCCTACTGCGTCCCCCCATCACTCAAACGGTGGGGTGGTGGTACAGGAATATCAACCTGTTGTCCATCGTCTACGCCTATCGGCCTCGACTTAGGTCCCGACTAACCCTGAGCGGACGAGCCTTCCTCAGGAAACCTTAGTCATACGGTGGATGGGATTCTCACCCATCTTTCGCTACTCATACCGGCATTCTCACTTCTAAGCGCTCCACCAGTCCTTCCGGTCTGACTTCAACGCCCTTAGAACGCTCTCCTACCACTGATACCAAAGGTATCAATCCACAGCTTCGGTGATTTGTTTAGCCCCGATACATTTTCGGCGCAGCGTCACTCGACCAGTGAGCTATTACGCACTCTTTAAATGATGGCTGCTTCTAAGCCAACATCCTGGTTGTCTAAGCAACGCCACATCCTTTTCCACTTAACAAATACTTTGGGACCTTAGCTGGTGGTCTGGGCTGTTTCCCTCTTGACTACGGATCTTATCACTCGCAGTCTGACTCCCAAACATAAATCATTGGCATTCGGAGTTTGTCTGAATTCGGTAACCCGGGATGGGCCCCTAGTCCAAACAGTGCTCTACCTCCAAGATTCTAACGTTTGAGGCTAGCCCTAAAGCTATTTCGGAGAGAACCAGCTATCTCCAGGTTCGATTGGAATTTCTCCGCTACCCACACCTCATCCCCGCACTTTTCAACGTGCGTGGGTTCGGACCTCCAGTAAGTGTTACCTCACCTTCATCCTGGACATGGGTAGATCACCTGGTTTCGGGTCTACGACCACATACTCATTCGCCCTATTCAGACTCGCTTTCGCTGCGGCTCCGTCTTCTCAACTTAACCTCGCATGTAATCGTAACTCGCCGGTTCATTCTACAAAAGGCACGCCATCACCCGTTAACGGGCTTTGACTATTTGTAGGCACACGGTTTCAGGGTCTATTTCACTCCCCTTCCGGGGTGCTTTTCACCTTTCCCTCACGGTACTGGTTCACTATCGGTCACTAGGTAGTATTTAGCCTTGGGAGATGGTCCTCCCGGATTCCGACGGAATTTCACGTGTTCCGCCGTACTCAGGATACACTCTGGAGGGAATGAACTTTTGACTACGGGGCTTTTACCCTATCCTGCGGACCTTTCCAGGTCGCTTCGTCTAGCTCATTCTTTTGTAACTCCGTATAGAGTGTCCTACAACCCCAAGAGGCAAGCCTCTTGGTTTGGGCTCTTCCCGTTTCGCTCGCCGCTACTCAGGGAATCGAATTTTCTTTCTCTTCCTCCAGGTACTTAGATGTTTCAGTTCCCTGGGTGTGTCTCAGATGCGCTATGTATTCACGCAAATGTACTGCCCCATTACGGGCAGTGGGTTTCCCCATTCGGAAATCTTCGGATCGAAGCTCACTTACAGCTCCCCGAAGCATATCGGTGTTAGTGCCGTCCTTCATCGACTCCTAGTGCCAAGGCATCCACCGTGCGCCCTTATTAACTTAACCTAAAAGTTAAAAGTACTACACTTGCAATCACGTAAGTGATCACAATTTGAATATCTTGCGTTTGTTTCTTTTTTTGATGTCGTTTTATCCAGTTTTCAAAGAACAAGTTAAAAAGCTTTAAATGCTCATATAGAATGAACATTCAAAACTGAACTGCAAAACGTTAAGATACAGATAAAGATCTGTATTCCGAATATATCCTTAGAAAGGAGGTGATCCAGCCGCACCTTCCGATACGGCTACCTTGTTACGACTTCACCCCAATCATCTGTCCCACCTTCGGCGGCTGGCTCCCAAAAGGGTTACCCCACCGACTTCGGGTGTTACAAACTCTCGTGGTGTGACGGGCGGTGTGTACAAGGCCCGGGAACGTATTCACCGTGGCATGCTGATCCACGATTACTAGCGATTCCGGCTTCATGTAGGCGAGTTGCAGCCTACAATCCGAACTGAGAACGGTTTTATGGGATTTGCTCACCCTCGCGGGGTTGCGACCCTCTGTACCGTCCATTGTAGCACGTGTGTAGCCCAGGTCATAAGGGGCATGATGATTTGACGTCATCCCCACCTTCCTCCGGTTTATCACCGGCAGTCACCTTAGAGTGCCCAACTGAATGCTGGCAACTAAGATCAAGGGTTGCGCTCGTTGCGGGACTTAACCCAACATCTCACGACACGAGCTGACGACAACCATGCACCACCTGTCACCGCTGTCCCCGAAGGGAAAAGCCTATCTCTAGGCCGGTCAGCGGGATGTCAAGACCTGGTAAGGTTCTTCGCGTTGCTTCGAATTAAACCACATGCTCCACCGCTTGTGCGGGCCCCCGTCAATTCCTTTGAGTTTCAGTCTTGCGACCGTACTCCCCAGGCGGAGTGCTTAATGCGTTAGCTGCAGCACTAAGGGGCGGAAACCCCCTAACACTTAGCACTCATCGTTTACGGCGTGGACTACCAGGGTATCTAATCCTGTTTGCTCCCCACGCTTTCGCGCCTCAGCGTCAGTTACAGACCAGAAAGCCGCCTTCGCCACTGGTGTTCCTCCAAATCTCTACGCATTTCACCGCTACACTTGGAATTCCGCTTTCCTCTTCTGTACTCAAGTCCCCCAGTTTCCAATGACCCTCCACGGTTGAGCCGTGGGCTTTCACATCAGACTTAAAGGACCGCCTGCGCGCGCTTTACGCCCAATAATTCCGGACAACGCTTGCCACCTACGTATTACCGCGGCTGCTGGCACGTAGTTAGCCGTGGCTTTCTAATGAGGTACCGTCAAGGTACGAGCAGTTACTCTCGTACTTGTTCTTCCCTCACAACAGAGTTTTACGATCCGAAAACCTTCTTCACTCACGCGGCGTTGCTCCATCAGACTTTCGTCCATTGTGGAAGATTCCCTACTGCTGCCTCCCGTAGGAGTCTGGGCCGTGTCTCAGTCCCAGTGTGGCCGATCACCCTCTCAGGTCGGCTACGCATCGTCGCCTTGGTGAGCCGTTACCTCACCAACTAGCTAATGCGCCGCGGGCCCATCCTGTAGTGACAGCGAGATGCCGTCTTTTAACATTTCCTCATGTGAGGTAATGGATTATTCGGTATTAGCCCCGGTTTCCCGGAGTTATCCCAATCTACAGGGCAGGTTGCCCACGTGTTACTCACCCGTCCGCCGCTAAATCAGAAGAAGCAAGCTTCTTCATCATCCGCTCGACTTGCATGTATTAGGCACGCCGCCAGCGTTCGTCCTGAGCCAGGATCAAACTCTCCATAATAGAGAACTTAAAAAGCTCATTTTGTTTTGCTGGCATCATCATTAAATGATGTCAAAAATTGTTTTGCGTCAATCAAGCCGAAGCTTGTTGATGCTGTATGTCTTAACGTTTTGCATGTTCAGTTTTCAATGTTCATTGTGTCAGCCAAACTTGTTTACCTCTTGGCGACTTCTACTATATTACTCTCGTTTATATTATAAGTCAACACTTTTTAAAAACTTTTTTAAAAAGATACTGTTGGAGTTTTATTACCTCTTCAAAATCAGCACTATCAAAGGCTTTTTAATGGTGCGTATATGTCTTGTAAACTATATCTTAATTTACTATCCTTCTATTGGTTAGTTTATCATGCGTCTACACAGCCCGTTTCTTCTTCTAGCTATCCAGAATTTATTAAAATAAGATATGTCTTCTTTCTATATAAAAAAGGCAACAGAAAAGTAATCCCCTTACTTTCTGCTGCTTTAATTTATTTTATGTGATGAAGAAGTTCCAGCGATTCGATTACACTAGTGAGGAAGTCATCTATTTCACTTATATTATCCTCTTTGATTTTTTGCTGGAAGCTTAGCGAAATTGTATTTACATAGTTTTCCTCCAAGTGTCCGTATTCAAAGCTCACAT
Organism: Psychrobacillus sp. FSL W7-1493; assembly: GCF_038004905.1. Taxonomy (NCBI): domain Bacteria; kingdom Bacillati; phylum Bacillota; class Bacilli; order Caryophanales; family Bacillaceae; genus Psychrobacillus; species Psychrobacillus sp. FSL W7-1493. Next base: position 587,077 of record NZ_JBBOSB010000001.1, on the reverse strand, counting down.
GCTGCTTGATGGTTATGTCACCTTCCCATATTTGCTTTAGGGCTAACTCAATACTCTTACACTCTGCAGACACATCCATTATATCTTTTTGAAATTTTAACTGGAGTGTACATCCTGGATCTTTTCCGGGTATCTCCATAATTTCAGAGGCGAGCTCCTCCAAGGATGCCTCTATTATAATTTCAGCCGAGACTGCTGGTTTATCGGATAGGACAAACTCAATAGAAAATTCTCTTTTTAAGATGGAGAAGTCCATCCGGTCTGTTCGGTTAATTATATTTATTTTACGTTCTATATTGTCTAGATCATATACATGATTTTCAAATGCAACCTTTATATTTTCGAAGACAGTTGGGTCATACATATGATATCCTCCTTGGTTATGCAGGTATAGGCAATAGTGTCATGATAGCGAAGAAAACTAAAATAGCAGCTACAAGAACAAATACATGCCATACTGCGTGATGATATGGAAAGCCTCTCCACACGTAAAAGACTGCTCCTCCGGTATATAGCAAGCCACCAAGTGCCAATAAAACAAGGCCCTCTGTAGACATGTTCGTGATTAGGGGCTTCCATGCAAATACTATTAGCCAGCCCATCACTACATATAGAATCGTGGAGGTATGTAAAAAACGCTTAACAAAATAGGCTTTGAACACAGTACCTGCTATTGCTAGCCCCCACATGATACCAAACAACGTCCAACCAAGCGGCCCTTTTACTACTATAAATAGAAGTGGTGTGTAGGAGCCTGCTATCAGATAATAAATAGAGGAGTGGTCCATGATTTCAAAAAAGTCTTTAGCTCTCCCTGCCGGAAAAGCATGTACCAGGGTCGACGACGTAAACAATAGCACCATGGATGCTCCAAACAGGGTGAAACTCACCACATGCCATGCATCCCCATACTTGACGGATGAAACAATCAAAATAACAAGTGCAGCTATACTCAAAATCGTACCAACTCCGTGTATGATTGCATTTGCTAGCTCTTCGCGTTTAGAAAAAATATGTGTATTACTCAATATCGTTCATCTCCATTAAATCGTTTATTCCATTTTATCCTACCACTTTTCCTCAATAAAAGCAGACACTCGTTAAATTCGAGTTGATATAATAAGGTAAGTATATAAGTAGAGTTTCTGTTATCATCTGACAAACTAGTATAAAGAGGAGCAATCATTATGTGTCTTGTTAATTTTCAATTTCAAACTCATCCTACCTATCCGCTAATAGTTGTTGCCAATCGGGATGAATTTTATGAGCGTCCGACTGAATCCGCTCATTTTTGGGAAGACCATCCATCTATACTTGCAGGACGTGATTTACTGCAAATGGGTACATGGCTTGGAGTTTCTAAAGCTGGTCGCTTTGCTGCGTTGACAAACTTTCGTGATCCACAGCTTGAGCCCGGTCATCTTTCTCGAGGAGAAATTGTGCGCAACTTTTTGATCGGACATCAGGACCCACTAGATTTTATCGAGGAATTAAAGAAAAATAGAGACAGCTATGGCGGCTATAATATTGTCATTGGGGATAGCCATCAATTGTTCCACTATAACAACATCCTTGATGAAATGAATGAAGTTTCACCTGGTACACATAGCTTAAGCAATCATACCTTGAATACACCTTGGCCTAAGGTAGAAAAAGGAAAGCAGAGTTTAGCTGAACATCTTCTATTAGATAACATAGAAGTAGGACCTCTATTTGACTTGTTAACAGACGAGAGTGTAGCAAAGGATTCTGAGCTTCCTGATACTGGTGTAGGAATAGAGCTTGAACGCAGCCTATCTCCTCTGTTTATCAAAATGCCAAACTACGGTACACGCTCCTCGACTGTTTTGCTAATGGACGAAAACCAAAACATTACTTTTGCAGAACGCACGTATTATAAAGGTAAAATGCATTCTGAGAAATTTTTTGAAATATAAAAGAGCTGGGATATAACTAGTCAATAAATTAAAAGACGTGAAATCAAGTTGCTGATTTCACGTCTTTACTTTAGTGGTAACCGATTTTAATAAAAAACTCTCTATTATTGTTGTTTGGAGAGGAGAGCGGCGACTCCTGGGGGAAAAGCACGAGCTGAAAGCCCCGCAGGAGCAAGGCGACGAGGAGATTGAAGTCGTGCCCCCGGAAAGCGTCCGCTGTAATGGAAAACAACTACGCTCTATTTTGAGGGAACTTTTGTCCTGATCTCTTTCCCTAACTTATTTACCACAGCATTTTTTATACTTTTTACCACTGCCGCAAGGACAAGGGTCATTTCGGCCAACCTTTGTATCAGTTTTTGTAGTCTCTGATTTAGTTGAGGCTATTTTTAGGTCTGGCTGCTCCATCAATGTGATCTCGTGAGGCGTATGTCCTCTATTGATCCAAAGGCGAGTTGTTACAGATACGAAGGCAATTGCCTGTACATACTTATTAAAAAGTTCCTGTTCTTGTATTTGATGACGTACCGCAAATTGCTGTGCCACCATATTAATACTACTGCCGACTGTTTGCATCTCACGGATTAGTTGATCCATGTTTTCTTTAATCATTAAGGAGCTGCCACCAAAGAAATCCTTTTGCATCATGGAAGCAAGCTTTTCTTGATAGATTGTTGCTTCATAATAGTTCGCATCCGCATATCGAAGAAGCTCTTCCTTTGCTGGGATATAATAAGGCTTCCCGTTCGCATTATCCTTTATGATTTTATAGTCATTGGGACGTATCGTTGTATGTATGAATTCATCTTTATCCACACGTACAAATTGATTTTGTAGCGATTCCATAGAAGTTTCAATCAATGACAATAATTCATTTCTCGTCAATGCTTTATTGTTTTGTGCATTATAAATCTCTAGAAATTTAGGGAAATCAATGACCCCATAAAGGTTGGTACAAGCAACTACATACTTTAATACGGTTTCCTTGTCTTCTATGTCACCTTGTGGGGTGGATTTCACACCTCGATACTTATCCGAAAGAACAAGATAGTTATCATGGTCGATTTTGTCCCATTCTGTTTTTTTGTATTTCACAAATTTTAACAAGTCATTTGTTCTGTCTATATCAAATGGTTTATACCCCTGTTGCTCTGCCCATCCAAACATATGTAAGTAATCAGGATGATTTGGATTATCCATAATTTCTTTAAACTCTTCAAACCCTGGGGGACCACCGACATCTTCGGGTGGGGCAGTTCCTTCTCCCTCTAATATAGTAGGAAAACCAAAATAGTAATCCTCAACTGTCTCTTCTAGCTCTATACGAATACGCCAATCGTCTCCGAAGTCGTAGTTATAAATGAGGTGACCCATTTCCTGAAGATACGGGTCAATCTTGATACGGGTTGGCTGTTTAACCTCTCTACCTTCGTACTTCTTTCCTTTATACTCATGTAAGATCGTTTCATTATTCGTAATGTATTTATCGTTTGTTGCTATTCCAAAGGAATGATAAGCTTCCATCGTGCTTCGGAAATTTGTCACGTATTGAATGGTCTCATGAAGTCTATTAAATGTCGCATCTGCCGGCAGAATAACCCGTCTCCACACCTTCGGATCTACGTGCTCAAATGATAATTTTAAAATATAAGCTTTCAAATAAATTCACCTTCCTCCTTTAATCATACGGTATTAAGCGGTTTTCATCGAGTAAAAACTACTTTTGGGAGTAGGCTTATGCAAGTATTCTATTTAATGTATTTTAGCAGGGTCTATTGCCGCTCGAATAGAGAATCACTTTAGTAAATATGACTTGTATATAAACCACGTAAAGCTAGTCCGCCCGTCAGGCAAGGACTCCACTATGTATCTAGTCCTTTTCATACTACTGCTCGTTAATAACGGAGCGGATGATATGAAAGGAGCTCCACTCACCCATAGAAAACCAATTAATAGGATATTTCTTTGGAAAAATAATACTGGTAATCTCTTTTTCACTTTTCCCCTCGGCGTGAAGCTGCAAAATATGTTGCTGCATCTCTAATAAATAATGTAGCTTTCTCTCTAAGTATCTTCTTCCCTTCTCTAAATACCCTGCATGACAACAATATACGTCCCCAAAATCATAGGTGAGGACCCGTTGAAGGGATTCTATGATGGTTGGAATACTTTCTTCTCGAAGTATAATCTTTGTTCGTTCTTGGCAATAAAGGTCACCTGTAAACAATTGACCCGTTTGTTTATTGAGAAATGCTACATGATCCTTGGCATGACCAGGTGTAGGGATAACATCCCATGTAGCTGATTTAGAGGTAAATGTCTCGCCTAACGGATTAGCTTTAAAGGGCTGTCTCTTCCCCCAAAATAGCTTGCGATAAAGGGGGTAGTCTGCTTTCTTTTGACTGTGATCTATGAAATGTTCTTTCATATAGATGCGTTTCCCCAGCTCCTGCATATAAGCAGCACAGCCAGTATGGTCCTCATGATGATGAGTAATCATGACCTTCTCCACCTCTTGCTGCTTCAAAAAAGGCTTGAGCTCATTCTCTAGTGACTGTGATCCCGTATCAATGAGGACACCATCTACCACGAAACAATGTACATTTAACCTCACGCCTTGAAAAGACACCTTTCCATTCGCCATTATTACCCCACTTTTAGTCGAAACATCGAATTGTTTCTTGAAAAGCATCTCATCCACCCCTATAAACAAAGATTTATTTTAGAAAAGAATACCATAAAATGAATGACTATTCACTCTATTTAAGGTCCTCAAGTGCTGGTATCACTGCGTTACCTTTAAGAAAAGCAGTAGACTTAAGTGCTAATACTTATACGGTTAATAAAAGAATTTTAAATAACCTAAGTACATTACTGGACAAATGACATTAAACGTTATATACTAAGTTCAATAGTTAAATTGCTTCATCAAGAAAACATTGAATTCACATATTACAAAAAGTGATCGTGAAATGTTTGTCGATACTTTTTCTAATATGTGAATTTTTTTATCTGTTGAAAGATTTATATTATTTAATTTATTTTATGGAGGTTTTTTACATGACACAAGGTACAGTAAAATGGTTTAACGCAGAAAAAGGTTTTGGATTTATCGAGGTTGAAGGTGGAAGCGACGTATTCGCTCATTTCTCAGCTATCCAAGGTGACGGATTCAAATCTCTTGACGAAGGTCAAAAAGTTGAATTTGATATCGAAGAAGGTAACCGCGGACCACAAGCAGTTAACATCGTAAAACTTTAATTCTTCGGAATTAACTTGATAAAAGCCGTACACTCGAAGCAATTCGAGTGTACGGCTTTTTATTTTTGATATGTATTACTTCCTGGAAGCTGCTTAATAGCATTCCATGCTTGGATAGCCTCCTGACGTGTTTTTCCTTTATTGTTAGAATCCGCAAAGAAGTCTTTTATGAATTGGTTATATTCAAATTGAGGTGCAATCGCCTTCGAGTAAGCCGGATCTCTCTTACGCTCCTCCTCCTCCATCCAAGCGTTCACCGCATCACGGTATGTGTTTCCTATATTGTTTTTAAAATAATTTTGAATATAAGTAGAGAAATGAAATTTCGGTCCAATGACTTCCCGAAAAAATGCCCTTACTTGTTGGCTACATCGATGTCCTTCTGTTATAACAGTATCCAAAGAAAGTGGTTCTTCTACTTTAGAGATTTTAGCTCTTCTGACTGGCTGGAGTATTTTGCCTGAGTGAAGGAATACCTCTATTCGATTAGCAATTTCTCCTTTCGAACCAGCTGGGCTTAAAAGGTGCTCTCTACAAAACGCTTGGAGCTCTTCCTTTAACCAATAATACTGTTTAAATTCTTCTATGTTTATATCTTTAGTTAGTTGTGGTCTCATCTCTTTTTCCTCCAAGTAATTGCTCTACCTTCCTATCTACTCGTAGAAGCACCTCTTTTATTTGGATAATTTGTTTTTCTTTCTCTATTAAATCCCGGTATTTTTCTTGAAATAACTCCCTTAACAATTGTAGCTTCTCTGTTTCGTGGTCTGTTAATTTATTATCTTTATCCACATGGTTAGTCCAATCAAATAGTAGCTTTATCTCCTGTAAGGAAAAACCATTTTGTTTTAACTTAATGATTGCCTGAATAGAGAGTATATCCTCATCTGTATAGTGGCGGTATGAGTTCATAATGGTGGGTTTTAATAGTTCGATCTTTTCATAATAACGAATAGTATCTTTACTTACCCCAGTACGTGAAGCAAATTCTCCAATTCTCATAATATCACTCCTATTACAATCATGACATGAAACATAAATCGAAAGATATGATGACTATAGCTAACTTTACTCTTTGTCTGTAGCCCCTCCCATAGAGCTAGAACATGTATACATATAAAACATATCACTATTAAACTTAACCTCATGTCTGTTATAAAAACACTAGCAATCATACCAAGCGATACGACGACAAACAATAAGGAACGTATCGATAAACCCTTTTCCTTCCATTGTACCATTCCAGCGATCATTGTTAATATCCCATACATACATATTAAACTGTACACGATTATCTCCATTTAGCACCCCTCCCCTATTTTTACTTTATAGGGTGGAGTTAACTCCATGTCAACCATGTTTTATTAAGATAATTTATTTATTAACTTTTTATCAATAACTTCCAATTATCAATAATTTCCCATAAATTCACTTCAAATACCAATACTTTTAGCCGATAAAAACGAGGTGATTATATTTATGGAAAGAAGGCAGCTTATGAGTATCGGAAAAAAGTTAAACATCGCATTTATCGTCATTATAGTTTTGTTATTAATCTCTACTGTAACAGCTATGCTTACATCTGCTAATGTAGAATCTAAGGTGGATGAGGCGCTTGATTATAGAGTCACCCAATTACGAGTAATTGACGAAATACGTTTTGGTATTGGAATGCAGGGGCAATATTCTCAAGAATTGTTAATCGATAATTCTCCGGAAACGAAGGAGCAGCTTGAATACTATATCCAGTATGTTGATGAGCAAATTGCTCAAATAGCTTCTCTTGCTAGCTCTAAAACAATGAAAGCTTACGTAGAGGAGATTTATGTTTATAAAAACGAGTTCAACGAAGCATCAGAGATATATTTGGAATATGCAAAAACGGGTGTTATGAGCTCTGGATCAAGAATTTTAAAGGATCGAATTACTCCGGCTAACGATGGTATATTAGAAGTTGCACAAAAAATGCTTGATTATCAGGATAACGAATTGAAAAAAATCTCTCAAGAAACAGATCGTGCAATGACTCTATCTAACATTGTAGCAATTGTTATGTTAGTATTCGTTTTGCTAAATGGAGTTCTCCTTATGTGGTTCACTCGTAAGCAAATCTCTAATCCGTTAATAAAAATGGTAGACGCAGCCGAAATAATTGCTACTGGAGATTTATCGGTGGAGGATTTGAACTACTCTTCCAATGATGAAATTGGAAAGCTAGCTACAGCTACTAATCAAATGAAAAATAATCTTCAAATGTTACTTAAAAGAATCCATGAAAATTCAGAGCATCTAAGTGCGGCTGCCGAAGAGCTATCCGCAAGCACCGAAGAGGTAACTGCTTCTACAAATGAAATGGCTAACCGAGCTAATGATACTTTAGAAGCCTCATCTTCTGCTGCCCAGTCGGCCAATGAAAGTTCTCGAGCTATGGAAGAGACTGCAACGGGAGTTCAACGAATTGCCGAATCGACACAGCACTTATACGACAACTCGAACCAAACTTATCAAACGGCACTGGCTGGAGGTAAGATTATTCAACAGGCAAGTGAACAGATGAACACCATAAATCATTCCTCTGAGATGATGAATAATTTAGTTCAAAAACTAAGTAAACAAACCTTGGAAATTGAAAATATAACTAATGTAATTACGAATATTACAGAGCAGACTAACCTATTGGCTCTCAATGCGGCGATTGAAGCAGCACGAGCTGGCGAACATGGGAAAGGATTTGCAGTTGTTGCAGACGAGGTTCGTAAGCTTGCTGAGGAATCTAGACAATCTGCCAATCAAATTGTTGATTTGATCAAGGATATCAAACTAGATACAGGCAATGTAGAAAAAGCAGCTGAGGAATCCCTAGGATCTGTAACAGTTGGGGTGAAGATTATTGGAGATGCCGGCCATGCTTTTCAAGAAATCGTTACTGCAGTAGAAGAGATGAACGTTCAAATCGAAGAGATCTCAGCTACTTCTGAAGAGATTTCCGCATCTGCTGAACAAGTTTCTGCTTCTGCCATGGAAATCGCTAACGGGGCTACAAATGCTTCCTCCAATGTTGAAGGTATTGCTGCCGCTATTGAGGAACAGACTGCTACCATGGAACAGGTCAGCGGTGTAGCAGTTGAACTTTCACAAAATGCACAGGACTTACAAGAGGAAATAAATAAATTTAAGCTAGCATAAAATGCTGCCGGGCATATGAGTCCGGCAGCATTTTTAATTTAAATGGCTATGCTTAATATTTCATTTCCCACAGCATTTTTTATATTTTTTTCCACTACCACAAGGACAGGGATCATTTCTACCGACCTTTTCGCTTACTGCTGGCTGAGGTGCTTGTGCTTGTTGCTCTTGTTCGAATTCTATGGCGTTTTGTTCGGCAATTTGCTTCCACTCTTCCATAGATGGATGGGAACGTCCCATTACTGTATAGAACGCATAAAGCGTCTGTTCAAGATCAATTAATCCACCATGATAGCCGTTATGGAGATAATCCTCTATCAACGGGAAGGCTTGCTCTGTTAATTGGGCTGTTAGAGATTCGATAACAGTTTCTTTACCGCTTTCATCTAACTTGTCGTAGCTTTTTACCAGCACTTCTATTGCCTTTTCAGTTTTTGTTTCTTTTAAGATACTAGCAGCATAAATACACGTCTCATTCTTCATCGCATATGGAGCAACTGCTTCTACTACGTCATCCGTCTGAAAGCTACTTAACGCAACTGCCAATTCTTCTAATAGAATTTCTTCTTCTCTATCTAGTAGGGATACAAGTGTAGGTATATATTCGTTTAACTGTAGGAGGCCAACCGCTCTTACTGCCAAAATACCAAACACGGAGAAAAACTTTTCCCCTAGTTCTTGCTGAAGGGTCTTCTCTACTTCCTGTTTCCCATAGCTGCCAATATCAATCAGTCGCCCAAGCAGCTTTTTCGACTTTTGAAATTCAAGTGCATTAAAGCCATCGCGGTTAACGTCACCCACAACGTCCTCATACGTTTTCCAAAGTGTATCCTCGCTTGCCTCCAATAATAGCTTATTAAAATCAGTATAATCCGTTCCTATATAGGGAGTAAGCTGATCTGCTTTATCTACTAGAACCTCAGAGGGAAGGTTCATCACATATTGAAGGACTAGATGTCTCTTCGATTTCTTTACCTTTTGGAGGAGCTTCATCAGAATCGGGAACGTTTCTTCTGTAACGTTATTTTCTTGTCCCCAGACTAGAATAGTATCTCTTTCTTTATCATCAGCATGTAATGCATTCGTCAGTTGTTCATTTACCACCTTACTAGGCGTAAACGGAAATTCATTTAGTACATACGATGCAAATTCTCTGACCAATCTCTCTTCATGATTGATAAGGGGGGTTACTTTGTTTAAGAATGATTGACTCATTAGAATTCCTCCTTTGATACTATCAATATACTTCCTTTTAGTAGTTAAATGCAACTGACCTATCAATTCCTACAGGTTGGCCAAACTAAAATACCTCTTACCGAAATACGCTCGAATACCACCTCATCTCATCATACAATTAGTTTATAAGAAAAACGGGAGTGATATTTGTGCATATCATTGAAGTTAGAAATTTTAAAAAATCGTACGGGGAGAAGGAGTTTTTAAAAGGAATAGATTTTCAAGCGTCACCTGGAGAAGTCATAGGGGTGATAGGAAAAAATGGAGCAGGTAAATCTACTTTTTTAGAAATTCTTATGACCATCAAACAATTTGATACAGGAATTGTCTATGTGTTGGAAGAAGACATTCGATTAGCCTCCATGAGCCGTTTAGAAGAACTTAGAAAACAAATTGCTGTCGTTCTTCAGCCAACCCAATTTTATCGAACATTAAAGGTGGAGGAATTATTAAAATTGTTTAGGTCTTACTATAGGTCCTCCATTGCTTTAGAAAAAATTATACATGACTTCAAGTTAGATCCCCATCGCCACAAGTATTTCGATAAATTATCAGGTGGCTGGAAGCAGATTGTTAGCCTAGCGATTGCATTTTTGTGCGAGCCCAAGCTACTTATATTAGATGAGCCAACTACCGGATTAGATCCACATATGCGTAATTTGTTATGGTCTTATATTACTGAATACAATGAACGCACTGGGGGCACTGTCATCTTGACTACCCACAATATGGATGAGGTGGAGATATACTGTGACAAGGTTTTACTTATCAATAATGGAATAACTGAAGTTTTTTCAACTACTGACAGTATTTTAGCTTTAGGCTATCGTTCTGTACATGATTTTTATCTTCAAAAAGTTGATATTTAGGAGGCAATTCTAATGCTAGCTACACAATTAAAATATGATTTACTTATGTTTAGTAGAGAAGTCTTTTATATGTTTTTCACCATTATTATCCCACCCGTAACGTATATTTTTATGGGACAGTTATATGGGGAAATGACGTATGATCATGGTCTAAACTATGCTCAATCTTACACACCATCCTTTATATTACTCATCACATTTACAGTAATATTTTTTGCTTTTGGCTTTGATCAGGTTAACCACCGTATAACTGGTGTGGAAAAACGAATACGCTTGTCTCCTGTTCCCAAAAACATTTTACTCGCCTCAAGCATTTTACGAGCGATTATTATTACGACCTTAGGTTATCTTATGATACTTAGCATTGGATTAGTTATGTATGATTTATCCTTCGTCCTACTCGATATGTTTTCTTCCTATGCTTTTTTTATAGCTATGAACATTGTCTTACTAATCATGGCATCTGCTATTTATTCCTTATTTGATAATATAAACAGTGCTCTTGTATTTTCTATCGTTATTATGCAAATCGTTATTTTTACCGGCGGCTTCGCACAGCCAATTAACCTAATGCCAAACTTTATACAAGTATCAGCAAAGCTTAACCCACTCTATCATATGAATAACATGTTTATAGATGTATGGAACGGCCAGCTCTCTCTAACTATTGAAACAATTCTCGCTGGAAGCTATATTGGAGTACTTCTATTTGTATCGGTTCTTATTATTCGCTTCATGCACAAGCGGAAAATCTAAAGACAATTATTATCAGAACCTTTACACTATTAAAGAAGAGAGGTGTCAAAGATGAAAGTATCGTTAAATATTGATAGTGATTTTAAAGAGACGTTGGTTAAAATTGAAACACCTACGCTAGATGGACCAGTCCAGGACTTACTGGAATTTATAAAAGGCAGTGAAATAGAATTTTTAGTTGGAAAAATCGATGAAATGCAACACATCTTAAAGCCCGCGGATATTCATTATTTTCATACAGATCAGGAAGCAGTCTATGCAGTAACCGCAACCGGCTCATACAAATTAAAGGAAAAGCTATATGAGCTAGAGGAAATGCTGCCATCAAGCAAATTTATACGTTTATCAAAATCTGTTATAGCAAACCTCTATGAGCTTAATCGATTTGAAGCTTCTTTCAATGGAACGCTATGTGTGTATTTTAAATCCGGAGCAAAGGAATATGTGTCTAGGACATACGTCGCTCACATTAAGGACGCACTGAAAATGAATAGGAGGAAAAAATAAATGAAAACATTTTTGTTTAGAAGTATGATTGGGATTTTCTTTGGAGCATTCATATCAGTAGTTTTTACAAGTGGGGTAGTACTCTTTAGCGACAAAGAAACGTTAAACGGGGCTTTGTTTCTAAAAAATTCTTTAGGCTCTATATTTTGTGGTTGGTTATTTACAGTAACCCCACTCTACTTTGAAAATAAGCGTTTTACTATGATGCAGGCTACCGGTTTCCATTTTCTTACCGTCTTCGTAGCATACTTTATCTTAGCTTTCTTTATTGGCTGGATACCATTTACTTTGTTAAGCTTTGGAATTGGCCTGGCAATTTTCATTGTTGTTTATATTTTACATTGGCTGGCATTCTACTACTATTTCCGTCTACAAGCCAAAAAACTGAACGAAAATTTAAATTCTATCTCGGAATAGCAAGGAGCTGCTTCGGGTAAGAGCAGCTCTTTGTTATTCAATCATTGGCACGTAACCCGTTTTCTCAACCAACTCCTGACCCTGAGGAGATAGAATCCATTCTACAAACTCATCAACATGAGGATTATCCGTACTAGCTGTCACTACATAAAACTCCGATGCAATTGGATACTGGTTGTTACGAATATTTTCTTTTGTAGGTGCAATTCCGTTTATATTTAATAGTTTAATCTGATCGTTCTTAACCATTTCGTTCGCATAAAATCGGAATGTGTACCCAATTGCGTTTTTATAATTCTTGTATTGAGCTACTTCTTCAATGATTCCCCCCATCCCACTGACAATATCTTCAGTAGGTGCTTCCATTAAAGGAGTTTCTCCCATTAAATTCTCTAAAGCTGTTTGACTACCACTTCCCTCGGGACGCTGGAATGCTCGTATAGAATCGTCGCTTCCCCCTACATCCTGCCAATTCTTAATGCTCCCTGAGTAAATATCTTGAATTTGCTGAAGGCTGAGCTCGTCTACCTCATTTTTATGGTGGACGAAGAACACGAACGCTTCTCTTCCAATCGGTGTAAGTTTAAGCTCCACACCATTACGCTTTGCATAGTTGATTTGCCCCTTAGATGGCCCCGCAGCAAAGATCATATCCACTTTACCTTCGATCAAATTATTGTATGCATCAGGGGTAGTATTTACCATAACTTCGCTGGAGCTTGGCTCATATGTTTTTTCGGGATAAACCGCTTGAGCAAAAGAAGCATACAAAGGATACAAAGCCGTTGCTCCGTCCAACCTTGGTAAGTCCTCTGTAATTTTAAATGTTGACTCCTCCTCTAGAGTTGCAATTTTTAAAGGCTCCATGAATGGTTGATAGTCCCAAACATTTAATTCTGCATCTACCGTCGGAATATTATTCTCATATATTTTTTTGACTGGAGTAATTGCACTGATCACTATGGCCATTCCCATTACCCCTAAAACCCATCGCTTTCTTTTTTTAGTAGTAAAAAAATTAAACAAATGGAATAGGTAAAATAAATACAATACAATCACTCCAGTAACCAACAGCGAGATATAATGCATATTGCCAGTTAAAACAATTACAATTAAGAGGAATGAGCCAAAGAAAAAAATACAGATTAACCAAAATACGGCGTATAAAATTTTATCACTCAAGGATTTTTGTTTTCTTTCATCCATTTTTACCAACTCCTATTACTCAATAGATGTCGTTAACATTGGCTCATACATCATGATTGCATGATTTTGAGCAATAAACTCATCGTCTATTAATTCATTTTGCATATTATAGACTCTCCTATAAATACTGTTATGTCGAACATAGCCTCCCCAATATTCTTTGGAAATTAAATGATCCTTCTCATACACCTCATATGTTCTGGTAGAAGGATTATCTGCTCTCCATTCCCCTACTAAATGGGTATTGGTTAGATACAGTACTAGTTGATAAGGCTGCTTCGTATCATTTTTGATTTGCAAATCCAGGTAGTTATATGCACATGTAGCTCCACTTCCAAAAGGTTGACTTCGGTTAGAGTCCGGGAATACATCATAGCTATGTCGATACCTTTCCGTCACCTGAAGTGGTGTATGTAATGTAATCCAGTAAATAAGGTTTGATAGCTGGCAAAGCCCTCCACCTACTCCAACAGTAACTTTTCCATAGTGTAAAATCATTCCCTCAACGTATCCCTTTCTCTTACTAGTGTTTCCGATCAACCGCCAATAAGAGAGTGTTTCTCCTGGTTGAACGATGACACCATTTAATTGCTTAATAGCTATTTTAAGATTAGTAATTTTATTGTGCTGCAACCACATGTCTACGTCTTTTAATTCACGTAGCAACTGGGTTTGATGAATCGCAATGATCTCCGATTTTCTTGTTGATTGCTTTTTTAAAGCATACTTTTTCTTCCCAGCATACCAATCCATATAACGCTTAATACGGAAATACTTCTTTCCAAAGTAGATACGTATCCGACTTCTGTTTCTCGGTTCAAGTGATTCCATTACCCACTTCCCCTCCCTATTAATGGTATATAATCAATAATAGACCAATTATTCAGAAATAAGAAGATATTTTGAGAACCTACCATTGCTCCTAGTTACGAGAAAAAATATAAAAACCACTACCTATAATAGGTAGTGGCATCTTTTTAAGCATTTATAAATAATTCAAATACGTCCTTGAAGTCTTTTTTCATGTATTTATCTTTTTGCTCTAGCATCCAGTTGGAGGAAAACTGGGTTATCGATTCGAACGAAGACAATGGAGTAATGTCTTTACTTTCCATCTTGCCTACTGACTGAGCAGCGTAGCCTAAGCTATTTTGAGCAATATCAAATTTCTTTTTGTTGTCTAGCATTTGAGTTGATATGGTATGGATTGCCTTATAAAGATCTTTGATTTCCGTAGCAAACTTTTTATGGATATCTATGCTTAATGGCACATTTCCAATCGTGAACTTAATCTCCATATCTAGATCGATAGTCCCTGCCGTTTCAAGCGCTACATCGGTGATTGGATAGTAAGCATAGTCATAGCGCCGAAGCGTTCTTTTCTTACTAAGGGCATTCTCTCCATCCACATGGATTAAGGCAAGGTTAGTAAAGCAATACTCATCTGCTTTTGTTTTGATAAGAAAATAAACCACTTCACCTGCTTCATGCATGACAAAATCATCGGACTCCGTTTTATCAAAATCCGCTTTAGAAACAACCACTCCAATGTCTGAAATACCTAATGCATCTGATGCTAGCTTTTTAAACAAATGATCGACCTCCTTAAAGTAACTTTATCCTATATTAATCCATTCTATTCATAAAGAAAAGTGGTAAAAATTATTATTTTTTGATAATATTAATTTCTATATGAGTTGAAAGGAATGTGATAAATGAAAAAGTTAGTAAAAGTACTTGCAATATCGTTTCTTGTAGGGCTTACTCTTACAGGCTGTAAGGATGAAGAGGCAAAAGATGATCAAGATAAAGTAAAGGACGGAGTAATCGATCAGTTAAAAGATGATTATTTATCATCTGTTGATGTAGATTATGCCTATGAATTTACTAAAAGCTTAGAAGAGTTTAAAACAAATGAAAAGCTTGGATATCGAACAGCTGGTTCTGAGGCAGAACTCAAGACCGGAGAAAAAATTGGACAAGAAATGGAGAAAATCGGCCTTACAGAAGTAACGAAGGACGAGTTTACTTTAGATACTTGGACATTTGAAAAAGCCGATTTAACGTTTACCGATGAAAACGGTAAAGAGCATTTAGCGGTTCTTGGTGGCTACCAGGTTAATTTCAATACAAATGGCGTCAAGGAATACGACATTGTTTACGGTGGCAAGGCCACAGCTGAGGACTTAGATGGACTCGATATCGAAGGCAAGCTCGTTTTAATAGACATAAATCAGCGTGAGGAATGGTGGATCAACTACCCCGCATACCAAGCTCATGTAAAAGGTGCAGCAGGAGTTATAGCTGTACAGGAAGCTGGTTATGGAGAAGTCTCTCCAGATGCCTTAAATGCTCAAGATTTTTGTGGACCGGATGATGCTCCTGCGTTTTCCATGTCCCAAACGGATGGAAATAAGTTAAAAAAATTATTGGAAGCTAGTGAGACAGGCTCCATGAAAGTGAAATTTGATGCAAAATCTACTGTTAAAATGGATGGCAAATCCTATAACTATTATGGAAAAATAGTAGGAAAGGATCCAGAGTCCTATATTATTCTATCCGCCCATTATGATTCCTACTTCACAGGATTTCAGGATGACCATGCAGCAATAGGATTGATGATGGGAGTAGCCAAAGGTCTGATCGATAGCGGCTACCAGCCAGAAAAAACGATTATCTTTAACGCACTTGCTGCTGAAGAGTGGGGAGTTTCAAACTCTCGCTATGACTGGTCCACTGGTGCATACAATCAAATATTTAACATTCACCCAGAATGGGCTGGAAAAGCATTTGCTAACATGAACTTTGAACTCCCTGCATATGAGCACACGACGCAGGACGAAATTCGTGCTACATACGAATTGAACAATTACCTTACAGAATTCTCTAAAGATGTTCCAGCGGTAGAAGGTGTTTATAAGGATGGAATTTCTGTAATATCTCCATTGCGTACTTGGTCAGATGATTTTTCCTTTAATATTGCTGGGGTTCCAGCTTTACGAAACGATTTCCAAGATAGCGATTTTATGCGCTCTCATTACCATTCACAATTTGATACAGAAGAAACGTTTAATGAGGAAGCTTTTAAATTCCACTTGAATTTATATGGTCTTCTAACTATGCATTACGACAAAACGGCTGTGGTGCCTTTAGACTTTACCACTCGTTTGAATGCTATGAAAGAAACAATTGATGAAAATGCCTTTGAACAAGCTGAGGTATCTAAGGACGAGCTGATTGACGAGATTGATCAGGTGATGGATACAGCAAAGGACGTAAATAAAAGAGTTACAAAGATTAATGAGGATTACTTAAATGCTATAGCTAAAGACGACCAAGCTGCTGCTAAGAAGCTTTATAACGAAAGCCGTCAGCTTAACAGTGATTTATTAGCTGCATTCAAGCATGCAGAGGACAGCTTCACTCGCCTGACTTGGGAGGACGTTGTTATATTCCCTTACGAGCACGCACAAAACAATATAAATAATTTATCCCTTTCTATTGAAGCGTTAGAAGATGGAGATCTTGCTACGCCTCTAGACGAATATTTATGGAATATCGATAACAACTGGTATGCCTATGATTTCGACCAAGAAGTATTTGATTACTTCACAGACTACGTGATAGATGCACCTGCTGAAAAGCTGATGTGGGGTGCTGGAAGAATTGTTGGTCATGAAGATCTATATGAAGTCATCCATTCTCTTAAAGGAAAAAGCGACATAGAAAATGCTGACTTAACAGAAGAAATTGAATCACTCAAGCAATCATTAACCAATCAAAAAGCTTTACTAAAAACAACTACATCACAGCAAGTTGCTGATTTAAGAGAACTAGGCAGACAGTTAGAAAATTTGAAGTAAAATGATAGAACGAGGCACAAGACTATGAGATAGTCTTGTGCCTCTTTTGCATGAATCGGTCGGTTTTCATTCATAATCGGTCGGTTCGCGCTATTAATCGGTCGGTCCCCCTAATTATTGGCCCACTGGCTTAATTTATCTTCCGAATTTCTGCTCCCTCAAGAAAAGCTACAATGTCCTCTACCGCTTCTGTAAAGTAGACGCGGTAATTATGTTCACTTACATATCCTAAATGAGGAGTTGCCAGAACGTTGGGTAGCGTACGATATGGATGTTTCTCTGGCATTGGCTCTTCATCAAATACATCTAAGCCTGCTCCTGCAATCCAGTTTTCTTCTAATGCCTTTACTAGTGCCTGTTGGTCTACTATTGCTGCTCGTGATGTATTGATGAGATAGGCACTATGCTTCATCTGCTTTAATTCCTGCCTGCCTATTATTCCTCTTGTTCTATCGCTCAACACAAGGTGGATTGACACAAAGTCACTCGTTGCTAAAAGTTCCTCCTTTGAATTTGCTAAACGAACTCCTAATTTATCTGTATCTTCCTTCTTAAGGTTTTGACTCCATGCAATAACGTCCATCCCAAAAGCTTGGGCAATCGTGGCCATACGTCCTCCGATTTTACCCAACCCAAGGAGTCCCAACGTTCTTCCGTGTAAATCTACTCCTACTGTGCTTTGCCACGGCCCGTTTTCTCTTAAAGCTCTATTCTCCAAAGTAATATTTCTAGCGAGATTTAAGAGTAGTGCCCACGTAAGCTCAGTCGGTGGCTCCGAGGAGCTCCCAGTACCACATACCGTTACTCCATGCGTTGAAGCAGCAGCTAAATCAATCGAGGCATTCCTCATCCCTGAGGTGATTAAGAGCTTTAATTTAGGTAATTTCTCAAATACAGAAGCCGTGAATGGAGTTCGTTCCCGCATAATAACAATAATTTCATACTCTTTGATTTCCTCTATTAGTTCTTCTTCATTATTGAAATGCTTCGTGAAGGCGCGTACCACCACCTGCTCCTCAATAGATGTCCAGTCTGCCATTTTTAAAGCGACTTGCTGATAGTCATCTAAAATTGCACATTTTAATTTCATATCATTTCCTCCTCACTTATTACTTCACATAATCCCAAATTATTTGCACAATCAATAATACGGTTACTACTCTTAGTAAAGGCTTAATATGCTCTGATTTTAATTTCCGGGCAAGCCTTACACCTAGCTGCGCTCCAATAATTGCACCAATCATTAAAGCAATGGTCACTGGCCACATGATCTTCCCGGTGGATATATACGTAATAGAAGCACCAAAGCAACTTGCGAATACACCGATTCTAGCAAGGCCAACAGCCCTGATGTATGCAATTTTCTCGCTGGCATACAAGTAAAGGGCAAGGGTACTGCTCCCTGGACCAAACATTCCATCATAAATGCCTATACCTAATAAGGATGGAACTGTTTTTCTATTCAGCTGAAAGGTCGATGTCCCATCAAAATTTCCTTTTCCCATAAATGAGTTGATGAAAGCAAAGCTTAATAATAGGATGGCTATGACCATGAGTGTCTCCCCACTTAGAAAGGATGCCGTAAGTCCCCCTAAAATTCCTCCACCTAAACAAAATACTAGAACAGACAACGCTTCTTTCGCTGACACTTCCTTTTTAGTAAAAATAACTAAAAAGCTAGATAGGGAGCTCACAGTATTTGAAACCTTATTGGCACCAATTGCTGAATGAATCGGTAAACCCATTAGCAGCATCATTGGAAGACTGATCAGTCCTCCCCCTCCAACTAGCGTACCAACCATATTTCCTGCAATCCCAATAATAAAAAATATTAGAAATTCCATTATTTTTCCTTCTTTCTAAACTTCTCTGTAAATTCAGCATACTCCTCCATTTATGATAAGTAAATTTGATAGAATCTATCGTTTCTCATTTGTAAAACTTATGGCGAAGAGCAGGAATCTGCATTTCATTCCTAGAAGTAGTAACTAGAGGAGGTTTTTATATGAAAAGACTCATACTTTTAACACTTCTATTAGTTGGTTGTTCTGAAGAAGCAGCCGAACCGGAAAAAGAAGCCGCAGATAAAATAGCAACCAATTTAGAAATCCCTTGGGCAATCAACCAACAGGACAGTATCTTTTATATATCAGAGAGAGTAGGTACAATAGCTGTCATTGATGGGTCTACCGTTACCCATGAGGAAGTCATTTTTTCGGATACCTTGTCCTCCGCGGCAGAAGCCGGACTTCTCGGCTTTGTATTAAAGTCTGACTTCAGTAAAACCAATGAGGCATTTGCCTATTATACGTATGACAAAGACGGGGAATCCTTTAATCGTGTAGTGACTCTAAAACGAGAGAATAATCAGTGGCAGGAAACTGAAATACACCTCGATGACATCAAGACCGGTAATATCCATCATGGTGGACGACTGGAGATAGGTCCTGATCATAAGCTATATGTAACTATTGGAGATGCAGGTGACCCTGAGCTTGCTCAGGACGATAATTCCTTGAACGGTAAAATTGTGAGAATGGAAGAGGATGGATCATTCCAAATTTTCTCCTCTGGTCACCGTAACCCACAGGGACTTGCCTGGCACGAGAACGGGACTCTTTTTGAGGCAGAGCATGGCCAGTCAGCTAATGATGAGGTCAATTTAATTGAGCAAGGAAAGAACTATGGCTATCCCATCATTGAAGGATCTGAAACTAAGAACGGCTATGTAACACCGCTCATCACTTCTGGCAGTAATGAGACTTGGGCACCTTCTGGAATAACCTTTCACAAAGGTAAGCTATATGTCGCTTCCCTCCGAGGAGAAGCTGTTAAGGTCATGAATGTTGAAACTGGTAAGGTAGAACAATCTATCACTGGCTTTGGTAGAGTGCGTGATGTCTACTCTGATGGAGAATCGTTGTACTTTGTCACTAATAATACCGATGGACGCGGTAATCCAAGCGAGGAGGATGATATCTTATATAAATTAAACTAAAAGTGGAAGAAAGGAATTTCAGAGTATTTTAGTTTTTATGTGACTAATATTTTCTCATCAAAAAAGCATCTATCACAGATGCTTTTTTCCTTAAATCTTTCGCTTATATTTTAAGGAGATTGCTTGGTCCTCTGGGTTACTCTCATAAGATTGCTCCTCGCATTGAAAGACAAAGCCACGTGCCTCATAAAAAGGAATTCCAAGCATATTGTTTTTGGCTACGGACACCCATTGCTCGTGCGCACCATACTTCTTTTTCTGAACATCCGATAAATAGTTTAAAAGCTTTGTCCCGATTCCTTTGTTTCGTTTCTCGGGATCTAAGTAAAGGACATATACCTCAGCAATTCCTTCTTCGTCAACCCCGCCACCTATAGCACCAACTATTTCATTGTTAAGCAGAGCGACAAAGTATCCATTCCAATAACGGTTGGTTTCAGCAATTTCCTTTTCAATTCTATCCACTGTGTAAAACTTTTCAATAACACCTTCTATGTATTCCTTGTTATATAAATTCTTGTATGTGTTCCATTGGGCGGCCACACATACATCGACTATCCCTTGTTCATCTCCAGGTATTGCTTTCCTTACTATTACCTGGTCAACCTTAAGACACAAAGCTAATTGGATTCCAGCATTACCTAAGTATCGACGCCCCTTGTCGATAAACCCATTTTTTAAATAGACAGCCTGAGCAGCTTTATTAGCCTCATTTACACCAAGCACAACCTGCTTAATAGATGGAAAATGCTCCATTACAAACTGGGGTAAAAGCTGCATAGAAGACTTTGCTATTCCTCTCCCTTGGAAACTAGGATGAACGGAATAACCTCTAAGTAGGATACTTTCTTTCATATCCGTATAATTTAACTTATCATCTCCAGTGTCCAATACAAAAAATCCAGCCACCTGTTCACCGTCTAAAATAACAACCGGTGTATAGGTAGGACACATTTCAACCTTTTTAAGCATTTCTATTGGGTGTCCCGTGAAGCCTAATTGCTCTTCAGATAATGGATAATGGTCTAATGCCTCTCGATGCTTTGATTCATACATGCGCAATGTAATCATGTTTCTCCCTCCCTCTTTTTATTAGCATATCATAAATTTTCTGCTAGACTAGAGATAATTAAGGAGGTAGATCCCATTGAACATTGCCATCATTGGCGGTGGTATTGGAGGACTTTGTGCAGCAGTTACTCTGCAAAAGCAAGGTCATGAGGTGCACGTGTTTGAGTCTGCTCCAGTTTTCCACCCAGTTGGTGCTGGAATAGGAATTGGCTCCAATGCTATGCAAGCACTAATGGAGATTGGTGTTGGAGAGGAGATATTCCGCAATGGCTATATCCTAAACACACAAGTCTTTCAGGACATGCATGGAAAAGTGCTCAATACGATCGATTTCTCGGTTCTTAAAAAAATGTTTGGACAAGAGAATATCACCATCCATCGAGCAAACCTCCATCGAACCTTTCTCGAAAATCTAAAACCAAATACCATTGAATTTAATAAAAGATGTATACGTATTAAGCAACATAAGGAGAGGGTCACTGCTTTTTTCGAGGATGGGACAGCCTTTGAAGCTGAGCTACTTATAGCGGCAGATGGCATTAATTCTCCTATTCGCCAACAGCTCGTTCCTGAATCTAAACTAAGATATGCTGGATATACTTGCTGGAGAGGGATAACTGAAAACAATGGTCGAGTAAAAGAATTTACATCCACAGAGCTTTGGTCCACAAAAGGGAGATTTGGTATGGCACCCATGAAAGATGGGCTCATTTATTGGTTTGCTTGTATTAACACTTCTCAAAAAAATCCAACCTATCAACAGCTTGAACCTAATGAGGTGTCATCTATCTTTCGTCATTTCCCTGAAACGGTTTCCGATATTATTGCTAGCACACCTTCTGAACAAATTCTTCACCATGACATTTCAGATATCAAACCACTACGCAGTTTTGTGTTCGATCGGGTTGTCTTATTAGGTGATGCAGCCCATGCGACTACCCCAAATATGGGTCAAGGGGCTGGGCAGGCTATTGAAGATGCAATCGTCCTCGGCAATGGCTTTAAACAATTTGAAGATATAAGAAGCGTATTAGATTTTTACAATGAAAAACGAGTAGCACGCACCGGAAAGGTAATTCGTCTTTCCAGACATATTGGAGCGATTGCCCAAATTTCTTTTAGCCCAATAGCAGCTGCTCGTGATTTGATCTTTCCCCTTCTCCCTTCAAAGTCTTTACTATGGCGTCTTAAGTTCTTATTTGATGTAAAACTATAAGGAATAAAAAAGGAAGCAAAAATCAAAAGACGTGAGATCAGCAACTTGATTTCACGTCTTACTTATTTTAAAAGTAACTAATTCGATTTTGAAATCTCTCAATAAGAAGACTACAAATATTTTTTTCTACGCCTCTTTACTGTTCTTTATCCCGTATTTTTTCTAGAATTTCAATGACACGGTCGTTTTGTCTTTCAAAGTTTTTTAATCTCTTTTCGATTATATTAGAAGAGAAAAACACGATAAGTACTAATGCTATTCCTGCTATTAAATCCAAAACCATATTCCTCCTCTTAATAAATTTGTAAACCTAAAGCATCATCTATTTCTATATGCTTTGGAACCTTTAGGTGAATATAGGTCATACCTCTTACATTTGTAAAGGAATAGGTATCGTCACTACTAGCTTTTGGTAAACTTACTAAACGGTTAGAAAACTCACTAAATTCCAGGCTTATTCCTATTGGCTCCTTCACAGATAAGTGATTTCCAGCCCAATATAGCTCATGTAAGGGGATTATTTTATCCAAGTGAATACCTTCTATAATAGAGTTAGATCTATATACTTTACCTTCTATCAATTGATTATTAGCATCTGTCCATTCTATAACAAACCTAGTGGAATAAGAATCAGCGCCTTCATAGCCTATAGATAACGTATTTCCACTTAACTCATGAGACCACTCATCTATCAGAAATCTTTCAGTAAGATTATTCCCCTCGTAGTTTCTTAAAGCTTCTTCTAATTGAATGTTTTCTGCTTCTAGAACTTGAACTTCTTCCTTTGTTAAAGGCTCCAAGTGGTTATTAGGAATGAGCTCATAAACTAACATTGCTATAAATAGTATGACAACATAGATGAAAATGATATATTTTTTAAGCTGCAAGGAACCATTTAAATTTTTTGTACCTTTCTTTATACCACCTATCAATACAAAGGATATTAATAATATTAGAACAATAGGGAGCAGGCCTACTATGAACGCTATCCACACACCACTCACGCTCGTACCTCCCATCTATTAGCTACTGCAACTGAAATTAAAAAGAAAATTACTGATAAACCAAATATTTTAAGCATGAATACCCACAAGTTTCCCTCCACTATAAAGAAAAACTCTACAATTTTAAGCCCCATAGAACTCATTACTACCCCAACAAGAACTATCGGAAAAATTAAAAACAATGCCTTATGCTTTTGGACTAAGGATCCGATTAAATATCCAAAGGAAGTGAACATCCATATTAAGATAAATAGTAAAAGCAAAGTTTGTATGGTCTGCATAGGCTCATCCAATATCCCTGGGCCATCAATAAACACCACGTTACTAAACAATACCTGATATAATCTCAACAAATACGTACATAAAAAAGTTGTAACCGATGCAACGGCACTTACAATCATCAGCACAGCAATATTCGCGATGTTGCTACTTAATCTCGTGGAAACAAATGTAAAATCGTCATAGCGATAAGCCTTCGTAGTGATTAAGTTTCCTACAAATACTGCCCATGCAGCTACAAAGAATAAGACACCATCAAGTGTATATGTGTTGATAGTAATTTCTGTGCCTATACTGCTTGTTCCTATCATTCCAGTGCTACTAGTGAGAAGTAATCCTAATATTTGTATAAATATAAGCGATAGAACAGCCCCTATATATGCCTGTAATTTGAATTTAACCTGCATCCTTACTATGCTTCCTAAACTGACATTACTTAAAAACATCATCAATCCCCTCCTTTGTTTCACTCGTCACGTACATACACACATCGCTTGCCGACAAAGCCTGGAGCATAGCACCCTCTGTTCGAGCCTTCTCTATAGAAGAATTGTATTTTACAACGACATATTTTCTTTGATGATCTAACTGCTTGGAGAAATAAACCTCTTCCCCTTGCGTCCATCTTTCAATGTCAGTTGCATTCCCCTGTAATCCCACGGCATACTCTCTTATTTCGTCAAGCGGTTGATGTAATACCACCCTTCCTTGGTGAATCAAGAGGATATCCTCCAACAAGTGCTCTATCTCTGCTAAATGATGACTAGAGATTAAAATAGAACGAGGATGAGCTATATAATCCTTTAGCAACGCTCGGTAAAAGTCTGACCTTACTGCTTCATCCATCCCATTCATCGGTTCATCAAGCAGGGTTAGCTCACAACGAGTAGAGAGCCCAAAAATTAGATTAAACGTAGCAGCTGTTCCTTTAGATAAGCTAGAATGATTAAGCTTAGGATTTAATTTGAAATAATCCATTAGTCTTTTAGCAAGCTCTCCATCCCATTTTTTATAAAAGGCTGGAGCCATTTTCAAAATCCCTTCTAAATTCAGTGTGTCAGGAAAAGTCATTTGATCATCCACTAAGATACTGTTCGCAGATACTAACAAATCATTATAGGGACTTCTATCGAAAACGCGCACTTCTCCAGAGCTATGGCTGGTAAAACCAGAAAGGATTTTCAGTAAGGTTGTTTTCCCAGCTCCATTGCGGCCAATAATCCCTGTAATTTTCCGATCACTTAGCTCGAAGCTTATATCCTCCAATGCATTCATCCGATGAAAAATTTTTTTGACATTTCGACATTCAACTACCTTCATTAGACTTCCTCCTCACATTTATGTATGAGTTGAATTAGCTCCTCTTTGGTTATTGACAATCTTTTAGCTTCCATCACTAAATCTGACACCATTTGCGTCAACGTCTGGTCTCTCCGTTTAGCTAATATCATTGCCTTGGCCTCTGTCGCTACGAACATTCCCAGTCCCCTTTTCTTATATAAAATCTCTTCTTCTACTAGTATCGTTAACCCCTTCGCTGCAGTTGCTGGATTAATATTAAACAATTCTGCAAGCTGGTATTGGGAGTAAATTTT
Source organism: Psychrobacillus sp. FSL W7-1493 (assembly GCF_038004905.1). Lineage (NCBI taxonomy): Bacteria > Bacillati > Bacillota > Bacilli > Caryophanales > Bacillaceae > Psychrobacillus > Psychrobacillus sp. FSL W7-1493. Next base: position 561,676 of record NZ_JBBOSB010000001.1, on the reverse strand, counting down.
CTCATCTTCTTTAAAATGCTCGGCTATAATTTCATTCTCTAACCATTCCGCAATTTGTACATAGATGGGCTTTGCACTATCCGAATTTAAAATCATTGCGGTAAGTCTCCTCTCAATCTAAAGTTAGTGCATTAGTGATGTAATGTAGTATATAACATAAAAATGTAATTGTCTATATAATTTAGACAATAAAAAAATCACACCCTTAGGATGTGATCAAGAACTCAAAGAATTTATTGCCGATAAAGAACTTCAGAACGATAATTAACACAAAAATAATTACTATAAAGAGATAACCTATTATATTTTTTCTCTTACTTTCCATACGACTAATTAATCTCTACATCAAAATTCAAATTAATCGGTTCTGTTGGCAAATTATCAGGAGCTTTTAAGTTGGTTGTCGGTGTTTTCTCATCTACTTCTTCAAAAGTAAACTCATCCATCCATAACGATCCGGAGCCTTGTAGTAAAACCCCGAAGTATATCGCTCCTGCATTTTGAGGCACATCTAACACGACACTATAATAGTTCCATCCAGTTGTACCAGTAATGGGACGATTACTCATATTATCAAATTGAAGTGTGTCCCCATCCTTGGCGTCGATGCGCATCCAAAGCCCTGCAAATCCATTTATATCCTCGGTTTTAATAAAACAAGATAGCTTTAGTCGTTTCCTACAGTATTTACTAGCTTGGAATTGTTGCATAACGGTGCCAAACTGTTCTTCTCCTCCTGCCTTAATAGAACGCAAGTAACCGGAAGCATTGCCTTTGTGGACCTCTTGAAAATCTCTACCCACCTCAAAGCTATGTGGGGTTGCCCCACTTAAAAACCAACCATTCATAACCTTTACCTCCTCTGGTTTTTCTAGTAAGGTTCGCATGAGCATTCGATACTTGCCTGGTGGCAAGCCATGCACCTTACGGAAGGCTCTCGTAAAAGCTTCCTGAGATTCAAATTGATAGGTTAAGGCCAAATCCAATATTCGTTCATCTGTATAAATTAGCCTTTGTGCTGCCATGGTAAGTCTCCTATTACGAACATATTCGTGTAAAGACATCCCGACTTTTTGTTGAAATAACCGATGGAAATGATAAAAGGAATAACCAGTGACTTGAACCACTTCATCATTACGAACCGGTTCTTCTAATTTTTTTTCCAGCCAATTAATCGTCTGGTGAATTATCTTCATTTGCTCATGCACCTCCTATTAGCTCCAGTTTATATGGTATAGGTTAAAATGTTTTGATATTTTTTGCGGAAGTTGAGTGGGGGTTGCCTTACCGACCGATTATCGGGGGAAACCGACCGATTTTCCTTGAGAACCTACCGATTATTTGGAAAAACCGACCGATTTTTTACTCGAACCGACCGATTATCTCTTTTTCTATAAAATGTTCTCTTATTCGATCCACATTCTTTTAAATTCATCGACTTTATAATTCGTAAAGTTGCTTGCTGAGAGTTTAACTGTAAAAATTCTCTACATTCTTTATTATTCAAGCTGCCTTTTACTAGAATAAACCATTCATTTATTGCTTTTTCATGTGCTTTCCGATCTACTTGACGACACACCTCACAATACCAACCAGCTTTTATTTTTTTCATTCCGAATAACGAACACTCTGGACACTGAACACCTTTAATTATATCCTTCGTTTCAATTCCCCATGCATCACACATAGGGTAAGGACAATAATCCTCATGATTGTTCTTTAAACTATTAGTCACCTGCTGAAACTGTTCTAGTGATAGGTAAGCCTTATCTCTCGGGAGCCCCCATATAAAGTTGGGGATAGTAGTAGGATACATAATAGGAGAGGTAACTGGAGATTTATGAACTCTTGACTTTGTAGACCCTAAGATTATTGCTCCTATAACTGGAATATCTACACGCTCCTTTTTTAACCACTTTCTAAGCAAGTTAATATTCCGTTCTAATTGCACTTCTGGGCTCTCATATATATCAACCTGCCCACTATCTAACTCTCTTCTCAAACAGAATGGATCTCTTTCAAAACTCAAGTTTCCAACAACGTTCTTAGACTCTAAAATCAGTATATAATGTCGAGTAATAAATAAGGCATCAATTTTAAATTTACCATTAGAACTCAAATTTAAGTCTAACAAAACTGCATAATCAAAAGGAAAACTATATTTACGGAAAATGGCTTCTACATTTTTCTCTCCTATAATACCTGCTTTCGCAGATAATATTTTGGAGTGAATACGTTCTTTTAGTGCATGATTATTACCTAAGCGTTCATATAGTGCTTGTAAGCCAATATAATTATAATTAATAGCCTGCTCTTTTAAAATCAAATCTTCCCTCCTTTTTGCATAATATAACATAATTTTAGAAAATGTAAATTTTACACATTTAATAACTCTTTTATTTAGCCTCCAATTATCAGCTCTTTTTTCTATTTTCCTCGTTATTACTCTTTGAAAATTTTATTTTGATTGTTTCTGTCGTATATAGTTTCTATTTCCCGGGAAATGTCAATTTAGAGGAGGAACTTAAAGGTTTTATTCGACATAAATTATAAATTGCAACGGGATTCTCAGTTGTATGCTTCGATGAAGAGATTATCTTTCGCTTTGGTAATAATAAAAGTAAAAAAAGCCGCCACCGATTACTCGGTGACGACTTCCTTTAGTGCCCAGCGACGTCCTACTCTTGCAGGGGAGACCCTCCAACTACCATCGGTGGCTGCGAAACCAGATGGGCGGCAGATTTCTTCGTCAGCCGCAGTCGTTCGGTTCTCGCGTATGCCATACGCTCCGATCCTCTCTTCCTTGCTTCCTCGAACTCTTTGCCCCTCCGGCTTCTCGCACACTTCTTTATGGAGAGAGTGCCTTCGGCTTTTATAAAAGACAAAACAAAAAAGCCGCCACCGATTACTCGGTGACGACTTTCTTTGGTGCCCAGCGACGTCCTACTCTTGCAGGGGGAGACCCCCAACTACCATCGGCGCTGAAGAGCTTAACTTCCGTGTTCGGTATGGGAACGGGTGTGACCTCTTCGCCATCATCACTAGACTTTTTCGGCTTTCAATACACTTCGCATTGCGTTGTCAACTTCGTTCGTTCAATCAGTCACGTACCTAAGTACGTTCCTTCATTCACTCACTCGTTTCCTAGCACTGCTTGCGCCTTGAAACCCTCAGAGTTGTTCACTCAAAACTGGATAAAAGACATCATTAATCGAAACAAACCATTTGGTTAAGTCCTCGATCGATTAGTATTCGTCAGCTGCACGTGTCGCCACGCTTCCACCCCGAACCTATCTACCTCATCGTCTTTGAGGGATCTTACTTACTTGCGTAATGGGAAATCTCATCTTGAGGGGGGCTTCGTGCTTAGATGCTTTCAGCACTTATCCCGTCCACACATAGCTACCCAGCGATGCCCTTGGCAGAACAACTGGTACACCAGCGGTGTGTCCATCCCGGTCCTCTCGTACTAAGGACAGCTCCTCTCAAATTTCCTACGCCCACGACGGATAGGGACCGAACTGTCTCACGACGTTCTGAACCCAGCTCGCGTACCGCTTTAATGGGCGAACAGCCCAACCCTTGGGACCGACTACAGCCCCAGGATGCGATGAGCCGACATCGAGGTGCCAAACCTCCCCGTCGATGTGGACTCTTGGGGGAGATAAGCCTGTTATCCCCGGGGTAGCTTTTATCCGTTGAGCGATGGCCCTTCCATGCGGAACCACCGGATCACTAAGCCCGTCTTTCGACCCTGCTCGACTTGTAGGTCTCGCAGTCAAGCTCCCTTCTGCCTTTACACTCTTCGAATGATTTCCAACCATTCTGAGGGAACCTTTGGGCGCCTCCGTTACACTTTAGGAGGCGACCGCCCCAGTCAAACTGCCCGCCTGACACTGTCTCCTACCCGGGTTACGGGTATGGGTTAGAATTTCAATACAACCAGGGTAGTATCCCACCGACGCCTCCTCCGAAGCTGGCGCTCCGGGCTCTAAGGCTCCTACCTATCCTGTACAAGTTGCACCAAAATTCAATATCAAGCTACAGTAAAGCTCCACGGGGTCTTTCCGTCCTGTCGCGGGTAACCTGCATCTTCACAGGTACTATAATTTCACCGAGTCTCTCGTTGAGACAGTGCCCAGATCGTTACGCCTTTCGTGCGGGTCGGAACTTACCCGACAAGGAATTTCGCTACCTTAGGACCGTTATAGTTACGGCCGCCGTTTACTGGGGCTTCAATTCGCACCTTCGCTTGCGCTAAGCACTCCTCTTAACCTTCCAGCACCGGGCAGGCGTCAGCCCCTATACTTCACCTTACGGTTTTGCAGAGACCTGTGTTTTTGCTAAACAGTCGCCTGGGCCTATTCACTGCGGCTCTTCTAGGCTATTCACCCAAAAGAGCACCCCTTCTCCCGAAGTTACGGGGTCATTTTGCCGAGTTCCTTAACGAGAGTTCTCTCGCTCACCTTAGGATTCTCTCCTCGACTACCTGTGTCGGTTTGCGGTACGGGCACCTCCCACCTCGTTAGAGGCTTTTCTTGGCAGTGTGAAATCAGGAACTCCGGACATACGTCCTTGCCATCACAGCTCAATGTTACAGAGTGCGGATTTGCCTACACTCACACCTCACTGCTTGGACGTGCATAACCAACAGCACGCTTACCCTATCCTACTGCGTCCCCCCATCACTCAAACGGTGGGGTGGTGGTACAGGAATATCAACCTGTTGTCCATCGTCTACGCCTATCGGCCTCGACTTAGGTCCCGACTAACCCTGAGCGGACGAGCCTTCCTCAGGAAACCTTAGTCATACGGTGGATGGGATTCTCACCCATCTTTCGCTACTCATACCGGCATTCTCACTTCTAAGCGCTCCACCAGTCCTTCCGGTCTGACTTCAACGCCCTTAGAACGCTCTCCTACCACTGATACCAAAGGTATCAATCCACAGCTTCGGTGATTTGTTTAGCCCCGATACATTTTCGGCGCAGCGTCACTCGACCAGTGAGCTATTACGCACTCTTTAAATGATGGCTGCTTCTAAGCCAACATCCTGGTTGTCTAAGCAACGCCACATCCTTTTCCACTTAACAAATACTTTGGGACCTTAGCTGGTGGTCTGGGCTGTTTCCCTCTTGACTACGGATCTTATCACTCGCAGTCTGACTCCCAAACATAAATCATTGGCATTCGGAGTTTGTCTGAATTCGGTAACCCGGGATGGGCCCCTAGTCCAAACAGTGCTCTACCTCCAAGATTCTAACGTTTGAGGCTAGCCCTAAAGCTATTTCGGAGAGAACCAGCTATCTCCAGGTTCGATTGGAATTTCTCCGCTACCCACACCTCATCCCCGCACTTTTCAACGTGCGTGGGTTCGGACCTCCAGTAAGTGTTACCTCACCTTCATCCTGGACATGGGTAGATCACCTGGTTTCGGGTCTACGACCACATACTCATTCGCCCTATTCAGACTCGCTTTCGCTGCGGCTCCGTCTTCTCAACTTAACCTCGCATGTAATCGTAACTCGCCGGTTCATTCTACAAAAGGCACGCCATCACCCGTTAACGGGCTTTGACTATTTGTAGGCACACGGTTTCAGGGTCTATTTCACTCCCCTTCCGGGGTGCTTTTCACCTTTCCCTCACGGTACTGGTTCACTATCGGTCACTAGGTAGTATTTAGCCTTGGGAGATGGTCCTCCCGGATTCCGACGGAATTTCACGTGTTCCGCCGTACTCAGGATACACTCTGGAGGGAATGAACTTTTGACTACGGGGCTTTTACCCTATCCTGCGGACCTTTCCAGGTCGCTTCGTCTAGCTCATTCTTTTGTAACTCCGTATAGAGTGTCCTACAACCCCAAGAGGCAAGCCTCTTGGTTTGGGCTCTTCCCGTTTCGCTCGCCGCTACTCAGGGAATCGAATTTTCTTTCTCTTCCTCCAGGTACTTAGATGTTTCAGTTCCCTGGGTGTGTCTCAGATGCGCTATGTATTCACGCAAATGTACTGCCCCATTACGGGCAGTGGGTTTCCCCATTCGGAAATCTTCGGATCGAAGCTCACTTACAGCTCCCCGAAGCATATCGGTGTTAGTGCCGTCCTTCATCGACTCCTAGTGCCAAGGCATCCACCGTGCGCCCTTATTAACTTAACCTAAAAGTTAAAAGTACTACACTTGCAATCACGTAAGTGATCACAATTTGAATATCTTGCGTTTGTTTCTTTTTTTGATGTCGTTTTATCCAGTTTTCAAAGAACAAGTTAAAAAGCTTTAAATGCTCATATAGAATGAACATTCAAAACTGAACTGCAAAACGTTAAGATACAGATAAAGATCTGTATTCCGAATATATCCTTAGAAAGGAGGTGATCCAGCCGCACCTTCCGATACGGCTACCTTGTTACGACTTCACCCCAATCATCTGTCCCACCTTCGGCGGCTGGCTCCCAAAAGGGTTACCCCACCGACTTCGGGTGTTACAAACTCTCGTGGTGTGACGGGCGGTGTGTACAAGGCCCGGGAACGTATTCACCGTGGCATGCTGATCCACGATTACTAGCGATTCCGGCTTCATGTAGGCGAGTTGCAGCCTACAATCCGAACTGAGAACGGTTTTATGGGATTTGCTCACCCTCGCGGGGTTGCGACCCTCTGTACCGTCCATTGTAGCACGTGTGTAGCCCAGGTCATAAGGGGCATGATGATTTGACGTCATCCCCACCTTCCTCCGGTTTATCACCGGCAGTCACCTTAGAGTGCCCAACTGAATGCTGGCAACTAAGATCAAGGGTTGCGCTCGTTGCGGGACTTAACCCAACATCTCACGACACGAGCTGACGACAACCATGCACCACCTGTCACCGCTGTCCCCGAAGGGAAAAGCCTATCTCTAGGCCGGTCAGCGGGATGTCAAGACCTGGTAAGGTTCTTCGCGTTGCTTCGAATTAAACCACATGCTCCACCGCTTGTGCGGGCCCCCGTCAATTCCTTTGAGTTTCAGTCTTGCGACCGTACTCCCCAGGCGGAGTGCTTAATGCGTTAGCTGCAGCACTAAGGGGCGGAAACCCCCTAACACTTAGCACTCATCGTTTACGGCGTGGACTACCAGGGTATCTAATCCTGTTTGCTCCCCACGCTTTCGCGCCTCAGCGTCAGTTACAGACCAGAAAGCCGCCTTCGCCACTGGTGTTCCTCCAAATCTCTACGCATTTCACCGCTACACTTGGAATTCCGCTTTCCTCTTCTGTACTCAAGTCCCCCAGTTTCCAATGACCCTCCACGGTTGAGCCGTGGGCTTTCACATCAGACTTAAAGGACCGCCTGCGCGCGCTTTACGCCCAATAATTCCGGACAACGCTTGCCACCTACGTATTACCGCGGCTGCTGGCACGTAGTTAGCCGTGGCTTTCTAATGAGGTACCGTCAAGGTACGAGCAGTTACTCTCGTACTTGTTCTTCCCTCACAACAGAGTTTTACGATCCGAAAACCTTCTTCACTCACGCGGCGTTGCTCCATCAGACTTTCGTCCATTGTGGAAGATTCCCTACTGCTGCCTCCCGTAGGAGTCTGGGCCGTGTCTCAGTCCCAGTGTGGCCGATCACCCTCTCAGGTCGGCTACGCATCGTCGCCTTGGTGAGCCGTTACCTCACCAACTAGCTAATGCGCCGCGGGCCCATCCTGTAGTGACAGCCGAAACCGTCTTTTAACATTTCCTCATGTGAGGTAATGGATTATTCGGTATTAGCCCCGGTTTCCCGGAGTTATCCCAATCTACAGGGCAGGTTGCCCACGTGTTACTCACCCGTCCGCCGCTAAATCAGAAGAAGCAAGCTTCTTCATCATCCGCTCGACTTGCATGTATTAGGCACGCCGCCAGCGTTCGTCCTGAGCCAGGATCAAACTCTCCATAATAGAGAACTTAAAAAGCTCATTTTGTTTTGCTGGCATCATCATTAAATGATGTCAAAAATTGTTTTGCGTCAATCAAGCCGAAGCTTGTTGATGCTGTATGTCTTAACGTTTTGCATGTTCAGTTTTCAATGTTCATGTATTACTTTAGTATAATTGGAGCGGGTGAAGAGAATCGAACTCTCATCATCAGCTTGGAAGGCTGAGGTTTTACCACTAAACTACACCCGCATATATAATATATTAAATAATTGTTTGTTTGGCGCGCCCGGCAGGAGTCGAACCCACAACCTTCTGATCCGTAGTCAGACGCTCTATCCAATTGAGCTACGGGCGCTTAGTAAAAGACAATGCTTGGTGCGGCCGAGAGGACTTGAACCTCCACGGGGTTAACCCCCACTAGGCCCTCAACCTAGCGCGTCTGCCGTTCCGCCACGACCGCGTAGTTATAAAATGGGAAGATATTTATTATAACTTACTCTCATGAGCTTGTCAACAATTATTGTAATATGATGAGCCATGAAGGACTCGAACCTTCGACCCTCTGATTAAAAGTCAGATGCTCTACCAACTGAGCTAATGGCTCACGAAACGAAATGGCTGGGGTACCTGGATTCGAACCAGGGCATGACGGAATCAAAATCCGTTGCCTTACCGCTTGGCTATACCCCAACATGGCGGTCCCGACCGGGATCGAACCGGCGATCTCCTGCGTGACAGGCAGGCATGTTAACCGCTACACCACGGGACCTATGTATCTTTAATTCAATTAAATGGTGACCCCTACGGGATTCGAACCCGTGTTACCGCCGTGAAAGGGCGGTGTCTTAACCGCTTGACCAAGGGGCCATTTAAAGATGGCTCCGAAGGTAGGACTCGAACCTACGACCAATCGGTTAACAGCCGATTGCTCTACCACTGAGCTACTTCGGAATAATTTATGTCGTTTTGTTCTACTCGACTTTTTCTATTATAGAGAGGGTTTGGACAAACGTCAACACTTTTCATCAAATTTCTTTCGTTTTTTTAAAAGAACTTAAATGCAGCTCCCCAAAACACTTGCCACACTTGAATTTCTGCGTATTTACTCGAATTTTCCGTCTATATAACAAACCACATTTTGCACACTCATACACATACAGTTTAGTATTTTTTTGATTTTTAGGCTCTACGAGTGTTGAGCAAAATCTAGGTGAATCTGTTTGTTTTAGAAGCTGACGAAAATCTGTATCTCTATGTTTATACCCTTTCCCTTCTATATGTAAGTGATAATGACATAGCTCATGCTTAATAACTCCAATTAATTCGTTCATTCCATGTTTCTCTAACACTAGAGGGTTTATTTCAATCATATGTGTTCTTAACATATACCTTCCGCCGGTACTGCGCAGTCTTTTATTGAAATAAGCTTTATGGTGAAACTTTCTTTTAAAAATCTGTATTGATATGCTACTTACTAATTCACTCAATTGTTCATCAGTCACTATACTCTCTCCTAGATATAAGAGCTTGTCCACTGATATTCATCAATGGACAACTCTGATTATTATTAGACTTGTTGTTCCGGTGGCAGCATCGTTAATGCAATTCTTCCTTTGTTCGCATCGAACTGTTCTACCCATACAGTAACGATATCCCCAAGGGAGACTACATCTAAAGGATGCTTTACAAATCCTTTTTTAAGCTTGGAGATGTGTACAAGTCCATCTTGTTTAACACCTATATCTACAAAGGCGCCGAAGTCAACTACATTTCGAACTGTACCTTGAAGCTCCATTCCTGCTTTTAGATCCTCTAATTTTAGTACATCTTTTTTAAGTAACGGCTGCGGGAAAGCTTCACGTGGATCTCTTGCTGGCTTAATCAATGCATCCAAAATATCCTTTAGCGTAATCTCACCAATCCCTAATTCTTTACTAGTTTCTTCTATAGAAATAGTTTTTAGTGCTTCTTCTGCTTCCTTAGAGCCTATTTGGCTTTTGGTTAGCCCTGCAATTTCAAGGACTTGTTCAGCTGCCTTATAGCTTTCCGGGTGAATTCCTGTTGCATCTAACGGATTTTTAGCGTCTGGAACACGTAGGAAACCAATTGCCTGTTCATATGTTTTAGCTCCAAGACGAGGGATTTTCTTAAGCTGAGCTCTTGAAGTGAAACGTCCTTGTTCGTTTCGCATGTTTACCACGTTCTCTGCTACCGTTTTAGAAAGGCCAGATACGTATTGAAGTAATGAAGCTGATGCTGTGTTTACATTTACGCCTACTTGGTTAACCGCAGTCTCTACTATAAAAGAAAGAGATTCCGACAGTTTCTTTTGTGACACATCATGCTGGTATTGTCCCACACCTACTGCCTTAGGATCTATTTTTACCAACTCCGCCAAAGGGTCTTGTAGTCTTCTAGCAATAGATACGGCACTTCGTTGCTCAACTTGAAGGTCGGGAAACTCGTTTCTTGCTGTTTCTGAAGCTGAGTATACCGAAGCACCTGCTTCATTGACAATTACATACGCTACTTCCCCTGTTACTTCCTTCAGGCAATCTACGATGAATTGTTCTGTTTCACGAGATGCCGTACCATTTCCAATCGCTATCAGAGAGATTGGATAATTCTTAAGATAAGAAAGAACTTTCTTTTTCGAGCCTTCTATATCCATTTTAGGTGCGTGAGGGTAAATGGCAGATACCTCTAATAGCTTACCTGTATCATCAACCACTGCAAGTTTACAGCCAGTACGGTAGGCCGGGTCCACTCCAAGTACCACTTTTCCCTTTAATGGTGGCTGAAGTAAGAGGTTACGTAGGTTTTCAGAAAAAATATGAATAGCCTGCGCTTCAGCTTTTTCTGTAAGCTCAGCGCGAATTTCTCTTTCTACGGAAGGTTGAATTAATCTCTTATATGAATCCTCTATCGCTAGCTTCACCTGTTCCACTGCTTCACTAGTAGTGTGATTTGGTATCCATTGTGCTTCCATTACTCTTAAAATTTTGTCCTGTGGTGTTTGTAGGCCAACTTTAAGAACATCCTCTTTTTCACCACGATTTAAGGCAAGAATTCGATGAGGCACTATTTTTTTCACTGGCTCTTCATATTCATAATACATTTCATAGACATTTTTTTCATCGAGCTCTGCTTTTTTCAAAGAGGATACAATTCTTCCATCGGTGCGTGTTAGGTTACGTATTTGCTCCCGTATTTTAGCATCATCTGCAAACTGTTCAGCTAATATATCACGAGCACCTTGAAGCGCCTCTTCAGTAGTCATCACCTCTAATTCTTCATTTACATAAGCCTCTGCTAGTGTTTGAATAGATTCTTTTGGGAATCCAAGTAGCTCCGTAGCTAAAGGTTCCAGCCCTTTTTCTTTTGCTATAGTAGCTTTCGTTCTACGTTTCTGTTTGTACGGTCTATACAGATCCTCTACTCGTTGAATGACAGTCGCATTTTGTATAGAAGCAGAAAGTTCTTCAGTAAGTTTTCCTTGTTCTTCTATTAATCGTAGAACTTCCTCTTTGCGTTGTTCGAGCTGTTGGATATAATGATAACGATCTTCTATTGCTTTTATTTGCACTTCATCTAACGAGCCTGTTTGTTCTTTACGATATCGAGCTATAAAAGGAACTGTGTTTCCTTCTTCTAATAATTTTATTACTTGCTCTGCTTGCGATGTTTTAGTGCCCGTCTCTTTGGATACGAGCTGAAGCATTTTCTTTAGTTCCAAAACAAACCCATCCTTTCTTTCTAACCTTATTTTAACATATACTGAACGCAGCAAAAAAGCTTACCCTTTAATTATGAGAGTAAGCTTCCTACAATGAATGTGGCGTCATCGCCATGTTCTATTTCTTTATAAACTGTTTCGTACAAACATTTAGTACCGCTAGATTCCTTAATAGTGGACTTTGGACTCTTCATCACTACTCCATCAGAATGCAAAAGGAACAAGTCATCTTTGGCACATGGGTATGTTTGTGTATTAATCTTTTGTTTACGTCCCGACAGATATCCCATTACTGGCAATGGATAAATCATTTTTCCTGTGGAGCGTTGGTACATATAAAACTTTATATTGCCTACACAGCTATAAGATATAGTTTGAGCTTTATAATCTATTTTCACAAGTGCAACGGCTGCTCCTCGTTTTTGTACCATAAGCTCATTGCATTTTAACAATAAGTTATCCAATGTCTCTTCAGGATATTGTTCTAAAATGTTTGGTATTACATCGGCTGATTCTTTTGCTATTGGACCGTTTCCTAATCCATCTGCAATTGCACAAAGCATAAAATCTTCATGCTTAGATACATAGTAAGTATCACCAGATTCCGCATTCCCTGTTTTTGCTTCCTGAAAGACTAGCAACTCGACTTTTTCATCTGAGTAGTTTATCAATTTACAATTCCACCTGACGATAATATTGCCTCTTGTAATTTCTTTATTGCTTTGCGTTGAATTCTCGATACGTGCATTTGCGAAATACCGAGACGGTCGCCTGTTTCTTTCTGACTCAGCTGCTCCATGTATGTAAGTAAAATTATCTCTTTTTCTCTTTCAGACAACACATTAAAAGCTTCGGCTACAAGTAAGCGCTGATCCGTTTTTTCAAACTCCCCGTCTGTCTGACCAATTACATCAAACAACGTTATAGTACTACCATCTGCATCGGATTCTAAGGAATGATCCATCGACAATGCTTGATAGCTTTTGCCCATTTCCATTGCTTCTAGAACATCTTCAACTTCTACATCAAGATAATCTGCAATTTCCGGTACTAAGGGAGATCTTTGAAACTCAGTTGTTAGCACTTCCACAGCCGATCTAATACGTGGACCTAATTCTTTAATTCTTCTTGGAACATGGACTGCCCAAGTCTTGTCTCTGAGAAATCTTTTTATTTCACCTATAATCGTCGGAATGGCAAAAGCTTCAAAGTTCTTACCAAAGGACGGATCGTATCTTCTAATGGCCCCTAATAGACCAAGCATACCTACTTGAACTATATCCTCATGATGAGACTTACCATTAGAATATTTACGAGCAATCGACTCAACCAAACGCTCGTAGTTTAACACAAGATTTGTTTGAGCCTCTTCGCTTTCTGTCGTTTGATATTCTTTAATCCACTTTAATATTTGTTCCTTTGACTCTTTAGGAAGAGATGTGTTCGACATTATCATCCACCTGCTTTACTCCGACATGCTTCGTCATAAATACAGTTACACCCTCTTGGTGATGAACTTTTACTTCATCCATCAATGTTTCGATAAGGTATAAGCCAAGCCCTCCTTCACGTAAGAATGATCCCTCCTCTAAATCATGGTAAGGTCCCACTTGCGCTTTTGTTTCCTCAAAGTTAAAACTTTTTCCATGGTCTGCAATCATAATTTCGATTCTATCAGAATATAACGCACAACCAATTACTACTTCGCCGTCCTCATCTTCTGCATAAGCATGCTGAACTGCATTAGTAATTGCTTCACTCGCTGCAATTTTTAAATCTTCTATATCATCATAGGAAAAGCCCATACGATTCGCCAGCCCTGAAATTGTAAGACGTGCTACACTTACATATTGAGGCTTTGCCGGCAAACGAATCTCCACATAATCAAACGGTTTCATCTATTTTCACCTCTTCGCTCGCTTGAATGTCCATAATATCCCCTAACCCAGTTATATCAAACAATCTTTTAAGGCGAGGTGAAAGTCCTGTTAACTCCATATGGACGCTAGACTCCTTAGCACTCTTATAAAAACCTACAAATACACCTAATCCAGTACTATCCATATATGTTACGTCAGTTAAATTTAACTCAACACGTATATCTTCTTTTAAATTGATTTCTGAAAGTTTTTCTCTTAACAAAGGTGCAGTAAATGCATCAATTTCACCTTTAATAATTCCTTTGACACGCATTTCTTCTTCGTGTAGTTCTACTAATATATTCATTATCAAATTATCCCCCGTTTTCACTATATATACGTATCTATACCACGATACAATCAATGTTAAACATTTTTAAAGCGATTTCTTGAATATGACTAGAGTAAAATCATCACGTTGTTCAAATTCCTGCAATTCCTCTAGCTTGTGAAATACATACTCAACCATTTCTTGAGCTGGCTTGTCCTTTACGCTTTCGATAATACTTAGTATTATTTTTTGGTCAATAAAGCCTTCCTTCGAACGACATTCAGTTACTCCATCAGTCATCATGACGATAAAGTCATCTTTTTCTAACGTAATAGAATGTTGTTCATATTTGACATTAGGGACCACTCCGAGCAATAGACCTTTCGCCTGAAGTTCTTTAAATTCTCCCGTGTGCGCACAATAGAATAAAGGTGGCTCATGTCCCGCGGATGCATATGTGAATTCACTTAATGCTGTATCGTATGTTCCATAAAACATCGATATAAACATCGAGTCACTAACACTTTTTTCAACAATCCGATTGATGATATCCAAAACGACTACTGGATCTGTATCAGGACCATCCAAACTATCCATACCATATTTAATCATGGACATACAAAGAGCTGCAGGTATCCCTTTACCAATGACATCAGCCACTGCGATACCTATTGCATGGTCATTACTCAAAAAGTGAGTATAATCTCCATTCATTTCTTTTGCCGGAACAGAGATTAACCCAATATCCAGGTTATTCATGTTTGGGATTTTGGATTTAAGCAGTGTTTGCTGCACATTAGTTGCCAGTTCCATTTCCATTTTAAAATTTTGTTGTTTTTCAATAAGCGTTTGATGTTCTTTTAAGGCTAAGCCATATCTAATCATAACTTCTATCAAAAAATCAAACGAATGAGATACCTCTTCCGGTAAATCAGGCATAATCTCTTCCAATGAAGCCTTATGTATACTGATTACTTCCTCCGGAGAAATACTTTTTTGTATGAGCTCTCTACTAACATTTTGACCTTCATATAAATTATGCTCCGTTTGACTTAACGTATACTGTCTCAAAATTTCCTTATACTGTTTTTTAAATTGTTGAGGCATTTATCTTACCTCCTACCTTAACCACTTAGTGGCAATAATTGTTGTCCCATCTCCAACTGCAGTTTCGATTTTGAAATCGTCCATTAGTCGTTTTACCCCTGGTAACCCTGCACCCAAGCCTCCTGAAGTGGTATACCCATCTTCCATAACTTTACGGACATCAGCAATACCAGGTCCTTCATCAGCAGCAATAATCAAAATCCCTTTTTGATTACCTTCTACAATTTGTTTGATCTCTATATTTCCTTTTCCAGCGTATAAATATATATTTCGAGCGAGTTCGCTAATAGCTGTCGTAATTCTTGCTTGGTCAACTGTTCCGAAACCAGCATCTTTTGCTTCGTTTCTCCCCAGTTGCCTTGCAGCTACTATATCCCACTCACTTATAATGTGAACAGAAGACTTCATATTCATAATGGATTAGTCCTCCAATTCTCGTTCAAGTTTTTCCAATCCATTTTCTAAGTCTAAAGCAGTTACTACATTCTCAAGTCTAATTCCTAACTCGATTAATGTGATGGCAACGGCAGGTTGAATTCCCGTTATCACTACTTTAGCTCCCATTAAGCCTGACATATTAATGACGTCTCCAAGGACTTTGGCGATAAAAGAATCAATAAAGTCTATCGGTGTTAAATCTAGAACTACTCCCCTAGCAGCCGTCGTATGCAGCTTGTCCAATAAATCCTCTTGAAATGACAAAGCAGTTTGATCATCTAACTCCCATTGTATGGATACAATTAAACAATCCCTTAACTTCAAAATTGGAATTCGCGTCATCATTATGATTTCACCTCAACTATCGCTCTATTTGTTAGTGCCAATGCTTGTTCCACTCCACGTTGCAAAGTACTTGTTGTTGTAAAATCATTTAAATTAATACCAAGCGTTACAATTGTTTGAGCAATCTCTGGGCGAATTCCCACTAAGAAACACTTTGCCCCTACTAAACGAACTGCATCGGCAGCCTGAATAATATGATGAGCGACCATTGTGTCTACTACGGGCACTCCTGTAATATCCAATAACACTACTTCTGCTCGATGCTTCACTACTCCTTGCAGTAAGTTTTCCATTATAAGCTTTGCACGCTCAGTGTCAATTGTTCCAACCAATGGCATCACTGAGATTTTCTCAAACACAGGAATAAGAGAAGCTGAAAGTTCCTGCAGTGCTATTTTTTGTAGGTTAACTGTTTTTTCCCACACAATAGAGTAAGCTTCTACAATTGTATGAGTAAGAGGCGTTAGCCAATTGTTCAAAATAGAGCGATAAGATTTATAATTATTTTCATTTAAATGTCCGGCACTTTCCATATCTTCATAGATAACTTCTGTAAAGTTAGTCAATGATTTTAAAACAAAAGATATGGACCACCCGTAGCGCACAATTTGTTCGGAAAAGTCGTTTAGCTTCCCTGTATAAATTTCCTGATCCTCCGTAAGACTCGATATCATTAATTCCCCAAATTCGCGTGCAGTATGGTCAATAACTTGATCTGACATAATTTGAAAAAAACGGTCATCTTTTTCATCTTCCATCTTTACTTTCCATTTTTCCAATATTATATCGATATTATCGCGAATGTATGTAGCAATTTGTTTATTCATTTGGTTGTACCCAGCTCCTCATAATTAAATGGTAATTATATTGTAACGAATCTTATAAGATTTTACATCTATTAATATCTTTACTGGATTTTTTATCTTGCTTAAACGTAATATAATCCCTTCTCACAATGCTATTCATTTAAATGGAATCTTTTTAAACATCCCCAAATATATATAAAATTAAAAAAACACAATGCGTATTTGTCGGTTACACATTGCGTCTTGTCTATGTATTTAAAATTTTACGATTCCTAAACTGATGCCTAGTGCATGATCTACTTCTTCCATTACATCTTCATCTAAATGTGTAATTTTATCTGTAAGCCTCGACTTATCAATAGTTCGTAATTGTTCTAATAATATAACTGAATCACGTTCAAAATCATACTCTTTTGCATTGATTTCTACATGTGTTGGCAATTTCGCTTTCTGAATCTGAGCCGTAATTGCTGCCACAATTACAGTCGGACTAAACCGATTCCCGATATCATTTTGTATCACCAATACGGGTCTGGTTCCACCTTGCTCAGACCCGACTACTGGCGATAAATCTGCAAAAAAAACGTCCCCACGTTTTACGATCAAGTTTTCATCCTCCACTTACGAGTCGCTCTGTCGTATGTTGGGCTTCATATTCCGCATGTAGACACTCTGTACATATGGATAAGTTAATATGAGACATCTCAACATAGCCTTTCATCATAGCTTCTCTTATAAGATTTGCCTGGCCTTTCTTTATATATTCATTTGCATGTACACGAGCAACGCTTTCCCTACCTGGTAATGATTGTGTAGCTTGCTTTTCCTCATTACCCATTTGCATTGGAATCTCTATAAGCGCTTCTTTTTTCTTTTTATCACTTACCACAGCAAACACCTCCGACAAAACATTTCCCTATCTGACAATATACTTCATCTTACCATTACTGGGCGTGAAATAAAAGACATTATAAGAAATGGTTAGACAAATTATGCATGAAGAACTACGTTTTGTCGACAGTTTACTTGCGATAAATTCTAGGTATTCTAGTAGATAAGGTACAGCATACTTCATATGGAATCGTTTGAAGCGTTTTTGCCCATTCTTCAACCTCGATTTCCTCGTCTCCTTGTTTTCCTATTAAGACAACTTTTTCTCCGACTTTCGTTGGGCCATCTAGACGTATCATACATTGATCCATACAAATCTTTCCGACGAACGGCATTCTTTTCCCTTTTACTAACACATGCTCAGTATGGAGTTTTCTAAGTAGCCCATCCGCATAGCCAATTGGTAATGTGCCAATCCATTCTTCGGTTTTAGCTGTATAAGACGCACCATACCCTATTGAATCTCCCTCACTAACCTTCTTTACATGTATTATTTCTGTATGCAAAGATAGAGGCTTTTCCAATGGGAAAGGAAGATGGTTATTTAAAAATGGTGATGGAGCAATTCCATACATAGATATACCGAAACGGACCGCATCCCAGCTTTGACTAGGATGTTGCAGGGCAGCAGCACTATTGGAAGCGTGAATCATAGCAGGCTTCTGTTCAAATAACCCTAAAAAGGAGTTAAATTTTTTGACTTGCTTATTAAAATATTCGGTATCCTCATCGTCTGCAGTAGCAAAGTGGGTATAAGCACCCGTAATTTCTAAACTACTAGATTCCTTTATAAAAGCTAGAGCTTCTTTCAGTTCTTCTTTTTTTGAGAATCCTATTCTTCCCATACCACTATCTATTTTAATATGGATCTTCACATTGCTTTTAAACTCTTTTGTAGCAAAAATCCATTCACATGAATAAGCTGTAAGAGTAATATTCTGGGCATTAGCCTCCGGTAAAAAAGAAGTTGGTGCAGCTCCCAAAACAAGAATCTCAGCTTTTATGCCAGCTCCTCTTAGATGTAATGCTTCCTCGGGAGTGGCTACAGCAAGCATTGAAGCACCTGATTGAAGAGCAGCTTGTGCCACCTCAATGTCTCCGTGTCCATATGCATTTGCTTTTACTACTGCAATTATTTGAGTGGAAGATGGTAAAGTCTCTTTTAGCCGCTCTATATTAGTTTGTATTGCTAGTAAATCTATTTCTATAAAAGTTGGTCTATATAGCTTTTGTGACATTTTTAAACCTCTTCTTCCAAGTCTTTAAAATTATTATGCTCCTTGGAAGAAGAGGTCGTCAACCTATAATCACTTTAATTCAGTAACTGTCATCGAAGCTGCGACCTCTATCATTTCCTCTTTAGTTAGTGAAGAGGAGGCAATAAAGAACGACATCCCATCTTGTTCCCAGCTAATAGATTGATCTGTAACTGCTCCTATCGCCACACCTAAATCTACTGGATCACCAGGCGCAAACACAGGAATAGTAGAAGGCATTGATGCATCGCTCAATTGTTGGATGACTGTAAAATCCTTGTCTCCTCCACTAAAAGTCAGCACTACTCGTTTTTGATTTTCTAATTGTATAACTTTCTCCTCCATTAGATGAGTATCTTCCCATTTAATGACTGGGTAGTGCGTTTCAAAGTCTCTATTTTCTAACTCCGCTGATGCCTCGACTGTATTTCCCTCAGCCTGAGCAGCAGGTGTTTGTTCAATTTTATAGTCTCCAGCAGCTCGTGTTTTTCCTAAAGAGACTTTATCAAACTTGATATGAATCTGTTCTTCTTGATTTTCATTTAATATCGAAACGTCTGTTGGTAACATCGTCTTTTTGTCGATATAGATTTTTTGAGTCGGAAGCATATTTTTGTGATTATTAGTAGTTTTAGCTTCAAATACATATTTATTTCCTTCTTCTTTAAATGTAGCAGCTTTGTCTTTCTTAATGTCCTCTGCTAACGAGCCGATTAAATACGCTTGGCTATTTTCTGAAGGCCACTTACTTTGGAATTTGTAAGTTTTGTTAAGGGCAGGTGTAACTACGAAAACACCTTCAGCATTACGAACAATCATTTGTGTGTTTTCTGCATTTGCATCAGAAACTTTAACGCGATAAAAGTCTGGTTTAGTATGCCAAACTTCCACATCATAAACTCTTGGCTCTGCACCTGTTAGAATACTCATTTCTGCAGTTAGTTCATATCCCTTTGCGTCACTCCATTTGTTGCTCAACTTCTTTACTACGTCTTCCTTCGATTCAGCTCCACATGCAGATAGTACCAGAATCATTGCAAATAAAACTACCAGTCTAGCCACTAGGCTCTTCAATTTTGTCCACCCTTTCTATTATCACTGCCTTCGTTCATTGTATGTAGGTGGACGACCGGTTATGATTGAAGAATTACTTGTGCAGCAGCATAATCTTTTGTGTGAGTGATAGAAACAAAGCCATTTATAGGCTTTTCCTTAAAATATAATATAGGTTTCCCAGAACTTTCTTTTAAAATTTCTATATCTTGAAAGCTACATTGCTTCCCAATTCCGGTACCCAAAGCCTTAGAGAAAGCTTCTTTAGCTGCAAATCTTCCTGCTAAAAATTCTAATTGCCGAGCACCTGATAATGTCTCCATAATTTCTTTTTCTTTTTTCGTTAAAACACGCGTAACAAACTTTGAAGTTTTAGTTGAAATGGATTCTATTTTTTTTATTTCAGTTATGTCTAAACCAATACCAGTTATCATGAATGTTCTTCCTTTCCTATATGCTCTTTACAAGATATACTATTAATAAGAAATTCGAGGTGAGAGTATGTTCTCGAGAAGAGAAAGCTTTAAACAATACATAAAATTATATCCGATTGTTTCTACCTTATTAGCCATCAATATTTTTATCTTCCTATTAACTATTATACCGGTTTATGGGATATATTTGCGGTATATGGGGATGGGGGTTAACCTACTCATTGCAGAGGGTGAATATTGGAGATTAATCACTTCCATGTTCTTGCATGCAGGATTTGCTCACTTACTATTTAATATGTTCTCTTTATACATCTTCGGTCCTGAGTTGGAACAGCTTACTGGTAAAGCTAGGTTCTTAACCATCTACTTCCTATCAGGCTTCATGGGTAATGTAGCAACTTATTTGATTCATGACTGGAATTACGCTGGACTTGGAGCTAGTGGAGCAATATACGGAATTTTAGGTGCTTTTGCTGCGTTAGTTTATTATACGAAACACTTATTACCCCAGCTCAGACAGATTATCATTCCTATCATCGTAATTGGTGTCATTCTATCATTCCTACAACCGAATGTAGGGGTGACTGCTCATCTTGGCGGTCTAATCACAGGGTTCATACTTGGAATGATCTATTTTCATCCTAATCGAATTGCTTCCTGGAAGAAAAAGAAGAATCCATACAGAGTGGTTAAGTAACTTACCATTGTACCCAAAACAACTAGAATGGAAAGATTTCTTACTTAGATATCAGGGAATAAAAAGAAGTAAAAACGTGAAATCGGGTTTTCCGATTTCACGTTTTTTTATGGATAGGCTATGTTGAAGGGTAGGGTTGATTTATGATGCAAAGAAATCTTAGATTAGAGAGTAGAATTGATTTTTCGCACCAGCCGGACGCTTTCCTCGTGGTGAGCGATAAGCCGTCACCCATCGAATGCGCGCGTGGTTGTGATGTCTTATCTGTCTCCCTCATCCAGTAGGGCTCGCCATCTGGTGCTCCAATCAATAAATGGGAGCGGCTTTCCTTTATCGATAAAGCGCTAATAAGTTTACTCGCATAAACAAAGCTGAAAAACTGTCACCAACCCCAATTTCATCATCTTTTTATGTTCTTAATAGCCATTTGAAAGTTCCTTTGTTTATGTTTACAGTCACTATAAAAAAAGAATTGTGAGTCAAAATCAACCAATAACTTTAACAAAGCTTATGGATAAAATAATTATCATTCCATCTCTTTTTCTATATCTATTTTAGGCTTTCGTATTGGCTCATACCAGCTTAATAGGTTTTCAGAATGTTCCTTCTCGATATGAGGAATCACTGTTTCTGCCCCGCCAACCCCTGATTTTATGGTTACTACTATAGAAGAAACATCTGATTTCTTCTGAAAGTACGTAGTTCGAGCAGTCATCGATTGAATCCTTCTTTTCTCCATCCAAACAGTCACTCTACTAAATAATCGATATTGGGCAACTAGCTGCGTCTCTTCTATATAAAAACCAGCCGTTCTCTTCTGCCACAAGCCTAAACCAAAGCTTGCAGGGATTAGTAGAAGTGATAATAATCCATAGGGATAAAAGAAGTAAATAACTGTGGCAGCTATAGGTAAAATCCACAGCAAATCTAAGCGATAGAAGAATTTTCGAGATTTACTTGGCACTCTTTGAAAGTTAGGGTGCATCTGAAAATCAGGGAAAATTTCTTCTAAGATTGGGTAAATCTCTGCTTTCTTTATTAATGGCAATAAACGAATGGTTTCATCTTTTTCTGCCATTGATCCTCCTGCACTATCTACAGTTACCGTAGCATATCCAGTAAGCTGACGAAGAGGGTTTTCTACTAATCGTATCCCTTGTATTCGAGTTAAAGGAATTGTAATTTTCTTTTTCTCTAAAAGTCCTCTAGTAATAATAATCTCGTCATCCTCTATCTTTATTGTAAAATCATAATAGTTGATGAAGGTTAACAGAACTGAAACAATCCAAGCCATAAGTAAAACAGCGAAGATTACTAAGACTACCATAAGCACTCCAAATTTGATGAAAATCATAATTTCGTTATAAATAGTTTCATAGGGAATAAATTCTGAGAACTGGGAGGCAAATACTGCAAGACCTGAAAAAAATACTCCTACACCACCTGAAGTGCTCGCTAGTACGAGAAGATCCTTTGTGGACATTCGGAAAATTGGCTTCTTTTCTTCTATAATTGTCTCTTCAACCTCTAAGTCATCTTCTATAATAGGTACTTTTTGACCTTTAGCGAGCATGATTTCTTTCTTTATTTGCTCTGCCGCTTCTTTCCTAATAGCAGTAAGCTCAGCGTCAGCCTCTTTTGTAGGACCTCCACCTGCTGTTTCCACCTTTACTTTTACCAATCCAAATGGTCGATGGAATATACCCTCCGTATAGTCAAGACTCTGAATACGTTCAAAAGGGATATATCGCTTTTTCTTTACAAAAAGACCATACTCTATTCGCAGCTCCCCGTCTTCAAACCAATAGCGAAATCTTCTCCACTTAATAATCCCACTGATTAGCATGAACAAGAGTAGCACTCCGTAAATGCCGTAAGTGAAAAGTCCAGACCAAAAGTTTGCATCGTCTCCAAAACCATTGACTAACACCAGAACAATTAACGGTAGAATCATTTCCTTTAAGACTTTCACAAAATTAATAACTGCAGAAATCGGGTGAAGTCTATACTTTTCTTTAGACATCTTCTTCCGCCACCCTTGCTAGCACCGAAATTCTTCCTCTCAGCTCATCCGCCTCTTCTGTTATTAATGCGGGAATTGTGTGGCTGGTAGCAGCCGTCGAGATAGTAATAGACGACAAATCATACTTACGTAAAATCGGTCCTTGCTCTGTGTCTACATGTTGAACTCTAACCATTGGGACTAGCGTTCTCTTCACAACAAATAGCCCATGCTGCAGCTCTATTTCCTGATCTCTTACCTCGTATCTCCATCTGCTCCATCTTACCTTTGGAAATAAATAAATGAATAAATATCCAAATAGCAATACTACTGCTCCTGCCACTATGTATAACCATATGTAGTTCCCCGTAAAATAATTGATTACTCCTGTACCAATGCCTAATAACAAAACGACTAGGGTTTGTATGATGCCATAAATTCTCCACACTCTTAAACCTTTTACGGATATTCGATTAATTGGTTCTTTTCTCATTATCATCCACCTCTTCTCTTGTCATTGTATACGAATATTACACAAAAATGTTTCAACTTTATAATTAGATTCATTAAATTAATTTTATTTGCTAGTCATACAGGCTAAATCATTATCTTTTTACATGCTACGCGCACAAAAGGCGAACCCACCAAAGTGGATTCGCCTTAAAGGATTATATAAAATTAGCCTTCGTTACGTGGTGTACGAGTTCTTGTGCTACGTTGTGTAGAACCGTCACGTGGACCGCTGCTACGACGACCACTTGGACGTGAACCGCTTCCTGAACGAGAAGATCCGCGATCGCTTCCTCCACGTGATGAAGAACTACGTCCGCCACCGCCGCTGCTACGGTTACCTTTGTATCCGCCGCCGCCACTGCGTCCGCCGCCACTACGCTCTCTACGAGCTGGTAATGGACGTTCTTCTGAAAGTGAGATTGGTGAATCGTCTGGCTCTTTCGTCATTGACTTGATTGCTGCTGCAACCACGTCAACTGCTTCATGCTTTTCAAGCATTTCTGCAGCAAGTGTACGATAGTCACCTAAATCATTTTTGTTAATAATTTCAGTAAGAGCTTCAATTGCTACACGTTGTTGCCCTACTAATGCTTCATCTGAGCTTGGTGGACGAAGAGCTGTCATACGTTTTTTCGTAGTGTCTTCGACAATACGAAGGTAGCCCATTTCTCTAGGAGTAACAAATGTTACCGCAATACCACTTTTACCAGCACGTCCTGTACGACCGATACGGTGAACATAGCTTTCTGGATCTTGTGGAATATCAAAGTTATAAACGTGAGTAACGCCTGAGATATCTAATCCACGAGCAGCTACATCAGTTGCAACAAGAATATCAATTTTATTTGATTTGAACTGTTTTAATACAGACATACGCTTCGCCTGGCTTAAGTCTCCATGAATTCCTTCTGCTAAGTAACCACGGATGCTTAGGGCATTTGCAAGCTCGTCTACGCGACGTTTAGTACGTCCAAAAATGATTGCAAGCTCTGGTTGGTGAACATTTAATATTCTAGAAAGGAAATCAAATTTTTCACGCTCAGTAGCTTTTACATAGAACTGTTCAATATTTTCAACAGTCATTTCTTTTGATTTGATCTTAACTTCAACTGGATCTTTCATGAATTTATCAGCAATTTTACGAATTGGTCCCGGCATAGTTGCTGAGAACAATAAAGTTTGACGATTGTCTGGAACACTTTCTAAAATTGTATTGATATCATCAATGAAGCCCATGTTTAACATTTCATCTGCTTCGTCCAAGATTAATGTTTCCACTTGGTCAAGCTTTAAAGTACGACGGTTAATATGGTCAAGAATACGACCAGGTGTACCAACGATTACTTGTGGCTTGTTTTTAAGCGCACGGATTTGACGGCCAATTTCTTGTCCTCCGTATACTGAAAGTAAACGAACTTTTTTATCATAGCCTAATTTATAAAGCTCTTCAGAAACTTGAATTGCAAGCTCACGAGTTGGAGCAATAATTAAAGCTTGAATGTTAGGGTTTTTAGGGTCAATCTTTTCAATCATCGGAATACCGAAAGCGGCAGTTTTACCAGTACCAGTTTGTGCTTGGCCAATAATGTCGCGGCCTTCCATAGCATGAGTGATAGTACCTTCTTGGATTGGTGTTGCTTCTTCAAATCCCATTCGTTGTACGGATTTTAGTGTAGAAGCGCTAATATTTAATTCTGAAAAATTTGTCAAAATTTTAATCTCCTTTTTGTTCTGTTTTGACAAATGGTTACATTTTCAGATGAAATTGCGGCAAATTCGAGCCTATACGAGGAACGTTTCCGTTACTTAAAATTCTCTGTGGTTTCAATCAGAGGGGTCTAATATAAAGGGAAAGCCCGGTCTTTTGCCGAGCGGTTCGTTAATTCTTACGTAAACAAACCGTTATGTTCAAAAAAAAGTACTCTTCAATAAATGCTGAAGAGTCTTCGCACAAAATGTATCCATTGTTCTAAACGTAGTATAGCATGCAATTGTCCCAGTTGCAATGAATTAGAATTTAAAGTCAGTAGCTCCGAACTTTTCTTCTACATTTCTTCCCTTAAAAATGTAAGAGCTTGTGGAAACCATTCCTGACAATCATCGCTGTAACAAATATGGTGCTTCCCGCTCTCCGAAAAAATTAGCTGTTTGTTTGTCGAACGGATATGGTCAAATAAGAAGGGTGCTGTCGTAAAAGGAACAATTCCATCTTTCTTTCCCTGAACTAAACATACTGGGATTGTAATTTGTTCATAATAAGGTTCAACCATTTTCACCACTCGAACAAATTCTAAAGCAGCTTGAATAGGAGTTGCACGAAGTTTGTTACTATAGATTTGAAACAGCGTATTTTCTTCTGCTTTACCTTCAACTATTTTTTTGGCGACGTCTCCTATATCATGTAGCAACTGCGTTGGATTTATGTATTTTGCGGCAGCACTTAATAAAACCAATCTTTCAATTTTATAGCGTAGCGCCAAGTAAATGGCAATAATCCCGCCCATGGAAAAACCAACCACAAACACTCGATCTACTTCCTTTTGCAGCAAACGCAACGCCTGCTCCGCTGCCATCATCCATGTTTCGGCTGTTAGGTTTTTTAACTCCAGTGTTTCCCCATGGCCAGGTAATGTAGGAACTACAATTTTCCAGTCTGTATTTACTTCTAGATAATCCACATAAGGTTTGACTTCATATGGACCTCCAGTAAAACCATGTAAGCAAAGTACTCCTGTTTTCATGTCATCCCTACTTTCTACTATTTTTGAAAGGGTTCAATTACCTTCTCTAACTTCATTCCCCTTGATCCCTTAACTAAAACAATAGATTGATTTGTTATTTTTGATTCTAAAAAGGATATAAGTGAATCGTAATCATTTTCCACCCATTTCAGCTGTTGCTCATCAAACTTGTCTGACAGTTGGTCTTTTAACCACTTCATACGTGAGCCAAATAAACAAACTCCTGAGAACACATCATTGGATATATACTCACCAATTTCCTCGTGGAATGTTTTTTCATCCGGACCAAGCTCCAGCATATCTCCAAGCACAAGCCATTTATCGGGTTTAATAGTCGACTTCTCTAAAAATTGAATAGCTGCTCTCATAGAGGTTGGGGCAGCATTATATGCATCGTTAATAAAAATACTGCCATTGTTAGTTTCAATTACCTGCATGCGCATATCCGTTAGTACGATTTTCTTTAAGGCATCACGCATCTGTTGACTCGACAAACCTATCTCTTTCCCTACAAGTAATGCAGCCAACGTATTTTTCACTTGATGCTCCCCTAGAATTGGTATAGACATTTCTTCATTTAGCTCTCCATTTACCATAAAGCTGCTTCCCTGCTCAGTAAATGTAACTTGTTCAATACATAAATCGTTATTATTTCCTGTGCCAAAGGATTTAGTATTTAAACCTGGTACATTCGATATAAACGGTTTCAAAAGAGGTTCGTCACCGTCATAAACGAGTAGCCCATCCTCATTTAAACCAGCTATAATCTCAAACTTCGCTTTAGCAATTCCTTCTCTAGATCCAAGATCCTTCATATGCGCCTCTCCAATATTTGTGATTACTGCATATGTTGGTTTTGCCATATTTGAAAGGAATTCAATTTCTCCAAACGAGCTCATTCCCATCTCAAGTACCGCATACTCAGTGTCCTCCTCAAGAGATAGAATAGTCAGAGGAAGTCCTAGTTCATTATTAAAGTTCCCTTCCGTCTTCTTCACACGGTAATAAGGCGAAAGCATTCCTGCGATTAGGTCCTTTGTGGATGTTTTACCGTTCGAACCAGTAATTCCTATGAATACAGTAGATAGCTCTTCTCGATACGCTCTAGCCATCTGTTGAAGTGCTACCTCACTACTGTCTACAAATAGCAAAGGTACATTCTTAGGAGGATTCGGCTCATCCTTTAACCAGAATGCTGCAGCTGCTCCTTTATCGAATGCACTCTCTACGAATTTATGACCATTTACATTCTCACCTCGAAAGGGGATAAATAAATCCCCTGGCTTTAAGGTACGTGTATTAATAGAAACTCCTGTTACTACGGGATTACTAGATGGTTGTTTTATACCTAACCATTTTGCGATATGCTCTAATGTTTTTTTCAACTTAGTCACTCTCCATCCTTTGAATGTTCGAGCTGCTGTTTTTCCTCATAGCGTTCAATAGCTAGTGATATTAGCTCCTCGATCAAGTCTGAGTAGGATAAGCCGGAAGCCATCCAAAGCTTAGGATACATGCTAATTGGGGTAAAGCCAGGCATTGTATTCACTTCGTTGATTAGTACCTCTTCTGTATCTGTAACAAAGAAATCTGCACGAACCAGCCCAGAGCAATCTAATACTTTAAATGCACGAATTGCCGCATCCTCTAGTGATTTTTGCAATCTAGTTGAGACATTTGCAGGTATTGCATAGTTTGTCGTTCCATCTATATATTTTGCAGAGTAGTCGTAGAAATCTTTCGTTGGCAATACTTCTCCCGCTACTGAACATCTTGGAGAATCGTTTCCTAAAACGCTCATTTCTATCTCACGAGCTACAATACCTTGCTCAACTAATATTTTACGGTCATATTTAAACGCTAGGTCGATTGCTTTTATAAGCTCTTGGCGATTGTTTACCTTTGTAATTCCAACACTTGATCCTAGATTAGCTGGTTTGACGAACAAAGGCCATTTTAAGCTTTCTTCAATTTTTTCAAGTAAAACTTCTTGATTGTTTTTCCACTCACGTCGAATGAAATGAACGAAAGGAACCTGTTTTAAGCCAGCTTGAGCAAACAGTTGCTTCATTACTACTTTATCCATTCCGGCAGCAGAAGCTAGCACTCCATTTCCAACGTAAGGCAAGTTTAATACTTCTAGTAATCCCTGAACTGTTCCATCCTCACCATTAGGTCCATGCAGCAATGGGAAGATTACGTCTAATCCTTCATTACCTTCCGCAGTTGCAAGGTTCTTAGTTGTATTATCAATTGGAAGGAAACTTGTTATATCATTCGCTTTTCCTGTATCTTCTCCAAATTGAAGCGTTTCAACCGTTTCAACTGGCCCTAATAGTTTTTGTCCCTTTCTCCATTCTCCCTCTTTCGAGATGAAGACAGGATACACTTCATATTTAGCAA
This sequence comes from Psychrobacillus sp. FSL W7-1493, assembly GCF_038004905.1. Taxonomy (NCBI): domain Bacteria; kingdom Bacillati; phylum Bacillota; class Bacilli; order Caryophanales; family Bacillaceae; genus Psychrobacillus; species Psychrobacillus sp. FSL W7-1493. The sequence goes on along the minus strand of NZ_JBBOSB010000001.1, from coordinate 533,172 downwards.
AATCTATTGCTTGCGAAACCGCTCTTGCCGTTAATAAAGAAACCTCGTGCTCCGCAGATTTCCCACCATATAATAATCCTAATTTCAATTTCATCACTTTGACCTCCACGTTTTGGTATTTCTATTTTATCATTTCTCGTATCTATACATGAATTGTTAGCCAAATAGTTTTAGACCAACAACTCCACATATAATACAGCTTAAAAAGAATAATTTTAGACGGCTTTTCTTTTCGTTAAACAAATACATACCGATCAATACACTTCCTGCTGCCCCAATTCCAGTCCAAACAGCATACCCTGTACCTACAGATATATCTTTAAGGGCTAAGGAAAGTAAAAAGAAACTTAAAGATGCCGTAATAATAGTAAGTATAGAGAATTTCTTATTTGTAAAGCCATTAGAAAGCTTCATACAAACTACAAAACCAACCTCAAAAAGACCAGCTACAATCAGTATAATCCATTCCATTAGTCTGCCTCCTCTGTATCAATCAGCTTTAAACCAACGATACCGAAAAGCAGCAGACATAAGAATACGACTTTACCTGCATTTACTTGTTCATTGAACCATAAAATACCTACTACCGCCGTGCCGGCAGCTCCAATTCCCGTAAATATAGCATATGCAGTTCCAATCGGAATCGTCTTCATCGCCTGTGCAAATAAAAAAAAGCTAATCACTAGAAACATTATGGTGATAATAGAAGGGATAAGCTCTGTAAAACCATGAGCTTCCTTTAACCCAATTGCCCATATAATTTCAGTTAAGCCTGCTACTATAAGTAAAATCCATGCCACTATTTATCACCTCATATACATAATAGACGCTTTTGCAACAGAATGTAGCAAAAGCGTCCTCTTATATTTCTATTAAGAAATCATATGGTCTTTTAACATGGTGCTTAATATCCTCTAGCACCTCGTCAGGAAAAATATTTTCCGGTAAGCAACGAATTTCAATTCCATAATTAGTCTTATCCACGCGGAACAAAGACATGAGAACACCGTCTTCATAAAAATCGGTGTACCTTTCCACAGTTGCAGAGGACAACTCTGGCAATATAATATTATTCTTTTTTCTCCAAAATGCAGTAGATTTCGTTTTTTCTTTTATCACTTGATTGAATAAGTCAGCGATTAAACCGTAAAAATCCTCTATATCTCGAAAATATATTTTAGTAATATGCTCATCTTCATCGGTCAAATAGACAAATCGATTTTGAAGGTGATGATAAAATGGTGATCGAAACGCTTCTTTTTTGTGTGCTATATATAAAAGCTCTGCTTGTTCTTGAGGAGTCAGCAGATTTAATCGTCGCTCATCTGAGAAATCCAAAAAACAAAGGGAAGTAGGTTTTTCAGAGGACTCCTTTAAAAAATGCCCAAATTGATTTTCCCCTATAAAGTCCATTTGTGTATGGATATTAAAAGAAGCATCTTCGTAACGATGCTTTAACAACAAAAGGGAAGACAAATTAGCAAATTTTAAAAATAGTTGAACTGAAATACCACTAAATAATGTGAAATGCTCTATCTCATTTGCATGAACGTATAGATGAGTTAAATAGTCATCTAAGTCTCTCTCTTTTTTAGCCACTGAATTTTCACTCCTCATATAAGATATATATTAGCATAATTTTATTTAAACGAAACAACTGTTTTTGTAATATCGTCTATATTACTCACAAGCCAAAAAAGAGTATTTACGATATAATAGAAAAAGTGTGTTTCCTTCTATATAAGAGAATGGAAATGAAACAAAAAATTGTATATTTAGAAAGAAATCTAGGTGATTTTTATGGAAAATAAAAAAGGCTTTGCTGATCGCTTCGATTGGACATTAGCTTTTATTTTATTATTATTTCTGATCGTTAGCTTACTAGCCATTTCCTCGGCTCAGACTACAGGTCAATACGCGGCGTATAACTTTGTATCCAAACAGCTTTTTTGGTATGTTGTTGGGTGCGTTATTATTGGGATGGTTATGTTTTTTGAGCCAGAACAATACAAAAGAATGGCATGGTATATATACGGAATAGGAGTTTTCCTTTTAGCCATTCTTGCTATCCTACCAGAGAGCATGGCTTTAGTATCACCACGTAATGGAGCAAAAAGCTGGTTCCATTTACCAATAGGGGACATTCAGCCTGCCGAATTCATGAAGACCTTTTATATATTAGGTTTAGCACGCCTTATTACCTATCATCATGAACAGTATGTGATGAAAACAGTTAAAACAGACTTTATTCTATTAGGGAAAATTGGTATAACCTTAATTATCCCGTTAGCTTTTATCATGCTTCAGCCCGATTTAGGTACTTCGTTAGTTTTCTTAGCAATTACTGCTGCATTAATCGTCGTAGCAGGTATTACATGGAAAATTATTTTACCTCTATTTTTAGGTGGGCTTGGAATAGGTGGACTCTTTTTGTGGATGGCCTTGTATGCACAAGACTTCTTGGCTAAATATTTTGGCTTCGACCCTTACCAATTTGCACGTATTTATTCATGGATAGATCCATATTCATATGCTTCCAATGAAGGAATGCATCTTATTACAGCTTTGAATGCAATTGGTTCAGGAGAAATATTCGGTAAAGGGTATGGAGAACGTGTTGTGTATGTACCGGAAAATCATACCGACTTTATCTTTGCTGTCATTGGAGAGGAATATGGATTTGTTGGTGCTAGTATAGTAATAAGTCTCTACTTCCTACTGATCTATCACTTAACTAAAATAACCTTACAGCTCAAGGATATGTACAGCACCTATGTATGCGCTGGAATTATTGCCATGATCACTTTCCATGTATTTGAGAATGTTGGAATGACTATTCAGCTCCTGCCTATAACGGGTATTCCACTACCATTTATAAGCTACGGAGGTAGTTCCTTGATGGGTAATATGCTTGCTATCGGTTTAGTCTTTAGTATGAAGTTTCACCATAGAACATATATGTTTGCTAAGAATGAAGATTAAGCGACAAATATAAAAAAGAGTGACTGAAGCATTCGTTTTAACGAGGCTTCAAGTCACTCTTTTTTTAGGATTGCACATGTGGACTTTGTGCGGGTGGTGATAAAGCTTTAAGTATTTCAAGCCTAGATTTTGTCATTGTAACAGTCACACCAAGTTTTGATAGATTACTTACAATTTTCTTTAAATCAACTTCCTTAGCCAATCCACCTCAGTCCCTTCCATTTATTATTACGAATATATATTTAAAAGGTTTCTTTTATTTTATTTATTTTTCTCTATCCTATAATACCACTTTTTACATGGCCTAAACCTTTCATTTTTATTACATATTTTACGCATTTGTAAACCATCATAACCTCTAAAGGAGTGATATCGATGATTGTACAGGATGTAATGAGTAAGCAAGTGGTTACGTGTAGCCCTAATGATTATGTAAACGAAGTTGCGGAACAAATGCGTTCATTGGATATCGGTTGTTTACCAGTAGTAAGCAAGAAAAAGCTTGTTGGAATGATTACAGACAGAGATATTGTAACAAGAGCAGTTGCTAAAGATGTCAAATGCACGGTAGAAAACATTATGACTAAAACCGTTATCTCAGTTTCACCTCAAGACTCTACAGCTGAAGCATCTATTTTAATGGGTAAACATCAAGTCCGCCGACTCCCAGTAGTAGAAAATGAAGAGTTAGTAGGCTTTGTGTCTCTTGCTGACTTAGCATTTCCTTTTCCACATATACAAGAAATCTCCGAGGCTATACAGAGTATATCCGAACCAAGGAGTTATTAAACTGATCTTAGCTAGTTCACTTCCCTGATAATGTGAGTAGGGAAAACTACCTGGTAAGATCTGTCGCCATTTTAAAATTTACACAAAAGATTATAAATTTCTTCAGCTGGTAACATTCTTGATTAAACCTTGATATTCCTGCTTTTATTCACCAATTTATCTTCACCTATTTCGAGGTGAAAATTCCTTCCGAAACAGTTATTATAGAGGGTAAGGTTTGAGAAAGCAGGTTTGACAATGAAAAAATCACTTTTTATATTAATGTCCGTTCAATTTCTTGTTTATCTAGGTTTCGGGATTATTATTCCCGTACTACCTGAGGTTATACTTCAGGAGAACTATAACGAGGTTCATGTAGGAGGTCTACTAACAGTCTATGCTTTAGCTTCCTTTTTCACTGCTCCTCTTTGGGGAATGCTTTCTGATCGGATTGGACGTAAAACACTTATTCTAACAGGATTAATCGGCTTTAGCTTAAGCTTTTGGTTATTCTCCTTATTCTTCGATTCATTGGTAATGCTTTACCTTTCTCGTGTAGTCGGTGGACTATTTTCAGGTGCGCTTTACACTGCGGTAACTGGCTTTATAGCAGATCTATCCGATGAGGAAAACAGAAATAAGTATATGGGTTTCATGGGAATGTCTATTGGTTTAGGTTTTATATTTGGACCAGCAATTGGAGGTATTCTAGGTCATATTAGCTTGGAAACTCCATTTATCGTCTCAGCTATTCTATTGTTAGTCATTTTTGTTTATGCGTTAATCATTTTAAAAGAACCAGCTCGTACTGGTGAAGCCAATAAGCGAACGATTCTTCCTAGAGGCGCTTTGAGCTTATGGTCCTACCGTATAAAATACTTATTCCTCTTTTCTTTTATGGTTACCTTCCTACTTGCTGGCTTGGAGGCAACTTTTCAGTTATTTCAAATTGAAAGAGTAGCTATAACACCATTACAAATTGGTTATCTGTTCATGTTCAGCGGCTTTGTCGATGCAGCTATTCAAGGTGGAGTTGTACGACGTATCAAGAACGGAACGGAGACAACTTGGCTTCTTTATGCACAAGTAGTAACAGCTATAGGGTTGGTCATGACAGTTTTTACGACTAATATTTTTTGGGCGGGACTATCCCTTTGTGTTTTCACAGCAGGTAATGCACTTGCCCGAACAACCATTGTATCCCTTACCTCCAAAGAGTCAGGTGGTCGATATGGAACTGCAGCTGGGATGACTTATTCAATGGATAACCTCGGCCGCATCATTGGTCCTCTCTTGTTTGCATGGTTGTTTACGAAGCAGCCAGATAATATTTATGTATTGTCGGGGATTCTTGCGATATTAGCAATAGGTTTAATTTTCGCGTATCGTAGATCAACTAAAACGTTAAAACATGGGCTTTAAAATTAACTGTTAGGATAGTGCCCACAGAGCAAATAAAGGCATTGTAAATGTAAATTTACAGTGCCTCTATTTGTATTAATCTCAAATTTAACATTTACATATCATTAAAGTATTTCCATCAGGATCCTTAAAATTAAAATAATGATTATGTTCAATTTTAGTAAGAAGAGTTACCCCTTTATTCTTCATATATTGAAATGCTTCTTCAATATTTTTAGTATTGAAATGAAAGGCAGGTATTTTGAATATTATATCCTCTGAATAAATTTTACTATCTAATACTATCCCTGTACCTTCCATAGGTAAAACGTAAAGATGACCAAATTGAATATCTCCGTCTATTTTTATCCCCAAAATATCGCAGTACCAATCTCTAGCTTGTTCTATATTCCTTACTGGAATAAATACTGTTCCTATTTGTTTTAATATAGGGCTATTCAAAGAAACACTCCTTTTAATATACTGTGAACTCCCCGCCAATTAACACCCTTGAAGTGGGTGCTCATTGTAATCGCCACTTTTATTAGTTGTCTTAATGGACCAACTTAACCCTCTTTGTTCCACCAGAGCGGATTTCATTCTGGCTGAGGGTCTGGAGTAGTCTCCACTTTCCCTTTCGCAAGCTCTGGATGTGCTTTTCTAATAACCGATGGCCTTGCAAGCACTAAAACGGTAGCTATTAATAGAACTCCCGAAGTAATTAGGATAAGCTCTGCAGAGAACACATCATACAGAAACCCAAAAACAACCATCCCAAGTGGCATTAGAGCCATTGACCCTGTCTCTAAAATAGAAAATACGCGGCCTTTATAATCATCATCTATTGTCTTTTGCATCATGACCATTATTGGTGTATTAGTGACCATCATAGTCACTCCAAAAACAAAGAGGATTATAATATAAAATACCACGGTCCCAAAATAAGACATGTTCATTAGTAGTGGCGTCGCAATTGATGCCAATAAAAACCCTGTGCCCACTATGCTCCATTTAGAAACAAAAAGAGGGTATTTTAACTCCTTCGTACTTGAGAAGTAAATAGACATTAACAGCATTCCAAGAGCAAAGGCCATTTCTGTATAACCAAAATGAACTGGATCAAGCTTTAATTTTTCGATTAGGATAAACGAATATCCAACCTGAAAAGCCCCAAACAAAAAATTCACTATTAAAGAAATGAAAATAATTATTTTTACCACAGGCTTTTTCATTAAATATTTAAAACCTTCTTTGATGCTTTGTAGCATCGACTCTTTAGGAGCCCCTTCCACCACTTCTTTTCTTGTAGCAAATAATTTAAAGTTCATCGTAGATTCTAAGACTACCGCTATTATAGACGCTGTCAAATAAATACCTAAAAACACCAGCATAGTCACAGTTCCATATAATATTCCACCTACTGCTGGGCTTCCAATTGTCGCAAAGGAAATAGACATCTGATTTAATGACATCGCTTTTTGTATTCTCGCTTCATCTACTAGTCCCGTCATAGAAGAACTAAATGTCACCCCCGAAAACGTTGAGGTAATGGATAAGATGACCGTTGTTATATAAATCGCGATCAATGACAATTCTGCATTTATACTGAAGATTAATAAGCCACCTATTGCCAACGAGCTGGCAATTTGAGCTCCAATAATAATTCCTTTTCTAGAGTATTTATCAGCAGCATACCCCGCAAAAGGAGCAAGTAGAGTTCTAGGCAAAATACTACATATTAGGTTTGTTGCGAAGCTTGTGGCAGATCCAGTTAGCTGTAGAATATAAAAACTGATAGCAAATGCATAAACTTGAGCGCCAAAAATCGATATGAGCTTACTAATGGTGAATGTCCATAAATGATAAGTAGCTTTTTTCAACTTCACTATTTCTTCCATAATTATTTCCCCTTTGTTTAGCTTTTTCTTTCTATTTGTTCTGAAAAAACTAAAAGTTTAATTTTATTAAACAAATAATATCATATTCATTCTTCCATTTCAACAAAAAGTTTAATATAATTAAACTAAAGATAAAAGAGGTGAAGCAATGCAGACGCTTGGAGAGCGAATACGTACATTGAGAAAACAACAAAAGATGACTCTAGAGGCTCTTGCAGGTACCGAATTAACTAAGGGAATGCTCAGTCTAATAGAAAACAATAAGGCTAAGCCCTCTATGGAAAGCCTTCAATATATCGCTAAACAGTTAAACGTAGATGTTTCGGAGTTACTAGAGGAAGTAAGCGGACAAGAATTACGTGTAGTTTTAGAGAAAGCCGAGATTCTTTTTAATACACACTACGATGTTCTATCAGATGAATATGAGCAATTAATACAATTAGTAGAACCGTACTTGCCAAAGATTGGTCAGGGGTATGAATCAGCGCGTTTGTTAGAAATGTACAGTCGTTGTATGTACCAAGTACATAAAAAAGACTGGGAAGAACCATTAAACCAAGCTGCAGATCTTTATGAGAAGTTAAATATCACTTCAAGACGAGCTAAAATAGGAATTGTACGAACAGCCGTAAAATTTCAGGAGCATAAATACGAGGAAGCTTTAAAAATCCTTCAACGGGAACGTACTTACTTAGAGGATACAGGAATTTGGATTGACCCTATCTCTCGACTAGACTTTGACTATGTAGAGACTGCACTATACTATGCAATCGGTGACCATGAATCTGCGCTGAAGCTAATGGACCAAGCGATTGAGTATTCTAAAGAAAATAAAACGTTTTACCATTTAGATGACCTCTATAGAATCGCTGCTGCCCATGCAATGATGCAAAAAGATGAGGAAAAAATAGAGTACTATGTAAAGAAAATAGAGGCATATGGAGTCTTTGCAGATGATCCAGATGCCGGGCGCTTCTCTTCTTTTATGAAAATTCATTACTTGAATTCCTATACACATGAATATGAAGAAGCAGAGAAGCTATTCCAAGCCTATACTTTAGAAAAAAATAAGATATTTACCCCCTACTTTGTTTTGGAGAGAGGAAAAACCTTATTTGGTTTAAAACAATTTGACGCTGCAATTGAACAACTAGAAGAAGTCGTTATTCAGGAGACAGTCGGTCACCCTATTGATTTGTCCATTTTTTACGAGAAGGATGCTTATCTAGCATTATGCTACAAAGCGAAGGGACAGAATGAAAAAGCTAAAGAAGCTGTTCAAAAAGCATATGACAATATAAGTAATATGCCCGCCACTCCCTATAAAACATTCATCCAGCAGACTTATAAACAAATTAATTCTGATTAAAACTTTCCATACCTACATAAGTAAGGCTCATTGTAACCAATGTTACAATGAGCCTTATTTAATGTTGCGTTCATTTATTCACAGGTACTTGATTCAAAAAGCGACTTACTTCTTCCTTCATGATATAGGCGGTAATTAGCAAACCAATTTATAAATTTTGTCCATGCAACTTCAAAATCTGGCTGAATACAGGATATTTGAATAAGGCTTTTTTCTTTTAAATATTCACTTTTATAATGTAAATCAAAGCCTGACATTCTTGCATCCTCAGCAAGGTGTGGAAATTGGTTTTCTTGTAATGTGAATATCATAGGATATGTGTTATTTGTAAAGAGCTCTATATTATGTCGTTTAACTTCCTCTTCAATATACATCCATCGTTTATGTAAAAGCTTATATCTTTCCCCATTGTCATAGGCCATTAAGGCATTTTCTAGGCTATGGATAAGTTGGGATGGCATTGTAAAGGGTACGTGAGAGTTTGTCGTTAAGCCTATGTCTAAATAGGCAGGGATACGCTCACAGGAGACTATTTCTGAATTGGCAAAGACAAAGGAAAGTCCGCTCATGGTACCTATTGCCTTTCCACTGACCCCTGTAGTCAAATATAATCCTTCCATAGAGAATGGGAGAGAACCAAACGAGCTAACACAGTCAGCACAGAGCAATACATTATAACGACGGCAAATGTCTTTCAGTTCTTCTAATTCATTTAGCATCCCTGTCGAGGTTTCCCCATGAACCATTAGTAGCCAGCTATAATTTCCAAGCGCAAGTTTTTTTTCAATGGCCTCTAAATCATATGCCTGTCCCCAATCATAGCTAACCACGTTATAATCTAATCCCCAACGTAATGCCTGTTTTTGAAGACGCTCTCCAAAAGCTCCATTCGTTAAGATTAGACCCCTTTCATCCAACACCTTCAATTGAGCAATCATTGCTTCATTTGCTAAAGTACCGGTCCCAACTAGTAAGTGAACGTATTTAGCACCACTCAACTCGTTTAGCCTATGCTTAACTCGATCGAGCATTACCTCAAATTGATGAGAACGATGGGTGAGTGGATCTTCCTGAAAAGCATTTTTGATTACATTAACCTGATGAACAGGACCGGGATAAAAAGAATACCTTTTCTGCTTAAAGCGTGCAGCGACCGAATTATCAAAGCGCTCTCTCGTTAATACCATTGGGACAAATAAAGCATCCTCTGCTCCAATTGGATTTGCAAAAGGCTCAAAACCAAGTTGATTATACAGCTTTTGCTCTCTTACTGTTCCCGAAATAACGGCCGCTCCATATCCATTTTCGTATGCAAAGTCAGATAGTGCTCTAGCTAAATAATAAAAAACACGCCCATTCCGATGCTTTTTATCTACCGCTAGTAAACGAACCTCACAGAGTGCCCCTTTTAGAGCATCCTCTGGGAGATAATTTTCTACTGGTCCAAGCTTCTTGTCTAATGAGAATGGACGCTCCGCTCTAAAGGCTACCATTCCCGCAAGCTCTTGGTCTTTTAATACAATCACATAAACGTTTTCATGGTGAAAAGGATCTACTCTCATTCCACTTGGATCTTTTTCATGTTGCGGAATTTCTTCTACGAATGTTTCATAATTTAATTTTGCTATAGCTTCAAATTCTTCATTTGTTCTCGCTATTTTGCACCAGTACATTTCCATTCCCCCTTTTTACTCACTAGAATGGCCACGTTCTGCTTTCTTTTCTAATAAATATATACCCCCTGCTATAAACGTAGCCGCCAATAAAAGCATCATCCATAGGTACGCTGATACAGCACTTAAGGTTTCCCCATAAATGGTAACTCTTTTTAATGCTTCCATCGCGTAGTAAATAGGAGACAGCCATTTCATATTCAGTAACCCTTCTGATTGAACAATTTCAAGTGGCCAATATGCCCCACCTAACATAGCGAAAGCTACAGCCAGCAAGGAAACAATAACTCCACTTTGACTAACAGTTTTGGCTAGTGAAATGATTATTAAGGATATCGCCAAAACTAATAATACATAAATACTCGATATAATAATTATTTCCGAGAATGCTCCATACATATTAGTTTTCACGATAAATCGGAACACTAATAAAACTAAAAGCATTTGCAAAAAACCAATTAGAAAGCTAAAAGATAAATGCCCGAAATATAATTTAGTCCGACTAATAGAAGCTAACTTTAGACGATTCCACACTCCTGTTCGTTTATCTTCCAATATAAATTGAACATTTGTTGAGATGGTATAAAATACAAAAAAGAGCATATAACCAAATAAACTTTGTAGAGCTCCATCATATCGAAAAGTTTGCTTTTCATTCATAGCACGAATCTCGATTTCGAAAGCTTCCTCATCGTCTAAAATTCTATTCATTTCCTTCCACTTATCCCTACCGCCAACTTCTACTATTCTTTTCTCAAAGGCAATTTCGTTATATGCAGCTTCTATTATTAAAGATACATTTCTAACGACATCTGTTTCTGCACTACTCAAGACTGTATACGTAGACTCTGTAAGCAACACTCCTATTAAGTCAGGGTCTCCCTCTATCTTCTCTTCCAACTCAATTTTAGACAGTGGAAGAAAGGAATAATCCTCTAAAGATTTTAATTTATCTAATACGTCACTACTTGTTTCGGAATTATCATTAGTGATAAAAATTGCTTGCTGGCCACCTACACCACCACTGAGAACATATGCGAGGACAACTGTCATAATGGTCATTGTTAGAAGAACCAACGGCTTTCGCTTTAAATTTTGAGCCCTTGCAATCCAAATGCCCTTCATGATGTCACACCTCTTTTAGGAAATACTATAATGGACAAGCTGACACATATTAATAGGCCAATATATAGCACATACATCTGTGGCCATATCACACCAACTGAATCCCCGGTTTGAATAGAAAGAATTGCTTTCATTGTGGCTCCGTTAGGGGTATAGCCACCAATGTCACCAAGCGTCTCGGATACATCACTAATTTTAAAGAAGGAGCCTCCTAGGAAGGAGAAAATAGTAATCACTAATCCATTAAACACATTAGCAATACCTTCAGTTCCCGTTTTAAATTGTAAGGCGGTTAAAAGTGCTGAAAGTCCCCCGATAAATAAGCTGAAGCTAACGACTATTACAATCATAGTCTGTATGCCAACCCAGTCTATTCCCAGCACCAGGCTTCCATAAAGCAATATGATCGCCTGTTGCAGTAACGCTACAATTGCCCCTGTTATAAATATAGAAAGAGAGTAATAGGTTGAGGATACCCCTGCTAAAAGGATTCGGTCATAGACCTTCCAATATACTTCCTGTAACGCAAATCCTGCCAAAAAGGAGGGTATATAAAGAGCAAACATTACTAGCATTCCCACAGAGTAATAAACGGAAGATGGAATAGTACGTTCTCCCTCATTCATTAAATGCTCTAATTTTTGTACTGCAATTGTTTGACCCATTACTTCGTTTGGAGTTATACCCACTTTATTTAACGCCATTGACTGGCTAAACCCTTTTTTCCACTCCTCAAGAATTGAAACAATTATAGATGCCCTTATTTCATTCTCTTGATTTAATAACAACTCAAAACTCGGCTTATTTCCTTGGTCAAAATAAGATTGTTTAATATAATCTAATCTGAAATTATCAGGAATGACTAAGATACCATCCACATTATTACTCTTTCTTAAATCTTCTAGATTGGATATATCATCGTTAGTTGTTTTTACATATTTCTCCATTTCCGTAGAGAGGAGAATTGAATTTTGCAAAACATTAGTAGGATCGTTTTCTTCAAACGTTTGCAATAGAGTATTAAGAGTTGACCCTTCCAGTCCAGACTCTTTTAGAAAGGCTGTAATAGATGCCTGTTCCTTCTCCCAGCTAGTTTCATCTATAATTACCAAGTGAGCCTGAATAGCAGAAGATCCGTCTGTATCCATGATCCCCGCCAAGGCTGATGATAAAATAGTAATCAAGATAATAGGCATAGCTAAAAGGATAATAAGCGGCTGCTTATTACGAATAATCACCTTTAGTTGCTTACTAATTAAGTTTAAAAGCATTCTATTTCCTCCTAGTCTCTCAAAGCTCTTCCTGTTAAATGTAAAAAAACATCCTCGAGAGAAGGAATTTTAACTACTGCAGAAGTAATCGTCACTTCATTTTCGGCAGCAACTGCAAAAATACTTGATAATGGCTCCATAAACTTAGAAAGAGATACTAAAAGCTTTTCTTCTTCCCTGTGGATGTTAGCAGTTGGAAAATGCTTCTGTAAGCTTTCCTCAAATGCAACTGAAAGCGAATGACCCTTTAACTCAATTGTTTGTTGGTCGGAAACTAAAGACTTTAATTCCTCTTTTGTTCCCGATGCAATAATTTCACCTTGATCCATAATGTATATCTTTTCGCAAAGCAGCTCTACCTCTTCTATATAGTGACTTGTGTAAAGTAACGTCATACCTTCCTCTACAAGCTGCTTTACGGCCTCTAATATGTAAGCACGAGACTGAGGATCTATTCCTACAGTAGGCTCATCCATAATGAGAAAGGAAGGCTTATGCAGTAAAGCCGCTCCAATGTTAAGTCTACGCTTCATCCCACCGGAAAAGGTTTTTACTCTGTCCTTTCTCCGGTCACTTAAACCAATCTTTTCAAGCACATCCTCCACCCGTGTTTCTAAATCTTTTCCTTTCAGCCCATAAATTCGTCCAAAAAACTCTAGGTTCTCTTTTGCTGTAAGCTCTGGGTACAAGGCTATTTCTTGAGGTACCACCCCTAAATTCTTACGAAGCATTTGAGGATTCTCCTCAATGGAAGTCCCATTCCAAAGAACAGTTCCACTCGTAGGTTTCATTAATGATGAAAGCATGGATATAGTAGTTGATTTTCCTGCTCCATTCGGACCTAACAGTCCAATTGATTCTCCTGCGCCAAGCTCCAAATTTATCTTTTTCACTACTTCTTTTGCTTTAAACTTCTTCTGAAGATTTTTTGCTTGAAGCATTTTTCCCATCTCCTTAAGTCTAAATTCCCACCTTGATTATATCAGACTATTCAAACACCTTATATGTATATTTCATTTTGCTAATTACTTATGCTTATAGGTTTACTCAATATGTTACAATTCTTCTTTCTTTTAACTAAATCGGCTATACTAGAAAAGACAGACATAAAAGGGTTGGGGGTGTAATTTTGGCTGCAAGTATATACGGTTTTGTTGGTACAGGCATACTAATTTTAAATATTTCTTTGGCAATCGCCTTAATATTTTTAGAGAGAAGAGATGCGTCCTCCACCTGGGCATGGATTTTAGTTCTATTCTTCATCCCTATCCTAGGTTTCGGTATTTATTTACTGTTTGGAAGAAGATTGCGACGCAAAACCCTTTTTCGCTGGGAAGGGAAAAGTAAAATAGGTATCGATAAATTAATTGAGTTTCAAATGGAAGCTATTGAAGATGAATCCTTTGATTTTAGATTAGATGACGCTAGTCATTACAAAGACTTGATTATTATGCATCTTAATAATAACCATGCCGTTTTAACGCAGGATAACAAAGTAGATATCTTTACAGACGGGCGTGAAAAGTTTGATGCCCTCTTGTTCGATCTAGAAAACGCAAAGGACCATATACACATTCAATATTATATTTTCCGTTTAGATAATTTAGGACAAGAGATTTATAAGGTTCTACTAGCAAAAGCTAAACAAGGAGTAAAGATTCGCATACTGTATGACGATACAGGCTCTCGCTCTTTACGAAAGCGACACTTTCATGAACTCATTAAGCTAGGCGGACGCGTGGAAGCATTCTTTCCATCCATTCTTCCATTGATCAACCCACGGATGAATTACCGAAACCATCGCAAAATAGTAGTCATTGATGGACGAATTGGTTACATAGGAGGATTCAATGTCGGTGATGAATACTTAGGTAAGAAAAAGAAATTCGGGTACTGGAGAGATACGCACCTTAGAATTGAAGGAAGCTCCGTTCATCCGCTCCAAACTCGTTTTATACTCGATTGGAACCAAGCTTCTGCAGAACACGATATCGAATATTCCGATCGTTTTTTCCCAGCTATCCCATTGAAGGGTTCTGTTGGATTACAAATTGTTTCGAGTGGACCTGATTCTGAGTGGGAGCAAATTAAAAATGGTTATTTAAAATTAATCATGATGGCTAAGAAATACATTTATATTCAGTCTCCCTATTTCATACCAGATGCTAGTTTTATGGATACTCTCCGTGTAGCTTGTCTTTCAGGCATAGACGTAAGAATTATGATACCTAACAAGCCTGACCATTTATTTGTATACTGGGCAACCTATTCATATGTTGGAGAGCTTATCAAAGCTGGGGCAAAAGTATTCATTTATGAAAATGGATTCCTACACACGAAAATGATTGTTATTGATGATGAAGCTTCTACTGTAGGTACTGCAAATATTGACGTTCGAAGCTTCAAGTTAAATTTCGAGGTAAACGCATTTATTTATGACAATGAAACTTCCCATCAATTAGCGGAGTTATTTGAAGAGGACATGAAGCTTTCTACTGAACTTACATGGGAACTTTATGAAAGCCGGTCGACTATGATTAAGTTTAAGGAATCACTTGCTCGACTGATATCTCCAATTTTATAAAACGATGATTGATAAAAGGACATTAAGCCATTGTCTTAGTACAAGAAAAAGATCCCACGAATGATGGGATCTTTTTCTTATATGCCTAAATATTCTTCTAATGTTGTATTTGCTTCATATATTTTAGCTGCATGGTCCAATCCTACATATCTAAAATGCCAAGGCTCATACATATACCCTGTAATTTTTTCTTTTCCATTCGGAAAACGCATAATAAATCCATATTTATGGGCGTTAGAAGCTACCCATTGGCCAGCTGGCGTCTCTCCAAAGCTCTCTCTTGCGAAGTGCTGCTCAAAGTGTAATTCTCCAATATCGAATGCAAGCCCGGTTTGATGCTCAGAGTATCCTGGGCGAGCGCTATATCGATCTGCAGCTTCCACTCCATCATTGCTCACATATCTATTATATAGCTGCTGTTGATAGTCAAAAGAACGATATGTACTAAATGCTACTAATTCGTAACCGGAAAGCCTTGCTTCAGCTGCCATTGCTTCGAATGCTTGTCTTGCTACTTCGTTTTCCCCAGGCGCATAAGTGGCAGGTAGGGGATATTGCTTGCTTGCTATTAAAATTCCATCTACATAAGTAGGCTCGGCAGGTAAAGTTTCATTGCCTACATAGCCTTTTGCCCCTGAACGATCTACTTCTTCTATAGGCTCCTCTACAATTGGAGGCTCCTCTTTTACTGGATCTTTTGCTTCCTCTATTACTTGCGTTGGTTTCTCTAGTTCAACCTCAGGTTTTTCTTCCTG
Source organism: Psychrobacillus sp. FSL W7-1493 (assembly GCF_038004905.1). NCBI lineage: Bacteria > Bacillati > Bacillota > Bacilli > Caryophanales > Bacillaceae > Psychrobacillus > Psychrobacillus sp. FSL W7-1493. The sequence continues at coordinate 517,346 of NZ_JBBOSB010000001.1, read as the reverse complement.
AACTGTAATACCTAACGCCTTTAAACTTTTATCTATATTCCAATCATTTATACCAATCCATCCCACGGCACTTACAACTATTAAACCCAAAATAATACTAACTACAATTTTTGGCCACTTTCTTTTCTTTTTTGCCTTCATTAAACTAAATCTTGATTGCATCCCTTGCTCTTCCTTCTTTCCAATTAGCGATATTACTAGTTTAACATTTTTCATAGAACTTATCCCTAATCAAATTAAAATGCTTTATAATGTTATTAAACTCGTTTCAAAATTGTAACTTATGCGAAAATAAAATCGCACCAAAAATTAAATCTAGACAGTTATTACAGCTAGTTAACTTATTTACTTAGCTTTAATAAGTCGAAAGTAAAGAGGTCATTCTATGAAGTCTCAAAAATGGTTATCCATTAATTTTTTCACGTTCTTCTTCACATGGGGAGTGTTTATGCCCTATTGGACCGGTTATTTAACCAACGCTAAAGGCCTTAGTGTCACCTCTGCTAGCGTTATTATGGGTGCCGGAATGCTTGCAAGAGCCTTTTCCACATTCGCCTTATTCCCACGAGCTACTAGTAAGTATAGTATGCAGAAGGTGCTTCGCTTGCTCGCGTTACTTTCTTTTGCAGCACTTGTTTTATACATACCCTTTAATTCTTTCTATTCTTTGTTAACTATTACTGTTTTGTTTAGCTTAATCTATCCTAACTTATTACCTGCTATGGAGAGTAGTGCATCCATTCTCATGCAAAAGGATAAAGTTCACTATGGAAAAAGCCGTTCGTTTGGATCAGTCGGCTTCATGGTAGCCCTGTTGTTTATCGGAGGAGTAACTGCTATATGGGACGAGCAAGCAATACTCTGGACGATGCTAGCTGCACTTGCAATTATCATGTTGACCTACTCTAGACCAATGCCAGCCTCTTTGAGTGAAATACCCTTGAGAACAACAAAAGAAAACTCAGTTAAATGGAAAGAACTTTTTACTTCTAAACAATTTATTATTATTTTAACGTTAACTGTACTTATACAGGGGTCTCACGCATCATATAATAATTATGGATTTATTTATCTTCAGGATATCGAAGTCAACAGCCTTTATATCGGAATCATTTTAAATGTTGCTGTTATATTTGAAATTGTATTCTTTCTTATTGCTGACAAGTTATTTTCAAGTAAGAAAATATCTTGGATGTTTCTCTTAGCCGGGATCGGCGCCACCATTCGTTGGATTGGAATCTATCTATTTCCATCAGTTTGGATGTTTATCCTCACTCAGGCACTACATTCCGTTTCTTTTGGAGTTGCACATTATGCCTTTATTCAATATATATCTAGAACACTAGACAAAAGACTCATACCTGCTGCCCAAGGAATTTATGCTGCTCTATCCATGAGTTTAAGTAGTGCCGTCCTAACACTAGCTGGTGGTTATTTATATGACATAGAACCAAAACTAGCCTTTTTAGGAATGGCATTTTGCACGGTTCCAGCTATTATACTCATTGTTCTGTCTAGAAAAAAGTTTAGCTATTAAATTTTAAAGAACTTTAAACAAAACAAGAAAAGCGCAAGCGCCTATGTCTGCCCCGACAGGCAAATGGAGAAAAGCGAGGAGGCAGTTCCTCAGCCACCGGAGCTTTTATCCATTTGACCCCGAGGGGCAAGGTGGTGGAGCTAGACATCAATTTATCCACAGATTCAAAACTTTATAATTTCCTAAACAATAAAGAAAACGTGAAATCATCTACACATGATTTCACGTTTTTTTAGGTAATTGTTAGAAATAATACGAGTACAAATAGGACAGCGAAAACGATTGCCATTGTTTTCATCCATTTCGCCTCTCGTTCATGCCCTTTTTCCTTAAATACAATAGCTCTGTAACCATTACTTAAGACAAAGATAAGAGTCATAAACAAAACAGCTAAATTTATATCTCCTTTTATAATAAATACTAAAGAAGCAATACTAACAGCTACAATTAAAATACCAAATATCCAATTTCTTTTCATACGAACACCTCTATTTATTTAATGCGCAAGCAGTCTGTCTCTGACCCGACAGGCAAATGGGGAAAAGTGAGGAGGCAGTTCCCCAGCCACCGGAGCTTTTTTCCATTTGACCCCGAGGGGCAAGGCTGCTTGCGCTGGATACCATTTAATGCGCAAGCAGTCTGTCTCTGACCCGACAGGCTAAGCATTGACCCAATCATTATAACTTTTTCATAAGAAAAGCGAAACCGCCTATGTCTGCCCCGACAGGCAAATGGAGAAAAGCGAGGAGGCAGTTCCTCAGCCACCGGAGCTTTTATCCATTTGACCCCGAGGGGCAAGGCGGTGGAGCTAGACAACAAGAAAAGCGAAACCGACTATGTCTGCCCCGACAGCAAATGGAGAAAAGCGAGGAGGCAGTTCCTCAGCCACCGGAGCTTTTATCCATTTGACCCCGAGGGGCAAGGCGATGGAGCTAGACATTAAAAAAAGAAGCTCTTTTTACAAAAAGCTCCTCTCTCTTTTATACAGACTCTTCTGCTTTTTCTGGATGGTTCGAATAAAATTTACGACCTAAATATGTTTGGAATATTAACAAGATACCACCTACAGCCCAATATAGCGGTAATGCTGCCATAGAACTGAACGAGATGAACATAATCATGATCGGTGAAATATAAACCATCAACTTCATTTGTTGTTGCTGTTGCTCAGGCACTGTCCATAGAGAAACTTTTGCTTGTGCAAAATATACAGCCCCAGCAATAAGCGTCATAGCGATATCAGGTGACCCCAAGTTATACCATAAAAATTCGTGTGATTTTATATCTGCTGAATATAAGATCGCAAAATATAATCCCATAACTATTGGCATCTGAATCAACATTGGTAAGCAACCCATGTTTAGTGGATTCACATTATGCTTACGGTATAAGCCCATCATTTCTTGTTGTAGTACCATCTGTTCTTCTTTTGATTTTGTTTCTTTTAGCTTCTTTTGAATCTCATCCATCTCTGGTTTGAGCTTGTCCATTTTTTCTTTCATACCTTGTTGATTCTTATAATTTTTAAGCATCAAGGGCATTAAGGCTAAACGAATAAGAATAGTAATAGCAATGATTGCCATCCCATAACTACCGTTAAAAATGTCTCCAAAAAATTCAATTAAAAACTCAAAAGGTCGAACAAATATATTGTAAAAAGTGCCTTCTTTGTTTTCTATTCCTGAACAGCCACTTAGTAGGACTGTTGCAAAAATAAGGATAGTGAATAAACTGATTTTCTTCTTCATCGCTTCACCTTCATTTTTCAAACTATCTCGAGTATACCCTCTATGAAGCTATTTTTCAAATATTACTTAGACAAACCTTTAATAAGTTTTGGGCTCTTTTGGAAAATTATACTTAAAATTAGGATGTTCTTGATGGTCTCTAAACTGCTTAGGAGTAAGACTCGTGTATTTTTTGAAGATACGCGTGAAATAGCTCTGATTACAAAAGTGGAATGAATTAGAGATTTCTGATATTGATTTGTTTGTATGCCGTAAAAAGTATTGGCACTCTTCTACCTTTCTAATATTTAAGTATTCTACCAAGGTTACTCCAGTATGTTCTCTAAAAATTCTAGAGAGATGGCTGGTACTAATATTAAATTGTTTGGCGATATCTTCTACTGTTAGATTTGTTTCAATTTCATCATTAATATAAAGAATTACCTTATTTACTGTCTGGTGCCCAAAGGAAGGTTTTTTCCTCTCAGTAATTACCATAACAAAGAATTCTACTAGCTCATCTGCACACTGCAAAAACTGTGCATCACTCATCTTCGTATCTATAATTTCCACGCTAGCATTATTAAAGGCCATTACCTTATCAAGCGGAACCTGGCTCTCATACAACTTTCTAGCCATAACAGCGGATAATTGTATGTAATAGTACTTTACATTTTGAATCATTTGCTTGTTATTCGTAGCGATTATTAAGTCAATGATTTCTCTTAATACCTTTTTCGCTCTCTCAATTTCAAAAGAATACATATCTAAGAATAGTTTCTTTTCTAATTCAAAAAATTTATCAAGACCTTCTACTCTATTAGTAATACCCATTTCTTTGGCATAGGCTTTTGTGAAGTAATCTAAGAATATTTTTTCTGTATTATCCATAAGTACCTCATCTTTCCAGTCAAATTTATAGTCCATTTGTACCTATCTTTTAAATAGGGATGTAGAATCATTTTATAACATTTTATAGTAAAAAACTAGACTTTTAATTACTTTCTGTTTTTTTAGGTAAAAGCATTTCCAAATGTCTAGGAAGAATGTGTATATCAAGAGGAGTACAGTCTCCTTGATCACCATCTACGTTGCAAAATAATGGACGATTCGATTCTATTCGGAGCTCCTCGGTAGTAAAAGTCTCTACTCCCTCATCCTTCCCTAGTGTTCCTAGCATTACTTTTGTTCCCATACGAGCGATTGCCGCTAATCCTGCTTGTTTTATGATAAAGACATGCATTTTCCCATCATCAATTTTAGCAGATTTAACCAAGTTCTCAAATCCACCTACAGAATTGGTTAGGGCAACTAAAACTAATATAGATGTCCCTTTCCATGAACCGTGATCATGGGTAATTGTCATCTCTACCTCTTCATTCGAGATGATTGCCTTTGCCCCAGCCATTAAGTAGGCCATAGATCCATACCTCGTTTTTTGTTCCACAGGAGTATCTGCAACACTACTAGCAATATCTCCTATTGCTACTACATTAACAAAGTACTTATCACCGATTCTTCCTACATCAACTTGTTCCGTATTGGTCATCTTAAGCGCTTCTATTGCAATGTCTGGTTCAAGCGGAATGCCAAGAGCCCTTGCAAAATCATTCACTGTACCGAGGGGGACAAAAGAGAATAAAGGTCGGTCTTCTCGTTCAGCAAGACCATTCACTACCTCGCTTATCGTACCGTCTCCACCCATGGCTAACAAAAAGTCCATTTTTTCAGTACAAGCCATTTCAGCAAAATGTGTGGCATCATCCTGCTGTTGTGTTTCTTTTACCGTCACATCAAAACCTAAATTCGTTAATACTTCAATTGCTCTATCTTTAAATTGTTTTGCTTCTTCTCGCCCAGCAGAAGGATTATAAATTAACATTGCCCTTTTCATTTTTTTGCTTCCTCCTTTAAAATATACTCGTTTCTTTTTCGTACCCTAAATATCCTATCTTGAAACTGCGGCAGTGATAGATAAATGCTAATTCAATCAAAGGAACAATATAGAAATGAGAAATTCCTTTGTGGAGAAACCAGATAGAACCTAAGTACCATTATTCACCATATAAATTTTAAAGGTATTTTTTAGAAATTATACAGTAATATCTATATATGTAAAATAAAAAAGGCACCTATTAGGCACCTTTTTTTCAAAGTTTATTTATCTTCTGGTTTTATATCCTTGTCAGAAACTGAGTTTGGAGTAGCTTCAGCTTCTTCCTCATTGTAATACTGGACGCTTGTCATGGCTCCCTCGTTCACCATATTATTATCTTCTTCATGGTAAGGATTAGGATTTCCTGTTTCTTCCTCATTCGTGCCTTGCTTTTGAGCTTCCATGAAAGAATTTACTTTATCTTTCGTATTATTAAATGCTTCCATTGCCTTATCACGATTTTCTTTTTTCCGGAAATAGGCATAAGCCCCAGCTGCAAGTCCCGCCAATAAGAGTGATCTATTTTTCGCCATATTTATTACCTCCTATATATTTATAAGATGTGTATACCCTAATAAGTACAATATAACACTTATTAATTTTTTGACCTAATCATATATACATGAGGTATACCATCCTCATCAAATTCATCACTAATTGTTTGAAAACCTACGGATTGATAAAAATGTTGTAAGTGACTTTGAGCGCATAGCTTTATACACGGAACGTTCCAAGAAGTTTCAATTATGTTTATAGCTTTTTGCATAAGCACCCGTGCGTAACCTTTTCCTCTTGCCTGTTCCCTAACAATTACCCTTCCAATAGAGCATTCGTCATACTTGAGACCTGCAGGTAGAATACGACAATAAGCAAGAATTTCGTTATTTTCTTTAAGATAAAGATGAAGAGCTTGTTGATCACAGTCGTCTAGTTCTGGATATGGACAGTTTTGCTCAACAACAAAAACCTCTACACGAAGTTTTAGTATTTCATAAAGATTATGAGTATCTAATTCACTAAATTTCTTTAACTCCCAGGACATGTTTGCCTCCTATGTAAAAATGTTTATTTTCAATTTTTTTCTTTTTACTTATAGAAGATTGATAGAAATTTTGTTATGCTTACAAAAAGCTAAAAGAGGTGTTTCAAATGATAAGGGCGACTACGTTAAAAGATATTCCTACTATACAACAGATCGCACAGGTCAGTTGGAATGATACTTATAAAGATATAATACCAGAAAACATTCAGAAAATATTTTTAGAAAAAGCTTATTCTCCGATGATGATAGCCAAGCGTATAGAAAAAACAATTTTTTTAATTGCTGAATATAAAGGTGAAGCTGTAGGCTTTGCTAACTTTACTTATGTAGACGAAGATGGTGATGCCGAGCTTACAGCGATCTACGTACTCCCAGAGTTTCAAAAAATGGGATACGGGAGGAAGCTGTTAGAGGCTGGCGTTAACCATATGTCCGTCGGAAAACAATTATTTGTTTATGTAGAAAGCAAAAATGAACCTGCTCGTATTTTTTACGAACACTTTGGCTTTGAATGTCTCGAGGAGTTTGATGAATACTTTGAAGGCCATCCATTGTCTACAGCAAAATATTTATTTCCATTAAAAACACCGGCTTATTAAGCCGGTGTTTTTTTAATATGTTTGTTCAGTAGTATATTCTTCTTCAAATTTAACTGGTGGCTTTCGAACAAAACACATAATTGCAGCTACGTATAAAATGATAGATGTTAAGGAAATAATTCCTGCAAAAACTCCACCTAATATAAACATGATACCTGCTAGCTTTGGTTTTTTGTTTTTAGAAACAAATACGATTCCTAAAATGTTAAAGATTAAACTGATTACGAATACAACTACTGCTGCCCAGCCAAGAACTCCAAATAAGTCTACAAACATCTCAGCAAAACCTAAAGCTTGTTCAGCTTCTTCAGCAGTTAGTTGTGGATCATTAAAAATTTCTTGTTCTAAAGCACTTGAAAATTCCTCGTCTTCAAATGCTGTACTGCCGTTAATGACAAGTAAAGAAACTAGTATGATTGCAATTACATTAAAAACTGCTCCGATAATTCCTAATACTACTTCTCCTGTTCTTGAAATCATTTTTCTACCCCCTATTATTAATTGACATAGCTATTGTACGAAAGCAATTTAAAAAAGTTTCATTTAATCATCAATTTCCCTGAGTTATTTTTAATAAACCTGTTTCAGTCTGCAAAAAACGGGTATTTTATTATTAACACCAAATAGAAAGGAAGATTAACATGGAAAAGAAATTGATCTTTAATCAAACAGACTTCTTATATACATTGGCAGGTGCATCCGCATTAACTGGTATTCTAGTGCTATTCACATCCATTTAATTACTAAAACGTAAAAGGCAATCCACTTTAAACTAAGTTAAAAGAGGATTGCCTTTTATTATGCCTTTAAGTCGTCGTATTCATCAGATTTAGCAAATGCATCTACTACGTATGAGCAAACAGGCTCCATTTTCAAATCGTTTTCTCGTGCATAGGAAGCGGCGTTATCTAATAGTTTTTTTGCAATTCCTTGGCCTCTAAGCTTACTTGAAACGAAAGTATGGTCCATAACCATCACGTCTCCTAGCAGGGTCCACGTAATTTCACCAAGTCTTTCCCCATCTTCTATTACTTGATAGGCAAATACATCATTGCCAAGTTCTTTATATTGAAAATCCATTATCACACACTCCTTTTTATGAATCTTAACACAACTATTTATTAATTGACAACGGACGTAACTTTGCCTCAATTTCTTTACGTCGTGGCTCTAAGAAAGGAGGTAAGGCCAATTTTTCACCTAGCATTTCCTGCTTTTCATCTGTATCAAATCCAGGTTCATCTGTAGAAAGCTCAAACAAGATTCCGTTAGGCTCTCTAAAGTAGATTGCTTTAAAATAATGCCGATCTACAAGGCCCGAGGTTGTATAGCCTTTTGCTCGAAGGAATTCTTCCCATTTAGGGTAATCATCCATATGAGGAATACGAAATGCCACATGATGAACACTTCCTCTTCCTGGTCTCTCTCTTGGTAAATCTTCTCTTGTTTCAATATGAACTTCTCCTGCTGGACCACCTTTTCCTACAGAGTACACTTGAATATCAGGTGCATCGGTAATAGCAGAGGGGTAAGAACCAATTAAAGTGAATCCTAATATCTGCTCTAAAACTTTCTTTGTAGGCTCTGGATTTTTTAAAGTAAGTGTAACCGGACCTAAGCCTACTATAGCATTTTCTCCACTTATCTCTTCCTTTATCCATGGCTCCCCAAATGGAATTCCATTGCCGTCATCTACAACTAGTCTCATCCTTGATCCTTCAAAATCCTCAAAATATAGAGTTTTTCTACCAAACATTTCGGAAATTTCATCATGAGGAACTTCAAGATCATGTAATCTCTTTTTCCAAAATTGCAAAGCTGCCTCACTTTTTACACGAAGCCCCGTGTTACTAATGCTTGACACTCCAGGATATGTTCTCCCTGCCATTGGTATGTCAAAATACGTCATATCCGTTCCAGGAGTCCCTACTGCATCAGCATAAAACAAATGATACGATGATGGATTATCCTGGTTTACACTTTTTTTAACCAAACGCATCCCCAATATCCTTGTAAAAAAATCATGATTTTTACTTATATCGGCGCTTATAGCAGAAACATGGTGAATTCCAGCCAATTTCATATGATGACCTCCATTTATCTCGAATTCGAGATATTTATAATACCTATTTTATCAAATACAATTTTTTAATGCAAATTTCTAACTTATTTGTGGTAAGAGGATGAGACATAACTAATAGATAAATTAAAAGACGTGAAATCAGCAAATTGATTTCACGTCTTTAATTCTTTTAAAGGTAACTGATTTCTAATTAAAAATTTCTCTATTCTTATTGTTTAGAGAGGAGCCGGCGACTCCTGGGGTTCCATTTAACTAAAAACGGAACGAATAGAATCGATTAGATTATTGAAAAAGTCTTTTACACTTTGCCAAAATCCTTCGTTATCTTTTATTTGATTAAACTTCTCTTCAATAGTTTTACTAAAGTCATTTAACTGATCTGACCATTTACTAAAATCGATGTCCAACTGACGTATACGGTCCATCAGGTCAATTAACAATTGGCGATCTTTATCTGATAGCTCAATCTTCAATTTGGAAAGCTGTTCCGAAACTATTTTCTCTACTTCTTCACGAGAGGCAGGGTTTTGCTCAGCAATTTGCTTTTTAATTTCTGTTAAAAGCTCTGTAACCTCTTCTTCGTTTACTCCAGCATCCTTAGAAAGAATCGTTGCCACTGATAACTCTTCATTTGCTACATCTGTCCGTTCTGGGTCTAGCTCTCCCCCAGTAACTTCATAGGCTTTGTAAATACCAACTAGAGCAGAATGTCCTGTTACCGGCTTTGGAGCTGCAATATCTACCACCGCATCCTCAATTCCTGCTGTAAGCATTGCATTAGCATACATATCAGCAGTTACTTCTGTAATATCATCAGGTGTCACTATGTTAATAACAAGACCTGAACCTGAATTTTTTCTAGTTATTTTTGCAGATGAGAACATTCTTGCTGAGGCATCACCATCTTTTAAATAGGTGGCTAAATCTTTTCCTGTCACAACAATTTCTTGTACATCTGATTTATCTGTAATTTTTAAGCTTTCTCTTACACTTTTCTTTTGGTCGTCAGTCAGGTTTCCTCCGTATACAACAATCGGTGCACCAAATTTTTCATTGACTACTTCGGTTCCTGTTTCTCCATTTGTATCTGCCAACGCTACATTGGAATTGGCTAAAACTCCTACAACAAGAAAAATAGCTAACCATACTTGTACCACTTTTTTCATTCCCCTAAAACCCCTTTCTCTTGGTTGGTACTATCATTAGTACGTAAAAAGGAGTAAAAAGTTCCGATAATTATCGATGCTTTTCCTCCTTATTATCTAATCCTATTGCTTCAATTCAGTCCAACCGTCCTGTTGAATAATTTTCTTTTCTTTCATTAGTTTACCTAGGGCACGTTTAAAGGCTGCCTTACTCATCGAAAACATTTCTTTAATTTCCTCAGGTGATGATTTATCCGTAAACGGCATTTTACCACCAACATCATTTAAATAACGATAGATTGACTCTGCATCGTCACCTAAACGCTCATGCTTTCTAGGCAATAATGATCCATTTAGCGAGCCGTCGTCCTTAGTATCAATGATACGAACAGTTAGGTCTTGTCCTAATCTTGGTTCTTCTACACGTTCAGATTCATGAACAAAAACGCGATAGTTTTCCGGGACACTTAGCAAAAATGTGCCTACAGGTAGGAGTCGATATGGTCTAGCTTGCAGGTTGCTATTTAAAAGAGTTGTTGGTGCATCAATGTACAACTCCTCTACTCGATCTTCTGTTGCCAATCGACCAAAAAGCTCCCCTTCTCTATCCGTACGTAGGGTCATATAGAGATGATCTCCTTGAGCAGGCCATAACTCTTTTATTTTAGGTAGATCCTCAGCCTTTACCTGAACCTCTTTTGAAGTGCCGATATCGACGAATGCACCTTCTTTATCTGAAACCTTAATCACTCTTGCCCAGCCATATGTCCCTTTTTGAATGGAAGGTAGCTGAGTAGTTGCAGATAGATTACCTCTTCTATCCACAAATAGGAAAACCTCAAGTGTATCATCCTCTTTGAGTTCTTCTGGCGCCTCCGAAGCATTTAAAGCTATTTCCGTGTCTTTATGCTGAAGAATCCATTTGGATCCTTCCTTGGATTTTACTTGTAATTTTAAAATTTCACCTGATAATAATTCTGTCAAAGTTACCGCTCTCCTTCTGACCATACTTTTTGGTTGGTCTTTACCTACTATTTATAAATCTATAGTTTTGTTTTCTCCGTAAAATTAGAGTGTTCTCCTATTTCGGAGATTTAGTGTAGCTTACTTATATTCTTTTCCAAATATATGATTTGAATTCGCTTAATTTGTGAGTTTATGTACCTTTTCTAATTCCCTTATAACCTATTCAATTGTAAGATAAACTTTTATAGTCATTACATTTAGTCGTTTAAGTCTCTTCTTAGCTCTAGTAGCTTTGTTTGAATAGAAGTATCGTCTTCTAATATAAGAACTAAGTCTGAAATTCGGTCTATAGAGTTCCAGCTTAAATGATGTTCGATTCCTTCTACGTCTGCATAAATATTCTCTTCTTCTACACCGATTAAACGTAAAAAATCCTCTAACAACTCATGACGCTTTACTAGCTTTTTTCCTAGTTTCATCCCTTTGTTTGTTAGAGTAAGTCCACGATATTTTTCATATATTAAAAATCCATCTTTATCTAATTTCTGAACCATTTTGGTTACCGAAGATGGCAGTACTGATAATGCTTCTGCAATGTCAGACACACGAGCATAACCCTTCTGTTCAATAAGTATATAAATTTGTTCTATATGGTCTTCCATGCTTGGTGTTGGCATATTAATCTTCCTTTCATCCGTTCTTACTTATTTTACTACAATAGGCCGGCCTTCTCAATTTAAGTTAGGGTCTTACCTTTTTAAGTAGGCTAGGTTAAAGGCTAGGGTTGATTTATGATGTGCTCTAAATCGGCAAGGCAAGTAGAATTGATTTTCGCGCCAACCGGACGCTTTCCGCGGGGTGAGCGATAAGCCATCACCCATCGCTTGCGCGCGTGGTTGTGATGTCTTATCTGTCTCACACATCCCGCAGGAGTCGCCGTCTGGCGCTCCAATCAATAAATGGAGAACGGCTTTAATTTATATAGTTCTATTTATAAATCATTCGTATAAACAAAGCCGTAAAAATGACTCCAACACACTTCAAAAATTTTTTATAAATAGTCATTTAAATTGTACAGACGGAATCAAAAGAAATGTTTAGTTAAAATCAACCAATAACTTTAACATAGCTTTTAAGTAATTAAAATTACTACCGTTAGTATAGCTAGTCCACTTCTTTTATTATACTCTCACATAGAATTACTCAATCCTCGCACTAAAGTATAAAAGAACCTTATCGTAAGACAAGGCTCTTTTTATCTATGAGGATATTTTCCAACGACATGAATAGAATGGATAATTCTTTTATTAATCCACTCTAAGTTTTCTAATGTATTCATCCGTTCAAAAACAGCCTTTCTCCCTTTTTCAGTCGTTACATAATGGGTCGGAAGTGTATTTAAGCTTAATGCAATAATGTCTAATTCACATTGAGGACACTTACAAAACGTTTGATATTCTGACCCTCTCATCAATACTCTCACAAGGCTCTGAACGATTTCTTCCATAACGTTTGTTAACAATTCTATCCTTCTTTCATTATTCAAAAATTATTATTTATGTTTAACCTGTAATACCTCGGGGTATCTAATTAATAATAACACGTATTAATAATTTTAAGAAGAAAGGATGACTTATAATGGGTAGAATTTTATGGGGCATTGTCGTAGTACTTATTGTGCTATGGTTGTTAGGCCTACTTTTAGACTTTGGTGGAGGATTAATCCATACGCTATTAATTATTGCAGGTATTATTTTTGTAATTCAACTTGTCACTGGTAGACGAGCCGTCTGACAAAAGGGGTTGCCATTAGGCAACCCCTTATCTTTTTGTCTTTGCATAAATACAAGTATCTCTTAATCTCTTACCATCAGCAGATAAGGAATCATGGTGAAGAGTCCCTTCTAGTGTGTAATTTAATCTTTCAGCAACTGAACGACTTCTTACATTTTCACTGTCACAACGGATTTCAACTCGATTAGCTTTTAACTCCTCAAAGGCAAACGTAGTAATACGTTCAACTGCTTCAGTCATCAAGCCCTTACCTTCAAATTTACTATCTATCCAATAGCCAATCTCAAACTTTCTAACATCCCAATCAATTCGATGAAGTCCAGAACATCCGACGAATTCTCCTGTTTCTTTTAAAAACAAATGCAGCCGAAGATCCTTGCGAGTGATAAAATCTGCTACTGCCTGACGAAGATTTTGAACTCTTTGCTCAAGCGACTCCTTTTCTTGTGCCCAAGGCATCCAGTCCTTTAATGCATGCTGAGAAGCTAGCACTGCTTTTTGAACTGCCTCTGCATCCGCGACTTTAGGTGCTCGGATGATTAATCTTTCCGTATAAAATTCTTTTGGGAAGACCAATTCTTCTTTTACCTTTTCGATAATATGAAAGTCATCGTCCCACTTTACTGGAGTCGAAGTTCCTTTTATAAAATCGTCTCTCGTCATTCCGTATGTAACTGCATCGTAGTACGATCCTTCTTTAGGTGAAAACCATGCTTGACGCAGCTGTGCTTCTTTAACAAAGCCTGCACGCTCAAACGTTTTTCTCATGGCAAAATTGTCTTGGCGCGTATGACCCTCTAAGCGAATTTTCCCTTCTGGAAGATTAAATACATATTCAGTAATCTTTTTTAAAGCAAGTGGCCCATATCCTCTTCCTCTGGCTTCATCCGCTATTCTTAAGTCAAAAAGAGGAATTTCATCCTGTAAATCATAGATTTTTACAATTCCAACTTTTTCATCTTGATCATTCTCCACCCAAAAAGTTTTTACTTCATCAGATTGATATCCACCCTCTTCAATCGTCTTTTCAATCAACTCTCGTACAGGATGAGAATTCCCATGATATGGCCATGTGTTCGTTGTCATAAAATGTATCAGTTGCTCTTGCTCTTCCATCGTCCATTCTGTAAGCTTCATTGATAACCCTCCAAACCTAGTGATAATATATCTCGTCCTCTTTTTAGTTAAAACAATAATGAAAGTTATATGCTTTGATAAAAATAAAATAGAATTGATTTTCGGTCTCGGCGGACGCTTTCCGCTGAGAGAGCGATAAGCGAGCACCGAAGATCCTGTTTGCACTGTCTTATTATTTCTGTGTTTCTTCAAGCTCTTTTCCATTGCTAAACTTATTTAATAATCGTAAAGAGTTTAAGACTACTAGCAATGTAGCCCCCATATCTGCAAATATGGCAATCCATAGCGTTAACCAACCAGGAATAATAAGAAGAAGAGCTATAATCTTTAACCCTAATGCAAACATAATATTTTCTTTAATAATATGCAATGCTTTTCTACTCAAGCTAATAGTATAAGGTAATTTTTCTAAGTCATCGGCCATTAGCGCAACGTCCGCCGTCTCCAATGCTGCGTCCGTTCCTGCTCCTCCCATAGCTATGCCGACATTGGCAGCAGCTAGTGCTGGGGAGTCATTAACTCCATCTCCAATCATAGCAACTGCTCCGTACTTTTCTTTTAATCTCTCAATAGCAATTAGTTTTTGATCAGGCATTAATCCTGCTTTCACATCGGTTATCCCTAGTTGAGCAGCAATAGCATTTGCCGTATTTGGATCGTCACCAGTCAGCATAACAGTATGCTTTATCCCAATATCCTTTAAATTTTGTAACACCTTACTGCTAGTAGAACGTATTGGGTCTGCAATGGCAACGAAGCCTCTATAGACCCCTTCCTCTGTTGCAAGGATTACCGTATTTCCTTCGATTTGAAGTTTCTCAACCTTTCGGAGAGCATCCTCTGAAATTAAACTTATCGTTTTTATCCAAGCAACGCTACCTACTGACCATTTTATACCATTTACGACTGCTTCCGCACCTTTCCCTGTTATCGATTTAAATTCGTCCACTTCAATTGGATGGATACTGTTATTAGCACCATACTCCACAATAGCTTTAGCTAGTGGGTGTTGAGAGTACGCTTCAATAGACATTATATTTTGGATAAAATCCTTTGAAGAAGCTGCTTCTACATATGTTACTTCTGGATAGCCTTTTGTCAGAGTACCCGTTTTATCAAATGCGATTGCCTCGATTCGTCCAATTTCCTCTAGATGAACCCCACCCTTTATCAGCACACCATGCTTTGCCGCATTTCCAATCGCTGTAACAATCGCGACTGGCGTTGATACTACTAAGGCACAAGGACAGCCTACAACTAAAACAGCAAGACCTTGGTAAATCCACAGCTTCCAGTCACCACCTAGAAGTGGAGGAATAATCGCCACCAAAAATGCGATTCCAATTATCGCAGGGGTGTAGTACTTTGCAAACTTATCTACAAAACGTTGAGAAGGGGCTTTTTCCGCTTGCGCTTCTTCCACTAAATGAATAATTTTGGCTATGGTGGTATCTTCTACACGTTTCGTTACTTCGATTTCTAGTGAGCCCTCTTCATTTAGCGTACCTGCAAAAACATCTTCCCCTTTTGTTTTAACTACAGGAACAGACTCCCCAGTAATGGATGCCTGGTTTACTGTTGAGCTTCCTTTTAATACAATCCCGTCCATTGCAATTTTTTGTCCGGGCTTCACGATTAGCACGTCACCAATTTGTATAAACTCGGTATCTAATTCGATTAACTCATTGTTCCTACGTACAATTGCTGTCGGTGGAGCGATATCGATTAATTCACTAATCGATTGCCTAGCCTTATTCATGGAATATGCCTCTAAAGCTTCACTTAATGCAAATAAGAAGACAACAACCGCTCCCTCGCGCCATTCTCCAATGATGGCAGCACCAATTATTGCAATTGTCATTAGTGTCTTCATATCAAAGTAAAAGCGTGTTAAGTTGATAAACCCTCCCTTAAATAAGTTAAATCCACCGATTGCGATGGATAATACAAATAAGGAAAGAGCTACAGGATGAGATTCCTCATAAACAAAAGAAGCAATGACTCCTCCTATTAAAAATATTAAAGATATCAATGTTACAACGTTCTCTTTGCGTTTTAAAAAAGGGATCTTTTCTAGTTTTCGTTGCGAAACAGGTACAATCTTGATGCCATCAAAGGCACCTGCCTTTTCTATTTCCTCGACAGTTACGTCGCCTATGACAGAAACTTTAGCTGCTCCAAAGTTAACGGTTGCTTCCTGTACAGTTGGAAGACTTTTTATATTATTTTCAAACTTCCTCGCACAATTGGCGCAAGATAAGTTTTCTAAACGATATTCCTTTTTTTCTACGTTATTCATGTTTCCACCTCTTCTATAGAATGCTCATATGCAATCTTAACAAGCTCATTAACATGATGATCTGCTAAAGAGTAATAAACGAGTTTTCCCTTACGTCGAGACTTCGCTAAAGACAAGTCCTTAAGAAAACGAAGATGATGGGATGCAGTTGCCACTGATGAGCCAATTATTTCGCTTACGTCACAAACACATAACTCCTCTTCAACCGTTAAAGCATAGGCAATTTTAAGCCTTGTTTCGTCCGCTAATGCTTTAAAGAGCATGACTAGCTTTGTTAAATCTGGAATCTGTTGTTTTACCTCTTCTACTATTGTTTCATTTACTTTTGTTACTTCACATACATCCTTCGACTGCATTTGAGCACCTCATTCAAATAGTTGTTTGATTGTTCCTCTATTATATGTTCGGACAATTCTAAAATCAACCATCATTCAAATATATATTTGAATGATGGTTGATTTTTGTTCCACAATGACAAACAAGAAAAGCGCAACCGCCTATCCCTGCCCCGACAGGCAAATGGAGAAAAGCGAGGAGGCAGTTCCTCAGCCACCGGAGCTTTTATCCATTTGACCCCGAGGGGCAAGGCGGTGGAGCTAGACATCAAGAAAAGCGCAACCGCCTATCTTTGCCCCGACAGGCAAATGGGGAAATGCGAGGAGGCAGTTCCTCAGCCACCGGAGCTTTTATCCATTTGACCCCGAGGGGCAAGGCGGTGGAGCTAGACATCAATTTATCCACAGGTTTAGAACTTTATAGTTTCCTAAACAACCAAAAAGGCACTTTTTGTTCAAATTGAACAAAAGTGCCTTCTAATTGTCTGGATAACCACATACGCTCGAGTTTCCAAACCCTTAATAAAATTACTAGATTTCATTTAACGACGTTCTTACTTCATTTCTTTAATCTGCCTTTAATATTAATTCAAAGCCATCCTTTATGTCGCCGTTAATCACCGTAGTGTGGTAATCACCATTCGCCCAATCTCTTACCTGGCTATGGTACCACTCTGATTTAATGTGTCCACTTTGTCCAGGCCCCACAATGTGATAGGCCTTTGAGAGATCAGCTAAATCAGCTACAAATCTCCAGGATGCACCGTGATCCACGCTTCCGTCTTCTTTATAACCTGCTGCTTGAACGGTAATGTTAGATCCACCTATCGGTACTGGTTCAGGGTTTAAAAAGTAGCCAAGTATAGGAGAGGCTCCTGAAATTGGATGATCAAACGTTAATTGATGATAGTCTCCCCATTTCCATTTGGCTTCGTTTTTCCCAAAATCGTCTTCAGTTTCTTTTATGGCGATTGTAAACGAATCGTAGACCCACTTATCTACGCCACCGTACTCCTCTAACCAAGCACTTGCTTCGCTTTTATACCCTTTTCGTAATAATTGATCTGAAATATTGCCCTTTCCAGGTAACATGGCATAAACGTCCTCAGGCATTTGCTCCTTAAACATTGTTTTTGGAAGCTGCTTCATCCATTTATGAAAAACTAATGGTGCTGACTGATCTTTATCATCCACTTGATCCCATTTCTTTAACACATTTAGAACATCATTATATTGACCATCGCTATCTTGCTTTTCTACCGACTCTACCATGGAAGCTAAAAATTCACGCGCATATAAATTTTTTTGATCCATCTGTAGTGTCATCATATCTTCCTTAGTTAGCTCACTTTTACTTGCCAACACTTCAGCAATTCTTTCGTAACGGTAAGATTGCGCCCAAAAATCAGTTATATGGTATAAATATGACTCATCGACAACCTCATTATTTGCTGTTGCAATAAAACCTTCTTCAGGGTTAACAACCTTAGGCAGTTCTGTATAAGGTACATAACCAGTCCAGCCAAATTCGTTAGAATCACCCGGAACCGGAAGCTGTCCATCACCTGTTTTACGGACCGGTATCCTACCATTCGCTTTATAAGCGATTGTCCCATCCTTTGCGGCAAATACAAAGTTTTGCGCTGGAGCATGAAAATCCTCTAAAGCACTCTCAAACTCCTCCCAATTAGAGGACTTATTCATTTTTAATATAGCCTGTAATTCTAAAGTAGGCTCTAACGCTGTCCACTGCATAGAAAATAATGCAGAAGGATCCTCTTCCTTGAAAAGCACATCAGAAATAATTGGTCCATGGCGTGTCACCAACACCTCAAATGGCACGTCCTCTTCTCCCTTTACTTTGATATTCGTTTTACGAATAGCTGCCTGCTCCCATTTACCCTCATACATAAATTTCGTACGATCATCTGGGTTTGGTGTTTCAATATATAAGTCCTGTACATCGGGCCCAACATTAGTTACTCCCCATGCCACTTCTTCGTTATGTCCTAAAATAATACCAGGTATTCCGGCGAATATTACACCACTTACATTTTGACTCGGTGACTCTAAATGCATTTGATACCAAATCGATGGGGTGCTTAGACCCAAATGTGGATCATCTGCCAGAAGCGGCATTCCACTAGCAGTCTTTTCTCCACTAACAACCCAGTTATTACTTCCATTAAACTCATTAGGTAGTATAGCTGCATCAAATCTGCCACTAACAGCAACTGGATTACTTAAATTCGCCTCAATAATAGAAGGTGCATCCTCTGGATAAGTGATAAATAGTTCTTCCACCTTTTCTTGCTCAAACTCATTAATTGCCCAATGTCGAAGTGCTAGGCTTGACCAATTTCCACCTAAATCATATGCCATAAATTTACCGACAGCCAAAGAGTCAATTGGAGACCACTCTCTAGGTTCATAGCCTAATAGTTTAAATTCATAACTGAGCTTTCCCTCTTCTATAGCATAATCAATGAATTCATTTACCCCTTCTGTATACCACTTCAAAACCTGCTTTGCTTCGTCACTATAGCCGGCGTAGGATTTCTCAGCTGCATCTCGAAGGCTAAAGGTTAAAAAGAACTTATCTGTATCTAACGCCCCTTTACCAACTACCTCCGCTAGCTGACCGCTCGCCTGCCTCCTAGCTAAATCCATCTGAAATAAACGATCCTGTGCTTGCACAAATCCTTGAGCACGATAAAGATCTTCGTCACTCTGAGCTTTAATATGAGGTACCCCGTCCTGATCCCGTACAACCTGAACGTCTTCATTCAATACTTTTACTGCCAGCTCTCCTCGAATAATAGGCTTAGTGTTAGACAAAAAAACGTTTAAGCCTACTACAACCACAATTACAATAGCCACTAGTATTCCTAATACCCAAAGAAGTACCTTCCTGCCTCTCTTCAAATAATTACCCCCTTTGTATTTCTATGTCATAATTCGACAAAATAAGGTAAACCCCTGCCCATCATTTTAAATTTCTTGGAATAGAGCCTGATACTTGAAGATAAAAAAAGCCCCATGAATAATGTATATTCATAGGACTAGATTTATATTATTTACTATTTTCCCCAACTATTTTAACTTCTAGTTCTAACTCAACCCCGAAGTTATCATGCACTGCTTTTTTAACCATTTCAATTGTATTTATATAGTCTGTAGCAGTTGCATTATTTTTATTGACGATAAAACCTGCATGCTTAGTAGATACCTCTGCTCCACCAAAGCCCTTCCCTTGTAAACCACTATCCTGGATTAGCTTACCAGCAAAATATCCAGGCGGTCGTTTAAACACACTACCAGCAGAAGGATACTCTAATGGCTGCTTAGACTCTCGTTGGAAGGTTAAGTCAGCAATTTTAGCATTTACTTCTTCTGGGTTTCCAGGCTTCAGCTCAAATTCAGCCGATAAGACATAGTAACCTTCTTTTGTAATTATGCTTTTACGATATTCTAACTCCAGCTCTTCTTTTGAAAGTACCAGTTTTTCACCTTCAGGAGTAAGAACAGTACACTGCAAAATTACATCCTTGATCTCTCCGCCATAGGCTCCTGCATTCATTGCCATTGCTCCACCAACTGTTCCAGGAATGCCACAAGCAAATTCCAAGCCTGTCAACGATTCTTTTGCAGCGGCTTTGGAGACATCTATAATAGCAGCTCCACTTTCAGCATATACATGATTACCTTCTATAACAATTTTATCTAGCTTCTCTAAGCAAAGAACAACACCACGTACTCCACCATCTCTAACAACCATATTAGAACCATTACCTAACAATAACAGTGGGATATTATTTTTATGAGTATAGTCAACTATAAAAGCTGCTTCTTGCTCGTTTTCAGGAGTTACAAATAAGTCAGCCATGCCACCCATGCGAGTCATCGTGTGTACATGAAGAGCTTCGTCTATTTTCACATTACTTGGATCTAGCTTTGTAATTAATTCTTTGTACCATACTTGTTTGTTCAAAAAAGACAATCCTTTCTTCTTTAACCTATCACCTTACATACTATGCGTTTCCCTATATAAACTTTCAAGTGTCTTATTATAACCAATCCTTGGACCAAGTTTCAATCCCAGTTATAACTTCCTTAAGAGCCATACCTTTATCCGTTAAATTATACTCTACTCGAACTGGAACCTCAGAAAAAAGTGTTCTTTGAACAATCCCTTCTCTTTCCAATTCTTTTAATCGCTCGGACAACAAACGTCCACTTATAGGAAGAGAAGACTCTATCTCATTAAACCTCTTAGAACCGTCTAATAATTGATAAATAATTAAAGTTGTCCATCTTTTACCTAACAATTCCATTGCTTTGGAAAGTCGCGGACATAATGATAATTCCTTCATATTAATCACCTCTATCACTAAGTATTATACGCCTGTTCATATTTTTTGTAAAACCAAAGTAATTAAATTACTTGACGTAATTATATTATTAATTTATAGTTACTTACATAAAGTAACTAAAAGTTACTCTCAAACTATTACGTTTGAATTTGCTATTAAAACAGAAATGTAGGAGGAAATGAAAATGACAAAATTTAATTTGGACGCTGCACATTCTAGTATCGATTTTTCTGTAAAACACATGATGGTATCTAAAGTAAAAGGTAGCTTTACTCACTTTACCGCTGATTTAGAGGGTACTGCTGAGGACTTAACAGGTGCCTCTATCACTTTTAACATTGATGTTAATTCAATCAATACGAATCACGAGGATCGCGATAACCACTTACGTGGCGAGGATTTCTTTGATGCAGAGAAATACCCATCTATAACATTTGAGGCTACTGAAATTAAAAACACCGATATAGGCGAATACGATGTAACTGGTAACTTAACTATCAAAGACGTAACTAAGCCTGTCACATTCGAAGTTGAGTACGGCGGTAAGGGTAAAAACCCTTGGGGACAGGAAGTAGTTGCTTTCTCGGCAGAAACTAAGGTAAACCGAAAAGACTTTGGCTTAGTTTGGAACCAAGCACTTGAAACGGGCGGCGTGTTAGTTGGCGAAGATATCAAAATTTCAGTAGAGTTAGAGCTTAATCCTGCTGAATAACTTATATTATTAAAGGGCATTCCACTAAAAATGGAATGCCCTTTTCCTATTTCTATATGAAAACACTTACATTTCCACCTAAATAAATTAATTATTCTGAAATATATTATATACTTTATTCTAGTAAAGTTTTATGTTAATCTATTGATTATTCTTTATTATCTGAAAGGACGGAAAATTATGCCACAAATGGTCGCTTTGGTTCTCGTTATCGCTATTTTATTTATTGGAGAGTTGGTCTCCACTCGGACAAAGGCTTGGATTCCTTCTGTTTTCGTTTCAGCCGTCCTTTTTATCATTGGATATTGGACCTTTTTCCCAAAGGAAATTGTCTCTATAGCCGGTGTACCACCTGTAGTTGCAACTATGATGATCTATTTGCTAATTACAAATATGGGAACACTTCTTTCTCTTAAACAATTAAAGGAACAATGGAAAACTATTTTAATATCACTAGCTGGAATTTTAGGTATAATTGTCGCACTATTCACAATTGGCATTCTATTGTTTGATTTTGAAACCGTGGTTGTAGCAATCCCTCCATTAGTTGGTGGAGTTGTTTCTGCCTTAATTATGTCAGAAGGTGCTGCAAATGCAGGGCTTACCACTTTATCTGTGTTTGCAATTGTTATATACGTCATGCAAGGATTTGCAGGATATCCCCTTACATCAATTGTTCTTAAGAAAGAAGGTAAATATCTTTTGAACAAATTCCGTCAGGGAGAATTGACTATTGACGGACAACCGGAAAATTCAACAGAGGATACAAAAGAAGAGCTGAAGATGTTTAAAAACCTACCTGCCAAATACAATACAGATTATTTCAAGCTATTTAGACTAGCCTTTGTCGGGTTCCTAGCCTATGGGGTTTCTACACTTTTGAACCCTATTATTGAAATTAGTCCCTTTGTTCTTTGCTTATTATTCGGTATTATCTCAGGAAGCATCGGCTTCTTAGAACGCAATGTACTTCAAAAGGCAAACAGCTTCGGTATTTGTATTCTAGTTTTAATGCTTTTTGTTTTCGACGCTTTAAAAAATGCAACTCCTTCTATGATTATGGAAATCCTATATCCGTTAGTCGGTACGATCATCTTAGGAGTAATTGGTATGTACATATTCTCATTCATCATCGGAAAGATATTAAAGGTAAGTAAAAACATGGCGTTTGCTGTTTCCTTAACCGCACTTTACGGTTTCCCTGCAGACTACATTATTACAAACGAAGTGATCAAGGCCTTAACCGAGGATGAGAAGGAACGAGAAGTTTTAACTAGCCACATGCTCCCACCAATGCTAGTTGGGGGATTCATTAGTGTAACAATTGTATCTGTTGTACTCGCTGGTATTTTCGTAGGATTCTTATAAGGAGTGATAGAATGATAGCCAATCAACTAAGAATAGAGCAGCATATCAACCTTTTAAGTCAATATACAGCTACCCCAAAAGCAGGGGTAACAAGATTAACTTATTCAAAAGAAGATTTGGAAGCTAGAAACTATATAAAAGATAAGATGAGAAATTATAACTTAACGGTTTCAGAGGATGGCCTCGGGAATATTTTTGGAAAACTGGAAGGTCGCGACCCAAGTGCACCATCGGTTATAGTTGGCTCTCATTTTGACTCTGTACCAAACGGAGGAGCATACGATGGAGCTGCTGGCGTTGTAGTCGGGTTAGAAGTTGCCGCTTTATTTCAAGAACAGCAAATCCAGCCAGTTAACTCGCTGGAGATCATTGCAATGGTCGAGGAGGAAGGCTCTCGCTTTGGCGGTGGGCTAATGGGCTCTAGGGGAATGATGGGGTTATTGTCTGAAGATGATTTCCAATCCATCATGGACAAAAATGGGGTTTCAATAAAAGAAGCCATGACTAATATTGGTTTAGATTTTACTAAGGAAAGATATCGTGACCCGAAAACGATTAAAGCTTTTTTGGAGTTACATATTGAACAAGGTCCTATTTTAGAAGAAAAAAACATATCTATAGGTGTTGTGGATGCTATTGTTGGTCTAACTCAGCTAGAGGTTACTATTCAAGGCAGAGCCGGTCATGCAGGTACGACGCCTATGGACAAAAGAGCCGACGCGTTAGTCACAGCTGCACAAATCATTTCCGCATTTCCAAAGCTAGCTGAAGAAGTAGGACATGGGACCGTTATTACTACAGGACAATTAGAAGTTTTCCCTAACGGTTCTAATGTAATTCCAAGCAAGGTAATCTTTTCCGTAGATATACGTTCAGGAGAAGAGGAAAAAGTTCAGCAAGCAATTAATAAGGTGATGGCACTAATTGAATCTAAAAATAATTCGAACGTGCAAAGCGTCGCTGAGCAGCTGCTTCACACGACGCCAAAGGTTATGGACAAAGAAGTTCACTCTCTTTTAACAGAGGCATGCGAGAAACTAGACATTTCCTATTGCCAGATTAGTAGTGGAGCAGGTCACGATGCCATGATCTTCTCTGATTATACTGCATGTGGGATGATCTTTATCCCTAGCAGGAATGGTCTAAGTCATTGCCCGGAAGAGTGGTCGGATACTAGGGACCTTGCTAAAGGAGCAACTATTTTATATGAAACAGTATTACGACTAACGGAGGGAACAGCATGATTAACACTCAAATTAAGGAATCCATAAAAAACAACAGTGAGGAACTAACTGAATTACGTAGGAAATTGCATAGTGAGCCAGAATTATCTTTTGAAGAGTTTAAAACTACAGAATTTATTTGTAACTATTTAGACAAGCTAGGTATTTCTTATCGTAAAACAGAGCCTACAGGAGTTATCGCAGAAATCTATGGCAAAAATGATGGAAAAACTGTGGCATTACGCGGGGATATGGATGCTCTATCGGTACAACAGCTAAATAATGTGCCGTACGCATCTAAAGTAGAAGGAAAAATGCATGCTTGTGGACACGATGCTCATACGTCTATGCTACTAATTGCTGCTAAGGCATTATCAGAAGTGAAGGACCAGCTGCCTGGTAAGGTTCGCTTGCTTTTCCAGCCGGCAGAGGAAATTGCTCAAGGTGCTAAAGCTATGGTTGAGCAAGGGGCTATGGAAGGCGTGGATAACGTTTTTGGTATACATATTTGGTCACAAATGCCGACAAGTAAAATATCCTGCACCCCTGGACCTTCATTTGCTGCAGCCGATCTTTTCACTGTAAAGTTCAAAGGTCGTGGTGGGCATGGTGCTATTCCTGAAGCATGTATTGATGCTGCCCTTGTAGCCTCTTCCTTTGTGATGAACGTTCAAACGGTCGTTTCGCGCACCATTGATCCACAAAGTCCAGCAGTATTAACAATCGGAAAAATGATTGTTGGTACTAGGTTCAATGTTATTGCTGAAAATGCAGAAATTGAAGGAACAGTACGTACGTTCCACCCAGAAACTCGTGATCATATGGAACAGAGCATTAAAGACTATGCAGAAAACGTGGCAGCCATATACGGAGCAACAGCAGAAGTAGTTTATACTCGTGGAACAGATGCAGTAGATAATGAAGAAGAAAGCGCAAAGCTTGTTCAACAGGTCGCTACCGAGGCATTTGGTTCTGACTCTGTATATGATGAAAAGCCTACTATGGGCGGAGAAGATTTCTCAGCATTTTTAACAAAAGCCCCAGGAAGCTTTGCACTAGTAGGATGCGGAAATTCTGAAAAGGATACAGAGTGGGCACACCACCATGGTAACTTTAATATTGATGAAGATTCACTTGTAACAGGAGCAGAGCTTTATGCTCAATATGCTTGGGCTTACTTAAATAAATAACAGGATTTTTGAAAAGCTAATCCAAAGGATAATACAATCCTTAGATTAGCTTTTTCATTTTCTAAAAATTTTCTATATACTCCCCTCTTAGGTCACCTTCAATTAAAGAAAAACGATAAGATATACGTCTATTTTTAAAATTTAACTCAATTGGAAACTATTTTCTGTATTTTTCGTATATACTAGGGGAAAAAGAAGAGGAGGAATTTAAATGGAAGATATAATTGGACTTTTTATTGGCCTTGTTGCTATAGTAATGGTCTTTTCGATTCCGTTAACGGCTATTTGGACAACCCATTTACGCAAAATGCAGTCTATGAAATCTAAAGTAATAAAGGATGAAATTGAACTAGAGAGACTAAAATACGACAATTTCCTATTAGAAACAGAAAAAATGCGATTAGATTTGCAAAACAAGCAAGCTAGTCTATTAGAAATGTCTGCAGACCCCCTAGTCGTAGAGTTGCAAAAAAGACCTAAGGCGGAGACTCAGGCTTTATAATGATCGTGCAGCTTTAGTTTGCACGATTTTTTTGATATAAGAAAAGGAGAAAGGAGTATTTAGCATGTCCTCTTCTACTAAAAATTTTTTCCAATTACTGAAAAGCTTAAGGTGGCCAGTTAAAATAGCAGTTTTAGCTATTATCCTTTCCTTATTAAGCACGGTCATTAGTTTAGTCGTCCCTTTAGTCACTAAAACTTTAGTTGACTCATTGACCACAACCAGCTTCAACTGGACACTTATTCTCTTGTTATTAGGTGTATTTATATTGCAGGCCGTATTCGGAGGATTTTCCTACTACCTCTTATCTTACATGGGAGAATTTGTCGTAGCTGACTTGAGAAATAAACTATGGAGTAAGGTTCTTCATTTACCTATCCCCTACTATGACCGACACGAAAGCGGAGAAACGATGAGTCGTATCACCCAAGATACTTCTACATTAAAATCATTAATCACTGACCACTTAGTTAACTTTGTATCAGGTATCATAACAATTATTGGTTCAGTTATCATCCTATTCTTTATAGACTGGAAAATGACATTAATCATGCTTATAAGCGTTCCATTAAGTATGGCTATTATGATGCCTTTAGGTTCTATGATGCACAAAGTCGCGAAGGCAACCCAAAAAGAAATGGCCTCATTTTCAGGATTGCTAGGTAGAGTTCTATCTGAAATAAGACTAGTAAAATCTTATCGGGCAGAACAAAATGAAACCGTTAGTGGCGGAGAGGCAATCCAAAGACTCTATCGGTATGGTCTGAAGGAAGCCAAGATTCAATCATTTATATCCCCTTTTATGACCCTTATTATGATGGCTATCCTAGTTGTCATCTTAGGTTATGGAGGATTGCAGGTTTCTAATGGTTCACTCTCTGCAGGAGACCTTGTGGCAATTATCTTCTATCTAGTCCAAATCATATTTCCCTTTGCTCAAATGGCTACATTCTTTACCTCGTTCCAAAAGGCAGTTGGAGCAACGGAACGGATTCAAGAGATATTTGCAATGGATAGTGAACCTGTTGAGGATCAATCAACGAAAGCGTTGGAAGATGGGATAATAACTTTTAAAGACGTTCATTTTTCTTATGGAGAAAACAAAAAAATTATAAATGGAATTACGTTTGAAGCAAAGCCTGGTACAGTCACCGCTTTTGTAGGACCAAGTGGTGGAGGAAAAACTACTATATTTTCTTTACTAGAGAGGTTTTACGAGCCTGACCATGGTTCCATTTATTTTAACGGATCTCCTATTCAAGAACTACCTTTAAGAGATTGGCGTTCTAAAATGGGCTATGTTTCACAGGAAAGCCCTTTGATGAGCGGTACTATTTTGTCTAATATGACTTATGGAATGACGAAAATCCCTTCTATGGAAAAGATTATAGCGGCCGCAAAAGCTGCAAATGCCTCCTCCTTTATAGAAGAACTTCCTGACAAGTACGATACCCTTGTAGGCGAACGAGGAATGAAGCTATCTGGCGGGCAAAGACAACGAATAGCAATTGCAAGAGCCCTATTACATGACCCTAAAATATTACTATTAGATGAGGCTACCTCAAACTTAGATAGCGGATCAGAATCTTTTGTGCAAGAAGCTTTAGAGCGCCTGATGAAGGGCCGCACTACTCTAATCATCGCACATCGATTAGCAACCATCATGCATGCAGACCAAATCTTCTTTATAGAGCAGGGAGAAATTACAGGCACCGGTACACATGAAGAATTACTAAGTAGTCATGAATTATATAAAGAGTTTACACAAGGACAAGGATTATCTTAGAATCTATCTGTCATATTTCTTTATAATGCTGAATAAGATAACTTTAACCCTCTAAATTCACCTAGGAAAATGTAAACGCCAAGCATAGTTTTTTGCTTATACCACAGGTTTTGAATGTAAAATTTTAACTTTGAAGTTCCCAAAAGACTATTTTATAGCTTTATTTTAGTAGTAAAATAAATTCATATTGATACCATTAAATTACAACTTTTAAAATATTCATAACTATTTTAGGAAAGTCATATACAAAAATACCGTTTTTTTGATAGTTTTCAACAACCACTTTCATAATAATTCAATTCTATACTTTTTTCAGTTTTTTTATGCTATCTTTATTATAGTATCTGATTCCTATTTAGATCCTACTCGAGGGGGGTTGAATTAGGTGAATATAGGGCAGCTAATCAAATTAGAACGACAGAGACAAAACATGAAGCAGGAATACTTAGCTTCAGGTATTTGCGTTCCATCTTATCTAAGTAGAATAGAAAATGGGTTAGTTATCCCTAGTGAGGATGTTCAGCAACACTTATTGAAACGCTTAAATATTCCTATGAATGCCTTGAACAGTGATGGTAATGAAGCAAAATTATCTCATTTTAAGTCTCATTTTAAAAATGTTATTAATTCTCGAGACAAACAGAAAGCAAAAACCCTTTACCACGACCTCCATGTCTACATAGAAGATCATCCCTTCGAACCTAACAGGCTAACACTTCTAGTTATGGAGACACGATTGATGCTTATGCTACCTGACTATACTAAAGAGGTACAATCAAACCTAGCTATCTTGGAAGAGTTCAAGAAAGAAATGTCTACCGATCAATTATTTTACTTATCTACAATTCAAGGAATTATTGCCTACCAAGACAATGAATTTAGGCAAGCCTCCGAGATTTTCTTGCAAATCTTTTCTCTGATAAAAAGCTATCGTATGGAAGACTGGGAAATGGCTGAGCTTTATTATATTTCTAGTTTAGCCTTTTTATCTGAGTCTAGGTATATACTAGCGATTGATTACGTAAAATCTGCTTTATCCTATTTTAATCAAGAAATTTTAATAGAGAGGTCAATTGAATGTCTAGTTATTTTAGGAATAGCTCAAAAAAATACTGGTGTATTAAAAGATGCTATTGCATCTTATGAAAAGGCAAGAGAAATTAGTTCTAAAATTGAATCTGCAAAATTTAAAGGAATGATAGAACAAAATATTGGAGCATGTTATTCTCTCTTGAAAGAGAGTGATTTAGCGCTTTTTCACTTTAAAAGTAGTTTACAGGCTAATTCAGATCCCAATAAGAATGTGATTTCTATTTTATCTATTTTAAAAGAGCATCATAAAAATAATGATATTAGTAATGCCTTAATTTGGTTAAATAGTGGTTTAGAAATATTAGATAAGCTCTCTGAGAGTAATAGAGATTTTTATTCTAATCATTTCACAGTCTATAAAGTATTATTGCTTAATGATTCTAATTCTATTACAACCTTTAAACAAGTCTTGGACTATTTTGAGGGTAAACAAGAATTCAAATATTGTTCTATTTATTGCTATGTTCTAGCAAAAAAGTTAGCTAAAGAGAAACAATATAAACAAGCTACTATTTATTATCAAAAAGGCTTTAACTATCATATAAAACAATCTAAAGTATCTAGTTGGGAGGAATTATCATGAAAAAATTTTTTATTGGTGTATTATGTCTTTCAGCATTATTAATAGCAAGCGTATCCAATGTTACTGAGATAGCTGTAGATGCAAAACCAGAAATCACTTCAATCAAGCCTGGTTCTAAATTTCTTTAAAATAGTTAGTTAAAAAAAGGCTTGGACATAATATTTTATCATTACACTTAAAGGGAAATTGCACTTTGGATTTCTCTTTAAGTGTATTTAGGAAAATATCTCACGAGATCTTTTCTCGTACTGTTTTGACCATGAATGTAATTATACTAGTTGTACGGAGTGAAGGCGGCGACTCCTAGGGGACAAGCACGTGGGAGAGACTACAGGCTCGACCCGTGCCCCCAGGAAAGCGTCCGCTGTAACGGAGTACAACGGCTACAAAGTAGGCATAAAATAAAGCAGTTCAAGTTTTACACATCGTAAAATTTGAACTGCTTTTAATTTGAGGTGGGTTTTGTCCCACCATCTTATCTTATATTCTTTTCAATAAGTTCTATCTAGGTGAGCTGCTTCATCGAGGATTATATGGTGGCTGTAGACTTCTGCAAATTCTAGTGATTCTTCAATTTTGTCAACCATTTCGAAAACATCAAGAATCATCACTAATTTTATTATTGTCTTTTCTCCAAAGGCATTGGTATAAGTGACGTCTTTAAAATGTTCCTTTACTAAACGATCTACATCTTCAAATCTAGGTGCTCGAACGATGTTGATGGTTTCTTCAAATGTTTTATTAGGCATAGATTCAGGCGAGGAAATATGTTCAAATAATAGTTTGACCGAAAACGTTCTCTCCATTCTTTTCACCTCAATTCCTTTTTTTTCTTATCTTAATTATTGAACATTCTTGTACTAAAAGCTACTTCTTTAAGTTGTGAAAGTCTCTATTGAAAATAGCTCTAAAACGTAAAAAAAATTAGCTACTTTCATACTAAGGTTTATTTCTTTTGTTGTATAATTCGACTTATATTTCACTTTAGCCACCTAAAGTTATTAGTTCTAAAATACTTTTAATTTTAAAAAACTCTGTGAGGCCATTGACAAGCCTCTCAGAGTTTTATATTAAATATTAAATTGACTTTCATATAGGTCATAGTAGAACCCTTTTTTCTGTAGCAACTGCTCATGTGTTCCAGATTCAATTAGCGTCCCATGATGGATAACCAATATTCGATCAGCGTTTTCTATCGTTTTTAGGCGATGTGCAATCACAAAGCTGGTTCGTCCTTCTGATAACCTATTTAATCCTCGCTGAATCTCAATCTCTGTCTTCGTATCTATACTAGAAGTAGCTTCATCTAATATGAGAATGTCCGAATCCGCCAATATTACTCTAGCAATCGCTAGAAGCTGTCTCTGACCCTGGCTAAGACTTGAGCCACCGGAGGTGATGATTGTCTCATACTGGTCTGGCAAGTGCTTGATGAAACTATGAGCAGATGCCATTTTGGCTGCAGCTACAACTTCCTCCTCTGAAGCATTTAAACGTCCATAGCGAATATTCTCCATAATTGTTCCAGAAAACAAGAACGTATCTTGAAGCACGATTCCAATTTTTTCTCGTAGCTGGCTAATTTTATAGTTTTGAATGTTAACTCCATCTATTTGAATACTTCCAGAATCAATATCATAAAAGCGCATAAGTAGATTTATAATAGTCGTTTTGCCGGATCCAGTGGGACCAACTAATGCAACCTTCTCTCCTGCCTTTACCTGAAAGGTTATGTCCTTTAGGATAGGGGCTTCCTTTTCATACGAGAAGTTTACATGAGAAAATTGTACATCCCCCTTGAAGGATTTTATATCTAAAGCATTTTCCTTATCTTGCATGTCTGGTGATTCATCCATAATCTCAAATACCCTTTCAGCCCCTGCTATCGCAGATTGAAAAGTGTTAAGCAGGTTAGATAGTTGGTTAATCGGACGGAAGAATTGACGAGAATAGGTAACAAAAGCAGCAATAATTCCAACTGTCGCCATCTCTTGTACTGTCATCACTGCCCCTACTCCGATAATTAGCGCAAGTCCAAGATTATTGATGAAGTTATTGATTGGGCCTAAAAATCCGGATACTGTATCTGCTGCCATGGCAGAGCCTCGCAGCCTTTCATTTACACTTGAAAATTTATTAAACGTATTCTCTTCTTGGCCAAAAAGAGTAATAACCTCATTACCTGAAATTGCTTCCTCTATAAAACCATTTAACTCTCCTAAATCTCGCTGTCTTTTTATAAAGTTACTGCTGCTATATTTGATGATTTTTTTCGTAGTAAAAATGATAAGCGGAATGATTAGCAGTGATACAATCGCTAATATCCAGTTTAATGCAAACATTGCGATAGCCACTCCACTTACCATCAGAATGGAAGAAAATATTTGGATAACGCTTTGACTCAATGCATTATTTAAGCTCTCTATATCATTCGTCACACGACTCATAAGGTCTCCATGGGTTCGTTTATCAAAGAATCGTAATGATAAGGTTTGGAATTTAATAAACAATTCCTGGCGCAGTGATTGGATGGTTTTTAACGACACTCGCACCATTAAAAATGTTTGTAGCCAAGTGAATATCGAAGATGCTGTATATACTAATGCTAAAAATATTAAGAAACGAAGAGTACCATTTAAATCCTTAGGAATAATATAGTCATCAATTATGACTCCGATAAGGTATGGTGCAAGTAAATTTAGCAAGGTGGACACAATAACAAAGCCGCTTGCTGCGATGAGAGCTATTTTTTGTTTCTCTAAGTAACCCCATATTCTCTTAATGGTGCCTTTACTATCCTTTGCCTTGACCACAGGGCCTCCGAACCCTCTTGGACCTCGAGCCCTTCCCATGGCATTGGGTGGTTGAGTGGATGCTTTATTCATCTGAAAGGACCCCCTTCCCACTTTGCGTTTCATAAATCTCTCTATATACCTTACTAGTCTGCAGAAGCTCATCGTGTGAGCCAGTAGCTTCAATACGACCATCGTCAATGACTAATATTTGATTGGCATCAATGATAGAAGATACTTTAGAAGAAATGATAAACACCGTTGCTTCTCCGTACTGTTCTTTTAAAGTCTTTTGTATTGTTGCTTCAGACAACGCATCTACTGCAGATGTAGAATCATCAAAAACTAGAATCTTAGGCTGGCGAATAAAGGCCCGCGCCATGGATAAGCGTTGCTTCTGCCCTCCGGATAAATTGGTTGCACCCTGCATCAGCTCATGTTCAAATTCTTGCTCCAGCTTCTCGATAAACTCGTAGGCTACTGCCGAGCGAGCTGCATTTTCCATCTGTCTAATATCTGCATTTTCATTTCCATAGCGTAAATTTTCCTCGATAGTACCAGAGAACAAAGTAGCCTTTTGAGGGACAAATCCGATTAGACTTCGTAACTCTTTTAAAGGGTATTCCTTTATATCTTTACCACTTATTTGAATCGTTCCTGTATCTGGGTCATATAACCGAGATATGAGCTTTACTAGAGTAGACTTACCGCTTCCTGTTGATCCAATTATGCCAATTGTGTCTCCAGGATTCGCGTGAAATGATATATCCTTTAAGACATATTCGCCGTTTTTACTATAGCTAAAGTTAACTTGGTTAAATTCTACTTCTCCAGTTACATGAGTATGATGTTTCGGATTTACTGGCTCTTGTATGTCAATATTCGTATCTAAAACTTGCTGAATACGGTTTGCTGAGGTAAAGGAACGAGTAATTTGCATTAATACATGACTACTTGAAATAAGACCATTCATAATAATATTAAGATAATTGATAAAAGCTAGAATAACTCCAACCTGCATAGTCCCTTCATCTACTTTGATGGCACCCATCCACATTCCAAAAACAACACCTACATTTACGATAAATAACATGACAGGCATTAGCGATAAGATAACTTGTTCTGCAGCCATATTTCTTTTAGTCAAAGTGTCATTCACATTTTTAAAAGATTCTATTTCATGATGCTTTCTATTAAATGCTTTTATAACTCGAATACCAGAAAATGTCTCTTGTAACTTCGTATTTACTTTATCCATTGCCTTCTGTACCTTGACGAAAAGCTTGCCTGTTCTTGAAGAGAAGAAATAAATAAATGCCATTAAAATAGGTATAGTCACTAATAATACTGGAAATAACTCTCTTGCAGTGACCCATACGATAATAACTGAGCCTATAAACAACAATGGTCCTCGTACGAAAATACGTAATGTCATCATTAATGCCTGCTGTACTGAAGTGACATCATTTGTCACAATCGTGATAAGCTTTCCAGTTCCATAGGTATCTGTGTTACCACTAGAAAATTGCTGTGTCTTTTGAAAGACATCTCTCCGAATGTCAGCAGCAAAATTGACTGCAGCCTTGGAACTATAAACCGTACAACCAGCTCCTCCTATTAAACCGATAAATGCGGTGACGAGCATTAATATACTCATCTGGATAACATAGGCATTATCATTTTCCGCAATACCATTATCGATAATATGCTGCATAATCGTTGGCTGGAGTAAATCCATTGCCACCTCTAAACACATGAGTAAAGGAGCTAATATAGCAAAAACCGTATATGGTTTTAAATAACGAAGCAGCTTTTGTAGGGATTTCATATATTATCTCCCCCTTCTATAGATTTTCTTTTTGCAATTGCTTTGTAATAGATTGGATGAAATTTGTTAACCTAATTGTATTTTCCTTATCTTTTCTAGAGGCTTTAACTGCTTTCCTTAATTCTTCCTCCCATAAATCAAGTTTCTCTTTAAGCTGAATGGCCTCCGACGAATTTTGCCATTCCCATCTTGACTGCCAATTATCCCAAAAGTCTTCATTTTTTTGTTCAGAGTATTCTTTAAGTCGAAACTGCCCCTTGTCACCTAGAGAGTAAGTCTTCTTCTCTGATTCAAGTAATAACTCAATCATTTCTTGCTCCATCAATTCCTGTAAAGCTGGATATACTGTCCCTGCACTGGCCGAATAAAATCCACCAGAGCGGTTTTCTAATTCCTTCATCAGCTGATAACCATGCTTCGGCCCTTCCTCTAACAAATGTAGTATCGCTAGCTGAACAAACCCTCTTCTCCTTTTTATATCGATCACTTCCTTTATGTATATCGATAATTTTAATCGATATACTTTAGAAAGACAATACTAATGATATCTGATAGCGTGAATAAGAAAAACAACACAAAAAGAGCCAAGAAAGTATAAATAACTTTCTTAGCTCTTATATAACGGCTAAGAATCTTAGCCTTCTTAGTTTAATCTTTTTAATGGTTCGAACGCTGGTCCCTCCAGCACCTCACCTTTATAGTTAAAGCGTGAACCATGACATGGACAATCCCAAGAGCTTTCTGCATTATTAAACGCAACATCGCACCCCAGATGGGTACATACTGGTTTAACTAAATACACTTTTCCATCCTGGTCCTTGTATGCGCCTACCTTTTTTCCTTCTACTTTTACAATATCACCTGTACCTACTTTTAAATCCTCTAGTTGGAGATCTACTTTTTCGGTCTTACCTTTCACAAATTCCTTAGCAACACTCGCGTTAGCTTTTGTGAATTTAGTAATATCTTCTTTTTTCATTTTTGATCTTGTAGGTGCAAAGAATTCTGCAAATCTATTTTCTTTCCCTAATACATTGTCTACCATAATTTGAGCTGCAACTACACTGTTAGTCATCCCCCATTTTCGGTACCCAGTTGCCACTAATACATCCGGTTTGTCAGAGGTCATCACACCAATATAGGGGACTTTATCTAATGTTTCTAAATCTTGTGCAGACCATCGATAGTTATACGATTGAAAGTTAAACTTTTCCCGACCATAGGCAGCTAAAGTTTCATACTTAGCAGTAGTATCTCCCTCCTGCCTTCCTGTCACATGACCTTCTCCGCCCAACAAAATATATCTTTTCCCGTCTGACCCTAAAGCTGAACGAATTGACCTTGTAGGTTGCTCTACATTAATGTACATACCCTTCAGAGAGTTTTTTTCTGCAGGAGCGGCTATGACATACGAGCGATGTGGTTCTAACCGTGTAAAGTATAAGCCATTCTCGTCGTTAAATGGATAATGACTGCAAACTAGAATTTTCTTCGCTTTTATCTTATGACCGTCTACTGTTTTAACAATATTATCTGAAAGAACGTCTTTAGCTCTAGTCTCTTCAAAGAAATGTACCCCGTTTTGTACTGAGTGATCTACTAAAGCTTTGGCATATTTTACAGGATGGAACTGTCCTTGATTGTCTAACCTAAGTGCTTTTTTCACCTGATATGGAAGCTCTGTTTGTTCCGTTAAAGTAGCAGGACCAATACCTAACTTCTCATAGGCGTCCATTTCCTTTGTAACAGTATCTACTCCCTCTTCCGTATCTGCATATATGTAGGCAGCTACCTTTTCAAAATCACATTTAATACCTAAATCTGAGACGGTACGTTCCACGAAGTTAAGAGCGTCCACCTGTGCTTCATAGTATAACTTTGCTTTTTCTTCGTTAAAAGTATTGATCAGTTGCTGGTATACATGTCCATGCTGGGCAGTTACCTTTGCAGTTGTAAAACCCGTTGTTCCATTTAAAATTTTACTTCCCTCAATCACTGCTACTGATTTACCACTTTTACTTAATAAATAAGCAGCAGTTATTCCTGTTAAACCTGCTCCAACTACTAATACGTCTACTTCTATATTTTCATTTAATTTAGGAAACAATGGGAGTTCATTATTAGCTAACCAATAAGACTCTAAGTTTCCCGGTAGTATCTTTTCTGTCATTATGTTTCCTCCTTTATTTATACTAGTGTCTATCTATTCATGAAAGTTTATTCAACAAAATACATAAGAATGGAAATAGCATGATAGTAAATCTCTTAAACTTTTGATACCCGCCTATATTATTACAAAACTCATAAGGTAAAATACAAAATGGATTTTATAAAATGAGAGACTTGGGACTTCTCAGAAAAAAACTAGATGATATCTAAAACAATGATTAGAAAAAATAAAGCTGCGAAATTTTACTGTTCGTAAAATTTTCGCAGCCTTTATGAGAATGTTTCCAGCTTCTTTACTGATTATCTATCTTCTTCCCAGCACTCTGTATTTTTCAGTCCTGGAATTGATTTTGCATAAAAGACTGGATCTTCCCCTTTTTTTCGTTGCCTTGTAAAATCGTCTAATACCTTAAAGGCTACTTTACCCAAGAGGATTATGACCGCTATATTCAGCGTTGCCATTAATCCCATAAACAGATCGGCTAGGCTCCAAACGAGCTGAACATGTGCAATGGAACCAAACATGACCATACCTAATACGACAAAACGATAAGCAGTTAGCCATCCCTTGCTTGCATTCATAAATTCTATATTCGTTTCCCCATAATAATAGTTACCCATAACAGAACTAAAGGCAAAGAAAAGAATAGCTATTGCTACAAAGTAAGGAGCCCATTCACCAACATGAACAGCTAATGAGTTCTGGGTAAGAACAACCCCATCATCCTCACCTGTGCTATAAAGGCCTGCCAAAATAATAATAAATGCGGTTGCTGAACAAATGATAATTGTATCAAAAAATACACCTAAACTTTGAACAAGGCCTTGTTTCGCTGGATGAGATACGCTTGCAGTTGCGGCAGCATTTGGAACACTCCCCATCCCTGCCTCATTAGAAAATAAACCACGTCTAACTCCTTGCATGATAGCCGCTCCGATTGTTCCGCCAACAGCTTCCTCTAGACCAAACGCATGTGTAACAATTAATTTGAATACTCCGGGAACTTCAGAAATATTTGTAATAACTACAAAAAGTGTAATCGCCAAATAGAATAAGGCCATTACAGGAACAACTATCTGAGTAACACGGACAATTCTATGTACACCACCGAAGATGATAACCGCTGTTAATATTACTAAAACAATCCCGATTATATAAGGAGGAATATCAAATACTTCTCCAACTGAAGCAGCAATTGTATTAGACTGTACGGCATTAAATATAAACCCAAAACACAGGATTAATAGAATACTAAACACTATTCCAAGTTTTCTACTTCCTAGAGCCTTCTCCATATAGTACGCCGGGCCACCACGAAAGTTTTTACCGTCTCTCACCTTATATACTTGCGCTAAAGTACTTTCAATAAATGCAGTCGCCATACCAATAATAGCTATGATCCACATCCAAAATACAGCCCCTGGCCCGCCAATACCTATCGCTAAAGCCACTCCCGTTATATTACCTGTACCTACTCGAGATGCAGTACTGATTGTAAATGCCTGAAAGGGAGAAACTCCACCCTTTTCTTCTTTTTTCTCTGTAATTAAACGAAACATCTCACCAAACAAACGAAACTGAACAAATTTTGTGCTAAACGTAAAATACAAGCCTGCTCCTACGAGCAAGGCAATCAATATATAAGTCCATAAAATATTATTGAACCCATCAACAAAGGTCTCAAGCCACCCCATATTATTTCCCTCCTAATTTTATACTCTTTGCTATATACCCTATTTGTCCTACAAATAACAAGATAACGTAAATTAATTTTATTTTTTCCTGATAAAGATTTGTTTTAAATAGTTCTTAATGATTAATAAAGCCAGTTATCGTAACCTCCTAATCTGAGACATGAGGTCGTTTCTTAAGTTTTCTACTATTAAAAAATTTGGCTGGGAAAAAATTCTCTTCAACATACATTGTAGTTATTTTCCACTACGGCTGGCGCTTTCTGCGGGTCACGACTTCAATCTCCTCGTCGCTTTGCTCCTGCTTAGGCTTTCAGCTCGCGCTGTTCCCCCAGAAATCAGTTACCCTTTAAAAAAAGCTTTGTTAAAGTTATTGGTTGATTTTGACTAACAATTCTTTTTTATAGTGACTGTAAACATAAACATAGGAACTTTCAAATGGCTATTAAGAACATAAGTAGATGATGAAATTGGGGTTGGGGACAGTTTTTTAGCTTTGTTTATGCGAGTAAATTTATTAGCGCTTTATCGCTGCTAAAGCTGTTCCCGTTTATTGATTGGAGCGCCAGACGGCGACTCTTACGGGATGAGGGAGACAGATAAGACATCACAACCACGCGCGTTAGCGATGGGTGATGGCTTATCGCTCACCCCGAGGAAAGCGTCCGGCTGGTGCGGAAATCAATTCTACTCTTTGATCTAAGATTTTTTTGCATCATAAATCAACCCTACGCTTTAACATAGCCTAAAAAAAGTAAAGACGTGAAATCAAGTTGCTGATTTCACGTCTTTTTTTAATTTATTGGCTAGTTATGTCCCAGTCTTATTTTTCCAATGTTACTTCCTAGAAACTACACTAGAAATTTTTATATTTATTCAGCTAATGCCTCTGTTAATGCTGGTACTACTTGCTTCTTACGTGAAACGACACCTTTTAATAATGCAACGTTATTAACGAATGCCACATTAAATGCTGCCTCTGCTTTTAATGCCATTTTACCTAACGCTAAAGCAACGGAGTCATTATTCAAGATATCTGTTACTACAAAGAAGAAGAGGTCTAATTCTTTTTCTTGAATTTCAACGTTAATCAATTCCTCTAATTGCTCTTGACGTCCCATCACATCATTCACGTCGACAGCATTAACTTGAGCAATGATTACCTTATGTTCACCCATAGTGAACTCTTTCGCATCTAACGAAAGTAGGTCCTCTAGGCTCTTATCGCTAAGATCAGCTCCAGCTTTTAGCATAGCTAGGCCATACTCTTCCACATTTACACCTGCTAGTTTTTCTAATTCACGCGCAGCCGTAATATCTTCTTCCGTGCACGTTGGAGATTTAAATAATAACGTATCTGAAACAATAGCTGATAGCATCAAGCCGGCAATGTTAGATGGTATTTCGATACCTTTTTCTTTAAATATTTTATTGATGATCGTAGCAGTACACCCTACTGGCTCTGCTCGATAATACAAGGGATCTGCTGTTTCAAAGTTAGCGATACGATGATGGTCAATAACCTCTGTAATTTGTACTTCTTCTATTCCAATTGCACTTTGTTGTTTTTCATTGTGATCTACTAGAATTACTTTTTCCGCTTCCGTTTCTACATTTTTTATCAATCGCGGAGCTTCAAACCCAAATTTCTCAAGTGCATATTTAGTCTCATTGTTTAATTCGCCTAAACGAACTGCCTCAGCCTCTACGCCAATTGCATTTTTTAAATATGCATATACAATAGCTGAAGTAATTGTATCTGTATCAGGGTTTTGATGTCCAAAAACTAGTACCTTTTCCATGAATAATCCTCCTAAAAATCTTTTTCCGACCTTATTTTATCATATATCTTGTCTATCATTGAAAAGTAAATTTGCTAATACATCCTTGTTATTAAGAAAGTCTGCAAGTGTATATTCGTCTAGCACCGTTAAATAGGCTTTTAGTGCTCTATTTAAAGCTCTCCTTAACCCGCAAGCTGGAGTTATGACACATCGATTTGCCTGACAATCAAAGCATTCTACTAAATGGAAATCATCCTCTGTCTTCCGTACAACTTGTCCTATGTTAATCTCCCCTGGTTCCATAGCCAAACGAATACCGCCACCTCTGCCACGAATCGTTTCAATATACCCAAGTTTCCCTAAATCATAGGTCACTTTCATTAAATGATTTTTAGAAATACCATATGCTTCTGAAATATCTTTAATAGTTGATAGGTCGCCTTTGTTTTTTGCTCCTAGATAGATCAATACTCGAAGCGAAAAGTCTGTATACATTGTCATTCTCATACTAACACCGCCATTCATTCCATTATACCTACTATGACAAACTCGTGAAAGAAATGTGACTGTTTATTTACAAAGATTAAAAGATGTATTTTAAATATTGCTTTTAATTTTGAGGAGGGGTATGTTGAACTTATAAAAACAAAGCGCTATTATTTATGCTCTTGTGAATAAGTCATGCAGGCACATACGGATAGCGCTGAAAATGAAAAGGATGTGCAGATGCATATGTTATCCCAACACACAATTGATATAGTAAAATCCACTGTCCCTGTCTTAGAAGTACACGGAGTAGCAATCACAACTACATTTTATAGAAATCTTTTTGAAGCTCATCCAGAGCTATTAAATATTTTTAATCATGCTAACCAAGAGAAAGGTCGCCAGCAAAATGCTTTAGCTAATACGGTCTATGCCGCAGCTGTTCATATTGATAACTTAGCTGCTATTATTCCTGCCGTAAAACAGATTGGGCAAAAGCATGTAAGTTTAGGGATTAAGCCTGAACATTATCCGATTGTCGGTCAACATCTATTAGGAGCTATAAAAGAAGTATTAGGCGATGCGGCAACAGACGAAATAATTAATGCATGGGCTGAAGCATATGGAGTGATCGCAGATGCTTTTATAGGAATTGAAGAGGATATGTACGTAGCAGCCGAAAATCAAGAAGGAGGCTGGAGATTTTTTAAAGACTTTATCATTACTGATAAGGTGAAGGAAAGTGATAATATTACCTCATTTTACTTTAAGCCTGCAGACGGAGGTGCCTTACCTTCCTATGAACCAGGTCAATATATTACTGTACGAGTAAATATTCCAGGAGAACAATATTTGATGAACAGACAATATAGTCTATCTAAAGCTTCTGATTTAGACGCATTCCGAATCTCCGTAAAGAAAGAAGACGAAAGCAATCCTGAAGGAAAAGTATCCGTACATCTTCATAAACAAATGAATATAGGTGATAAAGTGGAGATAAGCGCTCCTGCTGGGGAGTTTACGCTCAATATGGAAGAAACTGCTCCAGTAACTTTTATTAGCGGCGGAGTAGGAATCACACCTATGATGAGTATGCTTGAAACAGTAGCAAACAATCAGCCTGAACGTTCTGTTTCCTTTATATGTAGTACACGTAAGAAGAATTTACATCCCTTTGACCAAGATATTCGCTCTTTAATAGATTCCTTGGAAAATGGCGTATATAAATCTCTATACTCCGAAGAAGGAGATGGATATATAACTAAAGAGATTATTAAAGAGTACGCTCACAAAGATGGAGATGTATATGTATGTGGTCCTGTAAGCTTTATGGAAGCGATGATCAATCATTTGTTAGAGCTTGGATTTGCAAAAGATCGTATTCATTACGAATTCTTCGGA
Organism: Psychrobacillus sp. FSL W7-1493; assembly: GCF_038004905.1. Taxonomy (NCBI): domain Bacteria; kingdom Bacillati; phylum Bacillota; class Bacilli; order Caryophanales; family Bacillaceae; genus Psychrobacillus; species Psychrobacillus sp. FSL W7-1493. The sequence goes on along the minus strand of NZ_JBBOSB010000001.1, from coordinate 475,765 downwards.
CCTGCACTGAATTTAAATTTAACTGAAGTGTAATAAATCTTTAAGCTAGGATGCTGTCTATTTATGGGCAGCATCCTTTTTAGGTATTTTTTTACCAATTAATATGCTTTTAGATATATGAATAGTTAAAAGGAAATGCTATAATTAGCCTATATTTTATTTTAAAGATAGAAATGAGTGATAAATTCATAATGGTTAAACAATTTGAGAGTAAGTATATTCCCCTATCTAACTACTTTAAAAAGTGCATTAAAAAAGAATTTATCCTTACATATGAAGAAATTGAGGCAATCATAGGGCAAGCACTACCAAATGCAGCCTACTTAAGCAGCAGTTGGTGGAAAAAAACAAAACCACCTGCCTTACACTACTTTGCGTGGATAAATTATGGGTATTCAGTAAAGGATGTAGTTTTAGGAGAGACGGTTATCTTTCAGGCAATGAATGAAGTAGAAGATGAGGAAAACGACATAGATCAAGATATATTAGTTATCCGAGAAGCAGAACTAGAGGATGCTCGTCCCTTCATTACTTTGCAGGAGACTATTTTTTCAGAAACGGACTTTATGCTGTATGGGGAGTCTGATTTCCAAATGACCGTGCAGCATATAAGAAAGCAGATGACTGTTTGGAAAAGCTCGCCTAACTCGGTCCTTTTCCTAGCCATTATGAATGGACAGTTTGCGGGCTTTATATTACTTCAAGGTCATTCTGCTCCTAGAGCAAGACATCGCTCCTCTTTAGTAATAGGAGTAAAAAAGCAGTTCTCTAGAAAAGGTGTTGCCTCTTCACTTATTAACCGAGCATTTCTCTGGGCAAAACAAAATGGGGTCACTAAGCTAGAGCTCACCGTTGTAAAAGAGAATGTGGTGGCATATAGACTTTACCAAAAGGCTGGCTTTGAAAATGAAGGGCTAAGAAAAAACTCCTTGCTCATTAATGGACAATACGTAGATGAATACTATATGGGCCGAGTCATCGAGTCAGAGAATTGAAAGTTATCTATACAAACGGTATTTTATGCATCTAACTAGCTGTAAGAAGGCACAAAAAACTTACGATATTTAAAATGTATTCATGTTCAAAAAAAGAAGGCACTTTCTGTTCGATTTAGAACAGAATTGCCTTCTTTTTACTTATTTCCTCGTTTATTAGCTTCAAAATTAGCTTAAGATTCCTTGAGGACTTTTGAGCGCCCATCAATCAGTATTTTAGTTGTTCTATCGCATTTTCGATACATATGGATTGTCAGTTTCCCAGAAGCGATAAGGATAATGAACGGCTTCTCCACTGTTTTCTATCCCAATGCGTGGTCCAGTAGAGATGGATGGAGCTACCTCACCCTCTGACATATATAAAGGCTTTTCACTCCAATGATGACCATAGTAATCCATTGTAATAGCCATTGCCTTCGTCAGCTTTCCTGGACCGTTTGTCCATTGCTTCATTGGAAGCTCACGTCTATTCACTTTCATTTGTTCCAAGCCTTCTATTGGCTCTACAGCACGTATTAAAATAGCCTGAGGAATACCCATTGGAGCTGCAACTACATTAATCAATGTATGTGTGTGCATTTGATACGTATAAATTAGTCCTGGCTCCCCGAACATTACTTCTGTTCTCTTCGTTCTGCGATTACCAAAGCTATGAGCTGCTCGATCCTCTGTCCCCATATATGCTTCCGTCTCAACAATTTTCCCAATTAGCAGACCACTAGTATGCTCATGGATTATGTACTTCCCTATTAAATCCCTTGCAAGCTCTAGTGTTGGTTGATGAAAAAAAGTAGGCTCGATTGGTTTCATTATAAAATTAGCCCCATCTTTTTCGCTTCAAATGTTAGCTCTTCTCGGAACTTAGGATGAGCAATCGAAATCAGCTGCTCAGCCCGCTTGGAAATCGGCTTGCCGAACATACTAGCTACGCCGTATTCGGTGACAATCATATCGATGTCATTTTTAGATGTAGTCACTATAGACCCAGGTGTTAACGAAAGCTTAATGCGAGAAATCTCGTCATTTTTTGCGGTTGATGTCATACATACAAAGCCTTTTCCTTTTTTAGAGAACCTTACTCCCCTTGCAAAATCAGCTTGTCCACCTGAAGATGAATAATATTTACCTGCAACTGTTTCAGAAGCACATTGTCCATACAGATCTACCTCAGTAGTTGCATTAATAGATACAATTCGTTCTTCCTTTGCAATTTCACGTGGATCATTTACAACACTAACCGGCAAAAACTCTACGGATGGATTATTGTTTAGAAAGTCATACAACTTCTTGGATCCATGCGCAAAAGTAGCTACTATTTTTCCTCTGTTCGTAAATTTCTGTGTACCATCAATTGCACCTGCCTCCACTAAGTCAACAATTCCATCTACAAACATTTCAGTGTGGATTCCTAAATGCTTATGATTTTTTAGTAGGCTTACAACTGCATTTGGAATAGAACCTATTCCAATTTGTAACGTATCTCCGTTATCAATCATATCAGTAACATACTCTGCAATTTTTATGTCCTTGTCTCCGATCGGTGGCGCCACGTCTTCTAATAAAGGACGATTATTTTCTACATAACCAAGTATTTGACTAATATGAACCTGATTTTGACCAAATGTTCTTGGCATATGCTCATTCACTTCTAATATGAATGGCACTGTTCCAATAAACTCACTCACTATATCTGCCTGTGTCCCCAAGGAAAAGTACCCAAATTCATCCATAGGAGATGCAACTGCCATAACCATCGAAAGATTCGTGGATGACCTTAGAATTCTAGGCATCTCATGAAAGTGATTTGGCACTAAGTCGACTAGACCTTGATGGAATTCCTTTCGCGTTGCTCCACTTAGAAAGTAAGAAACATGCTTTAAATTTCCAGGATAGGCACCTTCCATATAAGGACGATGCTTTAATGCCAACAGTTGATGCACCTTTACATTCGTTAAGTCATGAGCATTTTCTTCTAATATATCCAAAAGCTTATGTGGTTCTCCATTTGTTAAAGGCAGAATGATATCTGCATTGGGAGGTATTAACTCAATTATTTGCCTGTCACTCAATATTTTTTCTTTCATTTTTTACACCCCTAATATATTTCATTTTACTGGTGGAGCAGTATTTAAAAATGTCTTTAGTTCCTTAGGATTTCTTAATATGCATATGTCCCTGCTCTTACCAGCTTCAGACAGCACCTTAAGTATGGTAGGCCTGACTTTACTTGGAAATCCCCAAACGAACTTTAGAAATTCCCAATCCAACTTCTCATTACAGCCGGAAGCCATGTCATCTCTAGTCTTCCCATGGTGTTTCCAAACGCGTTTTAATACTCTATATGTACAGAGTGTTCGCCGGAAATCCAAAAATATGATTAAATCAGCATACTTCACTCTCCACTCAAGTGTTGAGTTGAAGTTTCCATCTATAATCCATTGATCCTCTTCTAGCTTCTTTTTTACCTTTTCTATGAACTTATCTTTTGAAACTGGGACCCACCCCTCGTTCCAATAGAGGGAATCTAAATGAACCAATGGCAAATCCCACTTTTTAGCGAGCTGCTTTGAAAAAGTAGACTTACCTGCTCCACTAGACCCAATTATTAGTATCTTTTTGTGTTTTGAGCCTGGCATTTTATATATCCCCCTTTATATGTGATAACTTCATTGTACTATTTTTTAACCAAGAGACAAACAAGAAAAGCGCAAGCGCCTATGTCTGTCCCGACAGGCAAATGGGGAAAAGCGAGGAAGAATTTCCTAAACAATAAAAAAACTGCCTCATAGGAAGCAGCTTTTTACCTTCTTATTCTAGTTCCACTTGTTTAGTTTCCGTACCTAAAAATATAATTGCTATCACGCCTATGATAATGGCAATACAGAAGATACCAAAGATCCATCCAATTTCATACCCAGCAGTCACTAGAGAACCTACTAATAATGGGCCAAGTATTCCACCAATACGTCCAACAGATGCAGCCATGCCTGATCCTGTTGCACGAATAACAGTTGGATATTGCTCTGGTGAGTATGCATACAATGCTCCCCATGCTCCCAAGTTAAAGAAGGACAGCAGCATACCAGATACAATCAAGACTGCTGTTGTTTCCGCAGACCCAAATACAAAAGCACTAGCTGCAGTCCCTAACAAATAAGTAACAAGAACAAATTTACGCCCTGCTTTCTCAATTAGCCAGGCAGCAGAAAAATAACCAGGTAATTGAGCTAAGGTCATAATTAGAACATACTCAAAGCTTTGGATTAGAGAGAAACCTTTCATGACCATCACACTCGGTAGCCATAAGAACATCCCGTAATAAGAAAATACGACAGTAAACCAGACAATCCATAACATGAGTGTTGCTTTTGCATACTTCTTTGCCCATACACCCTTCATATTTTGGAGGATAGATCTAGTTTCAGTATTTTTTTCAGCATATTTTGGAGAATCAGGTAGCTTTAAACGTAAATAGATCGCATAAAATGCAGGTAACGCAGTGATTAATAGTGCAACTCTCCAACCATAGTCAGGAATTATAAAGTAAGCAATCAATGCGGAAATAATCCAACCAGCTGCCCAGAAGCTTTCTAGTAAGACAACTACTCGTCCTCTTTCCTTTGCCTCCACACTTTCTGACACTAAAGTAGATGCAACAGGTAGCTCTCCCCCAAGCCCCATACCTACAAGAAAGCGTAGAGCTAAAAATGCAAGTAACGTGGTAGTTAGAGCAGATAAACCACTTGCAACTGAGAACAAGATTAGCGTTATCATAAATATCTTCTTTCTACCGACCTTATCAGCCAATACTCCAAATACAAGAGCACCTACTGCCATTCCAATGGAGTTAACACTTCCTATCCAGCCCATTTCATTTGGAGTTAGCGCCCATTCTGTAGCTAATGCCGCAATCACGAAGGATAAAATTCCGACGTCCATTGCATCAAACATCCATGCCAGTCCTGCTATACCAAGCAATTTATTTTTAGATAATGGCTTTTGTACACTAACTTTTTCTTCTTTAGTTGTAGTCATCTTTTACTCCTGTCTTTACACATGTAATGTTTTTAGTTTACATGATTAGTATACTCATTGTTTAGGTAACTTACAATACAAATTTCTTATTGTTTTTTTAAAATATTTAGAGTAAAATGTCCTTTATACAAATACAAATGTTTCTTCAAGAAAAACAGAAGGGCGGAAATCCACATGGCTTGGCAAGGACTTATTGAACAATATAAAGAATTCTTACCTGTTACAGAAAATACACCTAAACTTACATTATTAGAGGGGAACACCCCTCTTATTAAATTAGAAAATTTATCAGAAGAATTAGGAATCGAATTATTTGCAAAAATAGAAGGAGCAAATCCAACAGGGTCCTTCAAAGATAGAGGAATGGTATTCGCAGTAGCAAAGGCTAAAGAGGAAGGTAGCAAAGCAGTAATTTGTGCCTCTACGGGTAACACTTCAGCGGCTGCGGCTGCCTATGCAGCAAGAGCCGGAATGCGTGCAGTAATTGTCATACCTGAGGGAAAGGTCGCGGCTGGGAAACTAGCTCAGGCTTATATGTATGGAGCTGAAGTTATTCAAATAGAAGGTAATTTTGATGTGGCATTAGATATGGTTCGTACTATTAGTGAATCTTCCCCGATTACTCTAGTAAACTCTGTAAATCCTTATAGAATAGAAGGACAAAAAACTGCATCTTTCGAGATTTGCGATGTACTTGGAGCTGCTCCAGATTATTTAGCAATACCAGTTGGCAATGCCGGAAATATTACAGCCTATTGGAAGGGGTTTAAGGAATATAACAACAAAAAGCAAACTGGACTACCCAAAATATTTGGTTTTGAAGCAGAGGGTGCTGCTGCTATAGTTCAAGGCAAACCTATAGAATTTCCTGAGACAATTGCCACAGCCATTCGGATCGGTAATCCAGCAAGCTGGGAATATGCCGTTGCTGCAAGGGATGAATCAGGAGGACTTATTGAGGCTGTATCTGATGATGAGATGATTGCGGCATATAAGTTAATTGCTAGTAGAGAGGGTATCTTTGCAGAACCTGCATCCTGTGCATCCATCGCTGGAGTTTTAAGATCTGTCAAGGAAGGTAAGATAAAACCTGGCAGCAAGGTCGTTGCCATTCTAACTGGAAATGGGTTAAAGGATCCGCAAACTGCAATTGATGTAAAAGTAGAACCACCACATAAAATTGAAAGTAACGCAACTGCACTAAGTGCATTTATAGAGGGGGTGCTCGCATAATGTCATGGACTATTTCAATACCAGCAAGCACAGCAAACTTAGGTCCTGGCTTTGACTCAATAGGTATTGCATTAGACAAATATTTAGAAGTTGAGGTAGAACTTGCTCCCCAGCTTTCTATCGAAAATTTGACTGAGAATCTGCCAGTTGTCTCCGACCCAGCTGATCATCTGATTGTCCAGGCTGCTTCTAAAACAGCGGCTATGCATGGACTGGAACTACCAGCTTGTGCATTACGATTAAAAAGCGAAATCCCTCTAGCCCGCGGTATGGGAAGTAGTGCGTCTGCAGTAGTTGCTGGAATTGAGGTAGCCAATCAATTGCTAGAGCTTCAGCTTACTGCTCATGACAAGCTAAAAATAGCTACAATGATAGAAGGCCATCCTGATAATGCGGCTGCCTCTATTTTTGGAGGCTTTACTATATCTTCTAGTACTGATTATGGAGAAATTCACGTTTTTCATTCATACCATATAAATGCTAGTTTTGTATTAGCTATTCCTTCATTTGAACTTAAAACAGAACTAGCTAGAAATGTCTTACCTGAGCATTACACACGACCAATCGCGACACAGGCTAGTGCTTCTGCAAATTTATTGGTAGCTGCTTTCCTCTCTCAGTCCTTTGAGCAGGCAGGTATATACATGGAAGAGGATTTGTTTCATGAGCCTTATCGCCTAGACCTCATCCCACATAGTAGAGCTCTAAAAATTGCAGCAAAAAAAGCTGGTGCTTTCGGTACTTGTATTAGTGGTGCTGGCCCTACCCTGTTGTCTCTTGTACAAAAAGGAAAGGAGATGGAGTTCATTTCTCATATGAAAGACTCTTTTCCTAGCTTTGAATTTGTACCAACCTCTATCAATAAAACAGGAATTGTTTCTTTAAAGCAAAAACCAAGCAAAGAGGTATCAAAACGCCCACCTCAGCTTTCCTCTATTTAAATAGGAGTCTCCGTTCTGTTCATATAAAAAGCAGTGAAAGTCTCTCATCACGAGGAGACCTCCACTGCCTTTTTATGCCATTAATACTAAACTTAAAGCCATCACAAGCATCCCAGCTACAACCCCATACATTGAAGAATGAGTTTCATCATACTTCTTCGCAGCAGGCAATAGCTCATCTAACGAAATAAATACCATAATACCGGCAACTGCCGCAAAAATTATCCCGAACATCACACCATTTAAAAATGGCATCAATATTAGAAAGGCAACTAAAGCACCTACTGGTTCTGCCAGCCCGGATAGGAATGAAAGTTTAAATGCTTTCATTCGACTACCAGTAGCATAAAATATAGGAACCGCTACGGCAATCCCCTCTGGAATATTATGAATAGCTACTGCAATAGCTATTGCTATACCAAGGTTAGGATCCTGTAATGCTGAAGCAAAGGTTGCAATCCCCTCTGGGAAATTATGAATACCAATAGCAAGAGCAGTAAACATACCCATTTTCATTAAACGAGCATCTTCTGCATTCGCTGGTTTGAGTTTCATATCCTCAACACCTTTTACTTCATGCGGATTTTCATGTGAAGGAATCAACCTATCTATTAAAGCGATGAAAAACATCCCGCCGAAGAAACCAGCTAAGGTAACCCAATAGCCATTAGTAGAACCTAGCTCTTCTACTAAGGAATCTTTGGCCTTAACGAATATCTCTACGAGGGAAACATAAATCATTACTCCAGCTGAAAACCCAAGTGCTACAGATAGGAACTTTTTGTTTGTTCTAGTAGTAAGTAAAGACAATAAGCTCCCTATTCCAGTAGCTAGGCCAGCAAATAAAGTAAGTAATAATGCAAAAACTACATTTCCATCCATTGACCCATCTTCTTTCTCTCTAATTTAAGCTTATTATACTTAAAAAGTTTCCTTTAAGCAACTTTCTTCAACTTAAGAAAGTGTCAAAATCTTTGCTTTTTAATGTAATCTCCTATCGTTTTCCAATCTTCTTCTAGAAATTCTCTGTTGGAAGGACGATAGAATACTGAAGCAGGATGATAGGTTGGAATAATTGTATAGGTTTCACTAGACCAAGTATATTGGGTGGAGTTTAAAGACTCTAAAATTTGAACCGGTCTTTGCAATAATTGACCGTGTAATTTAGAAACAGTCGCACTTTTTCCGAGTAAGCGTTGTAATCCCACATTTCCTAACGTAACGATTAGTAATGGAGAAATATTTAATAGTTCAAAATCTAAAATTGGAGCATGGGCTATGATCTCACTTTGAGTAGGAGGGCGATTATACTTCTTTTTTACTGTCTCGCCGTTTCTTTGTTTTTTTTCTTTCCAGATAAATGGACGGCTTCTTACAGCACTTGTCATATATACATCTTCTCTTGTTAGTCCTATACTAGCTAACGATTTTTTTAGTTCCTCCCCTGCTCTACCTACAAAAGGGAGACCTTGTATCGCCTCGTTCTCTCCGGGTGCTTCTCCCACTAGCATAAGAGTAGGCTTTCTCGGTCCTTTACCTTTTACAAAACCTTCAACCGGTGATCCCTCTATTCTTTTTATGCATATATCCATTAAATGGTTCGGTATCTCAAACACTTTCTTTCCTCCTTACAAAAAATCCTCTCCACGAATCGGAAAGGATTTATAATCTATTATTTTTATTTTTTCTATTACGCTTTCTATATTCGTACCACAGAGCCACCAATACAAACCATGTATACCCAACCATCCATCCAGCAAACACATCGGACGCATAGTGGCGAGATTCTGCTATTCGAGAAAGTCCTATCATGATGGACATGAATATGGCCCCCAACCAAATGGTTACGGTGACTTTTCTATTAGTCTGATGCTCAGTAGCTAAATAAGCAATTGTAAACAAATAGAGCAGGCCAACCATCGCATGACCAGAGGGGAAACTAAAAGTTTCTAATTGGGAAGGGACGTCAGGACGTTCTCGTTGGATCACTCTTTTAAGTAGCTGGTTCAAGGCATTCCCTACCCCAACCGTAAATAAAACAAATAGCATGCCTCGATAATTATGAGAACGTATCCATAATAATAAAATAATTAATAACGCAATAAGTAAAATAAATTTTGTATCACCAAAATAGTGAAATGCTGTGATGAATGAATTACCTTCAAAAAGGTTGCCCATTTTTTGATCTAACGACACTACTTCATCTTTAGCTATATTCAAAAACAGCATTGTAAACCCTAGTAATGTAACAAGTCCTAGTGGATAAAACCATTTTTTCACAGAATCCCTCCTATTTGTTATAAAAATTATAAGCCAGATAGCTTACAAGTACAAAGAATTAGCGAATGATATAAATCCATAAGCTAATATTAGAGAGGGGGCAGAGGTTCTAAGCAACCTCTGCTTTTAAGGATAATCGATTAGGGGAATAGACAGATTTTAATGAGTCAAAGATGCATTTATAAAAAAAACTAGAATCGTTCCTCTGTCAAATCTGTGTTAATGGAGACTGCCGCCTTATTTCCATCTGCAGCTGCAATCAAAAGAGATGAAGGTATAGGCTTTCTAGATTCTCCAGCAACATATACATTTTTTTGTGTTGTTCGACAACGTGGATCAGTCATCACTCTTCCTTTCTCATCTATTTCACACCCTAATTTCTCAGCAAAGTAGTTTGGGCGATAATACGTGGGAGCAACAAATCCAAGAGTTCTATTAATAATCTCACCGGACGCCAACTTTACCTCTTTGAGATAACCCTCTTCACCCACAAGTTCCTCTATTCGATCATTTTTTATTTCAATATTATGCTTGGCAAGCTCGCGCATACCTTCCTCTGATAAGTTATTTCCATTAGTTAGCACCAACAGGTCATTTGACCAATTATAAATGAGTTTAACCATATGTAGGATGTGTTCTTCCTTTTCAGCTAGAATCAGAAGTGGCTTATCCCGTAACTCCCACCCATCACAATAAGGACAACTAAAGAGGCTTTTTCCATAGAACTTCCGAATACTTTCAATCGGAAACACTTCTTGAATACCTGTTGCAAGCAATAATTTTTCGGTAACATATTCATTATTGTCTCTTGTTTTTACGATAAAATTACCTTCCTCTTTCTCTCTCCTTACTTCAATAATGGTCTTATTAAAGTAACTTACATTCGGGTAATTTTTTAATTCACTTAGCCCAATCCCTTTGAATTCATGTGGTTTTATGCCATCTCTTGTTATAAAGCCGTGTGATTCATGAGTTACTCTATTACGATTTGTCCCATCGTCGAATAAGGCAATTTTTCTTCGTGCTCTTCCTAAAGTTAAACTAGCACCCAAGCCTGCGGGGCCGCCTCCGATAATAATACAGTCATACATTGATATTGCCTCCTTACATAAGCCAAGTCAAAGAGGTTAGCATGCTAACCTTCCTTTTATTAAATAATTTTCCCCTTTTAGTGTTCCCTAAATTTAATGTTTCCTAACATTACTTTATTAAGAAAACTTTTAAAAAACTAAAGGGCTTGAAGGAAATATAAAAAGCCTGCCTATAAATGTTGAATTATCCAACAATTATAGGCAGGCTTTACTCATTTTTATATAGTTATCGCACTATCAATAACTTCTTGAGGAATTTCAATTTTTTCTACTCCATTAAAGTTAGAGAAATCTGTCTTCATATCTTGATTCATATTAATAGATTCGCCTTCTGCCTCCATATCCATATCTACAGTAACATCAACCTTAGTAGTTTGGAAGCTCTCTTTATCAATATGAATTAAGTAACTGATTGAATTAATTTTCACATCTAGTTGTACGTCTTCTCCAGCCTGTGCCATGCTTTGAAGCGTTTCATCTATTTGAGCTTGTACTAATTCATTAAATTTGTCACCTGATGCATCAAGTGTCAAAATATAATTTTTGTCATCTTGTTCAAACTTAAAGTCTTTAATATAGTCTTCAAGTTCAGCAAGCGAGCTAGCAGGATTAGCTGAGCTAGTTTGTGCCATGACGTCACCCAGTGCATCTGTTGGTAGCTTCATCCACTGCTTCCCTGTTCCCTCATACATATAGAACTCAGTTCCATTGAAGTACATCTCTGTTTCCATCGACTCGTCCATTGATCCATCTTCTGTTTTCATAGAAGTTGTTCCTTTTTGGTACATTTGCATTGGTTCAATAACTACATCCATATCCATGTCAGCCTTAAGCTCTACGTTTGCTTCTTCACTTGGTATATTCATTTTTTGATGTAGATTCACTTTAGCAGAAACACTTGACAGTTCTTCTGATACCGCCAATGATTTGTTATATACTTCTTCCAAAGTCATATCAGTAGTTTCTTTTACTTCCTTATTAGCCGGCGTAGCAGTGTCGTTACAAGCAGCTAATGCAAAAGTCATCGTAGTAGCCACTAATAGCATTTTCCATTTCTTCATGTTAGTCCCATCCCTTCTTTGTTTCACACTTAACATACGAACAAATTATTGAAAGGTTTCACTTTTTTTACAAATTAACGAATACCACGCATGTATTTTTGGATGACCGGTGTCATTAGATAAAGAATTACCCCTAACCCTATTGCAATTGCACCTATTACTCCAAAGTACATAATTTCTGTTTCTGGCTTGTACAATTTTACAACCTGCGCATTAATTGCTTGTGCCGAGGCATTTGTCATAAACCATAAACTCATCGTTTGTGCAGCAAAAGCAGCTGGAGCTAACTTTGTAGTTGCAGACAAACCAACTGGTGAAAGAAGTAACTCACCAAGTACTACTAAGAAAAAGCTTAGAACAAGCCACATAGGATTAGCTAACGTATCAGTACCATTAAAGTAAGCAGGGAAAATCATTACTACAAAGGACAGACCCGCAAAGAATAACCCATATGCAAATTTACGAGGAGTTGACGGTTGTCTATTCCCAAGTTTCACCCATAACCATGCAAAGACAGGAGCAAGGGCGATGATAAATAATGGATTCAACGATTGGAACCACGCAGGTGAAATTTCAAATGACCCAAGAGTTAGATCTACACGCTCATCTGCATATTGAGCTAAAATGTTAGAACCTTGCTCTTGAATTGCCCAGAACATCATAGCTGCTACGAAAAGTGGAATGTAAGCAAGTAAACGAGACTTTTCATCTTCCGTTGACTTATCACTTCTATACATAATAATGAAGTATAGAGTTGGGATTAAAATACCAAGTATGGAGATAGTCATAGTGAAAACGTTAATCGTCATAATACCAGCTTGAATCAGATAAAAACCAAGTGCTGCAATAATTACTACGGCTATTACTAATCTCGTAAAGAATTTTTTCTTTCCTTCTTTAGTAAGCGGATTTGGTACATAAGATCCTGCCAAGCCTAAATATTTTTTCTTAGTTAGTAAAAAGACTACTAAACCTATTGCCATACCTACAGCTGCCAAACCAAATCCTAAATGGAAGTTATACTCTAAGCCGATTGTCCCAACGATTAATGGTGCAATGAAAGCTCCCATATTAATACCCATATAGAAAATACTGAAACCTGAATCTCTACGAGCATCCTCAGCGGAATATAAATCACCGACAATAGTAGAAATATTAGACTTTAATAAACCAGTACCAATAATGATAAATGCCATGGATATGAATAAGGTAGTTAAACCACCTGGGAATGCCAGTACAATATGACCGATCATAATTAATACTCCGCCATAGAACACTGTTCTTGTAGTACCGAATAGTCTATCGGCTATCCAACCACCAATAATCCCAGACATATAAACTAAGGAACCATAAACAGCCATAATAGAGTTCGCTGTTGATCGTTCTAGCCCTAAACCGCCTTGAGTCACTTCGTAATACATATAATAGATTAAAATTGCGCGCATACCGTAGTATGAAAAACGCTCCCAAAACTCCGTAAAGAACAAGGATAGAAGACCTTTCGGCTGTCCAAAAAATCCTGTTTGTGGTACGGATTTTACTATTTCTTCTTTCGATAACATCTAATTACGCCTCATTTCTACAAAATAATAATTAAAATATTTCCTATTCTTTCAAAAAAGAAACATTATAATATTTCGACAACTGAAATTATTCGTTATAATAGTCGTTATGATAATGAAAAGGGGATACGAAATGCTCAAGAAATTTTTTTCATTTTACAAACCACATAAACGATTATTTATTATTGATTTTAGCAGTGCCGTTTTTGTTGCAATTTTAGAACTAGCATTCCCAGTAGCTGTGCAATGGTTTATCGATGACCTTCTGCCCTCAGGAAATTGGGAAACAATCGTGCGTGTAGGTATAGTTCTCTTATTCGTCTATATTATTAGTACTGTACTCCAATATATCGTGAGCTACTTGGGGCACAAGTTAGGTATTAACATTGAGACGGATATGAGACAAAAACTATTTAACCATGTCCAACGACAATCATTCCGGTTTTTTGATAACACGAAAACGGGCCACATTATGAGTAGAATCACAAATGACCTGTTTGATATCGGAGAACTAGCACATCATGGACCCGAGGACCTATTTATTGCCATAATGACTATTATAGGTACCTTCACTATTATGTTCAACATTAATCCCGAGTTGGCTATTATTGCTATTATAATGGTTCCATTTTTATCTATTGTAGCAACCTATGGGAATATCATGATGAATAAAGCTTGGAAAAATATGTACGGGAAAATCGCTGACGTCAATGCAAGAGTAGAAGACAGCGTTTCCGGAGTACGAGTTGTCCAATCCTTTACAAATGAAAATTTTGAAATTTCAAGATTCAAGGAAGATAATTCACAATTCCGAATAGCGAAACTAAAAGCTTACAAAGTCATGGCAGGTACTCATTCTACCATCTATATGATGACAAGGCTAGTAACTTTAGTTGTCCTGGTAGTAGGAGCATGGTTCTCTTTTCAAAACTACATAACTTATGGAGAGCTAGTAAGTTTTATTTTATATGTAAATGTACTAATTAAGCCAGTGGATAAAATTACCGCTTTATTGGAATTATATCCTAAAGGAATGGCTGGATTTAAGCGCTTCTTAGAATTAGTGGAGCAAGAGCCGGAAATAGAAGATAAACCGAATGCAATTCAAGTAAATCATTTAAACGGTAATATTTCCTTTAGTCATGTTAGCTTCCAATACGATGAGCATAAAACTGTGTTAAAGGATATTAACCTTTCCATACGTGCTGGTGAAACAGTAGCATTTGTTGGTCCTTCCGGGGCAGGGAAAACAACCATTTGTTCCTTAATACCTCGTTTTTACGATGTCAGTGACGGGGCAATTTCTGTTGATGGGATCAATATACAAGATTTATCTCTTCAATCACTCCGCTCACAAATCGGAATAGTACAACAGGATGTATTTTTGTTTACCGGCACCATTCGAGAAAATATTGCTTATGGAAAAAAGGATGCTACGGAAGAGGAGATTAGAAGTGCAGCTAAGAAAGCACATTTAGAGAGCTTAATCGCTTCCTTACCAGCCGGATATGATACACAAATAGGTGAACGTGGACTAAAATTGTCAGGTGGACAAAAACAAAGACTGGCAATAGCTCGAATGTTTTTAAAGAATCCGCCTATTCTCATTTTGGATGAGGCAACTTCTGCTCTCGATACAGAAACAGAAAAAATTATCCAGCAATCACTAATGGAGCTAGCAGAGGATCGTACTACTCTTATAATTGCACACCGCTTAGCAACAATTAGAGACGCGGACCGGGTAATTGTAGTAACTGAGGACGGAATTGCCGAAGATGGATCATACAACGAGCTTGTGGCTAAAGAAGGTATTTTTGCAAGACTTCATAACATACAGTTTCAACAAGTTTAAACTAAAATATACTTAGCTAATTTGAAAAAACAGTATAAAAAAGAAGCTCCGAAAATTTTTCGGAGCTTCTTATTTTTATGGGTGATACACAAATCCCTCTAAACGATCATAATCTGATTTTTTTAATTCCACGTGCACTAGCGTTCCTTCTTCCTCATATGAGGTCGACTTAACTGTGGCTTTCTCATTAAGATATGAAACGATATCTCCTCGATCAAATGGAATTAGCAGATCGCACTGAACATAGTCAGAGAATATATACTTTTTAATAATATCTAACAGTTCATCTAAACCTTTCCCATCTTTTGCAGATATCCAGATATTACTTCCTGCAACGTGTGGGTACATCATGTCTGCTAAATCCGATTTATTGTAAACAAAAATTGTTGGAACGTCCTTTACTCCCACTTCAAGTAGAGTTTCATTCGTCACATCCATCATATAGCGGTGTTCATCATTAGAAACGTCTACCACATGTAATAGTAGATTAGCGTCCCTTGCTTCCTCAAGTGTTGATCGGAATGCCTTCACTAGATGATGGGGTAGTTTACTGACAAATCCTACTGTATCAGTTAATAGGAATTCCTTTTGGTCTGGTAGTTTAATTTGACGGACGGAAGTTTCCAATGTAGCAAAGAGCATGTCTTTCTCAAATACTTGCTTCGATTGTTCTTGTCCAATCTTTTGAAGCAGTTGGTTCATAATCGTAGACTTTCCGGCATTGGTATAGCCAACTAGAGAAACAACAGGTATATTATTTTTTTTACGTTGTTTTCTTTGCGTTTCCCTTTGATCCTTAACTAGTTCTAGCTCTCTCTTCAGCTTTGCTATTTGGTCTTCAATTTTACGACGATCCAGTTCTAGCTTTGTTTCCCCAGCACCACGGTTACTAACTCCCCCGCCCGTACTACCACCCTGACGACCAAGGGAGGCTCGCAGTCCGACAAGTCTCGGTAGCATATATTGAAGTTGTGCTAGTTCCACTTGCATTTGTGCCTCATTGGATTTTGCGCGTCTTGCAAAAATGTCTAAAATTAGCATAGTACGATCTATTACCTTGCATTCTAAATCTCGCTCTAGGTTTCTTATTTGAGATGGAGAAAGTTCATCGTTAAATATAACGAGATTTGCATCTGTAGCATCGAAGAGATTTTTTATCTCCTCTACTTTACCTGTTCCTACATAATGAGAAGATGTCACTCGCTCTAAATTTTGAGTGATTTCACCAACAACCTCCACCTCTAAAGCTGCAGCTAAATTAATAAGCTCCTCTAATTCATATTCGAAATGCTCATCTTTTTGCAGCTTAACTGCAACTACAATCGCTCTTTCATCTAACTGTTCCATTATAAAATCCTCCTCTTAATCGAAACGATATACTCCTTGTTCGTAAACAATAGCTTCTTGGTTAGGGAGGCCTTTAATTTGCACACTAACAAGCCTTTCTTTAGTCCCTTGTTTCAGCTGTTTAAATATTAAATTTGTATTGGGTAAGAATAACGTTTGATGATTGTAAGTAACATTCAGATAGCTAGTCCATTTCTCTATTACTTCCCTTGGATTTTCTACATGAAACTCACAGCTCTCAATGTTGAGTTGGAGGTTACTATTGTTCACTGTTCCCTCCTTCTGAAGCAACTCATATCTTTCATCATCCGTTTCTTCCCACTCTATAAAAAATGGCGCAGGTAAGCTGTCACTAACTTCTTCTTTAATAAATAGCATTTTCCATTTACGTAAAGATCCAGCAGCTGTCTTTCTTTCAGCATACAATACTCCTGTTGTTTCTATACCTTTATTTTCTAAGTCTTTTCTAAGTACTTCCAAATCATTTGCTCTAATGCAAATCGTTCCAAAACCTGGACCTTCATTTAAATCATGGAGCATTAATTCTACTAAAGGGTGTACTACACGCCTAGCTACTTGTTCCTCTTCCATCGCTAACCATTCTACATAACTATTTACCGTATAAAGAAGCGCATTATACGTCCCCCAGTTTAAATGCTGTCCACCAACCACGGCATTAATTCCTTGCTGTTGCCAATCTCCGGCCACTTCTATAGGTTTTTTATTCACAAAATGAACAATATGGTCTAAAAACATACATTCACCTCTTATCTCAAAATTATCCTTTTATTAGATTAAGTATACAGGAAAACTGAAAAAAGCACCGATTATTACCTCGGTGCTTAAATCCTGTGTAAGCTCAAATCACAGCTAATACTCACTCTAGGAAACATGAACGGTCCTCACTTTTCCCCAGTTGCCTGTCGGGGCAGGGATAGGCGCTTGCGCTTTTCTTGGTGGCTAGCTTCAGCGCCTTGCCCCTCGGATCAAATGGGAAAATACTGCGGTGGCTGAACAGCTGCCTCCTCGCATTTTCCCATTTGCCTGTCGGGGCAGAGATAGGCGCTTGCGCTTTTCTTGGTGGCTAGCTTCAGCGCCTTGCCCCTCGGGGTCAAATGGGAAAATACTGCGGTGGCTGAAGAGCTGCCTCCTCGCATTTTCCCATTTGCCTGTCGGGGCAGAGATAGGCGCTTGCGCTTTTCTTGGTGTCGATTTCCCAGGAAATATGTCTATGCTTCTATTTTCTCTTTTGACATTTCTCTCAGTAAGAATTTCTGTATCTTCCCTGATGCTGTCATTGGGTATGCATCGATGAATTCAATATATCTTGGTATTTTATGATAAGATATTTTCCCTTTACAGAATTCCTTCAAATCATCTGACGTTAGGCTTTCTCCTGTTTTTAGAATTACCCAAGCCATTAGCTCTTCTCCGTATTTCGGGTCTGGGACACCTACAACCTGTACGTCTTGAATAGCTGGATGCTGATAAAGAAATTCTTCTACTTCTTTCGGATAAATATTCTCACCACCTCGAATTACCATATCCTTGATTCTTCCGGTTATATCGATATAGCCTTCGTCATCCATTACGGCAATATCGCCAGTGTGGAGCCAGCCGTTGTCATCTATTGTCGATTTTGTTGCTTCTTCATTTTTATAGTAGCCTTTCATCACTAAATATCCTCTTGTACATAGTTCCCCTGGTACTCCTGCAGGGGTATCTTCTCCTGTTGCCGGATCTATTATTTTCACTTCTACTCCTGGATGAGCCTTCCCAACTGAGGACACTCTTTTTTCAATTGAATCATCTGTTTTAGTTTGCGTAATAACTGGCGAGGATTCAGTTTGTCCATAGGCAATGGTAATTTCAGTTGCACCCATGTCTTCCATCACTTTCTTCATAACTTCTATCGGACAAATAGAACCAGCCATAATTCCAGTACGTAAAGTAGATAAATCAAATTGCTTAAAATTTGGATGATTTAATTCAGCGATGAACATGGTTGGTACCCCGTGTAAAGCAGTACATTTCTCATCCTGCACTATTTTCAACACTTTCCCTGCATCAAATTGTTCAATGATTACCATTGTGGTCCCATGTGTTACTGAAGCAATTGTTCCCATGACACAACCGAAGCAATGAAAGAAGGGTACAGGTATACAAAGACGATCATGTTCAGTTAGATGAATGTAGTCTCCTACAAGCTGACCATTGTTAACTATATTTTTATGGGAAAGCATTACTCCCTTTGGAAATCCAGTCGTTCCAGAAGTATATTGAATATTAATGACTTCATCATTATGAGTCTCTTTCATCGCATCTTCTAAAGTCTCATCAGATACTCTTTTTGCAAATTCAACGAACTCTGACCATTTATAAATTCCTGGGTAGTCATTTTCACTCATTACAATCACTCGTTTTAAATAGGGAAGTTTTTCAGATTGAATATTCCCTTTTTCTGCTGTATTTATTTGAGGGCAAATTGCACGAATAATGTCGAGATAAGAAGTAGTTTTAAAGGATTCACATAAAATAAGAGTAGTAGCATCTGATTGCTGTAATAGATATTCCAGTTCTTTTTCCTGATAGTTTGTATTAACCGTTACTAAAACTGCTCCCATTTTTCCAGTTGCAAATTGGCTTAATAGCCATTCCCTTTTATTGTCTGACCAAATGGCAATATGTTCTCCTTTTTGAACACCCATGCCAATAAATGCTTTAGCAAGCTCGTCAGTTTCCATATCAAACTCTTTATATGTTTTACGAATCCCATGCTCAGGGTACACATAAGCCTCTTTGTCAGGAAACTTACTTGCGGCTTCCTTTACTATCTCCCCAATTGTTTTTTCATTTAACAACCCAATCTCCCCTTTCGATTGACTACTCACCAATTATATTATCATAAAATTCTGATAGTATAAAAGGTATATAGACGTTTTATCTCTTCTTACACGATAGCTAATCTATCTATGAAATATGTCGTTGTGATACACTAATTTCAAGTATCTTACGAAAAAGAAGGCGATTATATGGAATTCAACGAAATGAAAGACAACGTATTAAAGCAAATCTTATCTAAACAGCTGATTCAAGCAACAATAAGCCAACCAAGGGCTAAATCTAATGAAATAAAGCGCATCAAACTAAAGCCTATTGAAATAAAAAATATGTACCACATCCAATTAGAATACCAATACGAACGTATTTTAAAGCACGAAAATATTCGAATAGAAGAATTCTCTTCAGCATGGGAAAAGTTACTGGATGACTTTCGCCAAATTCACGTTGATTTTATTGAGGAAAAGATTCAAATACAACTTTCTAAGAAAAATAAAGTGATGTATAAAACTGAAAAAAACACTTCATTGAAACAAGTGGATTTATCTCATAATCGTAAAAAAAACTACTTGTTAGACGAGCATACACCTTATCCTTTTTTAATCCGATTAGGAGTTCAAACTTCTGAAGGAAAAGTAAAAAAACAAAAGTACGATAAATTTAAACAAATTAATCGTTTTATTGAGTTTATAGATGATACTTTGGCTTATTTACCAAAGGATAAAACCGTTCGCATTTTAGATTTTGGCTCTGGTAAATCCTATTTAACGTTTGCCCTTTATCACTATTTAAAAATTGAAAAGGGATTAGACATTCGTGTTACGGGACTTGACTTAAAAAAGGAAGTAATTGAAGAATGTTCGCAAATCGCTAAAGATCTAGACTATGACGATTTGGAATTTTTAGTGGGAGATATTAATGATTATAACGACGAAACTGCCGTAGACATGGTTGTTACCTTACATGCTTGTGATGTTGCAACTGATATGGCACTTGCCCGAGCGGTTAAGTGGAATGCTAGCGTCATTTTAAGTGTGCCTTGCTGTCAGCACGAGTTAAATAGACAGCTTGATGCCCCTGGGTTAAACATTATGCTGAAGCATGGATTAATTAAAGAACGTTTTTCAGCACTTGCTACAGATTCAATACGTGCCGAAATATTGAATCTGGTAGGCTACGAGGCCCAATTAGTGGAGTTTATAGATATTGAAAATACGCCTAAAAATATTTTAATACGTGCCTATAAAACAGGTGGAAAGCCAACCCATGAACAAATAGAAGGCTATGAACAATTCAAAGAAATGCTAAACGCTCAACCATTTCTAGAAAATGAACTTAAGGAATACTTGAATATAGACTAATCATGACAATCCAAGGAGAGAACATATG
The DNA here is from genome assembly GCF_038004905.1 of Psychrobacillus sp. FSL W7-1493. NCBI lineage: Bacteria > Bacillati > Bacillota > Bacilli > Caryophanales > Bacillaceae > Psychrobacillus > Psychrobacillus sp. FSL W7-1493. The sequence continues at coordinate 455,138 of NZ_JBBOSB010000001.1, read as the reverse complement.
AAAGATCCAACTTATCAAAAAGTGGTATATGGCATAGTAATGGCTATTGCAGTGATAATTGTTCATTTTTTAAATGTAAGGGTATATCCCCTGCATCCTATTTTCTCTATACTCATCGCTATATTAATAATTTATGTAGGCATTACTGCTGTAAAAAAGTCAGGGAAATTTGAACAGACAATATCAAGGATGAAGTATAACTTACTAAATATGGCGGTAGTCTTCATACTATTCATCGCCTATTTCACAATCGACCCCTCTTAAAAGAAAAGCGCAGTCGCCTGCTCTGCCCCGACAGGCAAATGGGGAAAAGCGAGGAGGCAGCTCTCCAGCCACCGCAGCTTTTTTCCATTTGACCCGAGGGGCAAGGCGATGGAGCTAGACATCAAGAAAAGCGCAGTCGCCTGTTTCTGCTCCGACAGGCACATGGGGAAAAGAAATTGTAAAAAGAGGGAACAGATACTTAGGTACCCGTTCCCTCTTTTGCTTTTATAATTCTTGTCTCAAAGCCTGTATAACGTCAATTTTAGTTGCTTTCTTTGCTGGTCTCCATCCAGAAATCATAGCTACCCCAATACTTATGCAAGACGCAATAGCTACAAGCTGCCAAGGAATTAACGAAAACGTTAAATTCATACCCGCAATACTTTCCTCCTCTAATGCCATGCCTACAACAATTGGCAAGACTAGATTAGCTAAATAACTCACTACATAAGAAATAATTACTGCAAGCACAGTTCCAATAATACCGATCCATGCACTTTCCATGAGAAACAGTCGACGGATCAATTTTGGGCTAGCCCCAATTGCTTTCATCACTCCGATTTCTCTTGTTCTCTCTGTAACCGCCATTGTCATTGTATTAAAGATACCTATAGATGAAATTAAAACTGCAATCGTACCTACAAATATAAGTCCTATTTTAAATGCCATAAAAAATACATCTAACTGCTCCAATTGCTCGGAAACAGAGTAAACACTGTAACCCATCTCTTTAATTTCATCTGTTGCAGCCTTGACGTCCTCTAGACTAGCAGTAAAAACTTTCGTTTCTGTGTATAGAACCTCTTCCGGTACCTCTGCTACATTCGCTTTATAGGATGCCATTAATGTTTCCGTCCAAGACTCATCCATTAGGACAATTTTATCGACTATCCAGTCTTTTGCTGGTTGCTTAGTAACACCTACAATTGTAAACGTCCATTGTTCTGGAAAAGTATCCTCTTGACCATATGGCTTCATGGCTAGAGTAACCTCTTTACCTAGTATGGATTCTTCATACCCTTTCGGTATTTCTCCGTCCTCTGCTGCTCCATCTTCCCAAGTCGCAAACTCTTGTTCTGTCCACAAGTTTTCTGCGAAGTGATAACCAACAATAATTTCATTACTATCTTTAGGCATTCTACCCTCGGATAATGATAGGTTTGAATTTGTTTCTTCTTTAAAGTTGGTTAGCTTGGAGTTTCCAAAAATTGTTCTATCCTCTAATTTGAAAATAGTTTCGACGTCTATGCTAGCACGTTGAACAACTGCTCCGACCGAATCTATATTTTTTATTTTCTCATAATCGATTACGCCGTCGTTACCATACACTTCTACCTCTGTAATAGCTTGGTCCTCTAATATTTCAGAACGCATCATATCTTGTACACCAAACCCTATAGAAGCTAGAACGATTAAAAATGCACAACCCATTGTTGCAGCAAGCACTGTCATAAATACTCGTAGTTTATTTTTCTTAATATGCTGGGATACAAATTCTAGCTGATCCTTAAATAACATGAGACATATCCTCCTTCCTAAGTTCTCCGTCGTGCATCTTTAACTTGCGGTGTGCGATGCTAGCTACCTCTTCATCATGAGTGATAATAACAAACGTAATCCCCATAGTCTGATTGAGTTCTTGAATGAGAAGTAGAATGTCCTGCTCTGTCTCTGAGTCTAGGCTACCGGTTGGCTCATCTGCCAATAAAATAGGGGGACTCGTGATTAATGCACGAGCTATACTAACCCGTTGTTGCTGCCCACCAGACAATTCATTTGGATAATGATCTGACACAGAATCTAGACCTACCTTTTTCATAATTTGAAGGACGGTTACTTTACGTTTTTTAGAAGATATCCCTTTCAGCTTTAATGGCAGCTCCACATTTTCAAAAGCAGTTAAACCAGGCATCAGCTGAAAGTTTTGAAAGATAAAGCCGAAATTATTTAAGCGAAAGTCTGCTCTTTCGGTTTCATTTAACTTAACAGTCTCTTGACCATTTATAAGAATAGACCCTTGTTCTGGACTCATAAAGCCTGCAAGCGTGTTCAATAAAGTAGACTTACCCGAACCACTTTTCCCAACTACGGCCACAATTTCTCCCTGTTGTACGTCAAAGGAGAGATTTTTTAGTACAGGCACCTTCTTCTCTTTTCCTTTCTTTCCAATTAAAAATGTATGATTGACATTCTTTACATGTATCATGCAATACCCCTTCCTTATTACCTTCTATTCATTATAGGTAACATTTCTTAACATTCAGGAAGGATAAAAATGAAGAAATTCTTAAGAAAGACAACTAACTTCATGAAATTGGTGCAAAAAAATGTTCCCTCTCACTTATAGTGAGAAGGAACAGTTATATTTTAAGAGGGCATTGGTGTGTCAGTTGGTTTTGAGTAGCCTTCTTGATAAGCCTCGTCTATGGCCTGGCGAATTTCTATAAGTGACTTACCTTCTTGAATCATGTTAATAGAGGCAACGGCAGTTTCTAAGCACGCTGCACAGCGAGTACCGTGGTCATCCCATACGACTTCACCATTTTCTTTAATTTCCTGTACAAAACAGTTGAAGTTGCTTTTATGGCCTGCACTATCACCGCAACCACAGTAACAAGGCATCCACTTGAGTACATCATTAGCTTTTGCTGCAGCTTGATAAATCAGCTGCATATTTTCAGGCTGTTTTTCTAGAAACTTAGGAAGCACATCAGTTGAAGAAGTAGTTTCTTGAATATCCCCATTAGCTAAATGAGTCGTATGGTCGTGATCCTGCTCCTGATGATCCACTTCTTCTGCAGCCTTGTGACTTTCTTCTTTTTGACCACAGGCAGCAAGCACCAACATTAAACAAAATAATAAAAACAGAATTTTTTTCATATATACCTCTTTTATATCATTTTTTCTGGTCTAACAATTTCATCAAACTTGTCAGCAGTTAGCAGCTCTAATTCGATAGCTGCTTCTTTTAGAGTTGTACCATTTTTGTGTGCATGCTTAGCAATTTTTGCAGCATTCTCATAGCCAATGTATGGATTCAAAGCAGTTACAAGCATTAGAGAATTATTAACATGATGTTTAATTGTTTCTAAGTTTGGTTCAATCCCTACTGCACAGTTATTATTGAAGCTAATAATGGCATCACTTAATAAGCGAACGGATTGTAAGAAGTTATGAATAATTACAGGCTTGAAGACATTTAATTGATAGTTCCCTTGACTTGCTGCAAAACTGATTGAAGTATCATTCCCCATAACTTGCGCTACTACCATCGTCATAGCTTCACTTTGAGTAGGATTTACTTTACCAGGCATAATAGAGCTTCCTGGTTCATTTTCCGGAATAGAGATCTCTCCAATACCAGAACGAGGACCACTTGCAAGTAAACGTACGTCATTAGCAATCTTCATTAAATCAGCTGCAAGTGCCTTCACAGCACCATGTACATAAACAACGTCATCATAGCTTGTCAAAGCATGGAATTTATTTTTAGCTGAAGTAAATTCAATTCCTAGCTCTTTAGAAATTTCTGCTGCTACTAAATCACCAAAGCCTTTTGGAGCATTCAATCCGGTACCTACAGCTGTACCTCCAACTGCAAGCTCTTTCATATCTTCCACAGCTGTAGTAATCATTTTAGAAGACTTTTCAAGCATTCTATGCCATCCACTGAATTCTTGGCCAAGAGACAGTGGCGTTGCATCTTGTAAATGCGTACGTCCAATTTTAATGATTTCCATAAACTGTTCAGATTTTTTACCCAACGTCTCTTTTAAAACGTCAATTGCAGGCAATAACTCTTTTTCGACTGCGAGTACTCCAGCAATATGAAGTGCAGTGGGGAAAGTATCGTTAGAGCTTTGGGATTTGTTTACATCATCATTTGGGTGAAGTCTCTCTTCACTACCTTTTTCCTCTAATAGCTGATTACCTCTATTGGCAATGACTTCGTTAACATTCATATTAGACTGCGTACCACTACCAGTTTGCCAAACTACTAATGGAAAATGATGGTCTAGCTTTCCTGCTAGTATTTCATCCGCTGCAGCTGCAATAGCATCTTTTTTTACTTTTGATAGATTACCAAGAGAATGACTAACGATTGCCGCTGATTTCTTTAATAGAGCTAATCCATGTACTACGCCAATTGGCATTTTTTCTGTACCAATTTTAAAGTTTTCTTTAGATCTTTGTGTTTGAGCTCCCCAAAGACTATCTTGTGGAACTTTAATTTCTCCCATAGAATCACGTTCAATACGATAAGACATTTTTTTCTCTCCTTTTTCATTTACCACTGATTATTTTTTTCTTGCAACATTTCGAGAAATTCATCTAGCACCTTTGGATTAAATTGAGTTCCTCTACCTCTCTTTATTTCGAGGATAGCGTCTTCAAAGGTCATTGCCCCACGGTAAACCCGATTAGTGGTCATTGCATCAAATGCATCTACAACAGAGACGATAGAAGCTTCTAAGGAAATTTCTTCCCCCATCAGTCCAAAAGGATACCCTTTTCCATCATACCTTTCATGATGCTGTTCGACAATAAAAGCAGCTTCCCGAATACAAGAAATTTCATGATTTTTCATCATTTCAGCCCCTAAAGTAGTATGCATCTTAACTACTTTCCATTCATCTTCTGTTAGTTTTCCAGGTTTATTTAGAATCTCTATAGGAATGGCGAGCTTACCAATATCATGAAAATAGGAGCCTATACTTAACCTTCGAACTCCTTTACTTTTTAAGTTCATTCTTTTCCAAAGTTCAATCGAATAATCTCTTATCCGTGCGCAATGATGATAAGTATAACCATCCACTTCTTGAATACGGAGAGCATCGCGATGAATAATTCCTCTCTCCATGAAGTTTTGGTTAAAATGTGTTTTTGTCATTTCTATTAAAATCTGTACTTTTTCCACTGCATTACAAGTGATTAAAGTATTATACAGCTCTGTCTCTATTACATCACCCGGTCCAAGTATTTTCTGTTTATCCGAGTACAATATTTTTAATCTGCCTGATAGAATAGAATATTTTTCAACGTAATTTTTTTCGTTACAGGGATTCGAATAAATCCAAGACGTGCTTTCAGGTATAAGTGTATAAAGGGCATAGGAAATATTATTCGAGCTTCCGATATAGGTTGTGATTGTTTTATCCGTAACTACCCTTGGTAGACTATGCTTTTCTTCAATATCATGAATTTGTTCTTTTGTAAGTATCATTGTTCCTCCACAATTCTACAACATTCGACAATCTAACCTTAATTATACAGTTAGTTAATACTAAAGGGAATATTAAAAAAACAGACTTTCAAATATCGAAAGTCTGTTTAAAATATACATTTTTATACCTCTTGTACTTCACGTACCTTTGTTTCTTCGTTTGCTTTCTTTACTTCTTGGGTCAGTTGCTCGATGCTTGGACGTATATTACCCTTCCCAGCATAGTTTTCTAACATATCCTTCATATCGATTCCTGAAGAAGCCTTTAAAGTTTCTTGAAGGGTAGACATTAGATTTGTAGCGTATGAGGTAACCTTATTGGCACCTCCGCCCTCTCCTCCACCAGTATCTACTACAGTGATTTTATCGATATTTGAAAGCGGGCTAGCAATTTGTTTTGCGTATTCCGGTAACATCCCAACGACCATGTCTAATACAGCTGCCTGACCGTAAAGATCAAATGCTTCTGCAATTTTTCGTTTTGCTTCTGCTTCAGCAAGACCTTTCAGTCGAATTATATCTGCTTCTGATTCCCCTTGTGCACGTTGCGAGTCAGCTTTTGCTAAACCATCTAAACGTACTTTTTCTGCATCTGCTTTTGCTTTTGCCTCAATACGATATTTTTCTGCATCTGCCTCTGCCATTTCACGAGACTTGGAAGCTGCAGCATTTTGTTCAATAGCATATCGGTCTGCATCTGCCTTTTTCTTTACCTCTGAATCATATTGCTTTTCGCGACGTAAAATCTCTTTCTCTTCTAGCTCAATTTGCTTTTGACGTTCAATAATTTGAATTTGCATCTCTTGCTCAGTTACTTCCTGTTTAGATCGAGCAGTTTCTAGCTCATACGCTTGGTCGGCACGTGCTTTAGCAATATCTTGCTCTCGTCTGTATTCCGCAACCTTTAATTGATTGTCCTTCTCAGCTTCTGCAATTTCAGTTGCACGTTCAATTTCAGCTTTTTGAGCCTCCTTGGAAGCCTCCGCACGTTTGATGCGTGTTTCCTTTTCTGCTTCTGCTGTTGCTATATCTGCGTCACGCTTAACTTGTGCAATTCTCGGCTTACCTAATGAATCTAGATACCCATTTTTATCCCGAACATCTTTAATAGTAAAGGAAACTATGATTAATCCCATTTTTGCTAAATCCTGCGAGGCAACACGCTGTACCTCTTGCGAGAACTTATCTCTGTTTTTATATATTTCTTCAACTGTCATTGATCCTAAAATTGAGCGAAGATGACCTTCCAATACTTCTTTCGCTTCATTTTCTCTGTCCTGTTTAGACTTTCCTAAAAATTGCTCAGCTGCAGTTGCAATTTCTGAAATTGAACCACCGATTTTTATAATGGCAGTCCCATCTGCCATTACCGGAACCCCCTGCTCAGTGTATACTTCAGGTGTTGTTACTTCTAGTTTACTTGATAGTAGACTAAGGGGCTCACTTTGCTGGAATACAGGAAATACAAATGTACCTCCACCTCTAATAATCTTTATGCGATTTCCCGAGTCATCTGTATGAACATTTTTAGAGCCTAAGTAGCTCCCTGTGACGATTAATGCTTCATCAGGACCAACTGTTTTATATTTCGTTATATAGACAGTCAGCATGATGAAAAGAATAAATACAACAACCCCTACTACAACTAACATTTCAATTCCCATTTTAAAATCCCCCTTTTTATTTTATAAAAGGCACATATTCTTTTACTAAAAACGTGCCGTCTTTCACTTCAATTATTAAGACCTGTTTTTCGTAATCGATCTCTTCGTTGTCTAAACCTGTAGCTCTTTTAGCGATTAGACCGTTTACTGACTCAATAACGATTTCACCATACCCATTTGAGGGTATAGGAACAATAACCTTTCCAACCTGCCCTAGTAATGACTCGTTTGTATAAGCTGTGGAAACTTCGGCTGAGGAAAGTGGCAAAAGTACAAAGAAATATAGCAAAAAAGTTAAAAATATAGAAATTCCAATCGCCACAGCGACTATTACCGTATTACTCCAATTAGTAATTTTAAGGAGAATAAAACCTGCTGCACAAATGAATAATAGAAAGGAGAGAATTGTGGTCGGATTAAAGATTCCGGCATCCATGCCGTCTATTGCATCCGCAAATAACACATAAAGAATAGTAAGAAGGCCAATGACAATTAAACCATACAAAAATATCTGTTCTATTTTTCTCACCACTTTTCCAATTAATAACGTCCTTAATAGTTATACGTATCTAAAATTAGAAGGTTTCAATATTTTTAATAATTAGTATTTATTTCTTTATCTCTCCAAAAATTAGCTTTTTTTGTCAATTATTAATCTTTTTTATACACTTGAATTGTTACAGGATTGTAAATTTATCGATTTTAAAGTAAAAAGTGTGTTGATTTTGTATGTTTTTTGGTATGCTATTTGAGGAAAATTCATACTAACTACAACACTTAAAGTCTAGGAGGCTTTTATGATTAGCTCAAAAAAACCAGATCCTTTTTTCCTATCCCTTTTGAAGATAGCTGAAAATGTGCGTGAAGCCACTCATTATGCAGATGACTTCCGTATTAATAATGCTTCAGATTTAAAAGAAATTAGCTTACACCTTAAGAATTACGAAACAGCTGGGGATACACTAATTCATGAGTTGATTGTTATGTTAAACAAATCATTTATGACACCAATTGAACGCGAGGATATTCTAGAGCTTGCTATCCGAATGGATGACATTCTAGATGGCATCGACAATTTCACAGCACATCTTGAAATGTTCACATTAGTGGAAATTGATGAATCCATGCGCACTTTCCTGGGTTATATTGTAAAAAGCACGGATGAGATTGTTAAAGCGATGGAGCTATTAGCTCAAAAGAAATTGCTTAAGATGCATGAGCATTCCATTCTAATCAAGGATTATGAGCGTAAATGTGACGAGGTACTTCGTACTTCCATTAAGCAGCTTTTCTTAAACGAAAAAGATCCGATCCGTATTATTCAATTTAAGGATATTTACGAGCAATTAGAAGATATCGCAGATTATTGTCAAAACGTAGCAAATACGCTTGAAACAATTATAATGCGTAACGCGTAGGAGCTTTAGTTATGGATACTATTTTTATATTAACTATCTTAGTTGTATTTTTTGCTCTTGCCTTCGACTTTATCAATGGTTTCCATGATACTGCAAATGCAATTGCCACCTCGGTTTCGACAAGAGCTTTAAAACCAAAAGTTGCCGTTTACATGGCAGCCATTATGAACTTTGTAGGGGCTTTAACATTTACAGGGGTTGCTAAAACAATTACGAAGGATATAGTTGATCCATTTACACTTCAAAACGGATCATTAATTATATTAGCAGCTTTACTCTCCGCAATAATTTGGAATTTGGTTACCTGGTATTATGGAATTCCATCAAGTTCATCCCATACTCTGATTGGTTCTATTGCAGGGGCAGCTATCTCTGCTGCAGGGTTTGGAGTTTTAAATTATGATGGGTTCACTAATATCTTGATAGCTTTAGTCGTATCACCATTTCTTGCTTTAGCAGTTGGATTTTTAATGATGTCACTATTTAAGGTGATTTTTAAACGAGGCAGCCTGTATGGGACAAACAAAAGATTCCGTATCTTCCAAATAGGAACCGCAGCACTTCAATCGTTTACCCACGGTACAAATGATGCCCAAAAAGCAATGGGGATTATAACGATGGCCCTTATTGCAGCACAATGGCAAGCTACAGACGACATCCAGCTTTGGGTTCGTATTGCAGCAGCAACTGCGATGGGTCTTGGTACATCTATCGGTGGCTATAAAATCATTAAAACTGTTGGTGGTAAGATCATGAAGATCCGCCCTATTAATGGGGCAGCAGCTGACTTATCGTCTGCTATGATTATTTTTGGTGCTACAACTATTCATTTACCAGTTTCTACAACACACGTTATTTCATCCGCTATTATGGGGGTTGGAGCAGCTCAGCGTGTGAAAGGGGTAAAATGGGGAGTCGCTAAAAAAATTGTATTAACTTGGATTATTACTTTACCGATATCTGCCGTAGTAGCAGCTATCATCTTCCAAGTCTTAAATTTACTCTTTTAAATAATTAAAACCTCGTAATTGAATACGAGGTTTTTTCTTTTACTCTTTTATAATCACTCCTAATGATTTGGCAAATCCTATAGCTTGTTCCGTGGAAACTGTGCAGCCCTTTAAATCCTCTAGGGATACTAATAGGTTTTCATATGTAGTGCTACTCAAGTCAATTCCATCTAAAGATGTATCCGTAAAGTTAGCCTCATCTATTTCACATGCTTCGAATTCTACATGCTGGAAGGTGGAATCAATAAAGTCTGCATGATTTAATGTACAGTTATTAAAGGATACCTTTTTCAACTTAGAAAAGCTTAGATTCAGGTAGTTCGCATGGTTTTCACAAACTCTTACATCAGTTAGCCTCGCATCCGCAAAATTTGCTCCAAAGAGCTTACACGCTATGAATTCCACTCGATGAAATACTGCCTGTTCCATTACTACATTAGAAAGATCACATTTTTCAAAAATACAATCTATAAATTCCACTTGGTATAAATGTAAATCCACAAAGGAAGCTTGTTTGAAAAGTACTTGATCAAAGATTATCTTTCCTTCTGATTCCTCAATACTTTCAAGCGAACAAACAGTGGCGTTGGAAATATAATAATCCTCTTGTAAAGCCTCCTTTAAATTGATTTGTTCTGGGTTCTCATTGAGCTTTGGAGACGTAATTTTCACTTATATTCCTCCTTCAAAAATTTTCTTTTATCATAGCATTATATTAGCAGTTAAACTTGCTTTCCATTACAATAAAAAGGAAACTCTACCACTGAAACTGGTAGATTTAACATAAGAGCTATATTACTACTTGGCTTTATCTAAGGAGGAAATATATGAAATTTTTAGCTAACCTAGTGACACGCCATTATAAAGTCACTTTGGGAGTTTGGATCATCCTGTTTGTGGCTCTTGCTTTTTTTGCATTACGGCTTCCATCTTTATTGGAGGGTGACGGTTTTAAAATGAACGGAGAACACCAGCAAGTAATGGATGAGCTGACTGAAACCTTTGATTTACCAGCTGAGACACTCTTCGTCGTATTCGATAAAACATCCGATCAAACAATCCAAGATACATTAAATGATATAGAAAACTTAAAAATAGTGAAAGACATCCAATCACCCTTGGAGGATTCTACTCTCTATAAGGAACATGTATCATACGCAATGTTGCACTTTAATACGGACACCGAGAACATGTCAGAGGTAGTTGATGACATTCGGCAATCTATCGGAAACGAAAAGGGGGTCACTTTAACAGGGGCTGCCGCCATCAATAAAGATATTAATTCAGCTAGCCAAAAGGACTTGGCTAGTGCAGAAGCAATCGGTCTTCCAATAGCATTGGTCGTTCTGCTCCTTGCATTTGGAAGTGTAGTTGCCGCTTTGGTACCAATTGCTGTGGGTATTGTCACAGTAGTTTCAGCACTTGGAGTCATGACATTCTTTGGCGAAGCCATGGATTTATCTATTTTCGTCCTCAATATAGTTCCAATGCTAGGCCTTGCGTTAAGTATTGATTTTGCTTTATTACTAATTAATCGTTATAAAGAAGAGCTTGCTGAAAAGTCCGTTGTAGAGGCTGTCCAAATCTCTATAAAAACAGCTGGCCGCTCTATTGTTTTCTCTGCACTTTGTGTATTTATTGGGCTTGGAGCAATGTTTGTATTAGAAGTAGAGATCTTTCAAAATATTGCTCTTGGCGGTATGCTTGTCGTCGCTATGGCAGTATTGGGCTCCATTACCCTATTACCAGCCTTACTAATGGTATTAGGTGACCGTATTAATAAATGGACTATCTTGCGTGTGAAGCCTGGTGCCTCTACCAAGTGGAGAAACTTTGCCTCCTTTGTGATGAAGCGACCTGTTACCTTAATCATTGTAGCTTTAGTGTTGCTAGGGATAGGTATAATCCCGGTAAAAGAAATGACATTAACCATCCCATCAGTAGAATCTCTACCTAAGGACTATGATTCCCGTCAAGCTTATGAAGTGATGGAGGATGAGTTTAATATGGGGGACCAGTCTACGATTTACGTGGTGGCTGATCGACCAGGTGGCTGGGAAAATACAGATGGACTAAACACTATGAAAAATTTAGAAGAGCAGCTTTTGAAGGATCCTGATGTTAAATCAGTAGATACTGTCTTTTCGGCTAGTGAAATATCTACCGTCGAACAATGGGAGCAAAGCATCATGATGATTCCAGAGGTATCCGGTCAACTCACCTCACTAATGGATACCTTTGTCCAAGGTGACAAATTAATGATTCCTGTTACATTAGGACTTAATGGCTCATCTGATGAAGCACAGGATTGGGCAAGAGAATGGGCAGATAAAGACGTTGGCACAGATATTTTAGTAGGTGGTCAACCTAAGTTTAATCAAGAAATATTTGATGAAATTTTTGATAAGGTCGGGATTTTGCTAGGAATAATATTGGGCTCTACCTTTATCATTTTAACCATCGCCTTCCGTTCCGTGCTTATACCTTTAAAGGCAATTATTATGAATGTAATTGGTTTAGCCTCCACGTTTGGCATACTTGTTTATATATTTCAGTACGGCCATTTTGGTTTAGAGGAAACGACCATTGCCTTAATAATTCCAGTCATTGTTTTCAGTTTAGTCTTTGGGCTAAGTATGGACTATGAGGTATTCCTCATCTCCCGTATTCAAGAGGAGTATTTGAAACATCATAATAATACGAAAGCAACTGTAGATGGATTAACATCCACTAGTAAAATAATTACCTCGGCTGCATTAATTATGATTGTAATCACTGGCGCCTTTGCCTTCACAGAGGTTATGCCAGTCAAACAAATCGGTATCGGAATAGCTATAGCGGTGGCTATAGATGCTTCGATTATCCGCTTACTATTAGTTCCAAGCTTGATGAAACTTTTTGGTAAATGGAACTGGTGGCTACCTTTTAGAAAGGGACCATACAAAGCCAAGAACTTTCACTAAAATTGAAAGTCAAAACTTAAACACAACAAAGAGACTGGGACAAAACTCTACTCCAAATTAACAGCCTCGAAAATTTTACAAGGGGCCATATATTCGAATTATCAGTAGTTGTTTTCCGTTACAGCGGACGCTTTCCGGGGGCACGGCTTCCTCTTCAAACAACTAAAGTAGAAAGTTTTTCATACAGGAAACGGATCGGCCTTATAATAAAGTAAAAACGTGAAATCGAGTTTTGATATGCTCCCCAATAGGTAGACAGATGAAAAACAAAAATCTGTTTACCTGTTGGGGGGTATTTTTTTATGGCGCGGAGTAAGCATACAGTTGAACAAAAATTAACCGTTCTCCAACTGTTAGAGGATGGAGAATATACATTAGAAGAAATTTGTAGAATGCATGAATTAACCTATACTACACTTTACCGTTGGCAAGCGAAATATAAAGCGGAAGGATTAGAGGGGTTGAAGGATTCACACACTTGGAAACCTTACTCAAAAGAACTGAAGGAAGCTGCGGTACAAGATTACACCCGTTATGGATTAACCATTAATGAAATACTCGCAAAATATCAAGTGAGTAGTGATTCTGTTTTGTATGGTTGGATTCGCAAGTATACTAGTCATAGCGAATTAAAAGACTCAAGAAAAGGAATGAGTAAAACTATGACTAAAGGTAGATCAACAACGGTAGAGGAACGCATTGAAATTGCACAATATTGCTTTAACAATCAACGAAATTATCAAGCAACTGCAGAAAAATATGGTGTTTCGTATCAACAAGTGTATAGCTGGGTGAAGAAATTAGAAACAGCAGGCGTAATGGCATTAAAAGACGGTCGTGGGCGCACGAAATCAATGGAAGAATTAACAGAAGAAGAGAAATTAAAATTACGCATGCAACAAATGGAACGTGAAATGGAACGCTTGCGTGCAGAAAACTTATTCTTAAAAAAGTTAGAGGAAATCGAGAGGAGGCGTTAATCAGTCAAATTCGCTTACAACAGTGTTATCTAGCGATTCAAGAACTACATACAGAGGAACATATTCCGGTTATCGTCTTATGTAAAATCGCTAAAATTTCACGTGCTGCCTATTATAAATGGTGCGCGCGCACCTCATCAAAGCGCGAACAAGAAAACGAAGCTTTATTAGAGGGGATTCGCCTACTATACGACCAGGTTGATGGAATCTATGGATACCGTCGTATGACGCTGACGATCAATCGTTATCGTAAAGTGGCAGGCTCACCTACGTACAATGAAAAACGAATTTACCGTTTAATGCGTATGTATCTAATACAATCTGTCATTCGTCGAAAACGAAAAGGATATAAGAAATCTACACCACAGCACGTTGCAGAAAATCTGTTAAATCGCAATTTTAAGGCTTCTAAGCCAAATGAAAAATGGTGTACAGATATTACCGAATTCAAATATGGTGTCGGAAGAAAAGCATATTTAAGTGCAATTATTGATTTACACGATGGGTCAATTGTTGGTTATAAACTAGGTAAGTCCAATAATAATCGTTTAGTTTTTGACACGATTATTCCAGTGATAGAACAATTGCCAGCTGGCGCCTTCCCGATGATTCATAGTGATCGTGGCTTTCAATATACTTCGAAGGGATTTAAACGCATCGTAGATGGCGCTAAAATGACGCACAGTATGTCTCGAGTTGGCCGTTGTTTGGACAACGCTCCAATCGAGAATTTTTGGGGTACACTGAAGTCAGAAATGTATTATTTGCGGGAATTCCAGTCGTTTGAGGAATTAAGAAAAGCAGTTGATGTGTATATTTACTTTTACAATCATCAACGTTATCAAAAACGACTAAACGGCCTGAGCCCTCTAGAATTCAGAGCTCAAGCCGCTTAGTTCAATTTTTATTATTTCCACTGTCTACTTGACAGGGAGCAGTCCATTTTCCGGTTTCACGTTTTTTATTGAGAGACTAGTTATGTCCCAGCCTCTTTGTTTTTTATAAAATAGTTAGTTCACAGGTCAGTTCCTCTAGAAATTTGCTTTATACCATTCCTTTGCAGCTTGTACTTCGCCTTGCGTTAGCTGATGGCCGTAATCGTGCCAATGCATCTCCACAACTGCCCCTGCATTTTGCAATAAATCCCGTAGTTCTTCAGATTCTACCGCCGGACACATAAAGTCATTCTTTCCTGCCCCAATAAACACAGGAGTACCTGACATGACTGGTAGCTCTACCCCACGCCTCGGCACCATCGGATGATGGAGAATCGCACCTTTTAAGACATCCTTATATTCAAATAAAAGGTTCCCTGCAATATTGGCTCCATTAGAATAACCAATTGCTACTATCTGCTTACGGTCAAACTTATAGTTTTGAGCAGCTTCATCTAAAAAGTTCTTCAATTCTTCTGTACGAGCCTGCAAGTCCTCCAGATCAAAAACCCCTTCCGCAAGACGTTTAAAGAAGCGTGGCATTCCATTTTCTAGCACATTCCCTCGCACACTCAGAATATTAGCTGAGCTGTCTATCTCTTTTCCTAGTCCAACTAAATCATGCTCATTACCACCTGTACCATGCAATAACAATAAGGTCGGTCTCGAAGAATCCTCCCCTTGAAAAAATAAATGCTTCATAATTAAAAGCTCCTCTTTTATCTCGAATTTGAGATAATTATAGCCAACATATATTTTCTAGTCAAACAATGCGCTTTACGTTGTTTCTAATATTTCCCTTAGCCTTTGTGGTTCATCTACTCGGATGGCAAAGTGCGTAACTACTTTCTCCTTCCCCATGAACATTGTCGCCTCTATAGGTTCATGCAAGTGGATTAAGGCCTGAGGTTCTAATGGTTCAAAATCACGATACATGAATTGAAGTGTATGCTTATCCGGAGCAGCCGCACCCCATTCTACATTCTTGATCAGATGTAGCGGCACAACTATTCGAGCACTAAGTCCTTGTGTCACATATAATTTACCATCTTTTACCTCAGCAGGGTGTAGTCGAGTTACTTGAATATCAGCTAAGAAATAGAAAACACTATAAATATTAAAGACCAATAACACTAATGACAGGAGAATCGATTTGTCATGTAGCCACCAATGAAGTCCAATTGTCTCTATAATAATTGCATGTATTATCATTACATTAAAAGCGATGTAGCTTGTATTTTTGTGTAAAGTAACTATATTTGGATGACTAGGAGCCTTCTTTTTCCACGTAAAAATTGCATAATAAAACATTAAAACTTCAGATGCAATGATACGAATAAGAATATTTTTTGTGACTATCTGCTGAATAGAAGGGATGAAGCTAAACAGTGCTGAAGTCTTCATCTCAGTCATCTGAGCCCTAATTTGGGGAATTTTATAAATGACTAGAATGATTAAACTTAGCTCTGCCACAATTAATAGTGCTTCAAAAGCGATTCCGAGATATAGAATTCCTTTGAATGGTGAAAACAATTCAGAGGGTATAAAAAATCTAGCAATAACTAGCCCACCAACCATAAGACCAATTACTTGTTTGAGGGAAATCTTAAAGTTTGCATAAACTAGTAAAGGAGCAACGATTGCTAAATCTATAAGAGACCCAATAGCAACTCCGCTATTAAGCTGAAGTGAAAAGAAATCCTGCACTTGTGGACGATACAATAGAAAATTAGAAAGAACTACAAGTAATAGAAAAGCAAATGCTATATTGGCAGTCTGTGTTTTTCGATAAATCAAATCCATCCCCCCTGTTTTTAGTTATATTTTAATTATAACTTCCCTTATAATCTAAACACTACCAAAATTAGTTAAATATTCAAAAAAGGAGCACAACTTTGTGAACATTCACCAAAAACAATTAAAAGAAAGAATTCTAGCCTCTCAAGGAAAAATAATAGCTGATTTCGTTCTTCGTCATGCAAAGATAGCAGATATATATTGATGAGAATGGAAATTAGCAGACATTGGAGTGCCGAACTGGTAGATGTAGCGGTGGATACAACTGGAGCTTTTGTCGCAAAACCTAAGGAAGATACTTAAAGAATTTTAGCCAAGTAAAAGGTAAAAGGCCTCTTCCATAAAGAAAGAGACCCTTTATAACTCAGTCTGCTTCTATTCGAATAGCTTGAATAAATTGGCAGTCTATGATAAGTGTTGATCCAGTTTCTGTTGTTGGATCATTAAAGAACGCACAGCAATTATTCTGGTCTAGGTTAATAAAAACAATATCTTCTAATACCTGACCACCTGATAAAAATACATCAACTTCAGTTTGAGTTTGTAATCTTCTTAATTGATCACAAGCACAACCATTACATTTATCGGAATGTTCTTTTTTCTTTTTGCATTCCTTACACTCATTACCCTTGCTACTTCTCTCACTAAAATAATAACTCATATTCAATACCTCCTTTTAGATTTGTAAAGCTTAACCTTACATTAATAAACTATGATTTCAGTATGAAATTTGCTTGTACAATCTGGTATGTGAAAATAAATAAGATTTATTTAGTAGTTTCACTTACTTAATGACTATGTTATAGGTAAGGGTTGATTTTTCGTGAGGTGGTATTGTATGTGAAATGTTACACTTCAACTACCAGGGCAGGTTAGTTGAAGAATAATTTGGAAAGCAAAAGGGTTTTAAATATGTTTATTGAACTAATATAGATGATTTATTAAGGGGAGAGTATTTTGGGTTCAAGAATAATGCACTCGATTATTGGGGGAAAAATTGCGGAGGGTTTATCGATGGAAGATAAAACATCATTTTTGCTTGGAAGCATTGCTCCAGATGCAGTTTTTTCACACGAAGAAAAGAACTTTTCACATTACTTTATAGGTGAAGTGCATGATTATTCCTCCTTGTCATACAATTAACCGGTAACCCCTATTCCTCCATGTAGTATCATAGCTTCGCTTGTTATACGAGATCAGAGTCCCAACCAGCCTCAATCATGTTTCTACAAGTAGGGGGCGAACTGTTTAGTTGACGGGATCATTAGCCCCACGGGTGCTTACGTTCTACCCCGGCTACCGCAATCATATATCGATATAAAAAAAGGTCAACCAGAAATATCTGGCTAACCTTATAATACGAACGGGTGCTTTAGTAAAAAAGGACATTAAAATAAAATAAGCTTGGAGAACATAGCCTAGCTCATTTTTTTATGTGCATTTTAAATCAACTTATCTTTAACATAGCTTACTTAATTAAAAAAATTCCCCATAGCAATTAGCACTATGGAGAACTTTAGATTATTCTTCTACTTTTTCAATCGTTTTAGCTTCACCTGATGCTGGATGAGATTCCTTTAGGGATTCATATCCGACTTTGACTACATCATACAATTCTAACTCATTGCGCTGAGCCATCGAAATATTAAACCAAGTAGCACTTTTCCCAGCTTCTAGTGCTTCTTCTACCGATAAAGTGCGCGCTTCATCTTCACTTAAATCTTCTATAACAAGAATACCACTGTCCTTCGTGTCTATAATAATCCCAGTGATATAGCCAATTGGCTGTGCTTGAGTAGGATTATTCTCAAAGAAGTTCATGATGAAGTAAAAGGTCGTTCCAATAGCGATGAGTAAAATCCCAATAATAATTACTACCGTTGTTTTACCTTTCATACAAAAACCTCCTTATCTTTTTGCAGTAAGACGGAAGCCTTCTTCTAAAAGATATGCTTTTGCTTCATTGTAGGTGCCAAAGCTCTCCTCTAGGTTATAGCCATGGTAGACATTCCAAAGAGTATCCTCTTGTAAAAGAGTTAGCTTAGAGCTTTCTTTGTTTGTCCATTCCTCCTCTACTTCTTCATCGATCAATTCCTCTTCCTCAGTCGCTAAATAGGCAATAGAATCTTTAATCATTTGGCGTAGCTCATCCGCTGATACTTCTCTAATATTAACTAATCCTTTTTCTTTTGCTTCATATTGCGGAAGATCTCCAACATACACAAAGCCATTGCCATTAGGATGTAGATGGTAGATTACAGTTGTTTTATCATATAAGCTTTCTTCATAATGGTAGTTAACTCGTTTCATCGATACTTCTTTACGTGTTAGTTCGGGAAACTCTTGAATAATTGCTTCTTTCTCTTCAAATGTTAGCATATGATTCCTCTTTCTTTTCTTATCTTTAGTTTATTATTATAGCATAAATTCTACCCTCTTCGTGTCCACCACTCTGCTACTATTATAAAACAAATGACAACCGCAATTGCCACAGCAAAAAACCAATCAGGTATGCTTCCCAATTTTATATCCTCCTAACACACCCGCACTATCTACGGCGAATATATTCTTAGTCTGTTCAGGAGAAACAACTCTCCTTCTATTCTAGCCGGGCTCTACCTTATTATCCTTATATTACTATACTTGTTCCTATCGCTCATATTCACTTTATCTTACTTCAAATTTAATCCCGTCTCTTGCGAATAGATATTACTGCTAAAATGTGATAAACTAAAGGACAGACAATAAGAGGACGTGAGAGAAATGATTAAAATTGAATTACCAAAACCAACCGTTACTATTACACAACGCACGCAAGCACTTAAAGAAGGAGAAGTTGAAATCCCATCTATCTTTGGATTTATCGACTTCCACCAAATCCCTCGTGATAAAGGCGGCATCTTTATGTTTTATAACAAAAATGATGAGCTGTTATTCGTAGGAAAAGCCCGTAAAATTCGTCAGCGCATAAAAAAACATTTTGAAGATAATGTTTCCCCGATGATTAAACATCGCGACGAAGTATACAAAATTAGCGTTTGTATTATAGAAGAGCCTATGGATCGTGAAATATATGAAACATATGCAATTAATACCTTAAAAGCTAAATATAATATCGATAAAGTATTCTATAAGTAAGAAATCTCATGCCTCCTAAACGAGGCATGGGATTTTTTATTTTGTTTCTTCAAAAATACTCGTACTGTGCTTTGGCTGCACTCTTGCCTTCGGATCTAATGATGCCTTAATATGGCTAATTGCATTAGGGACTTCCCCAAAGCCTACCGCTATAAGCTTTACTTTACCAGCATGTGTACAAACGTCACCTGCTGCATATATTCCTTCTACGCTTGTTTCCATCTTTTCATTCACTATTACCGAATTTTTCTCCATCTCCAGTCCCCAGCTTTTCAGTGGTCCGAGAGATGCTACGTTGCCATAGTTAACTAGTACATGGTCTACCGGGATTCTTTCCTCTACCTTATCCTTGCTGACTACAATCACTTCTTTAATACGATCTCCATCGCCAATTAGTTCATTGACCGCGTAGGAAGTTTTAACATGTACTTTTGAACCTTGAAGCTGTTGTACGGATTTTTCATGTGCCGTGAATTGCTCACGGCGATGGCAGATAGTTACTTTTGAAGCAATATTCTCTAACATTAACGACCAGTCTAGTGCAGAATCTCCACCGCCCAGTACTAATACATTAGAATTTTGAAAGTCATTTAAGTCTTTTACTTTATAATATAAATTTTTACCCTCATATTCCTTAGCTCCCGGCACAGTTAATTTACGTGGCTGAAATGAACCTACACCAGATGTGAGAAGGATAGTTTTAGAATAGTGAAAACCTTTGTCAGTTTTCAATATAAAATATTCATCGTGTTTTTCTAGCTCGTTTGCGGTTTCCTCTAAACATATGGTCGGATCACTATAGGAAGCCTGTTCAACTAAATTTGCCACTAAATCCTTTGCCAATATTTTGGGCAGGCCACCAATATCATATATATATTTATCTGGGTAAAGCTCCATTAGCTGTCCACCTAGCTCTGGAAGGCTATCAATTATTTTCACCTTTAAATCACGGAGCCCCGCATAAAAGGATGCAAACAATCCAGTTGGACCTCCCCCTATAATTGTTACGTCATACACTTCATGTTTCATGTTGAACAATCACCTCATTAATCTATTATTTACTTTATAAGAAACGGCTTCGTACTTCTGGAGAGGGTATCATACAGCTCTCCTTTTTACCAAACCAACGATAACGATTTTTTGCGATGAATTTGTAAACACTATTTCTAATGGGTTTAGGAACGAATCTGAAAATATAAAGATACTTCCATAAACCTTTTAAATTTTTACACACTCTTAAAGCCCCATCGGAAAATTTATAGACTCTTTCATCTTCTATCAAGATGAAACTATCGATGTGATTAGAAATACCATATTTATCCTTCAATTCCACTCCCGCATCACTTTGAAGTGCAGCAAACTTAAAATAACCACGAGTGTCTCGTTTTATTATAAATTGAACACTGGAATCACAAAAATTACATTCTCCATCAAACATAACGATAGCTGCCATTTAATATTCCCCCCTTGCTTCTAGTGTATCAGAAAGAATTTGGACTGTTAAATGACAGGGGTTAAATTCCCTTAAGACTTTTGACGGAGATAATAGAGCGAGTAAAAACAGAAAAAAAGATGCCCAATACAATTTGGAAATGGCATCTTTTCATTAGTTTATTTATCTTGCGGAGTATCTGATGAGCCATAGGACTCTACATCGTCGAAGCTATTACTGTAGTCTCTAAGTTCTTTTTCTTCCTGTTCTACTGGACGGTCTGTATCAGGCTTTAATATATCTTCTTCGACTGGACGGAAGTCCTCTATCTCCTGTTGGGCATCCTCAATACAGGTTAATGCTGTTGGCTTAGCTTCTAACCGTTCTATAGGGATTTGCTTGTTACATACCATACATTTTCCGTAAGTTCCCTCATCCATAGCCTGAAGCGCAGCCTTAATATCTTCTATTTCCTCTTCATTATGCTTTCGTATAGCTAGTCTCGTATGCTGATCAGTTAAATCCGTTGCATTGTCTGCAGGATGATTATCGTAGTTCGATAACTCCGTTGTTTCAAATTCCTCATCGCTATTTAAACTTTCCTCTAATTCTTTGAATCGGTTAAGTAATTGTTCTTTTAATTTTTCATATTTGGCCATGTTAATTCCTCCTTAGGTTAGTATTAGGATTACCCGAATGTAGGGAAAATAAAACTAAATAGGGTTGCTAGAGTTTCTATTACATAAAATACGGATATTTAAGTAATATATAGAGAAGGAGTGATTGTAAATGGGAATTCATCGTTTTTTTATGAGCATGAACGAATTAGAAAGAATTATACGAGCACCAGGAAGATTCAAATACGAAGAGCATAATGTAGCAGCTCATTCTTGGAAGGTCGCACAATACGCTATGTTCTTTGGAACTATAGAGGAAAACCATGGAGCAAAAATAAACTGGAAATCATTGTATGAGAAGACTATTAACCACGACTTTGCAGAAATTTTTATCGGTGATATTAAGACACCAGTTAAACATGCTTCTCCTGAATTAAAGCAAATGCTTTCGCATGTTGAAGAGAAAATGATGGAAAAATTTATACTGAATGAAATACCTGAAGAATTCCAACCCGTATTTTTTGATCGAATGAAAGAGGGTAAGGATGAAACTATTGAAGGTCGTCTACTGGAATTGGCAGATAAAATGGATCAGGTTTATGAAGCCTTTACAGAGCTACAGCACGGCAATACAGATCCGGAATTTATCAAGATGTATGAGACTGCATTAAGAAAGATTTTACACCTACCACTTAAAGAAAGTGTTACCTATTTTAAGGAAGTCATGCTACAGGATATTATTGCAGAGGATTCAGTCATAGACGTGAAAAATATTACGTTAAAAATTTTAGTAGAATAAGGAAAATTTTTCAATAAAACCTGCGATATATTGCATAATATAGTGTATAATATGAAACAACTAATACTTTTTGAAGGAGGTTGTTTTATGCCTATACCAATTGACCATACCAAACCAGTACGTACTACCGCTAAGCTACATGCGTTCAATCAGCTACAACAATGGATTATCGATGGTACTCTTCAACCCGATGAGAAGCTAAACGATATAGAGCTAGCACAAGCTTTAGGTGTTAGTCGTACACCAATAAGAGAATCACTTCAGCTACTGGAATCCCAGGGCTTTGTATCCATGCAACCAGGAAGAGCAACACAGGTAACTCCTGTGGAACCGGAGGACATTTATAATTTACTCCCTCCTTTAGCAGCATTACAAGCGCTAGCAGCTGAACTTGCAACTCCTAATATGGACGAAGAAATTTTAAATATGCTCGAAGAAAAAAATAAAGAATTCGCAGCTGCCCTGCAAGCTAAAGAATTTACAAAAGCACTAAGAATTGATGAAGAATTTCATCAGCTGATTGTGGATCGTGCGAATAATCCATACATATTCTCTATGGTAGAAATGCTCCAAGCTCATGTAAGAAGACTTTATTATTACGAAAAAATTAATTTAAGAGAGCAATCTATTGAACAACACCAAGAGTTAATTCAGTTGTTTAAAGATAAGGACGTTTCTAGGCTTACAGAAGTAATGCGCGCTAACTGGATTTATACGATAGAAGAATTTTAGTTACCTTAAAAAAATAGCTTTGTTAAAGTTATTGGTTGATTTTGGATAGACATTGCGTTTTTATACTGACTGTACAATTTTAAATGGCTAGTTAGAACATAATTAGATTATAGCGTGTGGTTGGAGTCAGTTTTCCGGTATTATATATGCGAGTAATTTATAAATAGAGTTTATTGAAATACAGCCCTACTCCATTTATTGATTGGAGCACCAGACGGCGACTCCTGTGGGATGAGTGAGACAGTTAAGACATCACAACCGCGCGCGTAAGCGACGGGTGATGGCTTAACGCTCACCCCACGGAAAGCGTCCGGCTGGCGCGGAAATCAATACTACTATCCGATTTAGAAAGCATCCTAAATCAATCCTAACCTTTAACATAGACAAAAAAATAAAGACGTGAAATCAAATTGCTGATTTCACGTCTTTTAATTTATGGACTTGTTATGTCCCGGCTTCTCAAATTTAATATTATCTAATTACCCTAGCAATAAGAGATGTTATAACAGTGATGACAATGAAAGGAATGACCCAGCCAAGTCCTACACCGTAAAATGGTAATATATTGTCATACAAGTTTAGAATTGATTGTAACCATCCAAAATACTCTATTTCTAAAGACTCACATAGCGCTTTCAATCCATCTACAATACTGATTAGGAAAGTAAAGAACATAACCACTACGTATACTAGCCTTGAATGATAGAACAATGGTGATAAAAAAGCTAGCAATATTAAAACTATAGCCAACGGATATAAAAGCATTAGTACTGGTACAGAGTATGTAATAATATTCGCTAAGCCAAAGTTAGCGATAACACATGTAAATACACTGAAAACGATTACAAATACTTTATAACTTACAGCAGGTAACAATGTATGGAAATACTCAGCACAAGCAGTGGTTAAGCCAATGCTCGTTGTTAAACAAGCTAAGATGATTACAATGGCTAATAGAATAGCTCCAAAGGAACCAAAATAATGCTCGGAAGCTGCACTTAAAACAGGACCTCCAGTATCCATTATCCCAAACAAATCAACAGACGTAGCTCCAAGATATCCAATACCAGCATAAATTATTCCTAAGAAGAAAATTGCAATGGCACCAGACTTAGCCGTAGCTACTAAAATACCTTTTTTAGAGGTGACACCCATTGCGCGAACTGCATTAATGACAATAATCCCGAAGACTAAGGAAGCCAAAGCATCCATTGTATTATACCCTTCTGTAAAACCTGTCATAAAGGCATTATTAACGTAACTTCCCTGCGGTGTACTAAAATCTCCCATAGGCTTGAATATAACAAAGACCAATAAGATCAGTAGCCCTATTAGTATTCCTGGAGAAAGGTATTTCCCCACATTATCTACAATCTTAGATGGATTCAAGGAAAGCCATAATGTAAGACCAAAGAAAAGAACTGTAAACACGAACAATCCGATTTGTGTATATTCAGAATTTACAAAGGGCATGATTCCAATTTCATATGAAACAGCACCAGTTCTAGGCAATGCGAAAAAGGGACCGATTGTTAAATATAGTAAAGATGTAAAAACAATAGCAAAAATAGGGTGTACTCGACTAGACAGTTCCTGTAAATTTTTACTTCCAGAGAAGCCCATTGCTAATGTCCCTAAAAATGGGAGTCCAATACCAGTTATTAAAAATCCTATTATAGCAACCCATAAGCTTGTCCCAGCATTTTGTCCAAGGCTCGCCGGGAATATTAAATTACCTGCTCCAAAAAATAGAGCAAATAACATTATTCCAATAACTAAATAACTTGAAAAGGATAATTTATTGTCCAAATGAATTGCCTCCTGTGATTTAAGAAATACTCATTTCTTCTATATTGTCATATTGTAATGAAAAAATGTGTTAAATGATCTTTCATCATCACTTAAATGTTAATAATAATCATGATAATACTATGTATTTATGCAGAATGCAATATATTATAAAAAGTTATAGAATAATTGTTTAATTTAAACAAAAAAGAGTTAGCCAATAAAATAACTTCATTAGCTAACTATTTTTAGCGTTTTCATCTTCTTCTTCAAATAAAATTTCTGTTAATGAATTATCAGAAGAATTTTCAGCCAATTCCACATTTGTTCTATATGCTGCCCTCGTCAATAGATGCCCTGCAACAGGAGCAGTTAAAAACACAAATAAAATACCTAATATTAATCTAATACTCACAAAGCCGTCATGAACCCAAAAATATACAAACGCTCCCGAAAGAGTTAGTAATACTGCAACTGTAGAGCTTTTTGTAGCAGCATGTGAGCGGGTGTAAACATCAGGAAGCCTAATAATTCCTATCGCACTAATAACACTCATTATACTTCCTAAAAGAACTATCAGTGCTGCAAGCAACTCAACTATCTGACTTACGCTCAATGATAACACCCCTCTCAATATAACGAGAAATAGCAATCGTACTTATAAATGCTAATATTCCTAATATAAGAATTGCCTCTAGAAAGGCTTTTGTCTTAAGTACAATCGATACTATAGCAATTATAGATATCAAGTTTACCCCAATCATATCTAAAGCTACGGCTCTATCTGGCATGGAAGGACCCTTTATAATTCGAAAAAGTGCTATTCCTATGGAAACTGCAAATAACGAAAGTGATAATACTAGTATTTTCTCTACCATTTAACGGGTCACCTCCATAATTGCTTTTTCAAATTTCTTTAATGATCGTAAAACGTCTGCTTTTGAGGTTTCCATATCCATCGCATGAATATAAAAAGTATCTCCTTCTGGATTTACTTCCATTACGACCGACCCCGGAGTTAAAGTAAGTAATAGTGCAAGCGTCGTAATCTCCCATTCACTAGATAGCTTAGTCTTATACGTAAAGATCCCTGGCTTAATCTTAAGCTTAGGACTAAGTATCTGTTTACTAATCACAATACTAGATGTAGCCAATTCCCTGTTAAAGATAAAGATCAATTTAAAAATTGAAAATAGACGCTTCAGATAAAACTGTGTTCCAAAAAATCGGTGCATGAGGAACACAATTCCAATACCAACGAAAAATCCGCTTACAAAGGTTTGTAATTGTAACTCCTCTGTGTCCATTAGTAAGGTCCACAAAAATGCTATGAATAAATTAAGTAGAAACTGTGCTGGCATTATATATCACCCCTCCCATTACTCTTCTCTGCCTAGAATGGCATCAATATATATGGAAGGATTGGTCAGCGTATTTGCTGCATCACTAACATACACCGATACCACCTCTGCTCCCAGACCGAGTGCAAGCGTTCCAATACCTAGTAAGAATATTGGAAAAATCATGCCAAACTTCAAGGGTGTTTCATCTTCTAGACTGATAATAGTTTCACCGAATATGGAATTTAAAAATATGCGAAGCAACGAATACAGAACTACTATACTCGAGAGAAATGCCAAGGCTAATAATATATAAGCCCCTGATTCAATTGCCCCTTGACCTACCAATATTTTTCCTACGAAACCGCTAAGCGGCGGAATTCCAGCTAGGGAACAAGTCACAATGAAAAACATCCAACCAAGTAACGGATAGTTTTTAATCAAACCGCTTATCTCATCAATTCTTGTTTTACCTGTTAAAGAAATCATTGTACCCACCAATAAAAATAGCATTGCCTTAGCAATCATGTCATGCATGATATAATATATAGAACCTTCAATAGCAACAGTAGTTCCTATTGCTAAACCAACAAGCATAAACCCAACAGCAATTACGACATTATAAGAGGCTATCAAGCGCATATCCTTGTAGGCAATTGCTCCCATACATCCAACAATGAGTGTGATACCAGCCATAATACCTAGCAGCGTGTGCGTTATAAAAGGATCATGATAGAAAATAATCGTAAATGTACGGAACAAGGCATAAATACCAACCTTTGTTAGAAGAGCTCCAAATAAAGCAGCTATTGCCATAGGTGGCGCACTATACGAACCTGGTAACCAAAAGAATAGTAATAATCCCGCTTTTACGCTAAAAACGACTAGAAACAGTATTCCTATAGTGGTTAACAGGGGATCTTGTCCTGCTTCAGCTACCCTCTGTGATAGATGGGCCATATTAAGCGTCCCAAGAGAACCATACAAATAAGCAAGTGCCAATAAGAAGAACCACGAAGCAACCACATTAATCACTACGTATTTAATAGATTCTCTTAGCTGCCGCTTTGTGCCGCCTAAGGTTATTAATACATAGGATGCCAATAGTGTAACTTCAAAACAGACAAACAGGTTAAACATATCACCTGTCAAAAATGAGCCGTTTACCCCAGCTAACAGAAACAACACAAACGGATAAAAGTACATCTTCTCGTGTCTTTCTCCAATAGAAGAAAAGGCATACATCATACAAAGGGTAGTTACAATACTTGCAGTCAATACCAGCAACATGGAAAAGGAATCTGCCACAAATAAAATTCCAAATGGAGGCTCCCAGCCGCCAAAGTCTAATCGAAGAATTCCTTCTTTTTGTATGGTATTCAAAGTATATATACTAATTCCGGTAATCGAAAGCAAGGTCACTAAAGTAATGATACGTTGCAATTTAACTTGACGATTAAAAAATACTAATAAAACTCCTATCATAATAGGAATGATTAAAGGTAAGACAATAATATTATTCATCATTTGTTCCTCTCAATGCATCCAGGTCATCTGTGCCAATGTCCTGATACGCTCGGTATGCAAGAACAAGTATAAAAGCTGTTACTGCAAAACTAATTACAATAGCAGTTAATATCAAGGCTTGTGGCAGCGCATCCGTATAAGGTGCGTTTGCTTCCTTTAACAAGGGCACGTTCCCTCTTTTTAAATCTCCCATAGTCAATATAAGTAAATGAGCTGCATGAGATAATACTGCAGTCCCTAAAATGACTCGAATTATATTACGAGAAAGGATTAGATAAGTAGCAACGGCAACTAAAATACCGATTAATATAACCATAATTGTTTCCATTAGCTATCATCCTCACTTATGCTTAAAATTATCGTAACGAGCACCCCAACTACCGTTAAGGCAACTCCTGCTTCAAAAATCGTGACAGTTGTTAGCTCTGTTTTACCGAAGATCGGCAAATCAAAATAGGCGAATGTTTGAGACATGAATGGAACCCCAAATAACAGGGAACCTAAACCTGTCCCAGTAGCTAATAATACTCCTACAGCAGCTACGAGCTTAAAGTCTAAAGGAAGACTTTTTTGAACGTTTTCGATCCCATTTGATAAGTATAGAAGAACGAAGGCAGAAGCTAATACCAGTCCTCCGATGAAACCCCCACCTGGTGTATTATGACCCGAAAGAAATAAATAAACACCAAAGGTTAAGATGATAAAAACACCTATTTTAGCAACGTTACGAAGAATAACATCATTGATTTTCACTGTCAGTGTCCTCCTTTTTCGCTCTAAGCTTAATCATGGTATATATACCTAAGCCTGCTATAAAAAGAACAACTACTTCTAGCATCGTATCGAACCCACGGAAATCGCCTAATATCGCGTTTACAATATTAGCTCCTCCCGCTAAGTTATATGCATCTTCAAATAGATAAGAAATCCGTTCGAACTGATCATAGTTCAACACTGACAATCCGACTAAAACTACTACTAACCCTACTCCAATTGATATAATGGCATTCATATTCTTAGTTTTTGATGATACTTTTTCTTTTTGCCAATCCGGTAAATGTGAAAATGCCAAAAGGAAAAGTGCAGTAGTAACCGATTCCACTACCAATTGTGTTAATGCTAAATCTGGAGCTCTAAATATTACAAAGAAAATAGCTACGGTATAGCCTAAAACCCCATTTAATAAAGTTGCAGTAATTCTAGATTTTGCAAATAACATGGCTAAGCTAGCAATAACCATAATTATCACTAAAATAATCTCGTATGTCCTAAACTTTGCACTTGGTGTTGTATCGAATGAAAAAGCACCCGAAATTAGTAAATATCCACCAACTGTTGCTATAAAGAAAATATAAATATACATAAGATAATCTCTTAAATAGCCTGTCATATAACTTTTTGTCGTAACTGTAGACTGCTTCTCTGAAAAGCTTAGAAAGTTCATATATAAAGCATTAAAGGAGTATTTCTGCGGTAGGATGTTATAAATTGGTCTCCAATATCTTAAAACTTTAAAGAGAAGAAAACCTACTATTATTACTCCGATTGTCATCTGTAACTCCGTATTAAAACCATGCCAAGCATAAATGGAAGGTGTTAGCTTCTCCGGATCTCCAAAGGATGGGTAAATACTAGCCATTGCCGGCTTTAGTAAATAATTACCAACTAAATTGGGAAAGAAGAATATACCTACTACTAAACCTGTTAGGATAGTTGGTGAAATAAGCATACCAATTGGTGCTTCATGAATTGGTTTATCCAACTTTTCAGGCTGTGCTTTCCCTAAAAAAGTTTTAAAGATGAAAACCATACAATATATAAATGTTAGTACACTCCCCACCCAAGCAATAACCGGGAATATTACACCCCATGACTGCAAGGAGAAAACATCTGCTTCCATTATCGAAATGGTGGCTGTAAAGAACATTTCCTTACTTAAAAAGCCATTAAAAGGTGGAAGTCCTGCCATCGATAGACTTCCAATTGTAGCAACTGTAAAGGTAATTGGCATAAAGGTCATTAGTCCACCTAATCGGCGAATATCACGTGTTCCGAGTTCGTGGTCAAGTATACCAACGACCATAAACAGCGCACCCTTAAAGGTAGAATGATTAATCATATGAAATAGCGCAGCAAACGTAGCCTGCGTATAGATAACAGACTCCTCAGAATAGCCATATTGTAAAGCAACAGAACCAAGACCTAACAGGCTCATAATTAATCCAAGCTGACTAACTGTAGAGAAAGCTAGTAGTGCCTTTAAATCGGTTTGCTTCACCGCGTTAAAGGAACCCCAGAACATGGTGATCATACCAACGATACTTACTGTCCAAAACCATACTTGATCAATACCGAAAATCGGCGTAAAGCGAGCTACTAAATATATACCTGCCTTAACCATAGTTGCCGAATGTAGATACGCACTGACAGGGGTCGGTGCTTCCATGGCATCCGGTAACCAAATATGAAACGGAAACTGTGCAGATTTCGTAAAGGCACCTAATAGGATTAAAAGCATGGCTGGCAAAAATAAATGGTGATTTGTTATTTCCAAGGTCATTGGAATGATTTCTCGAATACTGAATGTTCCAGTCATTGTATGGAGCATGATGAATCCAACCAGCATCGCAATACCACCACTAACAGTAATAAGCAGTGCCTTTTGTGCCCCTTGTCTAGATGCATTTCGATGGCTCCAAAATGCTATTAATAAGAACGAGGATACACTGGTTAGTTCCCAAAATACATATAAAACCATTAAATTATCAGAAAATACAACGCCGAGCATGGCGCCCATAAAGAGCAGTAAGTAGCAATAAAAGTTATGGAGAGATTCCTTACTAGAAAGATAAAAAATAGAATAAATTATAACTAAACTACCTACACCAGTAATAAGCAAACCTAATATGATACTTAGACCATCTAAATAAGTGGTGAAATTTATATCCAACGAGGGGATCCAATTGTATGTATTAAAGTATGTTTTTCCACTTGCTACAGAGGGAATAAAACTTGCAAGCATTACAAACAAAATGGTCGGTACTAACAAGACAAGCCAGCCAATATGTATTTTTTTAAAGTATCTATAAAAGACGGGTATAATCGCAGCTATTATAAATGGGAAAATAATAGCAAAGTTAATAGAAAACAATTGTTAACCTCCTATTTCCATATATTGTATGAAAATTCTATATAGAAAGATTTATTTCATTTGAAAGAGAGACTTGACTATTAGGGTAACTAGTTGCATAATAGGATTCCATATGGGGTTCATATGATAATCAGCAGAATAAGAGGTATAAATCATAGCCGTTACTTTGGCATGATTTTACGTTAATATAAATGGCTAAGCTAGAATAACTATTTTAGTATTCGGTAGCCTGATCATAGAGGGTAAAACCAGTGCATAAGAGACTAAGTCTTACAATCTCTTCATGCAGTATTAAGGAGAAAATTTCAATATTTAAAGAAGCGTTTTTTTAATCTTTTTGACTCCTTAACGGTAATTAATAGTATATTCTTGTTTTTCCTAAGTAAATTATACACTAAACCGCACTTCTCTGCACTTATAGTGTTTACTATAGCTTATAATTTGCATTATTTTGTACATGTCACTAGAATAGATGAGACTAAGATAAATGGGGTGTAGACAACCGTGAAACGCACAAAAGGTAGGATGGATGAAAGTATACTTGTCTGCGTATACTATGGACCAAATGGTGAACGACTTATTAGAAGAGGACATAAAATGGCTAGTATTATGGACTGCCCTCTTTATATATTAACTGTGGATCCACTTCCATACGATGCTTTCGATGCAGAAAAGTCAGGTTACGTAGATCAATGGAAAGCATTAGCAGATGAACTTGAGGTGGAAGAATTTATCATTCGTGATAATGAAAAACGCCCATCTCCTAAGGTGATTAAAGAAGTTGCACATAACCTGAATATTACTCAAATAATTATTGGACAAACTGCTCAAAGCAGATGGGAAGAAATTACTAAAGGGTCGTTTATGAATGTCTTGCTAAAAGAAATCCCTTTTGTCGATTTCCATGTAGTATCGGTTGAACGTGCTATAAAAGATGAAGAAGAAGGTGTCTTTGAAAAAGGTGTAAGAGCCTATTTAGTGAATGATGGAGACACTTATAAGGTTTCCTTTACTTGTGCTAAGAACATGTGCCAAGAAGGAATATTCTTCAAGGAAATAGGGACAGATTTTGATAACGGGATTTTTAAATTTATGCATAATAACAAAATGCAGCAAGTCCATATCCAAGACAATTTAGTTACAGACCCTTCCCAAGTACCCGATGATTGTACACTAAAAGCAAGATAACATACTAAGAGAAACCTTTAACAGCTTAAGAGACTGTAAACCAACTCAGAAATTTACGAAGTTGGTTCACAGTCTTTTTGTTTTGTATGATTTAAACTTTAAATTACGTCACTCTACAACCTTGCCATCCTTCGGCAAAGCAAATGCGACTACTCCTAGTAAGGGAAGAAGCGATACTACCACCATAGTAGAATAAATCCCGATGTAGTCCATAAGAATACCAATAAGAACAGACCCTAAGGCACCCATTCCAAATGCCAGTCCAACTGTAAGACCTGCCATCGTACCAATTTTGTTTGGCACTAGTTCTTGGGCATAAACAACTGTCACTGAAAAACTGAGCATGATTAAAAATCCTATTAAAGTCAGCAATAATAAAATAGCCCAAACTGGCACATAAGGTAAGACAAGACAGAAAGGAATTGGGATAACCGTTGAAATGACTATCACTTTTTTCCTTCCAATCTTATCTGCCATAGGACCTCCAAAAAATGTCCCCACTGCTCCTACAGCAAGAAATAGGAAAACAATTAGTTGACCTCTCTCCGTAACAAAATTGTAATTCTCGGTCAGATGAAATATATAAAAGCTAGTAATATTCGTTACATAAAAAGAACGTACAAAAATGATGATCATTAAAAGTCCAAGAGCGATGCCTACTTGTTTCTTAGTTAAAGCAGGTAACGAAGATATAAATGCTTTTTTCTTAGCTGCCAAATTCACCTCATTCAGCTGCGCCTTGTACCAACTTGAAATTTTGCTTAACATGAAAATCCCAATCGCCGCCACAATTAAAAACAATGCAGCTCCCCTTTGCCCTAGTGGAATTAGGATAAATGCACTGATAAGAGGGGCTAATGCTTGTCCGGAGTTTCCTCCCACCTGATAAATAGACTGAGAAAGCCCTCTTTTATTACCTGCTGCCATATAAGAAACTCTAGACCCTTCAGGATGAAAGACCGCAGAGCCTAAACCCAAAAACAATACCGCTATAATTATTATCCAATAATCCGTTGCAAAGGCAAGCCCGACCACCCCAATAAAAGAACTTACCATTCCTAGAGGAAGTGCATAAGGCATTGGCTTTTTGTCGCTTATAAAGCCTACAACTGGCTGTAGTAAAGAAGCAACCATATTAAGTGCAAACGAAATGAAGCCTAGCTGAGTAAAGGTTAATCCAATTTCATCTTTTAAGATTGGGAACATGGCTGGAACGATAGATTGTAGCGTGTCATTAAATAGATGGCATATGCCCATTGCTACCATAATTGGATAGATAGGATTTCCCTGTTTAAGCTGCGATGTTTGCGACAATTTTGCACACTTCCCTATCAAAATAGTTAGTTTCATTATTATATCGTAAAATCTTTGATTTTATAAAATTCAGCCTAAAATGGATATATAGAAGGAAGTAGGGCAAAATACGTGGAAGTATATTTATTTAAAGGAGTATCGATCACAATGGGTGATATTAACTTTTGGGAAATGATTTGGAGAACTACCATTTCCTTTGCAGTTTTACTATTTTTAGCACGAATAATGGGAAAAAAACAAATTAGCCAACTAACTTTCTTCCATTACGTCACAGGAATAACAATTGGTTCTATAGCAGCGGAACTCGCGTCGCAAAAAGAAACTCCCTTTGTGGACGGAATTATATCGTTAATATGGTGGGCAGTACTTACAATCATAATGACATATTTTTCGCAGCTTTCCCCCAAAATACGTCTGCTATTAGATGATGAACCAACTATTATTATCAAAAATGGTAAAATTTCTTTAAAGTCCTTAAAATCTGCACGCATGAATATGGATGATGTGATGATGTTACTAAGAGAACAATCCATTTTTTCCATAGATGACGTACAGTTCGCGGTATTAGAGACAAATGGAGAGCTTAGTGTTTTTAAAAAGCCTGCTGAACAAGGAGCAACAAAACAAGATGTGAAGGCAGATGTTTCATTACCGACTTATATGCCTACTGAAATTATATCAGATGGTAAAATTGTCCGTAAAAATCTCAAAGAATTAAATTTAGATGAAGATTGGTTAATGAAAAAACTACGTAAGCAAGGAGTTCAATCTATAGAAGAGGTTTATTTTGCCCAACTACAAACAAACGGTTCCCTTTCGATTAACTTGAAACATAACGGACTATAAATTATTATTCCTCATCACTATATGATAGACAAGCTTGGTTAAAGATAATCACATACAGTAATTTGCTTATAAAACTAAAGAAAAAAAGAAAGGGGCTGGGACAAAACCCAACTTAGAAGTTCAAAAGCCCTGAAAATTTTACAAACAGTAAAATTTTCAGGGCTTTTTTGCTACTTCATCATCGTTGTTCGCCGCTTTCGCTACGAACAACTAGTGTTTCCCTCTATATTTAGTAAATATCAATACTATTCCAAGCACCCAACAGTGAGACTAATTATGTCCCAACCTCTTTGTTCCCTTTTAAATAGGAAGCTTTTATTATTTCAAAATATTGTTAGTGAACTCGTTCGTTAAATTATTGATCTCTTCTATATTAATGGAAGAAAGCTGATTGTTGCTTAGTCGGTACTTTTCTTTTAAATGGAGAATACGTTCCACACTCTTATTAATCTGTTCTTCTTTTATCTCTCCATTACGGACAGCATCTAAAATAGCTTGAATTGCTCTTTCTACTTTTTCATAGTCATGAGCGATTAATACAATATCATTGCCAGCCTTTATAGCTTCTACTGATGCCTCTCCTATTTCATGATGATTTAAAATAGCCTTCATTGTCATATCATCCGTCATGATGACTCCTTCATACTGTAAACGTTCACGCAGTATATCTGTAATAATCTTTTTAGAGATAGAAGAAGGCATATCCTCATCTATCTTAGGCAATAGTATATGACCGATCATTACAACATCAGCTCCGCTTTTAATAGCATTTTCAAAGGGAATTAACTCTAACGCTTCAAGTTCCTTTAAATCCTTATTTACTATCGGAAGCTCAACGTGCGAATCAACTTCTGTGTCACCATGACCAGGGAAATGCTTAATAACCGAGATAACATTTTGACTTTGTAAACCCTTCATAGTTGAAATTCCAAACTCACTTACCACTTTAGGATTACTTCCAAAAGAACGATCGCCAATAATAGGATTGTCGGGATTACTATCTACGTCCATTACAGGAGCAAAATCTAGATTAAATCCATATGCATTTAGTTGCCTACCTAATATAACCCCTAATTGTTTTGCTAAATCCAAATTATTCTTTTGACCAATTTGTTTGTTCGTTGGTAAATCATTAAGTTCCGGAATCCTAGTCACCCGTCCCCCTTCTTGATCTACCCCTAAAAAAAGTGGAGGGTCTTCTTCCTGATTCTCAGCCTTCAAGGAATTCAGTAAGGTTACGATTTGGTTTGCATTCACTAAGTTATCTTTAAAAAGGATAACACCACCAACCTTATCCTCCCTAACCATTCTCCTACCTTCCTCCGATAATTCCACTCCATCAATTCCTCCAAAAATCATTTGACCAACTTTTTCTTCTAAGGTCATTCGGTCTACTGGAGAAGTTTTCACTGGGGAGCTTGCCTCTTTTAAATCTGTGTACACTGAAATATGATGTACATTGGGATTAGGAACACTTTCTGTGGGCTTCGGTAAAATCCATTTTAATTGTATATTTGGAGCTACTTCATAAACTAGGATAGTTTCTTCTTTCCCCTCATCCTGATAGCTTCGTATCATGTCTGGCTCACCTGCAACTGAATGGATGTCCTTTAACTGAACTTCCTGTATATATGAGGAATTAGTTCTAACGTCAAAAACAGTTCCTGAATGATGTCCAATCGTTGCGTAACGAGTTAGATAAGTATCATAAATATCATTGGAGAGGTTACTGCTTTCATCAGGTACTCCCCATAGCTCGTACAATTGTTCCGTATCGGTCTCGCCAACGATAAACGGAACATTTATAACCTGCCTTTTTTCTGCTAGCTCAAAAACGAGAGAGACAACTGCCTGCCCTCCTGTTACTGTTTCCTCTTTATTTATAAACTCTTTCGGCTCTTCCTCTTTGTTCGTTGTTAAAACTGCTTCTATTATAGTAAAGAAAAATATTACCACTAAGATTACCGCAATTTTTTTTGTCATATTTAAGGCCTCCGAACACTCGTCTACCTTATTGTATTTCAATTAGTATAGACACTATACCTTTTTTCTCGTTATTATTTATAAATATTTAGAGAATTGTATGCATATCTCCTTTACTGTGCTTCATTTATCAAAAAAAGCGCAAGCGCCTATGTCTGCCCCGACAGGCAAATGGAGAAAAGCGAGGAGGCAGTTCCTCAGCCACCGCAAACGCTCTTGTTTGCGACGAGCTTGCGCAGGAGCAGTTTTTATCCATTTGACCCCGAGGGGCAAGGCGATGAAGCTAGACATCAATTTACCCACAGGTTCAGAATTTTATAATTTCCTAAACAACAAAAAAAATCCCCTAAAGAGGGGACTTAAGCTTGTGATTTATGGTGAAATGGACATTTACCTTGAATCGGCTCAATGTCATCACCTATAAAGGATTGTTTCCATTCATTATGCGTTG
This sequence comes from Psychrobacillus sp. FSL W7-1493, assembly GCF_038004905.1. Lineage (NCBI taxonomy): Bacteria > Bacillati > Bacillota > Bacilli > Caryophanales > Bacillaceae > Psychrobacillus > Psychrobacillus sp. FSL W7-1493. The sequence continues at coordinate 418,577 of NZ_JBBOSB010000001.1, read as the reverse complement.
GATCTCCGAAGTGACCGATATCTGGATGCTTAGGGAGTTGGTCCCATGCTTCTACACGTTTACGAACTTTCTCACGTGACATAATTCCACCTTTTTCAGTACCTTCTAGACCTTCAAATATTTTACGTGGCTGAAATCCTAGCACCATTGCATTCCCTAGATGACGAGTCTTTCGTTTTTTATAAGCAGGAGCATTTCCGAATACAAAGATTGGTTCACCATTGAATCGGAAATCCCATAAGTAGTGGTCAGGGTCGCGAGGACTATCTTCTGGCCATTCAACCTCATCGACCTCATGTAAATACTGAAGGATATCCCAAAATTGCTTTCTGTAATCATCAATAGAACCCTCTTGCTCAAAAGGCTCAACAAATACAAAGAGACCATGTCTCTTATAGTTTGGTAATTTAAATAAATCTAGAAAATCTGCTACTGCATAAGGTAAGTTACTCCAGTCATCTTGACTAATATAAGCATAGCGGAGCTCGCCTTTCAGTTCGCCACTCATTCCAAAAAAACACGGGAATGTTTTATCAGTTACCGTATTATGAAATGTTTCATATTCCTTATACAGCCAACTCGGCAAGTCTGTTCTAATTTTAAAGTCTTCCTTTGTTAATAACGCTTGTTCCTTCGTAATCATATAATCTCCTCCACTGTCTTGTTCGCACAAATCTTTATGTGTCTTTACCCCTTACTCGATTTCCTGAAACAACAAATAAATTTTACCAATAGGTTATAAAATACTGATTTGGGGAATATAAAGGGTGAATGAATAAACTGGAGGATGAATTATAGTGAAGATGATAGAAGATATAACACAAATAAATTGTCAGAGTGAATATGGCTCACTAAAAAAGGTATTCTTATGTGAACCTCAATATATGGAAATTAAAGAAGTGATTAATGATGTTCAAAAACAATATATAAATGATAATATTGATCGATCTCTTGCCCTGTCCCAACACAAGCAGTTTGAACAAACTTTAAGGGAGGCAGGTATCGAGGTAATTAAACTAAAACCAAGTAAAGAGCATCCTGAACAAGTCTTCACTAGAGATATTGGTTTTACTTTGGGCAAACATCTCTTTATTTCTGAAATGGCGAATCCCATTCGTCAAGGTGAAGAGAAGGTGCTTGCCGAATGGATGAAGGAACATGATATAACATATAAGAAACTCTCCAATCATTCGATTGAAGGTGGCGATGTAATTGTTGACGGAAAACGTGTATTTATAGGGATTAGTCATCGCACAAGTCAGAATGCTATTCAAGATCTCCAAAGTGAATTACCTGAGTTTGAAATTATCCCCATACCTTTTAATCCAAAGTATTTGCACTTAGATTGTGTATTCAATATTCTTTCGGCACAAGATGCATTAATTTATCCAGATGCGCTTGACCAGGAAACCTTCGAGCATTTATCGAGCATGTATCATTTGATTGAAGTAAGTGAACAGGAACAGTTCTCTATGGGGACCAATGTATTGTCTATTGGTCAAAATCGGGTGCTAAGTTTACCAGTAAACCGTGGTGTTAATGACCAAATGAGAAAACACGGATACGAAGTGTTGGAGGTCGACTTCTCTGAAATTATTAAATCAGGTGGGTCATTCAGATGTTGTTCCATGCCCATTGTTCGACAATAAGCAAAAACTCTCTATGGTGACGTTTCGAAGATAAAACAAGCTTAGAAATACGTTTTTAAGCTTGTTTTATATTTCATTTCTCTAATAGTTCATTACGTTTCATAACTAATACGTATTTGGAATATTTTTGTATGCAAGCTTTTGAATGACTGAAGCATGCTCCGGATATTTCTCTAGCAGCTCATCCTGTGTGAATATTTCAAAGTCTTCATATTCAAAGCCCGGTGCAACCATACACCCAACTAAAGAAAAGGCTCCCCCTTCTGCAACCGATGAACCAAAGATGGAATTTCCAGGCACAATTAATTGTGGGACTTCACCATTCATTAAATCTAATCCAAGCTTGTATTCATGGTAACTTCCTTCTTGATCAATTACATGGACAGTTAAAGGATCGCCTCCATGAAAATACCAAAGCTCGTCTGATTTCAAGCGATGTAAATGAGAGATATCTTTTTCCCCAAGTAAAAAGTATATGCTTGTGTATAGCTTTCTATCCAATCCATTTGCACTTATTGTATTGTCAGAGGAAAAGGTTGAACGAAAGTATCCACCCTCTGCATGTGGCTCCAAGCCTAAATGCTCAATATAATAGGAAGCGTCCTTTTCCATCATACCTCCCTCATTTCTAAATGCTTCATGCAGTTAAACAGGTGGCAATGGTTTCTCTCATCTTTTAGCTCAACAATGGTAACTGAGGTATTTCCAATATCATTAGAGAATTCTCCACCTGGTATAAGTGCGTTAAAAACTCTTGCAAGAAAACCACCATGACTAACAACTATTACTTTCTTACCTCGATGCGCTTTTTGTATATCCTCGATAAAGGACATACCTCTAGCGATAATAACCTCTTCCTTTTCGAAGCCCATATCCTGCGCTCTCCAATTTAGACCCCACTTATCTACTCGTTCTTGCTCAGTAGTTCCCTCTACAAGACCTCCTCCAATTTCTCCCAAACGGATATCTATATTAAAATTTATTTCAGGTTGCTTTTTTGCTATAATCTCAGCTGTACGCTTTGCTCTAATTAGTGGACTAGTATACATTACATCCCACTGCTCTTTTCCCATCCGCTCGGCAACTCGCTCTGCCATTAAAATTCCTTCTTCATCTAACGGCACATCCGTTTTACCCTGAGCTCGTCCCTCTTTATTCCAAGCTGTCACACCATGTCTAATAAACGCTATTGTAGTCATTTATAATAACCCCCTTTGTTCAAAGATAAGATAGAAAATACTTTTCGTAAAGTGCGGTCAAAAAGGTTTATGAAAAAAAGTTCTTTTTAAGTCTTGACCTTCACGCGACGTAAACCTTTACACTACATATAACTGGAGGTGAAGTAATGATATATACAATTCAGAAGCTTGGAGAACTTGCTGGAATTAGTACTCGAACTATTCGCTATTACGATGAAATCGATTTATTAAAACCAGCAAGCCTAAGCGAAGCAGGTTATAGAATGTACGGATCAGCGGAGGTAAATCGCCTTCAACAAATATTGTTTTACCGAGAGTTGGGGATAAGCTTGGGACAAATAAAAGAAATCCTCATTTCACCTGGCTTCGACCGTACTGTTGCTTTAAAGGAGCATAAGGAAAAACTAATTCAGAAACGAGCTCAGCTAGATTTGTTAATAAATAATGTGGATAAATCGATTCAAGAATATGAAAGGGGTATTAAAATGACAGACAAAGAAAAATTTGAAGGATTTAAACAAGAGCTTGTGGACAACAATGAGGATATGTATGGTGAGGAAATTCGAAACAATTACGGAAATAATGTTATAGACCAATCCAATGCTATTCTAAAAAACATGACGAAGGAACATTATGAAGATGTTGTAAATTTAGAGCAAGATGTATTAGATAGCTTAAAAGAAGCGATTGCTGCTGGTGACCCAACAAGTAAACTCGGACAAAAGACAGCAGAACTGCATAAACAGTGGATAAGTTTTCATTGGCCAAATTATTCAAAGGAAGTACATGCTGGCCTAGCAGAAATGTACGTGGCAGACGAACGCTTTCAAGCTTATTACGATAAAGTTCAACCTGGTGCGGCGCAATTTTTACGTGACGCTATTGTAGAATACACTAAAAACTAGAAGGCTAGCCTTCTAGTTTTTTAAGAGTTGCTCTATTATGTGGATATCATCCGGATAAGCTAGTGGCAAGTTCTTAATATCGTCCAATGACTTCCAAGCAATCTCATGGATAAATTCATCTGGATCATGAATCGTTAATTCTCCACTAAGAAATTCTACTATAAAATACTCTACATAATACGAGATACCATAATCACTTAATATTCCACTTTTTTTATGTATCATTTCAATTGGGCGAACAGTTAAGCCTGTCTCCTCCCAAAATTCCCGGACACAGCATTCTTCAAAAGTTTCCCCTTCCTCCACCGTCCCTGAAGGAACTGTCCACAGCTTGTCTTCTCCCGGTGCTGCCTGTAAAACCATTAATACTTCATTCTGCTCATTTAAACAAATACCAGCTGCCCCTTGCCATTTAAACATTCTTTCCACTGTCCTTCCTAAGCTATAAAATATTATTCTTTTATTATACCGTACTGCTGGGTATCATTCCTAAATTATAGAAGCGCCTATATCCTTATGGCAAGTGCCCAATGCGTGCTCGTCTCCGCCCATTACCTTGGTGAAAGTGCCCCATTCACTGCTCAGAATCGCCCGTAAACGAACCTAAATGATCCATACCACTTATTATTTTATTCAGTACCTTGCATTGTATAATAGCATATGGTATATTACTACCAACGGTACTGTTTATTGAATAGTAGCGAAGGGAGTGAAGGAAAATGAATATACAATTTAAAAAGGGTGTGCTAAACCTGTGCGTGCTTGTCTTATTGGATAAGCAGGATCGATATGGCTATGAACTTGTACAAAAAATATCAGATCAAATCTCGATTTCTGAGGGCTCAGTTTATCCACTCCTTAGACGATTAACAAAAGAAGGCTACTTCACAACTTATTTACAGGAATCAACGGAAGGTCCTCCACGTAAATATTATAAGCTGACGGATCTCGGTAGAACATATCTTCATGAGCAATTAAAGGAATGGAAAAGCTTTACGGATGGTGTGAATAATCTAATCGAAGAGGGTGTAAAAAATGACTGAGCAACAATTTATTAAGGAATTGGAACTTGCATTACATCAAATGACGACCGATGAGAGAAACGAAATAATCTCAGATATTAGAGAGTACTTTTCAAATGCACGAGAGGATGGAAAAACGGACAGCGACATTTCTACTTCACTTGGTTCTCCAAAGCTTATCGCACAGGAGCTTCTTGAAAATTATGTTCCGGTAAAGTCCCAGCCAAAGGCTTTTACAAGTGATAAGTTAATTGTTATACCGGATTCTAGTTTCAATAATGTGTTAATCGATCTTGATTACGGTTCTCTAAATGTCTTTCCATCAGAGAACGATGAAACAACTATCGAACTAATTGGAGACAATGACAAGCTTTCCTTCGTTGCTGAAGTTATAGATGACACCCTCTCCATTAAGTTAAAATCTAAAAAAATGAGCTTCTTTACTTTTATTTTTCAAGTAAAGGAATTGAAAGTAAACGTTGCTCTACCTAAAAAATTATATTCGACTATTATTATGAAAACAGATGACGGACGTATTCGAGCAGAAAAAATGCTAGGAAAAAATGTTAAAATTTCATCTGACAACGGCTCCATTGCACTTCAAGAAATAGCTTCTACTATGATGGAGGTTTCCACAGATAATGGGCGTATCGAGTTAGACCGAGTCCAGGCTGATAAGTTAACTACTACGACTGACAACGGCAGAATAGAGCTTCGCAATGTAGATACCGAGAAGGTTTATGCAGAGACGGACAATGGCCGAATTACCATGCAATATGTAAATGGGGATATCCTGGGGAAAACGGACAACGGACGTATCGAACTGTTAACAACTAGCATTGATCGCATGATTGACCTTAAAACGGACAACGGAAGTATCATGATTGAAACAGAATCCGACCCTACAGATGTATCTATCTCTGCAAAAGTCGATTGGGGTAAAGTCGATATTTTTGGTGAACGTAATTCTAAAACAGTCTTTGGCGCAGGGACTCATCAAGTCAGGTTAACATCTGACAATGGCAGACTAACTGTAGCTAGACGAGCAACTTCTGGAATTAAATTATAAACACTCTTTCTCCCCTTTTCTCATAGACTAGGTAAGGACTATAACAAAAGGGGAAATGTATGAATAAAACAGAAAATTATAACCAACAGATGTATGCTCAACAGGCTTTCCAACAATCGTTAACATTAATAGCCGGTGCCGTACAAGGAGAAAAAGAAGATCAAGTTTTTTATGATTATTTAATTTCCTTAGCTCCGACGCAAGAGCAAATTGAAATAATCACCTCCATTCGAAACGATGAAGTAAAACATAGGCAATGGTTCAAACAAATGTACAAAGCATTATCTGGTAATGAGGTTGTCATTACCACGGAAGAACAATTTGTCCCTCCAGCCGATTATATAAGCGGTATTAAGAAAGCATTTTTCGGCGAGCTAAAAGCAATGGAAAAATACAGAGTAATACGGGAAGGCCTACCCTATCGTGAATATAGAGATATTGTCTTTGAGATATTAACAGACGAAATGAAGCACGCTCAGCTGTATAATTATATTTTAACGGAGAATATTTCGATGAATACTCCTAAGAAGACAGCAACTGAAAATACTGCATCTACTACCACAAGCAATGGTCCCGAACCAGTTGCCTTTCCAGATCAATGGATTCAATATACGGAATACCTTGTAAATGAAGGTCTAAATGATGTTGAAAGAGGCATTAATACGAAGCACATCCTCCAAGAATTTATACTTATGGGGGTCCTAGTCGGTAAAGGCTATACTCCTGAACAAGCATACGAAACAGTAGAGAACTGGGAGTTATCAGGGGAATCACAAATACTTCAGCAAAGTAAAAATAGTCAATAAGCCATCGCTGCGTGCAAAACGCAGCCTTTTTTTATGTCCATTTTTTTACTTTCTCATGTTACTCTAAAATTAATATTTTATTTTTGAGAAAAATTAAAATCGTAGACGTTATATAGAGTGTAAAAGCTTTTACAACTACCAAAAGGAGCTATTGTAGATGAAATCAACTGAATCTAATTTTATCCACAGGCTGCAATCTGGAAAAGAAGATGCACTCGAATATATTGTGGATAATTACTTACCGCTAATAAAAGGCGTTACCTACAAGGTTCTCTCCCCTTTAAATAATGCTGGAATGATGGATGAATGTATTAATGATATTTTTTTATCCATTTGGGATCACTCCAAGGATTTTAATGGGGACACAACTGATTTTAAAAAATGGATCTGTGTGATCACTAAATTTAAGGCAATTGATTACTACCGAAAAGCAACTCGTAATATGGAGGTTTCCAGTGAGCAGATGGAGCTTCAGCCAGCTGATTCAATAGAAAAACGTTTAATCCTTACAGAAAACCGAAACGAGCTAATGCAATTAATCCATAAACTAGACCCAATTGACCAACAAATCTTCATCATGCGTTTTTTTCTTGGAGAAAGCACAGAGACAATCGCTAAGAAGCTCGGAAAAACAAAAGCCTCTGTCGATAATCGTATATACCGAGGAAAGAAAAGGCTAAATGGACAGGTTACAAAATTTCTTCTAGGAGGTAGCTTTGTATGAAGGACCTTTACAAGCAATTTAATGATATCGAAATAGATGTAGACGAATTTGAAGAGGTAGAAGTAAGCGAGTTTGAGCGAGCGAAGGTAAAAAAAGAATTAATAAATAAAATCAGCACATCTAAACAAAGGAAAGGGAAAAAGTTATTAGCTGCCGCTTCCCTTGCGATTGGACTAAGCATCTCTGCTTTAGTAGGGCTTTCTTTTACAGCCTATGCGGACAATATTACAGTAATCAGTAATATTTATAAATTCTTATATGGAAATACCGGTGACGGAGGAACTTATTATGAGGGTTATGCAGATATTTCTACTCCTATAAATATAACAGCAACAAGCAATGGGATAGACATAACCGTCGCCGATGCCATCTACGATGGGGAATCTATGATTGTTACCTATACAATCGATGCCAATAGAGATCTTGGGAACCCCGTTGTAATTAGAGGGGTACCACACCTTCAAGGCTCTCCGAAAACTGGAAGCCATGCAGCAAGTAAAGTACCAGAGAGCGAAAATAAATATGTAGGTATTATTACTATGAAAATGGACGAAAGGGATGCCACTTTGCCAATAGAGTGGAACATTGATTACTTACGTCCAGGAAGTACCATTGATAATGAACCTATCGAAGGCGATTGGAAGTTCAATTTTACTTTAAGTAAGGCTGATATCGCTATCTATCATTTAGATAAAAAGTTGGAACAAGAAGATATTGCAATTCATCTACAAAAGCTAACAATTTCACCGAATTCATTTCATCTAGTCTTCGAAGAATTTACCTCCGCTAAGTTGTATGAAGGGTGGGATAATATTTCTGTTAATTTAATGGTTCAAGATAATCTAGGTAATCATTATTCTCTTAAAGACCAAAGTGGTGGAGGAGATTATAACTCTGCTAAGCGTAATATTAAATGGGGTGCTATCTACGAGAAGATTAATCCTAAGGCTACCCAACTCATAATTACTCCTAAAGTAGAATTATATGATTATGATTTAGTTGATTATAATGAGGATGGTTCTATAAAAGAGGGAGGTCGCTCTAATGATAGTACAGCCGATCAAAAACAATTTAAGATGGATGACATCATTATTGATTTAAAATAAATATAACAGAGGACTGGTAGTGAGTATCCATAACCAGTCCTCTTTTTTTTACATCTGCTCCGGAGCTTCTATCCCCAGTAAGCTCAACCCTTCCTTTAAAACTATCGCAACCGCATAACAAAGTGTCAGTTTGGATACCTTTGTCTCGTCATCAACGAGGATTTTTGTATGTGCATAATATTTATTAAAGTGGCGAGATAGTGTTAGGCAGTATTTTGCTATAAGCGATGGATCTACCTGTTCAAAGGATTTCTGTATAACCTGTGGAAAACGTTGAAGTGTCATAATCGTTTGCCAAGTCTCTTTTTCTAACCCTTCCAGCCTTACATTGTTAGCATCAAAATAGCCCTTTTGAAGAAGCGAACAAATTCTTGCGTGCGTATACTGGACATACGGGCCAGTTTCCCCTTCGAAGTTAAGCATTTGTTCTAGTGAAAATTCTACATCATTCATACGATGATTTTTTAAATCATGGAAGATGACTGCACCTACCCCAACCGATTTTGCGACCTCTTCTTTATTAGGAAGAGATGGATTTTTCTCCTTAATGCTATTCTTCGCCTCTTCAATCGCCTCTTCCAATACTCCTTTCAATAAAACCACCTTCCCTTTACGAGTCGACATCTTCTTGCCATCCTTCAGCATCATTCCAAACGGTACGTGCTGACAGTCCTTTGCCCACTCATAGCCCATTTTTTGAAGCACACTGAACAGCTGATTAAAATGAAGCGTTTGCTCGTTGCCCACTACATAAAATGACTTTGCAAAATCATATTCTTTTTTGCGATACAAGGCTGCCGCTAAATCTCTCGTTGCATATAGGGTAGTTCCATCCGTTTTCTTAATCAGACATGGTGGCATATCTTCGAGCTCCACTACTAGTGCCCCGTCAGATGCAGTTAGTAAGCCCTTTTCTTCTATCTCTTTAACCACAGGTTCCATTTTATCGTTATAGAATGCTTCACCGTTAAAGGAACTAAATACAATCCCTAATAGTTCATAAATACCTTGAAACTCTTTGAGAGAGGCCTCCTTAAACCAATTCCAAAGCTCTCTAGCCTCCTCATCCCCCTGCTCCAAACTCTTGAAGGCAGCTCTTGCCTCCACATTCAAAGATTCATCTTTTTCGGCCCATTCATGAAACTTTACGTAAATCTTTAATAGCTCTTCTATCGGCGAGGCTTCTATTTTTTCCTTATCTCCCCATAGCTTATAGGCCACGATTAACTTACCGAATTGAGTTCCCCAATCTCCTAAATGGTTAATACGAATAGTCTTGTATCCGTTCTTTTCTGCTATATTGGCAAGCGCATTTCCTATTACCGTAGAACGTAGATGTCCCATAGAAAAGGGCTTAGCAATATTCGGTGAGGAGAAATCTATCGTAATTTTCTCGTTCTTCATTGGCAGCTGGCCGTATTGGGTTTTGGTTTCCATTATTTCCTTAAGTACTTGCTTAGCAACGGTTTGCTGGTTATAGAAGATGTTCACGTAGCCACCTACCGCTTCTACCTTAAAAATAAGAGAGCCTTTTAACTGAGTTGCCAATTCAGTAGCTATTAGCTGCGGGTATTTTTTATATATTTTGGCTAGTGTAAAACAAGGAAATGCTACATCTCCTAATTCTTCGTTCTTTGGCTTTTCAAAAAGCTTCTCTATCTCATCTACTGTTAACAGACCTTTTAAAACAGATTCTACCAAAAAAGCCATTTGCTTCACTAATTCCATATACATTCAGCCTCCACATTTTTTCTTCATATAAAAAGCCCTCGCCTCTATGAAGAGACGAGAGCTTAAATTCCCGTGGTACCACTCTAGTTGTCACACGTTGTGACCGCTTTAACGTTATTAACGAGGACTTCCCCGGTCTTTTCTACTCTTAGTTCAAAAAGCTTCTCCAAAGTGCGTTTCTCCGAAAAGTTTTGCATCAGGCTCTCACCTCCCCTGACTCGCTTGGCATTACTGCATTCGGATACTCTCTTTATCACTGAATTGTCTATTAATTTTTACTAATTTTAGTGGAATGCAATCCTAATGTCAATATACATTTGGTGTATACAACCTTATTTACTTCCTAGCTTCAAATGAACGGAGTCGATTAGCTTCTGATAACCAATTTCTTGGTAGATTTTGTTGGAGGTCGGGTTTAGCATATCCGTATATAGCACGCAGAAGTCATATTGCTTTAATAGCTCCTTGCTGCAGGCTGCCACCATGGTTCTGCCGTATCCTTTTCGTCGTTTCTCTTTTGGAGTAAACACCATAGAAACAGTCACCCCATGCGCGGAAGGTCTCGCCTTCTTCATCATGGACACGATTTCCCCTTCATCCTCCCAAAGAAAAACCTCACGAGCATTTAACATAGCTTCCACTCTTTGAGCTATATCTTCTTTAGCGCTTCTCGGAAGTCCCGTATCTCCTTCAAATTGGCTAAGCCAAGATTCGATTAGTGGAGCGTCTTTGTCATTAGCAAGCCTCCAGGAGCCTGGACTAGCTTCTAACATATCATCCACCTGATCTAATCGGTATAGCCCTTGGTCCATTAACAGGGAGTGGGGTTGACCGGTTTTTTCTTCCCATTTCTCTGCAAAATGCATAGCCCACTCTTTCACACTTATTATGGAGTCAATATGTATACCTCGTTGTATGATTTCTTCTATACCTAAATCAGTTGATGCCTCTATTTTATTTGGATCCACAAAAATAATATTTAGAGGATGTGGTGGAGTCATTTGAAAAAGAGCAATTAACTCTCCATCTTCTTCAATAGTCGCCATTAGCGGGTTTTCATATCCACCTACTCGTATTCTTTCTAGCACCCCTAGAAACAAGCTAAATTTGTCCTCATTTTCCTTTAAAAAAGGTATTGCCTTCTCGTAAAAATTCTCTGCACTTTCATAGATTTGAAATCTCATTTTTCCATCCCCTTTGTAATGTTTTATGTTAATATAACGTAAAACGTTGCATGATGGGAGATATTTATGAAAATTATTTCTATTCGGGATATTCATATTGGAGAAGGACTTCCTAAGGTCATTGTTCCATTAACAGGAAAAGATAAAGACTTCCTTTTAAATGAGCTACCACTAGTTAAAGAAAGCGCTCCAGATATAGTGGAGTGGAGAGTAGATTTGTTGCAAGGAGTGGAAAACATAGAAGTGGTCAAGGATACCCTTTCCTATATACGTAATTTTTTGTATCCGGTTCCTCTTCTATTTACCTTTAGAAGTCATAAGGAGGGCGGTTCTACTGTTATAGAGAGCACCTATTATAAGCAGCTTTTGCGTGAGGTCATCCAAACAAAAGAAATAGATTTAGTGGATATAGAGCTTTTTTCAGAGGATGTAGAGGAAATAGTAGCTTTAGCTAAGGATTTTAAAATTTCTGTGGTAATGTCAAGCCATGATTTTAAAGGGACACCTTCCAAAGAAGTCATAATAGAACGAATGACAACTATGCAAAAGCTAGGGGCAGATATCCCCAAAATAGCTGTGATGCCTAGTAGCCCCGCAGACGTCCTTACCCTTTTGGATGCTACCTACACAATGTATTCTACATATGCAGACCGTCCGATTATTACGATGGCTATGGCTAAGGCAGGTATCGTTAGCCGTATGGCTGGAGAGATTTTTGGTTCAGCTGCTACATTTGGTTCAGTTCTCTCTGCTTCCGCTCCCGGACAAATTAAAGCTGCCGAGTTAAAGAAAGTCTTAAAGCTTCTACATAACGCATAGCTTTATGCGATTTCAAACGGGGCGATGACTCCCGTTTGAAATCCAGAGTGTTGATATAAACTCTAATGCTCTATAGTCCTCCTGTGTATAATCTTTTTTCTAGTCGTATCATATCCACACACGGAATTCCGTTTTCCACAATTTCTTCCGAATAATGTATAGTGAAGAAATCTCTATCCACAGATACGATTCGGAAACCACACTTTTGATAGAGCGCCAGCTGGTTTAAACTAGAGTTTCCCGTTCCCACCTCTATTATTTTATATCCAAGCTCCATGGATTTTTCAATTGCATGAAGTACCAATTCTTTTCCTAGTCCTCTTCCTTGATATTGCTCATGCACAGCTATATTTTTGAGCTCTATAGTGTCGTCATCCAAGGGTAGCAATACATAAACTCCAATTGTTTCGTCGCTATCTTTCGCTATATAACATTGCCCTCTATCCAAATAGGCTTCCACCAATTCCTCTGAAGGATCAGCTAAAAGCAACAAATCCATTGGATAATTGCTATCTATTTTATGTATATTCATTTACTTTTCGCCCCTCTTTATTTTTATCCTAACAAAAGCCATCCCTCTCTAAAAGCAAGGATGACTTTCGCTCACGACTCAGGTATCAATAACTCTAAAATATCCTCAGACACATAGGTCTGCTTGTTGTGCAAAACAGGAGCCTCTTGGAATTCCCTTATACTTTTATTATATCCATACTTCAGCTCACCACGTGTTATGGTAAAAGAACCGTTACCAAGCTTTAAGTACATACTATTTCGTTTTGGATGAGATATGACCTCATACCCTAAGTATTGAGCCACTTGGCGTAAAGGAATCATTTTAACCCCATTGTGGATAAAATGGTTATCTTCTATTAGATGATTGAGCTCCTTTACAGCAGGTTCAACATAGTCTATTGCAATAATTTTAGAAGGAGTTATAAGCTTCTGTTCTCCCTTAGGAGCGCTATAGAATACGATTAACTCCTTACCCTTTAAATCCTTTTGTTTAATTTTCTTACCCTTTTCGTCCATTAATTTGGTTTGATTGGTAATTTGAAGATGAAGCTCTCTGTCTAAGCTTACAAAATCCTCATTGAATTTTGACACCTTTACTAAGCTACCCTTTTTTCCATGAGCAACAATTATATCTGGCGTGATTCTTGGTGGATAGATTAAAATCATTGGTTTATTTTTATCATAATAAGCATCCACTTTAGTTCCCTTTTGAAACGAGTCAATCGATACTTCTTTGGTTGAAGCATCGTTAAGCGCTATAACGTCTTTATTCAATACAAACATAGATACCAATGTCTCATCATCGTCTGACTCTACAGTCAAGGTCACTTCTTTATTATCTTTAGTAACTTCCTTAACGGTTCCTGTAAACTTGATAAAGTTGCTGGCATTCTGCTCTTCATCATCCAAGACCACTACTTTGGATGGTATTGCTTGTGCAGGAATACTTCTAGTTGTGGACTTGTAAAATACAATTAGCTCATGACCTGCAAAATTCTTTTGTATAATACTCTCTCCATGCTCATTAACCACAAGCGTGTCCTTAGTAATGTTAAGCTTCAGCTGATTGTCTTCACTTGTTAACTCATCATTAAAGATACCCACTTTAGCAAAGCCTACATTTTTGGAATCATGCGCAATTATTAGCTCAGGAGTGATTTGGGCAGGATAAATCATAATCCTAGGCTGTGTTTTGTCATAATAGGCTTCTATTCGTTGTCCTTTAACAAAATCCTTTTGTTTAATTTCCTTCGTGGTACCGCTGTTAAATAAAAGTGTCTCATCTGAAATAGTAAAAATAGTGACAATTGGTTCTTTTTCCTCTGTTTCTACCGTAAGTATGACATTGTCCGCTTTATGAGTGATTTCTTTAACCACTCCGGTAAACCTCTCTAATTTAGAATTCATGGAATTCTCCCCCTCCTTTGCTAATACAAATGTAGGTGCGAGAAGAAGACAAATGGCTATAAAGCTTAAATAAAGATAGCGTAATTTTTTCATTTTTTACCGTCCCCTTTGTTGTTATCAATGTATTAGACGGAAGGCTATACTAAACGTTTCACAATTTTTTGAAACGTTTAATGTAATTGCACGTATAAAGTATTATGTAAAAATACTTAGGAATGGAGCATATGTATGGCATTAGTAATCAATGAAGTAACCAAGCGTTACCATAATTTCACTGCAGTAGACCATCTTTCCTTTACCATTGAAAAAGGTGAAATCTTTGGCTTAATCGGCCAAAATGGCGCAGGTAAAACAACGACTTTTCGTATGATACTAGATTTACAGGAAACTACAGAAGGAACCATTACATGGGATGGTACGAATATCAACAATATTAACCGAGACCTTCTTGGCTATTTACCCGAGGAAAGAGGGATTTTTCCTGCAATGAAAGTAGAGGATCAGCTTTACTTCTTTGGTGAGCTTCGTGGTAAATCCCGAAAGGATCTAAAAAAAGAAGTCGATTATTGGATTGACCGTTTTGAATTAGAGGATAAAAGAAAAGCAAAAGCCGAAACTTTATCAAAGGGTAATCAGCAAAAGGTTCAATTAATCGCAAGCTTCATACACCAGCCTGCTTTTCTCATTCTAGATGAACCTTTCAGTGGCTTGGATCCAGTAAACAAAGACTTGTTAAAGGGAGCTATTTTAGAGCTAAAAGACAAAGGCACGACCATTTTATTTTCTAGTCATCAAATGGAAAATGTAGAAGAGCTTTGTGACCATCTATGCCTATTAAAAAGAGGCGTCTCTTTGTTTGCTGGTAGCTTACTAGACTTGAAGAAGCAGTACGGGAAGACAAGACTAACCATTCGAACAGATATACCTAAGGATAAGCTCGAAAGTATGGAAGGCGTCAAGCATGTCCATGTTGGCAAAGACCAGTATGTACTTACACTAGCAGACGAAAAATATGCTCAAGCGATTTTCGACTCCATTTTTGATGGTAAATATATCGAAAAATTTAGCCTGGATTACTTGTCATTAGATGAAATCTTCAAGGATAAGGTAGGTGGCAAGAATGTCTAAATTCTGGTTGCTTGTAAAACAGCTATATACTGAAAAGATAAAGGCAAAGTCATTTATTGTCATGCTTGCTATCTATGTCGGTGTAATTTCTATCGTATTGTTTTGGTCGGATATAAAGGCCGCTTTCTTTGAAAGTGAAGCATTGGAAATTGCTGTGATAAATGAAACAGATGCCGATATTGATGCTTTATTCCAATCGAATAGTGATTTAGCCTTCTCCTTTCCTACAGAATCTAATAATGAAGTAGAAAAGGAAGTAATTGATGGAGACTATGCGGCTGCTATTTTTATAAAAGATGAAGGGAATTCTCTAAGCGCTGAGATTGCTACGTATGAACCACTCACATTTAATGATCAGCTTAGCTTATCTTCAACCCTTCAATATGCCGGGAAATTGTATGAGGTACAACAGTTAGATTTATCAGCTGAGGAAGCTGATAAAATCCTGCAATCTGAGACAGTCATCACTATGAAAAATTTAGATGAAGCCTCGGTTGGTGGTAAGAGTGAGGATGAGAAAGCCATTGGAATCGTCGCTTCTATGCTTGTCGGCTCTTTAATTTATGGATTTCTAATTTCCTTTTTATCTATGATTACCACAGACGTAGCTTCTGAAAAAGGCTCTCGTGTTTTAGAAGTACTACTTGCAAGCGTTAAACCATCTACTCATTTAATCGCTAAATTGACTGGGACATTTCTCTTGGCGATCACTCAAATTGCAGCTTTGATCATAGTTTTAGCAGTCATCTTCATGACAGTTGATGGTGGCTCCAAAATGGATAGCCTACAACCTATGATTGAGGAACTTTCCTACTCTTACATTGGGTATGCTTTTGCCTTTTTAATACTGACAATAATATTAAATCTAATCATTGGCGCATTATTAGGCTCACTAGTATCTAAAGTGGAGGAAGCGGGCCAGGCAGTTATGCCAATGACTATCATTGGAATCATCGGTTTCTATGTGTTAATCTTTGGAGCACAAAGTCCTGACACTATGCTAGTGAAGGTATTTTCTTATATTCCATTTACATCCGGGATGGTAATGCCCCTACGTATTGGTGCAACAGACATTGGGACATTCGAGCCAATGTTAGCTTTAGCCATACTCGTTATTACTTCTATTATCGCATTCGTCATTAGTCTATCCTTCTATAAACGAAGTGTTCTCACATATAGTTCAGGTGGGTTAATCCAGAAGATTAAAACGATGTTGAAGGTAACAACCTAATATTAAATGAAAGTATCGCGAACCTCACATGTTCGCGGTACTTTTTACTATTTGGAGTGTTTTTCTCTCGTCACTTTTACAGTACTTTTTTGCATATACTATGGGGGTGAAAGAAGGGATGCGAATAATATGTGTGGAATAACGGGATGGGTTGATTTTAAAAGAGATTTACGAGGGCATTCCCCTATTGTCGAGAAAATGGCAGAGTGTTTAAAAAAGCGAGGACCTGATGACCATAATGTATGGAGCTCAGCCCATGCTGCCTTTGGTCACCGAAGATTAACAGTGGTTGACCCTATTGGAGGCAAGCAGCCAATGAGCAAAAGCTATCAATCTAGGAACTATACACTTTGCTATAATGGGGAGCTTTATAATACAGAGGACCTCCGAAAAGAATTACTAAGTCGTGGCCATTCATTCTCCGGGCATTCCGATACGGAAGTATTGTTAACCTCTTATATTGAATGGAAGGAAAAGTGCATTGATTACTTTAATGGAATTTTCGCGTTTGCGATTTGGGATGAAGAGGAACAAAAAGTGTTTATGGCCAGAGACCGCTTAGGGGTAAAGCCTTTGTTTTTTACAGAAAAAAATGAAGGTCTGCTATTTGGCTCCGAATTAAAGGCATTACTTGCGCATCCAGACGTTCCTACTGAGATTGACCGGGAAGGATTATCTGAAATTATTGGTCTTGGTCCATCACGTACTCCAGGCTTCGGTGTGTATAAAGGTATAAGAGAGCTTCGGCCAGCACATGCCTTAATCTTTTCAAAAAATGGACTTCGTGTATGGAGATATTGGAACGTGGAAAGTAAGGAGCATACCGACACTTTAGAAGAAACAGTTGAGAACGTAAGATACTTAGTAACAGATGCCATAGAAAGGCAGCTCGTATCTGATGTACCTTTATGTACATTCCTTTCTGGAGGAATAGATTCCAGCGCCATTTCTGCCATTGCTGCGAATGCCTATAAAAGAGATGGCAAGTCTCCCCTCCATACTTACTCCATTGATTATGAAAACAACAACGTACACTTCAAGGGAAATGAATTTCAGCCGAGCGAGGATTTTCCTTTCATCCAAAAGGTCTCCAGCACTCTTAATACTACCCACCACTTTTCTGTTATTACACAGGATGATTTAGCCCAATTCTTAACGGAGGCAGTCCATGTTCGCGATTTACCTGGAATGGCAGATATCGATTCCTCTCTTTTATGGTTTTGTAAGGAGATCAAAAAAGATTTCACCGTTGGATTGTCTGGAGAATGTGCGGATGAAATTTTTGGAGGCTATCCTTGGTTCCATAAGATAGGGAATGCAGAAACAGGCTTTCCTTGGATTCGCTCCAAGCATGAAAGACACTCATTGCTAAATGATAGCTGGCAGAAGAAATTGAACATCGATGACTATGTCCAAAATGCTTATGATGTCAGTGCAGCTGAAACGCCTCAGCTATTTGGAGAATCCTCCTTAGAAGCTGAGCGAAGAGAGCTTTTTTATATGAATATGATTTGGTTTATGACCACTCTGCTAGACCGTAAAGACCGAATGAGCATGGGAGCAAGTTTAGAGGTTCGCGTTCCCTTTGCTGACCACCGGCTTGTAGAGTACGCGTGGAATATTCCCTGGGATTTTAAAATGGTTGGAAATCAAGAAAAAGGTATACTTCGCAAGGCGTTAGAGGGAATTCTTCCTCACGAGGTACTATATCGTAAAAAGAGTCCTTATCCAAAAACACATAACCCTATTTACGCGGCAAAGATACAGCTTATGATGAAGGAACAGTTATTAGATAAGAATTCTATCTTACATGAATTATTTACACCAAGTAGCCTTCACTCTTTAATCGAATCAAATGGAGAGGCTTTTAAAACTCCTTGGTATGGTCAATTGATGACGGGTCCTCAGCTGTTAGCATATTTGGCTCAAATGCATATTTGGTTTAAGGATTATAATGTTCAGCTCGTTGACTGATAGATTGATAGAGGGGTGGACGTTAACAATCGCGTCCACCCTTATTATTTATTTTTTTATAATAGAGATTGATTAATAATACGAAAAAAATGAGCTGGAAAAAGTATCTCCAGTGTCATTTTACTTTGAAGTTGTTTTTACCTAACGCACGCATTAATTGAACAAGGACAATTTTTAAGTAGCAATATTTTTAGAAAATAAAATGCGGTCTTGTCCCACACCAGCGTAATCAGTTTTTAAGGATACGGAAAAACCCATTGATTTATGAAAAGAGACAGAACTCGTGTTTACTGGTGTAGTAATGCAACGGACAGTGTTACAACCTAAACTTCGAACCTTAGCAAAAAACAATTCATATAACTCTCTTGCTAAACCGTTCTTCCTGAATTCTGGGTTAACACCTACAAAATGTATGTATGCTTCATTTATATTTGTTTGCGACACAAATCCAATTAGAAATGCAGATAATACTTCATTATCTTCAACTATGAAACTAGTCGACTGAAAATGCTCGAAAAACAGGCGAGGCAACAAATGTGTCATCTCTCGACCACCCCACCATTCATTCAAAACATTAATTACTTTATAATAATCTTCTTCCGAAACGTTTTGTATTTGCATTAATACAACTCCTATTTATAAATATTTAAGTTATAACTAAATGCACTGTTAGTTTAATTGTAACATTTCAAAAAAAATACTAAAAACACCATTACCTTTAACATAGCCTATTTTTTTGTTCCAATGTACAGCAGGTGAGATGATACCCCTAGCATATAAGGGTCGCTGGCTTTTTCAATTAGCAAGTTTATTAATTTATCGTATTCCTGCTCCCCTTTTTCCTTCCAGTAGTCCCAACTTACCTTGTTCAATGTTGCAGCTACATTTGAGCCAATCAATTCCAGACTTTGAAATCCGTTCGATTCCATAAAAGGCTGTATGTCATCGATATTATAATAATAGGCTCCAGTAAAACGTCCAGTCTCCTGATGATCAAAGCAGCCAGTTTGATTGAATTGAAGGATGTCGTCCATCTGGTCATGTGGTTTCCAGTTCTCTGGGTGTGTCAAAGAGGTTAATAAGTGTTTAACTCTCGGCATAAAGGCAACAAAAACAATTCCTCCCTTTTTAGTCACTCTATGTAATTCTTTTATCGCTTCTACCCGATCAATGTCTTCCTGTAAATGATACATAGGACCAAGCATAAGAGACGCATCAAATTGCTCGTCTTGGATTTTAGATAAGTCTCTTGCATCAGCCACTAGGAAATCGGTGAAATGACTTTTTAGATTAAACTCTTCTGCTTTTTCTTTCGCTATTTCTACTAGTTTGGGAGTGAGATCCGTTAACGTAACGTTGTAGCCCTCCATTGCTAGCCTAATGGAATACTTCCCAGGGCCAGCTCCGTTATCAAGGACTTTTCCAATAGGAGGCATATACTTCATGATATAGTGCCAATTCACCTGAAATTCAATTGGCTCTCTTTCTAGTCTTCCCCATTCGTCAAATTGGTTGTAATAGCTAATAATATTACTCATAAAACACCCGCTTTCTTAAATATATTTATTTGTACCTAACTCATGTAAGGAATTGATTTCTACAATATTTGATAAAAAAGGACAGAGCAAGATTGTCTCTGTCCTTTCCGTTGTTTAGAAAATTATAGAATTCTGCACCTGTGGATAGATTGATGTCTAGCTCCACCGCCTTGCCCCTCGGGGTCAAATGGTTAAAAGCTCCGGTGGCTGAGGTACTGCCTCCTCGCCTTTCCCCATTTGCCTGTCGGGGCAGACATAGGCGCTTGCGCTTTTCTCGATGTCTAGCTCCACCGCCTTGCCCCTCGGGGTCAAATGGTTAAAAGCTCCGGTGGCTGAGGTACTGCCTCCTCGCCTTTCCCCATTTGCCTGTCGGGGCAGACATAGGCGCTTGCGCTTTTCTCGATGTCTAGCTCCACCGCCTTGCCCCTCGGGGTCAAATGGTTAAAAGCTCCGGTGGCTGAGGTACTGCCTCCTCGCCTTTCCCCATTTGCCTGTCGGGGCAGGGATAGGCGCCTGCGCTTTTCTTGTTTAATTGCTTGTAAGTGTTCTAAAGTACTGATCCACAAAAGGGATAAGATAGTCTAATAGCTCTTCACTTGGGTTCATCTTTGCATGATGAAGACCAAAAGGAGAATCGACACCCGCCCAGAATAACATGCCTGGTATGTCTTTTAAAAAATATCCAAAATCTTCACCTGTCATCGCTGCGTCACAATGAATGGCGTTGGTTGCTTGATGCTGATCAGCAAAAGCAAGAAAATCATTGGTAATGTCATGATCGTTATACACCTGATAATAGGATGATCCATAATCAATTTTTACCTCACACTCAAACGCGATTTCAGTAGCATGGCAAAAAGCCTCTATCTTTTCTTTTATTAATGCCATCGTAGTAGCATCCATCGTTCGAATCGTTCCTTCTAAACGAGCATGACCTGAAATAATGTTTTGTACGGTGCCTGATGTAAATTTACCAATCGTTAATACTGCAGGTTTCATTGGGTTAACTGTACGGCTAACGATGGACTGCAACTGCAACAATAGGGTTGCTGCAGCTATCGACATATCCTTTGCTTGATGTGGAAATGCAGCATGCCCTTCCTTCCCTATTAAATCAATGTAAAGCTCCGACGTATTCGCAAATAGGAGGCCAGGACGGGTAGCTATCGTCCCAACTGGATACTCCGGTGCTACGTGATAAGCAAATATCTTGTCAGGTACTAGCTCAGGATGTTCTTCCCTTAACCAGTTAAGCATCGGAAGAGCACCACCTGGGCTTTCCTCTGCTGGCTGAAACAAGAACACCATATTGTCGTTTATTGGTGTACCTACTATTTTTTCTAGTAACCCAAGTGCAACAGTCATATGCATATCATGACCACATGCATGCATTTTCCCTAGATGCTCAGAAGAAAAGTTAACCTCTGTAGCTTCCGTGATTGGCAGACCATCAATATCAGTTCTCCAACCAATCGTTTGAGTTGGTTGAAGCCCTTCTACTTTCACGACAATTCCTGTTTTCCAAGTAATAGTCGTTAACCGATCCTGCCGAAGGGACCCGATCTGCTCTAAAAGGTATGCTTGCGTTTTCACTTCTTCAAAGCCAAGCTCCGGTATACGATGCAAATCGCGACGAATATCAAGTAAGGCCTTCATATGTCACCTTCTTAAATTTGACGTAGTTCTTGCATGATTTCTGTTTTAGATTTTGTTTGTGCATCGATATCCTTAATCACCTTTGCAGGGGTACCAGCAACAACTGTATAAGGAGGCACGTCTTTCGTAACAACTGCTCCAGCTGCAACAACCGCACCTTTTCCAACACGGCATCCCTCTAGGACTACGGCATTCGCACCGATTAATACGTCGTCTTCAATAATTACCGGAGTTGCAGAAGGTGGCTCGATAACACCTGCAAGCACTGCTCCAGCTCCGATATGACAATTGTCTCCAACCGTCGCACGGCCACCAAGGATTGCTCCCATGTCGATCATTGTTCCTTTACCTATAACGGCTCCGATATTAATCACTGCACCAAGCATGATAATCGCATTATCCCCAATGCTTACTTGATCACGGATAACTGCGCCTGGTTCGATTCTCGCATTAATCCCTTTTAAATCTAATAGTGGAATAGCAGAATTTCTGCTCTCATTTTCTACTACTACATCTTCGATTTGATCCTTATGCTGTTCTAAAGCAGGTTGAATTTCCGACCATTCTCCAAATAGAATAAGAGAATTTCCTTGTCCAAAAACTTTTGTATTATCCCCAAAAGAAAGTTGGTCAATACCATTTCCCTTTATGTATACCTTCACTTGTGTGGATTTCTTTGCGTGTTGAATGTAAGAAATAATCTCATGTGCATCTAACTGTTTCATGTTCTCATTACCTCCTCAAATATGTGCTTATTGTACAGTAATTTTTATTAAAAATCACGAATTTAAATACATTTTGAAATAATTAATTAACTCCATCTATTAATACAAACCAACACACCTACTCAGAATTATTACAGATATATTGCAGGTGCCAGGCACCTGCAATATATCTGTAATAAAATCTTAAATATCTGAAAATACTGATATTTAGTTGTAAAATTTTAGATTAAAAGTATAATATTAATAATCATCTACTTAAAATGACAATTATATTATTGTTTTTAAATTTGAAAACGCTGTCATTTAGATGATAATAATCCTTTGGGGGGAGAGAAAATGAAGAAGAAAAGTTTTAGCATTATTTTGTTCGTCACAGTTTTAGCACTTTTTATGGCTGGATGTAGTGGGGGTAAGCCAAATATTGCAATTGGCCCACCTGCTAGTGAAACTAACTCTGTTTCCAAGCTAATTTTAGATGCATATGGAATTACAGACGATGATTACAAGGCTTATCAGGAAGGATTCGGAGATGCTGCTGATGGTGTACAGGATGGCAACATTGATATTTCTATAGGTATACTTGGTCTCCCTGCTGCTAGTATTGAGAGCTTGCAGAATTCTGCAGGAGATGTAGTAATGATGAGTTTATCTGATGATGCGATTTCCTATATCGAAGAGAATAGTGGCTATAGACGTCACACTATACCTAAGGACACGTATGACTTTTTGGATTCCGATGTAGAAACGGTTACAGCGTACGCCATTTTAATGGGAAGCACGGACACGATTGATGAAGAACTTGGGTATGAGCTAACTAAGATCATGATTGAAAATGCCAGTGAAAATACACATGCTCAGGCAAAGCAAATGATTTTAGAAAATGCTCTAAACGGAGCTGAAGGACTTCCAATTCATCCTGGGGCTAAACGTTACTATGAAGAACAGGGTCTTACTGTAGACAATCCGGTCGCAGAGCTGACTGCTGACAAAAGCAATCGAAAAAATGATTTTATTCTAGGTACCGGAAGCCAAGGCGGCACTTATTATCCACTAGGCGGAGAGATGGCGAGCATTTGGAACAAGCATATAGAAGGATTTAACTTAACTAATACAGAAACTGGAGCGTCTGTAGAAAATCTATCCAGTATTCGAGACGGCAACATGGATTTAGGAATGTCTGTACATGTGCCAGCATTACAAGCAGTAAATGGTGAGGCTGCATTTGAAGGACATGAGGTTCCAAACGCCGCTTTTATTGGTCATATTTATCCAGAGGTTATTCAAATTGTTACACGTGAAAGCTCAGATATTAAAAGCTTAGACGATGTAAAATAAAATCGATGTATAAATAAATCTAGTTAAAGATGAGGTGAGGCAATGAAAGATCAGCAACCTGTAAATGCACAAGAAATATTGGAAAAATACGATAAAGAAAATCAGTTCCGAACAAATATTGGAAAGTGGGCATGGGTCGTTACCTTTTTAGGTGTAGCCTTAACCGTATTCCATCTATATACTGCCTACTTTGGAACTCTGCCCACCCAAAAACAAGGGGCTGTCCATGTAGGAACTGCTCTCGGAGTTATCTTTCTTTTGTATCCATTCAAAAGGAGCTTAATTAAAACTCAAAGGAATATCCCCTGGTATGACATTGTACTTGCCTTTACTGCGATGTATGTGACCTACCATAAAATATTCTTTTTTGATTCAATTTTACAGAGCAGAATTTCCGGATATAGCATACCTGATGTAATTATTTCCATCCTTGGGATTCTTCTCGTCCTGGAAGCGACCAGAAGAACGGTTGGCTTACCAATCGTGATAGTGGCTTTAGTAGCCATACTTTATGCTATCTTCGGAAATTTTGTCCCTACTCAAATCCTTTCACATCCTGGATTTTCGATTGAGCGAACCGCTACTGCACTTTGGTACAAAGAAAGTGGAATCTTTGGCACCCCAGTTCAAATTTCAGCAAAGTTTATATTCCTCTTCCTATTCTTTGGCGTAATGCTCGTACAAACAAACGTAGGGAAATTCTTCAATGATTTAGCCTTTTCCTTAACAGGAAGATATACAGGTGGTACAGCAAAAACCGCAGTTGTAGCTAGTGCACTGCAAGGAACTATATCAGGAAGCTCCGTTGGTAATACGGTGGCAACTGGATCCTTCACCATCCCTATGATGAAAAAAGCAGGATTTAAGCCGGAATTTGCTGGAGCAACTGAAGCTGCTGCATCTACCGGCGGACAAATTATGCCTCCTATGATGGGTGCAGCCGCGTTCATTATGATGGAGATATTAGGGGTATCATATGGAACTATTATGATGGCCGCAATTATCCCAGCCATTCTCTATTTTACCGGTATTTTTATAGGGACACATTTTGAAGCAAAAAAACTAAAGATACATGGATTGCCTAAGTCCCAATTACCTTCTTTTACAAAGACGATGAAACGGAATTGGTATATGCTTTTACCACTTTTCGTAATTACAGGAACCATTATTTACGGATTTACTCCGCAGCGTGCTGCACTATTTGGAATAGTCGCTGCCTTTCTAGTGAGCTTAATACGCAAAGAAACAAGAATGTCCCTTAAAAAGACTATAAATGTTTTAGAGCAAGGTACAAGAGTTGCTCTTCCAGTTATAGCCGCGGTTGCTACAGCTGGTATTATAGCTGGAATAGTAAGTATGACAGGCCTTGGCTCCAAATTTGCTGCTGGAGTGATAGCCCTATCCAACGGATATCTAATTCTTGCTCTCATATTTACTATGATTGCTTGTATTGTATTAGGAATGGGTTTACCTACTACAGCAAACTATGTAGTTACTGCTACTATTGCTGCTCCAGTATTAATAAATGAATTTGGAGTAGCTCCAATTGCTGCACATATGTTTGTATTCTATTTTGGAATAGTCGCAGACATCACTCCTCCTGTCTGTCTAGCAGCTTATGCAGGGGCAGGCATTGCCGGCGCAAATCCATTTAAAACGGGTATGAACGCAGTCAAATTAGCCATTGCGGCCTTTATCGTTCCATTTATCTTTATCTATAATCCAATTTTAGTGATGGTAGATGTGGAACCAATCAGCATGATACTATCCTTAGCTGGTGCTTTAATTGGGATGGTTGCGGTAAGTAGCTCTATGATTGGCTATTTCATTAGATATTCAAGGTTTTGGGAGCGATCTGTCTTATTTGTAGCCGGGTTAATGCTTATTGTTCCTGAGGTTTTAAGTAGTGCGATTGGACTCGTGCTTATCATAGGAATTTGGTTCATACAAAAAAGAAGAACAGACGATGAGCTTGAAATGGAAAGTCCAAGGTCTAGTCAAGCACTGTATTAATTAAGCCTTTAATTTTCAGAAGAATATGTTATATTATTAGTAACTAATATCGAAGGGACGATGGGTGGACTATGATTTTATAATCTTATTTCTCGCTTAATATTACTGCTTTACGCAGAAAAATATTTTTAGCTAAAACGGAAATAGGATTAGTCTGCCCATTTTTCAAATCAGGTCAATGAAATTACTGCAAACATGTTGTAGTTATTTTTTGTCGTACATTTAAATGGCAGCAGAATCCTTCCGTCTAGAAACGGAGGGATTTTTTTAGTCTCTCCGGCAGGGAGGAAATGTTATGACAATACAAGGAAGAATAGTAAATCTAAGCATTACACATGGTCATAAAGAAATTATTAAAAATATAAAAACGGATATACCTTTAGGTGCTGTAATAGGTATTGTAGGGAGAAATGGTGAAGGTAAATCTTCGCTTTTGTCCGTCCTTTCAGGCGAAGCTCCCCCCTCTTCTGGACAAATCGAATGGATAGGAGCTCCTCCGACCATTAGCTACTGCAAGCAAGAGGACGAGAATTTCTATTCAACTGAAGTGGAGAAGGATGAATGGACTTATATGAGCAAGTGGTCTGTACCCCGTACCCTTTCTTATAATAGTTTAAGTGGTGGAGAAAAGATGAAAAAAAGACTAGCTAAAGTTTTTGCAGAAAGGTCTCACTTACTATTACTTGATGAGCCTACTAATCATTTAGACCAAAGCAGTCTATCTTTTTTAAAGGAGCAAATAGCTACCTATCCCGGAACCATTATTTTAGTCTCTCATGACCGTTATTTTTTAGATCAAGTATCCAATTATATATGGGAAATTGAATATCAAAATCTAACTCCTTACAAAGGAAATTATTCTACCTACCGAAAAAGAAAAGAAGAATTACTCCTTACTCAACAGAGAGAATACAACGCGCAACAATCGAAAGTACAACTTGTAGAAAAACAAATTGCAGAGTTAAGAAAATGGACTAATAAGGCTCACGCTGAGTCTACAAAGAAGGATGGCTACAAAGAATATTTCCGAATGAAGGCGAAGAAAAAGGATGTTCAAATCCGTTCTAAACAAAAACGATTAGAACTAGAGCTTTCTAAGCATCGGGTAGACCGTCCAGTAGAGGAAAAGGAAGTCAATTTCTCTATTGACGGGAATAAGAAAAAGGGAAAACGCATTCTAGAAGCCAAAAATTTAAGCAAATCCTTTAATGCCAAAACTCTTTTCCAAAATACCTCTTTTACTATTCAATCAAATGAACGCGTTGGTATTATAGGAGCTAATGGAAGTGGTAAAACAACCTTCTTTCGGATGCTTATAGGAGAGGAACCCTTTGATGGTGAGCTTTGGAAAACGGATTCGATGAATATCGGCTATTTACGACAAACTGTATTCGACCTTCCGAATGAGCAGACCCCCTCTAACTTTTTTGCAACTACAGATTTCGAAACACGAGGAATTATTCAAACTTTGATGACCAACTTGGGATTTTCAAAGGACCATTGGCTACGTCCCATTTCTACTATGAGTATGGGTGAAAGGGTAAAACTCAAGTTAATGGAGTTCATGTTAGATCAAAAAGATGTACTTATTTTAGATGAACCTACGAATCATCTCGATTTACCCTCTCGAGAACAGCTAGAAAAAACTCTTTCCACTTATCCGGGTACTATTTTACTTGTAACTCATGATCGTTATTTTTTAGAAAAGTTAACCAACAAGCTACTTATATTTGAAAATAAGAAAGTCCAGAAAGTCGAGATGACTTACAATGAGTGGCTCCATAGAGAAGAGGAAAATGAAGTCGAAAAAATTCTCCTGACTTTAGAAACAGAGCGTCTCGCCATTTTAGGCCAATTAAGCTACCTTCTACCTAAGGATTCCAAGTTTGCCGAGTTAGATGAGCAATTTAATTTACTGACCCAAAAGATTAATAAGTTAAAAACCAAATAACACAAAAGAGGATGTGACGTAACACTCCTCAAAATAAAATGTATGTTTTCTGTTACGACAGAAGCTTTCCGAGGGCACGGCTTCAATCTCCTCGTCGCCGTCTCCCTACCAAACAATAAGAGAGATCATTTAAAAAGAAATAAGGGCGTGAAATCAAGTTGTGGTTGATTTCACGTCTTTTAATTTATTGACTAGTTATTTCTCAGACACTTTTCAAAAAATATGTCGATTTCCCGGGAAATAGGTCATTGAGGTCTAAATTAATTTACATTAACTGAAAATCAACATATAATAATAGAAATCCAATCAGAAAAGTAGGTTTTAAGATGAAGACAATTCCAAAACCCCTTGTTATGGTCAATCAGTGGTCAATAGTAACCTCCGTAGTCATAGCGCTTCTTATTCAATCAGCATGGATTTTACTTATACCATTAATAGCTAATCTATCAAGTTTATTAATTGGATTCCACCCTATCTTATTTATAGCTAAAAGGTTTTTAAAGAAGCCTGGTAGTGAATACATCCAAGAGGATTATGATCAGCTAAGATTTAATCAATGGCTTGCAGTTGGCTTTTTAGTTGTAGCTAGCATTAGCTTTTTCCTAAAGTGGAGCATTTTATTTAATATTGCAACAGTCATGGTTGGCTTAGCAGCATTTGTAGCTATATTAGGGTTTTGTATAGGTTGCTTCTTTCGTTTCCAGTATCAGCAATGGAAATATCGGAGAAATAACTCTGCTACCCATTAAAAAAAAAGAGAAGAACGTCACAGTTCTACTCTTTTTTTATTTGACATTAACGATTATCCAAAGCACAAAGAGTTTCTTCACTCTTCACAATTCATGTTTCTTCCAGTACTTCTAGCTGTTTCACTAATGATGTAGCTTAGTTTCAAACGCTTAAACCATCTCTCCGAATCATTCATTTCTCCTGTTATTCCATTTACCTCTTCGTGATACTCAAGTCCATTCACTTCCAAGTAGCCTAATTGGAATCCTGCTATTCTGTATGCAATCATGGCCCATTCTGCATCCGTCATTTTGGCATTCGAATAATGATTGATATAATTAGCGCATTCTCTTTTAAAGGCGCAGGATCCTGCTGTAATATCAAAGCTTTGCCCTACCTCCAACGAAAATATTTTATTGGTCACTCTTTCAGTCTCGATCCATTCCAATGGATGAGTGAGCATGGCCTGTTGTGTTCTGCCTATAACTAAATAGTCATAATTAGATATTTTATTTACTACTCTCTTTAATTCATTTGGATAACTATGTATCCATGTCAGTATCCGATCTAAATCACAATAATGGTAATGCTCACTATGACTCTGAAGTGAAAATTTTAGAGCTTGCCTTCTAGCATCAGCTGCTCCCTTTTTAGGAATTACACGATATTTAACTGCAGTGTTTTGTATTACTTCTAACAATTTCTTAGAAGTTTCATCACTTATGGTTAAATATACATCTCCATATATATTAGAAAGTGCCTGATGGTAAGTTTTAAGTAGGTCTAAACTTTTCCCATCTGGATCATGAGTTACGGTGACAAGAACTGGTTTATCCACGATTGGTTTTCCCTTTCTTTCCAAGGCCATACGTTATAGCAATAGCTATGAAGAGAACAAGGAGTACCCCTCCAATGAAAGAAACGGATATTGTATTCCAATTGTTCTTCTTACTTCCCGCATACTCTCCGTCACTATTTGCTTTCACGTATATCCCTACTTCTGATTCAACAGCAATAGCTTCCTCTGGATTTACTTCCACTATTTCATAATACTTAGTCCCTTTAGGAAATGTATTAGAAAAATTACCTGAATACGTTCCTTCTCTATCGGAGTATTTAGTGACGTGTCCAATCTCCTTGCCTATTTTCTCTACGTTTTCTTCTGTAATTATATACACGTCACCATCCCAAACTACAAACTGATATGCCCAGCTTGCCATAGCTGGGCTTAGGATGACGAAGCTGCCTAACAGCAGGATTAATGCACAAATATAGGATGTCCTCATTCTCTTTTCTCTCCCTTTTACCAATTAGACGCTCCATAGTTCCAACAGTTTCTTTAAAAAAATTAATAGGATTCTTCTTGCCTTGATAAACGCTTAGCCCATGTGTCACTTATTTCCATTCTGCTAAATGATTTGTCTTTGGGGTTCATATACTTTGTAGAAAGTCCATATCAAAAAAAATCCTCACTCCAGTTTCCTGAAGTGAAGATTTTCTCTGTATATCATTAAGCTAATTCTACATTGTGATAGACTTGCTGAACGTCCTCTAAGTCTTCGATAGCATCAATCATTTTTTCAAATTGTGCTTGTGCATCTGCATCCAATGCAATGTCGTTTTGTGCAAGCATTGTAAGCTCAGAAATTGTAAATTCCTCAACTCCTGCTGCTCTTAAAGCTTCTTGCACCACGTGGAATTGATCTGGCTCAGCGTATACGATGACCGCGTCTTCTTCTTCCAAGATGTCACGAGCATCCACATCAGCCTCCATTAAGATTTCTAATACCTCATCAGCTGTTTTTCCTTCTAACCCAATAACTGCTGTTGCATCAAACATGTAAGATACGGAACCACTAACTCCCATGTTGCCGCCATTTTTACCAAATGCAGCACGCACATCAGAAGCAGTACGATTTACGTTATTTGTTAATGCATCTACGATAACCATTGATCCACCTGGACCAAATCCTTCATAGCGAAGCTCGTCATAGCTTTCCTCAGATCCACCTTTTGCTTTTTCAATTGCTTTATCAATAATATGTTTTGGCACACTGTAAGTTTTCGCACGCTCTAATACAACCTTTAACGCTTGATTGGAGACGGGATCAGGTTCACCTTGTCTTGCTGCAACGTATATTTCACGACCAAATTTGGCATAAATACGACTAGTATTCGCATCCTTGGAAGCTTTCTTTTCCTTGATATTATTCCATTTACGACCCATAAAGTCCCACTCTCTTTCTCCTATTGTTTTCGTACTCTAGAATTCTACTGTGTTATTATACATTAGATTCCTTACAAGTAGCAAAAATTAATACATTAACTTCCATTCACTCCACACTCAGATACCTTTATATCCAGGAGAATATCTTAGTTAGACCTAACTATTAACAATAACAATTCCATAAGAAAAAAAGAGTCTTTCCATTCTTAGGACAAGACTCTTTCAGCCAATTATTTTATTAACCTTCTGCTAAAACGTTCCGAACAGAGTCTCTTAGTTTAGCTGTAACAGTTTGCATGCTTTCTAGATTACGTACGAGTGGCTCATCTTGATAAAACTCTGCAAATTGTTGCCCTTCATACCTTGGTATAACATGCATATGATAATGGGTCAATTCACTAAAGACTCCTCCATTTTGACAGATTGTAATCCCATCTGGGGCATATAATCTTTTGATAGCCTTAGAGATTAGCCTAGATGCATCCATGATAGAATAGGCTACCTCAACATCTAGGTCATCCACATCCTCATAATGCCTTTTCGGAAGTATCAGCACATGCCCATTATTAAAGGGTTCATGGTCTAAAAAGCAGGTAATATGATCATTCTCAAATATAACAAATATCTCTTGTTTTTTATTCGCTAACATACAGCCTAAGCAATCGGTCATTTAGTTTCCTCCCTACAGCATTTTTTCTAGCACAATTTTATGCTTACCTTTATTACTTATAAATGTTTCTTTAATATCAAACCCAAACTTTATATTTAAAATCAGCATTTCTCTTTTTTCATTTCTTGAGATGGTACGTGCTTTTGTGTACCCCATTGACTTAACAAGTTCATGCTGTCTACGCATCAGCTCTTTCGCTATTCCTTTTCCACGATAATCCTTGTGAACACCGCCAAGCCAGCTATAAAAGGTGCGATTTCCGTAGTCGTAGCCAATTTTAAATCCTACTACACGGTCTCCATCTTTTGCTACAAACAGGATTAAATTGTTTTTTTCTTTTAACTTCTCTGTTGCCAAGTCCGAGCCATCAAATACATGCTTATGTAGCTCCAAAACACCAGAAAGCGTCTGTTTGTCCGGTACCCCATGAAAATATTCATACTCCACCTTTACTCCCCCTCCTGCTCCAGTTGCTCTTTATAATCGAGTTTAACTTTGCCTAAAAGTGCTTCACAGCCCTCTAAAACCAAATCATAGGTTTCCTGAAAATCACCAGTGAAATAAGGATCAGGTACATCTTTCTTGTGCTCAGTCAAATCTAAAAAACGAATAATTTTGGGATGGTCAGGTTGACCAAGCATGTGTCGTATATCTTTAATATTATTTTCATCCATACCAACAATATAGTTAAATTCTTCAAAATCTTCTTTTTGTAGCTGACGTCCGGACATACCCTCTGTGGAAATGTCATATTCTTTCAGCTTAGCTATTGTCCCTTGATGTGGTGGGGCTCCAATATGCCAGCCACTTGTAGCAGCTGAATCTACTTGTATACTCGCTTCTAATTTTTCCTTTGCTACTAGATGCTTAAATACTGCCTCCGCCATGGGAGAACGACAAATATTACCGAGACAGACAAATAAAATATGAATCATCTTTTAACATCCCTTCTTAGTCTATTGATACTCCATATGCTTTATCAATCCTATAAACTATCTTTATAATACCCTTTCTATGTCCCTCAAATCTTCTTGATTATAAAAGTACCAATACCAATTAACATAAATAGAATCATCATATAAATAATGAGCATTCCTATTTCTATTGATTCAACACCAAGCGCGAATAATATTAATAGTATCGCCCCTGTAACGAAGAGGACAACATAAAGTACAGTAGAAAAATAATTCTTCATCATTACAGTTGTGCGTTCATCCATATCCGGTACATTTCCTATCCGTTTTTGACGCCACCATGCATAAAGCAAAAAGACAGTAAAGCCCCCTAATGCTCCAGCTAACATGGGCAAGAATAGCCCCCAATTGAAGATGCCTTCCTCTTTACCCGCGATATACACCCCTAAAAACGAGCCACCAATGATACATCCACTAATAATTCCATACAATAGGATCTCATAGCCCTTCTTCATCCTTATTCCTCCTCTAGATAAAATAATTCTTCAATAGGTACTTCAAAATAACGTACTAGTTTAAGTGCAAGCTCTAAGCTGGGATTGTATTTATGGTTTTCAATCGCTGTAATGGTTTGTCTGGTAATTTGTAAATCACCCGCCATTTGAACCTGAGTTATCCCCTTTTTTAATCGGATTTCTCTTATATAATTAATGACCTTTGCCATTTACTTCCTCCTTGCTTACAATGTAAATATATCTTTACATACAGAATAATCAAAAATTTACCCAATGTAAAGAACTCTTTACATGTTTTCATTAATTTTTTGTTATAATTTTCTTAAAAATAGGTGTAGGGGGAATAAGATGAGAAATCGAGGAGCCACTATTATTTTAGAACAAGGTCGAGTTGCACTGATTAAAAGAACGAAACCATTTACCACCTATTATGTATTTCCTGGTGGAGGTATCGAGGATGGGGAAACCCCTGAGGAGGCAGCTATTCGCGAGACATATGAGGAGCTAGGGGTACATGTTCGCATCCAAAGACTTTTTAAAGTACTACCATATAGCGGAACTCAATATTATTATTTAGCTGTTATTGTAAGCGGTACGTTTGGCGCCGGATGTGGAGATGAATATGTAAGCACTTCTCAAGAAAAAGGAAAATATGAACCGATTTGGATCGACCTCAAGGATTTATCTACTCTTGATGTTCGTCCTAAAGAAATAGTAGAAGCAATCTTGGCAAATTAAACAGTCCAAGGAAACCCCAAAAATTCGGTTCATAATGTACAGACTGAAATTAACACAAATATATTAGAAGTATTTATAAAGACTGTGCAAGTTTCTTAATAGAGTAGTTAAAATTTTGTGGATGAATCCATATA
The DNA here is from genome assembly GCF_038004905.1 of Psychrobacillus sp. FSL W7-1493. Taxonomy (NCBI): domain Bacteria; kingdom Bacillati; phylum Bacillota; class Bacilli; order Caryophanales; family Bacillaceae; genus Psychrobacillus; species Psychrobacillus sp. FSL W7-1493. The sequence goes on along the minus strand of NZ_JBBOSB010000001.1, from coordinate 384,965 downwards.
TTAAAAAACTGCTACCTTCTTTTGATGGAAAAAAGATAGCAGTTTATAAGTTGTTGGCTAATTCTATGAGTAAAAATTATTTGTAAAGTTTAAGCAAAATTATTTGTTTATATAGAAGCGTCTCGTTCTTAAACTAAAGATCCGCCAGTTTTTAAGTATTTTTCAATACCTTCTGCAGCACGATATGCTAGTGCTCCAACTGTACCAGTTGGGTTGTAACCTGAGTTTTGAGCAAAAGCACTTGCACCTGGTACAAATACGTTTTCACAATCCCACATTTGTAGATAGCTGTTTAAAGCACTTGTTTCTGGATCAGAGCCCATAATTACTCCACCAGTATTATGAGTAGATTGGTAGTTACGAATATCGTAATCTCCGACTTCGAGGCCATTAATTTTGATATCTTTTGCACCCATTTTTTTCATGATCTCAGCTGATTTTTCGCCCATAAACTTCATTAGTTGACGGTCTTGATCTTTCCAATTAAACGTCATACGAAGTAATGGATCACCGAATGCATCTTTATAAGTTGGATCTAAATCGATGTAATTATCTTGCCAAGGTAGGGAAGCCCCTTGTGCTTTAACAATAAGAGCACGGTTTGCATTTGTAACAGAAGCGTCTTTAAATTCTTTCCCCCAAGTAGGAACGCCTGCTGGAATCTGATTGTTTGCAATAGGACGATCCCCTAATTGGGTAATTTGAATTGTCGCACCATGTAAGAAATCTAGGTCAGTGTGATCAAAGAAGTCTCCGTTGAAGTCATCAATTTGGGCTCCTAGAGATCCTGCACCACCGTATAGATTGAACTCTTTATCGAAGAAACCTACAGCAGTCCCCAGAATTGTTTGGTATGCATAGTTTCTACCAATAACACCTGTACCAGTAACTGGATCATATGGACGGCCAAGTTGAGAGTTTAATAATAGTTTAATATTGTTCATTTGATAGGCTGATACTACAACTACATCTGCCTCTTGGATGAACTCTTCACCAGTGCGTATATCAACGTATAACACACCAGTAGCTTTTCCATTTGTGTGTAGAACTTTACGTACAACAGAATGAGTACGTACTTCGAAGTTACCAGTTTCTTTAGCTACAGGTAATACTGTAACTACTGGTGAAGCTTTTGCTCCATATTCGCAACCAAAACGCTCACAAAAACCGCAATATTGACAAGCGCCACGAGAAACGCCATCTGGATTAGTATAAGATTGCGATAGATTGTTAGAAGGCATATGGTATGGATGATATCCAAGCTCTTTCGCTGCACTTTTAAATAATTTTATAGCAGGTGTTTCCAGCATCGGCGGGTTAGGATATTTAATTTGTGGAGAATCAGGTAGTGGATTCGCCTCCCCGCTAATACCCGTCATGGCATCAAATTTATCAAAGTATGGTTCTAACTCTTCGTATGTTATACCCCAGTCTTGAAGCATCATCCCTTTAGGGATTTTACCTTTTCCGTAACGTTTAACAGTTTCTGAATAGATCTCGAAATCGTATGGTAGGAAGCGGTAAGTTTGACCATTCCAATGCTCTCCTGATCCACCTGTTCCTTCTCCGATTAGGAAGCTACCCCATTCACGGTAAGGTAATGCTCGTTGTGTCGTATTATGACGGAATGTAATTGTTTCTTTAGAAAGATCCTGCATCATTTCTTTACGCTCTGCGTAACGTAATTCATCGTGAGCCATAAAGTAATCCTCAGTTGAACGTTCTTTACCACGTTCAATACCCACTACTTTGTATCCTTTTTTTGTGAGTTCTGCTGCGATAATACCGCCTACCCAGCCTACCCCTACTAAAACTATATCTGTTTTTGGTAATTTAGTTGCCAAAGTTGTTCACCCTTTCTATTGGTGTATATTAGTGTTGATGCTGAGAGTTTAAGCTCATAGGATCTATTTTCACGAATTCATCTTTTTCTAACACATTAGTATAACTTGATTGATGTCCAGGGAAATTCTTCATTTTCCAACCAGCCATATCTTTGTTACCGCCGTACATAGGGTCAGCATATACTCCTTCAATTGTTACTTTTCTAAGTAAAGAGAAGAAAAAGGATGCACTAACAGCTCCATTTAATTTAACTTTATCAGCTTCAAAATCTTTTAAGATTTCGATTTGTTGTTCTTCTGTTAAAGTAGCGAATTTAGGTTTATCATCGGATTTCTTTGCAGCCTCTGCATTTAAAGCTGTAATTCCAAGGTTAAACACTTGCTGACGATTCAAATGTGTTTGGTACCCTTGTTGTGGAACTGCTTCTCCTGGAAAGAAAGGACCGGTCATATATTCTTTTGAGTTCAGACCAAAGCTTCCTGCGAGTTGGTGATCGATATAATATGCAACAAGTAATTCTTTCGCACCGGGTCCTACCTCAGTTTTAGGGAAAATTTGCTCTGCTGCAGCTTCTATCGTATCAAATTGTGCTTTGTCAAAATACATCAGTGCTTGGTTGAAGTTAACACTAGTAGTTGCTGAATGAACCCCAGTCTCGTTAGTTTTAGACGTTGAGTCTTTCCCTAGTAAAGAACCGAGTGCTCCACCTAATACAACTCCACCAACTGTTAATCCAGAGTTTTTGATAAAAGTACGTCTAGATGAACGTTTATCTAAGTATGTAGTCTTGTTTTCCTGTTCTGACATAATATGACCTCCAATGTAAATTAGTTGAAAATAGGTTAAATATTTATTTAGGTAAACAATTAGTTGAAAAAATCCTCATTAATGAAAAACTGAATGCCAGTTATAAACTAATGAGAATAAGATTGTATAAACCAATAAAAATGAGATAAAGTATATATATTTTTTTCCAGTCCAGCAAAGAACAATAATAGATAATCCGATACTTGAACCTATTAACGCGAACCAAGGAAACTCATTATTATAGTAAAAGAGGCCAAGAGCTAAATCTGCTACTATAAATAAAGCAAAAATTACTTGATTCAACAGTTTTAATTCTTCTAAGTTATATTGCGTCACTTTTATTCTCCTTTAACATAGTTCACACAACTATGAAAATGTAATTTTTATACAAAACAAAACAACCGTTTTACAGTCTACTCCTTTTATTTCTTCAATACTAGATATTTATTTCGAATAATAAAATATAATTTTATTCTGAAAAAACATTAAATTTTTATAATTATTGCAGATTAATAGCAAAAACCCTTGTATTATCGGTATAAAGTAATTATATTTCTTGGTTAAATAAACGATAAAATTATATTTATATAATAAAATCCCTGCAAAAGGAAATCCTACTTTTATAACGAGGAGAATTTTCCAGCTCACACCATTTGATCATTTTTAATACTAAATTATTTACAAATTTAAACGTAGGAGTATAATGTGTTATTGATACAAAACAACCAATTTTATATATGATTAACTACTCTTGAAAAAAACACATGAGAATATATCGAAACAGTATAGGAGAGATTATAATGCCAAATATCGGAATACCAGGTTTAATCATTATATTAATTATTGCTTTAATCGTGTTCGGTCCGAAAAAATTACCTCAATTGGGTAGAGCAGTTGGAGAGACGTTAAAAGAATTTAAAAGCTCAACTAAAGATATAGTAGACGATGTTGCAGAAGAATTTAGAATAGAAGACAAAGAAACAGCAACTAAAAAAAATATCTAATACAAAAAGCCGCCTAATTCTAATAGGCGGCTTTTTGTATGTGTTAATATACGTCGCTAGATCAGTCTATAAGAATCTATACAAAAGCTTGTTGCTCATTATTTCTTTAAATAACGAAGAAATAAAAGGTCCTCTTGGTGTTTGTCTGATGGGAGAAAATGTTGAAGTCGACAGTATGATGGATTATTAGATAGGGGTCAGTCATGTAGGTGATGCACCTTGAAAAGCTGGAGACATTATAAATACCAGCATCAAAATAGGCGACCTTTGAGGCCATGGAGCAATGCCCGATGCTATGTGGAAAGCTTGGAAACAAATTTACTCCAAACGGTTTTCCTCTAGCTCCTACAAACAGGCATGAACATCAGAGATGGAAGTGTATACAGATGTTGACCCATCTGATCCAAACTGTTATTCGGAAATATGGATTCCTATCATATAAAAAAGTTGAACTAGTTCAGTTTACTAAACAATTGTATTTGATATTGTGCTACGAAAGGGTTACTAGCCTTTGCCACATTTTATACATATGCACTGTCATATCTTACTTCTACAACAATCATTTCCTCTTCTGAGTAAGCCTTAAGTAATTCCCTTGCTATATATGATGGTGCTCCTAATGATACTATGGTTTCTTGTTCAGATTGTCCCTCTTTTAACAAATCACAAAAATAATTTTGGAAATCTCGAACTATGGCTTGGCGTTCCTTTGTATTCAACATATAAAGCTCTTTTTCTAACGTCTCAATATAAATATTCGCTGTCATGTTTCTCTCTCCCTCAGTACTATTCATTAAATAGTACTATACCATAACACTATTGTTCATTGCAAGGTACCTTGTTTTAAATAAAAAGTTGGTCCTGCTTCTTGTCAGGACCAACCTTTAACTTTATTTGAACAACTCTGGATATACGGTTTTAGCCACCAACTCTACTGCCTCTCCAATTCTTGGTCCGGGACGTGACATAATGTCTTGATCTAATTGGAATACAGCATTACTTTGAACTGCCTCTAGCTGGCCCCAACCTGGACGAGCTTTAATCTCACCAATTGGATCTTCTACATAATTTACAGTAGTCAAGATGATTGGTGGATTTCTTTTGATGACATCTTCCTCAGATAATTTAATCCATCCCTCTTGGTCTGCAAAAATATTGTTAACAGAAGCGTTATTTAAAACCTCTTGTTGAAATGTATCTTTACCTGTTGTAAATATTTCAGGTGACGGGCTTATTTCAAAATAGACTTCTTTCTTTTCATTTACAACAGCTACTTTGTCTTGAACACCTTTAATAGTGTCACGAATAGAATTAACAAGATCAGTTCCTTTCTCCTCTATCCCCATTACTGAGGCAAGTTGTGCAACATCTCCATAAACGTCTTCAAATGACAGTGCCGATTGAATGACGAATACATTTAGTCCCGCATTCTCCAACACTTTAAGCTCTTCCTCAGAACCTGTCGTATAAGCAATCACGACATCAGGGTTGATCTCCAAAATACGCTCTGCATTAAAGCTCATAGAATCGGAAATCCGTTCAATATCTTGTGCTTCTACTGGGTAGTTATCATAGTCTGTTACACCTACAATTTTTTCGCCAACACCAAGAGCGAATAAGATTTCAGTGTTACTCGGTTGCAGAGAAACAATTGTTTCTGGAACCTCTTCAAATATAATTTCTTTACCCCTATCATCCGTTACGGAATATTCCTTTATTTCTTCCGAGACAGTTTCTTTATCTGCCTGACACCCTACAAGAAATACAGATATTAATAATACCGCTAACCAATTCCTTAACTGTTTGTTCATTTGTTATTCCTCCACTTTTTTCTTTTTTTGTATTGGATATGATTTACTAACAAATTGAATTTCATCTACCCCGTGCTGTTTATTTACATAGACCGCCATGACAAACAACACATTTGCCAGTAGCTGTGTATAGTCGAATAATATCTCTGGCACTTCTCTTTCTAATGAAACCTTATGTAATGCCCTAACAGATTTCTTCGCTTCACTCCGACAGACATGTAATTCACAGGCTGCGGTAGAACCTTGTGGCAGTACAAATAGATTTACTCTACCTTCCACTTCACTTACGTAAAAATCATACATATCACTAAGAATATTTAAATCTTGTTCGCTAATTGCCAACTTACCTCTAACAGAACCATTTAAGTGATATGCCATAGGTGCCAGGTACATTAAGTCTTCGTAAACTCTTGGTATATCCTTTGTTAAAGATGCAGCAAGTCCTATCCGAGTGGTCAATGAATCCGTTTGGATTTCAAAATCTACAGTAGAAGGTTTCTCTCTCATAAATGGATAACAAATATAACGTAAATCCTTTTTCATCTCCTAGCCTCCTTTCCAATGTATTTGTGAAATTTCAGCAATAAAATACTCGACTTCTTACAGCACAAAAAAACGCCACCCCTAAAAGGGCGGCGCAATACCTATTTATCGTTAGAAATTCAATCTCAAAATAGAAACGTGCCGTACAATCCCTTAACTTCCGAAGAGTATTTATACGTTCAAGAAAAGGCTGGTCTCCTGGCTCATGCATCATTTTACTCTAAGAACCTTCCCATCGACTTCTAGCCGACAGTGGTATTTTTCTTATTTCATTAGCATTTACAGTTGCGGATACAGCTTCGGTTTTTCACCGAATTCCCAATTAAGCTGACAAGTCAGCACCTTTTCCCTGCAAAATTATTCACTTATCGTAAGTGTACCATAGCCTCTCATTCGAATGATAGAAGCTTGTCCGTCTATTTTCTTTCCTTACTATCAATCTTTAATCATTTTGATTTCTCTTATATTTATGCTACTGTTTTTATATGAAAAAATTTATCCCACTTTTACTTTTAATTCTCTTTGTATTTATTGCTTCTGGACAGACGTCCGAGCAGCAGTCTTTAGAGACTGTGCTTAAAAACTGGCTTCCGAATAAGCCATTGGAGTCCTTTTTATCTTTATTTCATATTCCATATTGGGGATTTAATGTCTCTGTCGAGGAACGTGGCTACTATGCATTTGTTGAATTCTTAATAAGAAAAGGCACACACTTCTTTTATTTTGGTTTGATTAGCGTAGCCATTCATATTGCTTTGTCTAAAAGATTAAAATACCGAAAACTGGTGGCAATATTCATTACCTTTCTTCTTGGAGCTGCTGATGAATTCCATCAATCCTTTACGAGTGGACGATCCGCTCTTTTTCAAGATGTCCTACTAGATACAAGTGGTGCAATTTTTGCCATGCTAGTATTAACATTAGTACAACGTATAAAGCACAGAAAAAACGCTACCCCCTAAAGGGAAGCGTTTTCTATCTAACTATTTACGTCTTTTTATTAGCAAGAAAGCAATTCCTAGCGTAACTACGGAGAATACTGTAAGTATTTGGTTTATCGGAAGGATAGGTTTAAATTTCACATTCTCAGCGGTGATTTCATATACTCCTATCGGTTTTACCGAAAAGGCACCACCTGCTCCTTCTCCTTGGCCACTTGAATTTTGCTCATCCGTAATCTCAGTTCCACCTCCGCCACCTCCACCCACAAAATAGTTAACCTTGGCAACGGGTAAAACTTTTTTATTATCCAACACAATTGGCTCTCCATATATTAGAGAAACGTCTTTTTCTCGAGAGAACTTTTCGAATATCGCACGTACGGGAGTTTGAAGCCACGGTAGCTTTACATCGCTTTTTAACTTTTCTTCCATAATGTCATCTCCTTTATTTTAGGATAAGTGTCATGTGATGTTCCTCGTAGTAAACATCTTCAACTTTTAAAGCCATTTCTTCTATTCCAAATACTTTAAAACCTAACTGAAGATATAAATTTTTGGCAGACTTATTGTCGGCAACAACTGTTAGATTAATCTTTTCTATCTCATAAGTTTCTCTTGCTTGTTTAATGGCCTGCTCCATCAAAGATCTCCCTATTCCTTTTCTTCTTCCTAGCGGGCTAACATACATCGCAAAAATATTTGCTCTATGCTTCATTTTTAAAGTACTTTCTTGTAAGAGGGTGACCATACCTATTAATCTTGTTCCTTCATATGCCCCAAAGGTATAATTTCCGTCTACCTTGAAATTAGCTCTTACTCTCTTAATGGGGTTTTCTCTTTGAATAGCCTCTTCATAGCTAGTTCCGAATGCTTCGGGACTATTTTGCAGTGCCTCAAGCCTAAGCTCCCAATAAGCCCTGGCATCATCAGATGTTAACCTTCTAATTTCCATGTTCTATGCCTCCTGAGAAAAATAGCGTGCATTACAAATTTCATGTGCGTACAATATTAAATCTCTACAAGCCTCTGCACGTGATTTTTCTGTTTCAAATAACGACGCAGACTGCTCTAAAGAGCGAATTCTCATTCCTTCTTTTAGTAAGGGATGCCAAACATTTGGCAGCATACTTAATCCTTTTCCCAGTGCTTCTTTTTTTGAAATAATCTGCTCATATTCGAGTGAATAAAGAATTCTGCAAATAGTAGCTGTAACAGCCTCCACCACTTCATCAGGCACTGAATCTGGTATTTCTTTTGCTTTCTCATACCAATAATGATTTATATTGTATTTTAACGTTTCCAAGACGTCTTCCCATTCAGTAGGGATATTTAGCTCCTGAATGGCTGTCCCCTGCAATACAATTCCATGCTCCTTTAACACCCACCAAGTTACATGATTAATGTCCCAATGACCTACCTCAACTAAACCTTCTGAACAATATGGATACGGCTGAAGAAGATTATTGGTTTTACCAAGGTCCTTTGTTTGAATATACATACCATCCATCCGAGAACCTAATTCTTCTTTAGACAATTGAAAATGAATGTCCTTTATTATTTCTATTTCTTTCTCATTCATCTCTCTTTTTAATAAAACAATAAAGTCAATATCACTCTTCTTCTCATCAAAAGCTCCTAAAGCAATGGAGCCATACAGATAAACTCCTTCTATTAAAGTCTTAGGTAGATTTGTGTTTAATTGCGGTAAATATAATTGCAGTAAGTTATGCGCAGACTGAGATATTAAATAACCCAAAGTTCTTCTCCCCTTCTAAATATGTTCAAAATATGTCCCAGGTTCCGAAATTTCGACAAAACATGACAAGTAACACTATTACTAAAAACTAGTCTAAGGTACATTAGCGCTAACAAATAATTTTTTTTAGGAGATTATCATACTGTGAATAAAAATGTTGCTTGGATTACTGACACTGCTGCTTTATTGGAACAATCATTTATTGAAAAACATAATATACATGTCTTACCGCTAAATATTGTTTTTGAAGAAGGTGCCTTCAAGGAAACAATTGATATGACACATGATGAATTCTATGACAAATTAAGAACCGCAAAAGTCCATCCTAAAACCTCTCAGCCCCCAATTGGCGAGATGGTGCAACTATATGAAGATTTAAAAGCACAGGGATATGACTGTGCAGTAGCAGTTCATACGTCTAGTGAGCTATCAGGAACTTATAACAGCTCACAAACTGCTTCTGAACTAGCCAACTTTAAAGTGTATTCGATTGATTCTAAAATAGGTTCTTATCCGATGGTCAAAATGCTAGAGGTTGGAAAAAGCATGGTAGAAGAAGGACATGATGTAGAAGAAGTTGTAGCCCATATTGAAAATATGACAAATAACTCCGAGTTATCCTTTATTCCTTCTAGCTTGACTCAGCTTCATAAAAGCGGTCGTGTGTCCGGCACGAAAGCTTTTCTTAGTAATCTCTTAAATATAAAAGTAGTCATTTCCTTTGATGAAGGAAAAGTGGTTATGAAAGAAAAAGTCCGTGCAGATAAAAGAGCTAAAAATTATGTAATGGAGCTACTTCGAAAAGACATGAAAATAGCTGAAGTTCCAGAAGTTGCCGTAATCAACTGCAACAATGTTAAGGATGCTAAAACCTGGAGAGAAGAAATCTTACAAGAATTCCCTAAGCTAAAGGTAATCGTTATCCCACTAAGCGCTTGTGTAGGAGTGCATGCGGGAGAAGGTACAACAGGACTTAGCTGGGTCAGATATTAATAGATTCAATCGAGGGGGTTTGCTATTTAGCAAACTCCTCTTTTAATAAGGAACAAATAGCAGCATCGCAAAACCGCCCTTTTTCAAATGCCGATTTTCTTAATGTTCCCTCATATATAAATCCTGCCTTCTCCAAAGTTCTTTTCGATGCACTATTTTCCGGATCATAGAGTGCTTCAATTCTGTTAAGCTCCATATTTTCAAAGCCATAGGTAAGTATAGGCTGCAAAATCTCTGTCATTACTCCCCTTCTCCAAAATTCTGGTGTGAGCTCAAACCCGATTTCAGCCTTATAGTGTTCCTTTTCCCAATTATGGTAGCCACAGCTCCCTATAATCTTATTGTTCTCCTTAGTAGCTATCCCCCAACGCAAGCCCTCATTTTTATGATATTTTTTCTGCCAGTTCTTTATTATCCTTCTTGCTTCGCTAACATCATTTAAGACATCCAGATCATAGTATTTCATAACCTCATCCTGAGAGAAATAATGGAAAACCTCTTTTGCATCGCTTAGTTCTATTTGGCGCAGTATAAACCGTGTCGTTTCCATTCTAGGAAACCTTTTATTGCGTTGATCATAGGCAAATAATACAAAGAATTGAGCAATGAAAATTATCCCTGACAAGAAACTAATAAAGATGCTTATCCAAACATGTGATGATATTTCTCCATTTCCAATAGGGCCAACTTTCGGCTGGTACATATCATAAACACCATAAGCATTAATCCCTAATATAACTACTCCAGCAAACAATATAATCCATTTAGCCATGACGACACTCCCTATCGAGAGTTTATTCGAGATGATGGCCATAAAATCCTTTTTTGTTGTTCTGAAAAGACCTATAGCGCCGCCGGACTATTTTACGACAATTAACTCTTCGTTTACGACAATCACCGGATAATTTACGACAATCTCTCGCCTGCCCTATCCCTTTGACCTGATTTACGACAATCCAGCCTCGGATTACTACAATGACCGGATACTTTACGACATTCACCTGATAATTTACTACAATCTCTCGCCTGCCCTATCCCTTTGACCTGATTTACGACAATCCACCCTCCGATTACTACAATGCCTGGATACTTTACGACATTCACCTGATAATTTACTACAATCTCTCGCCTGCTCTATCCCTTTGACCTGATTTACGACAATCCACCCACCGATTACTACAATGCCTGGATACTTTACGACATTCACCTGATAATTTACTACAATCTCTCGCCTGCTCTATCCCTTTGACCTGATTTACGACAATCCAGCCTCCGATTACTACAATGCCTGGATACTGTACGACAATCACCTGATAATTTACGACAATCCGTCATCCAATCCACTTACCACAACACCTTTACTCTCACAGATGTTGTCCAATAAATGTTTCTATCCCCATGTCACCAAGGCTTCCTACTCGATGCTTCCTAACGGAAACAACTTGATTCTCCATTTCCTGGTCACCGATGATCAGCATATACGGATGCTTTTGCATGGCTGCCTCTCGTATCTTCAATCCAATCTTTTCTACGCGTTCATCTACTTCTACCCGGTAGCCTTCTTGTTCTAGCTGCGACTTTACTTCTTCCGCATAAGCTAGATGAGCATCTGCGATAGGCAATACCTTCACTTGAACTGGGGCTAGCCAAAGTGGAAAATTACCTTGAAAGTGTTCTAATAGAATCGCGATAAATCGTTCAATGGAGCCATAGATCGCTCGATGAATCATGATAGGACGACGAAGTTGGTTGTTTTCATCGACGTACTGACAATTAAATTTTTCCGGCATTTGAAAATCAAGCTGAACTGTTCCACACTGCCAGCTACGTCCAAGTGAATCGAGTATATGGAAGTCAATTTTAGGACCGTAAAAAGCTCCATCTCCCTCGTTTACTTGATATTCAACCTGTTTACTCTTCAATACCGATTCTAGTGCTTCTTCTGCTTGGTCCCATGCTTCCACAGAACCCATAAAATCCTCTGGACGAGTTGATAGCTCCACCTTATAGCTAAATCCAAATTCACGGTAGAATTCATCCACTAGATCTAACACCTTCGCAAGCTCACCTTCAATTTGCTCCTCTAGAACAAACAGATGGGCATCGTCTTGAGTAAATGCTCTAACACGTAATAGACCATTCAAAGATCCCGAAAGCTCATGACGGTGTACTAATCCGAGCTCTGCATACCGTATTGGAAGTTCTCGGTAACCTCTTCTTTTACTATTAAAGATTAAAACTGCTCCTGGACAGTTCATTGGCTTTATCGCATACTTTTGTTCATCCACATCGGCAAAATACATATTTTCATGGTAATGATCCCAGTGTCCCGACTTCTCCCAAAGCTCCTGCTTCATCATGATAGGAGTCTTTATCTCCTGGTAGCCCGCTCTCTGATGCTTCTCTCTCCATAAATTTTCTAGTTCATTTCGTAAGACCATTCCTTTTGGTAGATAAAATGGCATACCGGGAGCTTCCTCCATGGACATAAATAATTCTAATTGCTGACCTAATTTTTGATGACTTAATCTTTCCTCGGCTTTTACTGACATTATAATTCCTCCTAGTTTTGGTTAAATATAAAAAGACCACACCCATCCCGGTAAAGGGACGAGTGTGGTCGTGGTTCCACCCTAATTTTGCCGACATTAAAAAATACGGCTCTCATAAAATATAACGGTTTTCCGATTATGGATACTAGTTGTTCCCCATAATAGCTCCAAGGTGGTAAACTATTCGCCTTTCTAACAGGGCTTTCAGCCAATGACCCTGCTCTCTAATTAGAAATTGTTGAATAATTCATGTCCTTTTCATAGCTTAAATATAAAATTGTATATACAAAAAAACACACCCGTCCCGGTAAAGGGACGAGCGTGGTCGTGGTTCCACCCTAATTTTGCCGTCGAATAAAAAATACGGCTCTCTAAAAAGATAACGGTTTCCCGATTATGGATACTAGTTGTTCCCCATAATAGCTCCAAGGCGGTAAATCATTCGTTTTTCTTACAGGGCTTTCAGCCAATGACCCTGCTCTCTAATAAGAAATTTATTGAAATGACTCATGTCCTTTTCTTTGCCTAAATAACATAAATTAATTTTCAATAGTATATTCAATAAGTTTAGAATAGTCAACTAAATTTTATTTTAAATGAAAGAACGTCCCATCACAACCGTGTGATAGTATTTCCCATCCCTTAAAATTTTATCGTTTTTTAATATACCCTCTACCTCGAAACCATACTTTTTATATAAGGAAATCGCTTTTTCGTTTGTATGTAATACATTTAATGAGATTTTTTTGATACTATTGGCATCAGCCCAAGCGATCGACTCCTTCAAGAAGTTGGTACCGATACTCAGCTCCCAATATTCTTTTAAGACACACACACCAAATTCTACTTTATGCGCAAACCGCGTTAAGCCGTTCCCTACACATCTAGAAAAGCCAACAATCCTCCCCTCAATCTCTGCGACTAAAAAGAGATTGTTCACGGAAAGGGTGTCATCCTCAATTAGCTTCTCAAAGCCTGTGACATCAATGAATGCTTCCCCTTGTTCTCTATCTAGATTCTCCGTCTCCCCGTCGATTTGAACCCTGACCTCGGACAGCTGTTTTGCATCGAGCTGACTAGCCGATCTGATTTTATACGAGATATCTCTAACCTTAAATTCCTTTGTCTCTATTTCCATCTCTCAATTTCCCACTTTTCTTTATTTATTCTTATCGAAGTTTCTTTTAGCAAGCTGCTGCAAAGGATCCCATACACCGTTAAATGGTGGAGCGTACGATAGGTCCAGGTCTAATAAATCGGGGAGCTTCATGCTGTGGTAAAGGGCAGTTGCTAATACATCGGTGCGCTTGTCTACTCCTTGCCCACCAACAATCTGACCACCTAGAAGCAATTGATCCTCTTTACGATAAAGGAGTTTTATCTGCATTAACTCTTTACCAGGATAATAACCTGCAATATCACTGGCCTCAATCGTACTTGTGTCGAAAGGAATGTCTAGTTCCTTTACTTCCTCCTCTGACAGTCCGGTTCTACCAATAGACAATTCAAAGAATTTCATAATAGAGGTACCGACAATACCTTTAAATGGTATTTCTTCTCCAATCATATTGAATCCTGCAAGTCTACCTTGTTTATTGGCAGTAGTACCTAGCGGGACATAATCGTTTTTTTGTTTCAAACGATTAAAATGAGTGGAGCAATCTCCTGCCGCATAAATATCTGGAATACTTGTTTCCAAATATTCATTTACGATTATGGCTCCATTCGCTAGAGTCTCTATTCCTGTCTCCTTAAGGAAATTAGTTGCAGGTTTTATGCCAATAGCTATTAACACTAAGTCTGTTGAGTATGTCCCTTTGTCAGTTACAACCGCTTGGACTCGTGTCTTCCCCGTAAAGGATTTAACCTCCTCATTTAGTTTGACCTCCACATGTTTTTCCTTTGCCTTTTGTAGTAATATGTCTGACATCTCTGGATCAAGAATTGGCATTAGTCGATCTCCACGTTGAATTACTCGGACCTCTTTACCAATTTCTCTTATGTTTTCTGCCATTTCTAAACCAATATATCCTCCACCGATAATCGTAACGTGATTTACAGCCTCTAAATCCGCTATCAATGCCTCGGTTTGTGGAATGGTTTTAAACGTATGTATCCCATCTAGTTGTGTACCCTCCCAGTCAGGTACAACGGAGCTAGCACCTGTTGCTACCAACAATCGGTCATACTTAACCTCAAATCTTTCTCCAGTTACTAATACATTCCCTGCAACTGTTTTGTTCAGATGGTTTACTTCAGTTACTTCATGTCCTATTTTTGCATCAATCTTGTATTTCGTTCGAAACATCTCTACACTTCTTGCAATTACATCTGTCGTAGAAAATATCTTTTTTCCAACTACATATGGTAGGCCACATTGTCCGTATGAGTAAATATTTCCTTTTTCTAAAGTCGTAATTTGAGCTGTAGAATCGTTGCGAAAAATCTCCATTGCAGCACTCATACCAGCTGCATCTCCGCCTATAATGACATAATGCATACATTCTCCTCCTCATCTCTCTTTTTATTACTTCTCGTTTAGATGATAATGTTCCTTCTATAAGTTAATAATGCCCTTAATTTCCTTAAGTTAATCTCAATCAAAAGAGGTATGCCCTGTCTTAAAGGACATACCTCTTTAACTGTAATTTGATTAAACCGCACGATCCCAAAAGCGATGCGCCGCCACTGCATTGATGAACTCATCTACAAAGTGTACTTTATCATTTGCTAACACACCAACTTGACCTACAAGTCCCATTTCTTCTAGAAGCTCGTCACCACTAAAGGTAGATCCAATAGGCTTATAATGTGTAAATGCTTCTTGGACAAATAACATGGCATTTTTCTTAAATGCAGGTGTTGTTCCATCATTACTTGCCACATAGACTGCGTCAAATAAAACGGAATCTGCTGTTAAGAAGGTGTGATCTACTGGTAAACTTGCACCATTTGCTCCAGTTACACTTCCATGATGATCACTCACGACCATAGGAAGAGTTCCTTTTGCTTTTAAAGCCTCCATAAAGCTCAATAACTCTTCATCAAAGCCATCTCCTACGAGAATTGCTATTTTTCTAGTATCAGGCTTCATTACTGTATTTAGCTGACTTAAGGCTGGTGAAGATTTGGTTACTTTATTCTCAGCAGTTCCTTGAATAACCATTCCTAAATTCTCTGCAACTTTGCTCGCCATTTCTAAATCTATGTTTGCAATCATTTCTAATGCTTGAGTACGTACCGACTTCTCTACACATTTACCAAGCTCAAAGCTAAATGCTTCAATTATGTGTTCCTTCTCTGGCTTACTCATACTATTCCAGAACATTGTAGCTTGAGTAAAATGATCCTTAAAGCTTTCGCTACGTGCTCTTACCTTACGAGCATCTATTTTTTCTTGATAGTGAGCATATCCGCCCTCTGCTTCGCTCACTGGCGCAGGCGTGTTGTTAGCAAGTGAATTTTTGTGATAGCTAACTTGTCCAACGTTAATCGTTTGTCTTCCATATCCATCTCGCTGGTTATTATGGAAAGGGCAAACCGGACGATTGATCGGAAGTTCGTGGAAATTAGGACCACCAAGTCTTATTAACTGTGTATCCGTATAAGAGAACAATCTTCCTTGTAAAAGAGGATCGTTGGTAAAGTCAATACCAGGAACGACATTACCTGGATGGAATGCTACCTGTTCTGTCTCCGCGAATACATTATCAACGTTTCGGTTTAATGTCATTTTTCCTATACGTTTAACCGGCACCTCTTCCTCCGGCCAAATTTTAGTAGGGTCTAATATATCAAAGTCAAAAGAGAACTCATCTTCTTCTGAAATAATTTGCACGCCAAACTCGTATTCTGGATAGTCTCCCTTTTCAATTGCTTCATATAAATCACGGCGGTGGAAGTCGGGATCCTTACCATTAATCTTTTGTGCTTCATCCCACACAACCGAGTGAGTTCCAAGCAATGGCTTCCAATGGAATTTAACAAAGTGAGCCTTTCCTTCTTCATTGACAAATCGGAAAGTATGAACACCAAAGCCTTCCATCATGCGATAGCTTCTAGGAATTGCTCGATCTGACATTGCCCACATAATCATATGTGCCGATTCCTGGTTGTTCGCTATAAAATCCCAAAATGTATCATGTGCCGTAGCTGCTTGAGGCATTTCGTTATGAGGCTCTGGCTTCATAGCATGGACTAAATCTGGAAACTTAATAGCATCTTGAATGAAAAAGACAGGAATATTGTTAGCCACTAAATCGTAGTTTCCTTCTTCTGTATAGAATTTAGTCGAGAAACCTCGAGCATCACGCGCTAGCTCACCTGACCCGCGGGAACCAGCAACTGTCGAAAACCTTACAAAGACAGGGGTCTTAGAACCAGGTGTTTGTAAGAACTTCGCTTTTGTATAAGGCTTCATGGATTCGTACACTTCAAATACTCCATGTGCTCCGTAACCTCTAGCGTGAACAATTCGCTCTGGAATTCGCTCATGATCAAAATGCGTCATTTTTTCTCTAAAATGAAAATCCTCCATAAGTGTTGGACCACGATCTCCAGCCTTTAAAGAAAATTCATCCTCAGAAACTTTTAACCCATGATTAGTTGTCATAGCTTTGTCTTTATCTACTGCTCGAAATTGTTCTAATTGTTCATTTTTACTGTTTTCATTTACTTTATTATCCAATCGAAGTCCTCCTCTAATATAAATTGCTTCTATAGGATAATTACCCATAATTTTAGTAAAAAAACTTCTTTATTATAATCTTTCTAAATTAGTAACTAGTTTAGAGCTTTAAAGCGCATAGTTTCTATTAATATATGAATGAGGGAAGTATGATTGATTTCATTTCTACGTGGGAAAGATAGAATTTGAAAACATGAATAAATTTATCTCATTTACTAACTAAAAAAATACCTCAAGAGATTATATATATCTCTCGAGGTATATCGCTTACACTCTGAAGCTAAAGCTGAGAATATCAACCATTGCTTGTATTTAACCCATTATATTGTATCCACCATCTACGTACACTATTTCTCCAGTGACACCTCGTGATAAGTTACCAAGAAGTGCAACCGTCATTTCTCCAACTTCTTGTTGAGTAACATTTCGTTTAAGAGGAGCAGTTTCTTCTATTTTATGCAAAATCGTGTTAAAAGAAGAGATACCCTTAGCCGCTAAAGTTCGAACGGCTCCAGCAGATATCGCGTTGACACGAACGTTTTGCTTGCCCAAATCTACTGCCAAATATTTTACAGATGCTTCTAAGGATGCTTTAGCAATGCCCATAACATTATATCCTTCTAAAACGCGCTCTGCTCCAAGATAGGACATGGTGACAATAGCTCCACCCTCTGTCATAAAAGGAGCTGCTTCTCTTGCTGCAGCAATTAAAGAGTACGCGCTAGTATCCTGAGCAAACGCATAACCCTCTCTCGAAGTTTTAATGAAATCATCTTTTAAATCTTCCGCATGAGCAAATGCCACTGAGTGAACGACCCCGTGGATCACTCCTACTTCCTTACCGATCTTCTCGAAGGCTTCTTTAATGCTCTCATCGCTATTAACATCACATTCTACTACTAACTTAGCCTCTAAATTATTATCTCCTAATAATTTTTGGATTTTCCCTAGAGAGCGTTCTTTTCGGTAAGTAAAAATAACATTTGCTCCAACATCAAATAAGGTTTTAGCTACTCCCCATGCCAAGCTTCGCTCATTAGCCACGCCCATTACTACTACATTTTTATCTTTTAGTTGTATTAAGTCCTTCATAAGAACCTCCCGTTTTAACCTGTTATTAGTACCTGTTACTAATTTTATCATACCACATGAATCTTCTCTTGTACTATGCAATTTTCTTTTTTCATTCAGTAGTTTATTATTATTTGAATTAACTTCATAATTTCTTTTTTATGAAAAAATACGAACACTTAAATGAGCATAATATGCCTTTTTAATAATCAAGTAGAATTGAATTCAGCTCTCGGGGACTCTTTCCTTCGGTTGAGCGATAAGCAACATAAAAGCTACTTGCTTTCCCCAATGAGGAAGCAAGTAGCTTTTTTAACTTATGACTTCTTCTAGCGTATTAGCTAAAATTATATTTTTTAAATTCTTGCAGGCAAAGTATTGCATAGCCCCTGCTCCACCTATATAAAATTTAGTTTCTTTATGATTTTCAGCAAACTGGTCCAACCCAGCTAGCAATTTAGGATTGCGTTCAAAAGGTATGCTTGTCGAGGCAGACAATAGAACCTTTTGTGGTTTAAGTTTTTCTACCATTGATTCTATTGCTCCCGGTGCAGGAGAAGCCCCTATTAAAAAGGATTTCCATCCCTTCATCATAAATTGTAATAATAAAATGTGAACAGGTATTTCATGGGTTTCATGAGGAAGACAGCATCCTATCACCAGCGGCGCATCATCCCTATAATGAAAATTACGACGAATTTGCACTAGGAAATCACGGACAATCATACTAGAAACAGCCTCCTGATACTCATCCCATTCTTCCTTTTCCCATCGGTTTCCCACCTCGAGTAAAAAGGGTAATACGACCTTATCTAAAAAATTCTCTAAGCCGTAGTGAAAGTAGGCTTGCTGCAAAGTATACGTTAACTCTATTTCATCGCAATCTGTTCCATGCTCCAACAACTTAAAAACAAAATCATTAAACTCCGGAAAAGAGGATTCATTTTCAATAGGTAGCTCCACTTGGGCATGATCTAATTGTTTTTCCTCCAAGACCTGAGCAACTGCTTGTTTTAGAGAGTATCCCTTCTCAGATAGAACCTTTACTTTTAAAAGCTTCTTTATATCCTCTTCACTATAAACTCGATAGCCGTTATCTAAACGTTCAGGTTGTATCAGGTCATAACGCTCTTCCCATTTTCGAATAACTTGCTTTGACAAACCTGTTACATTAGACACCTGTTGAATATTATAATTACTATTTGGGCGAGCTTGCATCATCTATATTCATCCTTTCAGCCTCTATGTAAAAGCTGTTGTTGCTTTTGTTAATTAATCTATAGTATAACATCATTCCCTCAACATTATACAGTAGTTCTACCAAAAAGAAAATTCTAGCTTTAAATCTTCATCCTAATATCTCTAAACTGAGCGATTCTTAGAGTATATTTGCATAATACATTCCAAATGAAATTGTATAACTTATGATAAATAATATTATACAAACATTTGACAAACGTCATACATCCTGTTAATAATAAGAGTATAAGAAAATCCATTTGCACCTATTCATCAAGTTTATTCAATAAGGAGAGATTAGATTGGTAATACCTTTTGCGAAAAAATGGTTTAAAGAAACGGAATTAAATACAACTGTAAAAGAACCAGTTATACAGTTGGAGCTTTATCCAGAATTAAAGAAGCAAATGAAGTTAATTGGTCTAGGCAAGGACGATATAAGAATGATACATACGTTTCAGCCCTATGTGGAAAAGGGTATAGACGATATTGTCTCTGTTTTTTATGAGCAAGTCCTTTCTGTTCCCTCCTTACGAGCAATTATTGAAGAAAGAACTCAAATCGAGCGTCTAAAGAAAACAGTCGGCAGTTATATTATTGAGATGTTCAGTGGTGAGTTCACGGAAACTACTATTGAGAGAAAACGAAGACTAGCCCAAATGCACTTTCGGATTGGATTAGAGCCCAAGTGGTATATGGGGACCTTCCATCAAATACAGTCAATTATCATTTCGTTAGTTAACAAGGAAATAAGGGATCACGCCCAAAAAGAAAAGATCTCTCTTACTATATCTAAGCTTATCAATTTAGAAATGCAGCTTGTGCTTGAAGAATACGAAAAAGAAAACGTGAAACTTCGCCAACAGCAATACGATACTGTTAAAACAGAGCTAAAAAGTAAAATTTCATCCATAAGTGAGGACTTGGCAGGCTTAACTGATGAGACGACGACCTCCATGGAACAGGTTGAATTGAATACTGCTAGGATACGCGAAAGTGTTCAGGCTAATATGGACAGCGTTAAACAAATACAAACAGAAGCTAACGACGGTAACAAATTAATAGAACTTCTGCAAAGACAAATGGAGCTTGTCACTGGTAATACAGGAGAAATGGCAAAAATTATTGTTGATTTAAAACATTCTTCCGAAGAAATTTTTCACATCGTTGGGCTAGTAAAGCAAATAGCGGAACAAACCAATTTACTGGCATTAAACGCATCTATAGAAGCAGCTCGAGCGGGTGAGCATGGAAAAGGCTTTGCAGTGGTGGCACAGGAAGTAAGAAAACTAGCGGAGCAGTCTAAACGCTCTGTAGAAGAAATTACATACTTGGTACAAACCTCTACCAAGCTTACAAACAAAGCCGTTAACACTATTGCAAATATGGAAAAGAGTGTTGAGCTAGGATTAGAAAGCTCCCAGGATACTAATCGGAAATTCAATAAAATCCTTTTTTCAATAGATGAAAACACCGACTATATAAACCAAGTAGAGTTTCAAGTGTCAAACCTTGTAGAGGTAATTAGAGATATTTCAAATGATACTAAAACAGTTGCTGTAACAGCCGATAGCCTTTATCAAACAGCAGTACAGCTTTAATAAAAGAGATAGGAAGTGAATGGAATGTTTTTAGCATGGAATGAAATCAAAAAAAATAAGTTACGCTTTTTTCTAATCATAGGAGTCTTAATGTTAGTGGCATACCTTGTATTTTTCCTTTCCGGGCTCGCTACCGGTTTAGCAAACCTAAATCGCGAAGCAGTAGATAAGTGGAATGCAACTGCTATTGTTCTTGCCGAGGAATCGGATAAAAGTCTACCGCAATCATTTATTAGCACCGAAGAATTAGATAACATCGATGCACAGGATAAGGCAATACTTGGACAAATAAGTGCCATTGCGACAAACGGGGATTCTAAGCAGAATGTGTCTATATTTGGCATAGACAAAGAAGAATTTTTGATGCCAAAAGTCAGTGAGGGTGAAGAATTCTCCGACGAAAATGAAGTAGTAGCAAGTGATAATTTAAAAGAAGAGGGTTTTAAAATCGGAGATGAACTAGAACTTTCATCTACTGATGAAACATTAACAATCGTCGGCTTTACAGAAAGCTCACGGTTTAACGGTGCACCCGTGCTCTATGGGGAACTAGCAACCTTCCATAAAATAAAGTTCGGTGAAGCAGCTGAAGCAAATGAGGATCAAATAAATGGTATTGTTGTTTCGGATGACAGTCTAGATGCTATAAACACTAGCAATGATGAGCTTCAAATTACAGAAATCGAAAACTTTATTGAGAGCCTTCCTGGATATACTGAGCAATCACTTACCTTAAACTTTATGATTTACTTTCTATTTGGAATCTCTTCTGTCATCGTTGCGATTTTCTTATATGTTCTAACCGTTCAAAAGATTAGTATGTTTGGTGTCATGAAGGCACAAGGAATTTCTAACGGTTATCTTTCTGTTTCAGTAATCGTCCAAACCTTCCTGCTTGCCTTCATAGGGGTTGTTGTCGGATTCGGATTAACCATTTTAACCGGAAAATTTTTACCAAGTGCAGTTCCTGTAGCCTTTGATTTAACGACTATGTTAATTTATGGGGCTGTATTAGTGGTTGTTGCTATTCTAGGAGCAGTTTTCTCTGTATTTACCATTGTGAAAATAGACCCGTTAAAGGCGATTGGAGGATAAGTAAATGGCGATTTTAAAATTAGATAAGGTAAAAAAAACATTTGGCTCTGGCCATAAACAGGTTGATGCTTTAGAGGAAACTGATTTTGTAGCCGATAAAGGGGAACTTATTGCAGTGATCGGCCCTTCAGGTTCAGGAAAGAGTACTTTTCTGACCATTGCCGGAGGGCTGCAATCCCCTTCTAGCGGAGAGATTATTGTAAACAATCAAAATCTCACCAATCTAAATGAAAAAAAACGGTCTAAAATTCGACTTAAGGAAATAGGCTTTATATTGCAGGCCTCCAACTTGGTACCTTTTCTAACAGTAGATAAACAGATGAAATTACTCGATAATGTAAAAAAAGACAATATGACAAAAGAAGAGCTCGAAACGTTGTACGAAAACCTAGGTATTACTGAGTTGCGTAAAAAGTATCCTTCTGATTTATCAGGTGGTGAAAGACAGCGTGTCGCAATTGCCAAGGCATTATATAGTAAGCCTTCTATCCTGTTAGCTGATGAACCAACCGCTTCTTTAGACTCTGATCGTGCATACGAAGTGATGAAGCTATTGAAGAAAGAAACAGAAAATAATGAAACTACTACGATTGTGGTAACTCATGATACTCGTTTAATTGAATACTGCGATAAAGTGTATGTCATGACGGATGGAATATTAGAAGAAAAAAGCAAAAAGGAAGTGGAGCAAACTGATCCACTATCTCACTAAATACTACTTTTAGGGGGGCTGGCAACAGCCTTCTTTTTTTATAAAAAGTTCTACGTAAAAACATTTGATGATTAAATAAAGCTCTATTTATGACTTTTACTCCCCACTACATAACAATATCTTATATTTTTCTCAATATTAATATAATTTGTGTTATGATGATACATAAAATTTATTAATTGTTTGCAAGGGAGTGCTTTCATTGATCATTCAACCTTCTACTAGAATGTCCTTATTTGAGCCAGCAATATTTGGTGACTTAAAAGCAGCAGCAGCCAGAAAAAAAGAATCCGGATTCGAGCTATATGACCTTAGCCTAGGAAGTCCCGACATCCCGCCAAGTGAGGCGGCTAGAAAAGTACTATCTGATTTGAGCTTTTCAGCAGACTCTTACGGATATACATTAAGTGGAACGAAACGTTTTTATGAGGCAGTGGCTAATTACTATAAACGATGTTATCATGTCCCATTAAATCCTGAGACTGAAATTGTCCAAACGATGGGCTCTCAAGAGGGACTAGTCCATTTACCTCTAGCCTTTTGTGATGAGGGGGATATTATTCTAACGACCAACCCTGGATATGTTGCGTATGATGCCGGTATAAAATTAGCAGGAGCAGAACCTTACTATATGGATCTTCTAGAAGAGAATGACTACTTACCTGATTTAGGTGCGATCCCAACAGAAATAGCTCAAAAAGCTAAGCTAATGATATTAAATTTACCTGGAAACCCGGTACCTGCCATGCCAAGCGAGGAGTTTTTCCAACAGGTAGTTGCTTTTGCTAATACATATAATGTCATTATTCTACACGATGCAGCATACTCTGAATTTTACTTTACTGGAGACTCTCCGTGTAGCTTTCTTTCCACGCCTGGTGCTCTTGAAGTAGGAATGGAGATTAACTCCTTATCTAAGAGCTTTAGTTTGGCGGGAACCCGGATAGCTTATATCGCTGGAAATTCAGAAATGATCGGTATTATGAAACAATTAAAATCTAATTTAGACTTTGGCATTTACGGTCCAATACAAGAGGCAGGTATTGTTGCTCTTAACTACGCTGAGGAAATTACGGAATCACTACGCAAAACCTTCTCTGAAAGACACCGAGTAGTCATGGATGGATTAAGAGACCTTGGATGGAATGTGGCACCCTCTAATGGCGGCATGTTTGTTTGGGCTAAGTATCCTTATGAAATTTCTGATAAGGAATTTGTCTTCGAGGCAATCGATCAAACTGGTGTAGTGATGGTCCCAGGTACTGTCTTTGGTTCAGCAGGAGCTGGCTATGTACGAATTGCATTGGTACAAAATGTAGAAATACTAAAAAAAGCGATTGAACAATTAAAGAAGCTAAAAATTAATTCGTTAGTTCTATAATTATCTTCTAAGTAACAGAAAAACCATCGACATTTAGCTGTCGATGGTTTTTGATCTGACAGCTAAACATTAGACTGTCTGACTGTCTAAATCAGAGTTCTCTTCTTTTTCATGAACAAGCGCATACTTTTCCCATTTCCTACTTTTCCATCTAAAGAACATGATAATACCACGTAGCCACTCATCTGCAGCTATAGCTAACCAAATTCCTGGTAGTCCCATATCAAGTACAAAAACAAATAAATATCCTAACGGCACACTCATCATCACCATAGACAAGGCACCCATTATTACTGGGAAGGTAGCATCCCCTGCTGCACGCAACGAATTGATAATTACTATATTCAACGTACGACCAGTCTCAAGTATGATACTTAAGACAAGTAC
The DNA here is from genome assembly GCF_038004905.1 of Psychrobacillus sp. FSL W7-1493. Taxonomy (NCBI): domain Bacteria; kingdom Bacillati; phylum Bacillota; class Bacilli; order Caryophanales; family Bacillaceae; genus Psychrobacillus; species Psychrobacillus sp. FSL W7-1493. Next base: position 360,540 of record NZ_JBBOSB010000001.1, on the reverse strand, counting down.
AGAAGCTCCAATTTTAATAATTTCCTCGTTATCTGTGAATAAACTCATCAAAGGGTGGCGGAACGTGATTACAACAGCAACCATTGCTAATGTAAATACAAATGCTCTTTTTACACTATACCAAACAGATTTATAGGCCTCCTCTTTTTCATTGGCCCCTACAAACCTCCCGACAATTATTGCAGTTCCCATACCTATTGCGACTGCAAACAAATACGTAAACATCGATATATTGACAGCATACTGCCTAGCGGCCAATGCTTCTGCTCCTAAATAAGTCGCATAATATAAAAATACGATTTGACAGCCCTGATATAAAATTTGTTCAAAAGCTGAAGGCAAACCTATTTTAAGTATTTTTCCCACATACTCTTTAGAGATGGTGAAATAGTAACTTACTTGCACACGGTACTCCATTACTTGATATAGAAGCCAAAAGAACACAACAAGCGCTATAAATCGACTCACTACAGATGATATGGCAGCACCTTGTACGCCTAGCTCAGGAAAGCCAAATTTACCGAAAATTAGTGCGTAGTTACCCACGACATGAATTATATTCATCCCTAACGAAACAAACATTGTTTGCTTTGTATAACCATGTACACGAATAATGGCAGCCAAAGCATTAATCAATGCTTGAAGAAAAATACCACCGCCAACAATCATCAAATATTGATTGGCAAACTCAAGGACCTCTCCCTCTAAATTCATACCAGCCATAATACTTTTAGAAAATATGACAAACCCGATACTAAGAATAATTCCTACCCCAAGATTTAAAGTTACGGCAAGACCGGAAATTTTAGAGGCCTCTATATATCTTCTAGAACCTAAATATTGTGAAACTACGATAGCTGCACCGTTACCAACTACCTCTAAGATTAATATCGCAATATGGATATATTGGTTGGCTGCCCCAACTCCTGAAACAGCATTATCAGATACTGCACTTAACATAAAAGTATCTGCTATTCCCATTAACATAAACAAAAATACTTCTAAAAAGATTGGCCAAGTTAAATGAAATAAGCTTAGCTTTTCTCCTAAATCCTTCTTTTGTCTAATTGCCAAGTTTATTCCTTCTTTACTTTCATTTTTTCACAGGAAAAATCTTACCATAGAATCCTTCAATCTACTAATAATATTTTATACTTTTCATTTAATTTAAAATTAAGCTTCAAGTTAAAAGTGCCAGTTTACTATTACATTTTTATTATATTTTATTTAAATTATGCTAAAATTTATTAGATTTATAGAGGGAAAATAAGGGTAAAAATAGAATATATTAGTACGTATATTCTTTATAGGAGGTCTAACGCAGATGTCTCACTTTATCTCTCGTATCGCCACTGTAGAAATACCCGTCAGTAATTTAGAGAGCTCCATGGATTTTTATATGACTGTTCTCGGGGTTCATGTTGAATCTAAAGGAGACAAGACTGCCATGCTTTCCTTTCATACGAAAGGAGTTCCTACTATTTTTTTAGTAGAAACAAAAGAAGTTCGACCTTTATTTTTTACTAACACTCACTCTAGTGTGATCCATAGTATCATCGACTTTTATACGCCTTTGTTAAAAGATTTTTATCAATGGTTGAAGAAAAATAAAGTTGAGGTTGGGCCACTGAATGTAAATGAGGAGGGTCTAGGAGGTTTTGGTTTTAAAGATCCTGATGGGAATAATTTAAGTGCAAGTAATATTGAGCATTTTGGACAATAGTGGACATAAAATACGTCTGACTCTAAAGAGTCAGACGTATTTTATGGTTAATGAATAGATGGTTGTTCAATTCCAATATTTTGATGAATGTAATGCTTTAACGCGGGCTCCGAAAGCTCGATTTCATTTATTTGTAAGCTATCTTTGACGTATGCTAGTTTATTTCCTTCTGTTGCATATGATTGGATGTGTAAAGTGTTATCCATGTATAAAATTCCTTCATTTGTTATCATTTTATCCTCTTTATTCAACAGACCTTTTTTTGTAAGTTCCTCCTGAATGGTAGAGAGTCGGTCACCTAACCCTTCCTTCAAAGCTTTTGATAAGCTACCTTCTGATCCCTTTTCCAGAAAATTGCACACGTAATAGGCAAGTAGTGTTTGTTCTTTTACAGTTAGTCTCTCCATGCTATTTCCCCATTTCGTCTCTTTTTCTCTTTATTCCTTTTTTTCCTAAAACTTAAACATAAAGGACCTAGATCTTTGGCGATCCAGGTCCTTTACTTTATTCATTTATTATATTTTTTATGTCTTCTTCAAAATCATTAGGATTGTCAGTTGGTGCGTATCTTTTAACTATATTTCCCTCTTTGTCGATTAAAAATTTTGTGAAGTTCCATTTAATCTTACTTGAAAGCAATCCTTTGGTATGCGTCGTCAAGTATTTAAATAACGGATGTGCCTCACTGCCATTTAGTTTTACCATTTCATGCATGGGAAAGGTCACTCCGTAGCTCATACGACAAGCCTGTTCTGCTTCCGCTCCATTTCCAGGCTCTTGGAAAAACTGGTTGGAAGGGAAGCCTAGTACTACTAAACCTTCATCCTTGTATTTTTTATAAAGGATTTCTAGACTATCAAACTGATTACTTAGTCCACACTTAGTTGCCGTGTTAACGATAAGCATCGGCTTTCCTCTGTATTCACTTAAGTCATATTCTGTTCCGTCCGATTTTTGTACCTTAATGTCATAAATACTCATTTTCATCATTCCTCCATTTTCGATAAAAAAGCATTTAGTTCTTTTAATTGGGACATGAGTGTACTTGCATTCATGTCTAGGAAGTTACAGCTTGTAATTTTTTTTATAATGGATTGTTCAATTTCATCTTCTGCTTTTTTAGCCTTCTCAGTTAGAGATATAATATAGGCTCGTTTATCCTCGTTAGATTGTTTCTTTTCAAGCCAGCCCCGCTCAATCATTCGGTTAATAATAGGGTTTAACGTACCGATTCCTAGATCCAAACGCTTTCCAATATCCCTCGTCAGCAAATGATCCTCTTCCCATAATGCCAACAATACTAAATATTGAGGAAACGTTAATTGAAATGGCTCCAAGGTTTTAGCATATTGCTTAGCAAAGTTACTGGAAGCCTTATATACCTCGAAGCATAGCTGCTGCTCTAATTTAGAGGGTTTCTTGTTACTCATTTCTTACTCTCCTCACATAAATACATCGCACACGATGTATTTAAATCATATCGTACCTTTTCAAAAAAGTAAAAGAATCTGACTTCGAAGAAAAAAGGCTTCACAGCTGTCAAAAGCAACCGTGAGCCTTACCTTTATTAACTTCCTATATACAACGCGCATTGGCTTATAGCGATAAAGAAAGCAGGATTTTGTATTGGAGAGTCTTCATAAATTTCTAGCTCTATTACGAACTCATCTTCTACCTTAGCTTTCCACCTAGCAACTTCTTTTCCTTCACAAACATAGCTAGTCCATTCTTCTAGTTCCTTTTCAATTACTATATTGAAATCCTTACCAAGAATTAATAAATCAGCCACTAGTTCCTTCCATTTATCATAGGTTATTGTGTAATGTTCCTTTGTTTCATAATCAAAGGCTTGAAAATATACTCTACCCTTCTTTGAAACCTTTTTACATGTAAAAATAATTTGATCATTTAAGTCATATATATCGTAACGAAGGAAGTAACGGTATTCCATGGCTCTATCTAGGAATCGCTTCAAACGATTAGAGTAATACCTTTGAAATGTACAAATTCCCTTTCCCTCTTCGTTATATACAGTGGTTTTAGGGGTTATTTCTATCTCTAATGGTTGCGTATAGTGATATGTTGGCATTTTTATTTTCTCCTTTAAACAGTTGCTATAATAATAGCATTTTTGGACCTATATCTATATTATTTAGGCTATCCAAAAACAAAACGCTAATGTAAAATATTGTATAAACAAATTTAGACATCTTTTAGGAAGAGTGGGGGTCATGGTATGGCAGAAAAAAACACTTCTCAAACATGGGCAATAGTATTATTTTCTATTGGTGTTTTTATGGCTGCTCTTGATAACGGGATTATCAGTGCTGCTCTTACAACCATCAATAGTTCTTTTGAGGTTAATGCGAACTGGGGGGCGTGGGGAATAACACTCTACACTCTCGGTCTTGCAATCAGCGTACCAATAGTAGGAAAGCTCTCTGATCGTTATGGTCGCAAGCGTCTTTTCATTGTGGAGATTGCCATTTTTGGAATTGGTTCCTTGCTAGTTGCCTTAAGTCCTAACTTCACTTTTTATTTAATCGCCCGTTTCATCCAAGCTTTAGGTGGAGGTGGTATATTCATCATCGGAAGCTCTCATATTTTAAGCACTCTGCCGGTAGAAAAACAAGGTAAGGCTTTAGGTATGCTGGGGGGGATGAATGGTATTGCAGCAGTATTAGGACCCAACCTTGGTAGTGTGTTGTTAGACCTTACAGGAAGTTGGCATTTCTTATTTCTCATTAATATACCTATTGCAATCGCTCTTGTTATACTTGGTTTTTTAAAGTTAGAAGAAACAAAGGATGCAGCAGTTGGAAAACTGGATTTACTAGGAATTGTTTTACTTTCCTTGTCTATTCTAGGAATTATGTATGGGTTGACTAATATTGAAGGAGTTAACTTCTTTACGAGCCTGCTGGAGTTTGAGGTATATGGATATATTTTAGCAGGGATTGTTCTTTTACTCCTATTATTATTCCATGAAAGTCGTTTAGAAAAACGTGGTGGTGATCCCATCCTTCCATTTCGTTTGCTATCCAAATCGTCATACTTATTAACCTTGTTAATCGGTATGTTTTCAGGAGCTCTATTAGCAGGTATGATTTTTATCCCTGCCTTTTCTGAGCAAGTGCTTGGGATAGCCCAAGAAAACGCTGGGTATTGGATGACACCTCTTGCATTAGCAGCTGGGTTAGGAGCTGCGATGGGTGGTGTGTTAGTTGATAAAAAAGGACCAATTTTAGCCGTACTTCTATCTGGTATTGTGTCTGCCATTGGTTTTCTATTGTTTCCTACTTGGATTGAAGCTAAATGGCATTTCATTCTCGCTTCTTCAGTAGCTGGATTCGGAATGGGTATAATTCTTGGGGCGCCTTTAAATATATTAGCAACCGAAAAACTAAACGCCGACAAGGGCACTGCATTAGCAACTCTCTCTTTAAGTAGACAAATCGGTATGACCATTGCTCCAACTATTTATGCCGGATTTATTACTAGAGGATTTAACGAAATGCCAACCATTTTCCAAAATGATTTCCCAAAAATATTACAGCAAAACATCGAGGAAGCAAACATCAGTGAGGCAGGCCTCCAGGAGTTTCAAAACCTTTCCCAACAGGTGTCCTCCTCTGGGGAAATTATTTCCCAGGAAACTATGTCACGATTATTAGACCAAATACAAGATCCAACATTACTTCAGACTGTATTAAAAAGTATCGACCAAGTAACTACAATAGCTGCACAAAATGGCTACGGAGGGCTCTTCTATTCTGCTGTTGTAATAGCAACTCTAATTATCCTTACAACCCTCGTTCTGTCGCCCATTCGTAAGCGAAGTCTAGAAAGGTAAATCATAAAGGTATTACTGACTAAGCATATCAGTAATACCTTTTACCTTTTTTGGTCTAACAATATTCATCTACAGCGATTCAACTGGCTCTCTCTTATTAGATTTAATAAGTGTATAAATAATTCCTCCAAAAACCATTAAAATCCCTAAAACTTGCATAGGTGTTGGACGGAAATCTAATATCAATGTATCTAGTAATATAGCGACGACTGGGTCAACAAATACTAATGCGGAAATCACCACAGCAGTTAACTTTCTAAGACTATCAAAAAATAAATAATAGACAAATCCTGTATGTATTAAGCCCGTACCAATTATGTATAGCCAGTTTTCTATAGTTAATCCTTGAAATACATTAAGTTGAAGAAACGGAAGTAGTATTACAATTCCAATTGTGGTTTGGACAAAGGTCATTGCATAGGCACTTAACTGGTTAACACCTTTTCCAAGAAGCATAGTCATCGCATAGCAAAATGCAGCTAAAAGTGCCCATAAAAAGCCAGAGCCCAGAAACGCTGATAGGGATTGAGTGGTATTAATACCTACAATCAGAACACTTCCAAGAAAGCATACAAGTATCGCAACAAGTGATGTCCATGTCATCCTCTCCTTCAAAAATAAGGTTCCAAGTAACAATACAATGATCGGCGCCAAATTATATATAGTAATCGCAATCGTAATCGATGTGACTTCAAAAGCCTTGAAAAGGAATACCCAATTTAGAACTAAGAATACACCGCATAGAAGAGTTTGAAGCAGTTCTCTTTTTTTCCACGTTTCTGTCTTATGTTGACCAGTAATCAACCATAATGCACCAAGGAAAAGGGTGGCAAAAATACAGCGAACAAACACTAACTCTATAGCAGGAATACCAGTTTTTCCTGTAAAAAAACCAATTGATCCAAAAATGGCCATGGACAATGTCATTTTTAGCATTGCCGCTCTATTCATCTAAACTCACCCTACCTTTGTTTTGCTTATTTTCTTATATCCACTGATTTGTTGCATAAGGAAAAAGAAAACGCCGATTAAAACTATAAGACCACCAATAATTTGCCAAGCAACTATACGTTCACCTAGAATAATAACAGCTAAAATGGTTGCTCCAACAGGCTCTCCAAGAATACTCATAGAAATGGTCGTAGCATTTACGTAATTAAGAAGCCAGTTATTTATGAGATGTGAAATGGTAGGAACGACAGCCAATAAAACAAAAATCCCCCATTCCTTGGCATCATAGCCTGTCAACTGAACCGAAGTGACAACATTATAAAGAATTAAAGCGACTGCAGCAAAACCAAATACACAGAAACTATAAATCCAATGAGATACTTTCTTTACAGCACTTTGACCAATTAGTAAATAACCCACCACTGCAATAACACTTAAAAATGAAAGAATATCTCCTAATATGGCACTTTTACTAAGCCCAAAATCTCCCCATCCCACCATAACAGCACCTACAACTGCAATACCCATAGTAAGCAAAGCACTGGCAGTAGTTCTTTCTTTAAATAAAATCATTCCGCCGATTAAAGCAATGATCGGCTGGAGCGCTAGTATTATGGTTGAGCTTGCTACAGTAGTTAGCTTCAAAGAGCCAAACCAGAGAGCAAAATGCAAAGCTAAGAACATTCCCGAGAAGAACAAAAGGTACCATTCTCTTTTTGAAATCCTTTTAAATTCGTTTCTTTTTATCCAGACAACCGGCAAAAGCAATAAGCTAGCTAGGATCATTCGATACATACTTAAGATAGTTGCTGGTGCACTGGACCATTTCACAAAAATTGCTGCAAATGAAATCGCTACAATAGAAACTATTAACGGTAATACAATTGATTTAGAAGTTTTTTCAGAATTCACAACGTTACCCCATTTTTTCTTTTTCTTTTTCTTGTAACTATTATTATCCTATAATCTAGCACTTTATCAACATAAAGTAGACAATATAAAATATCTTCTTATACAAAAAAATCCCCTACTAGGGGATTAATCTGTACGCTCTCTTTTCCATTTTCTATATCTGTTTGCTAATCCCTTACCTCCTGTACTAATCAGTAGTGCTAAAGACAAGCCAATACCACTTAGCGCAGTAATTAGGGAAATCCATTCAAAGAATGAGTATCCAGGGACTTTCGACCAGTCAGCAAAGCCCTTCCAATCCTCTATGACTAAGTTCATGCCATAAATACCGGAAATAGTCGTATATACTGTCAGCATGAACAATAGCATATTATGACGGTTACTCGTTTGGTTATCTTGTGCACGATACAAATCATCTAATGTCTTTTTAACTTCAATAAAGAGGTGGTTTAGATTAAATGCTTCTCGAAGTAAATGGGTAAGCTCCTTCCCCTCTTGCCTAGGAGAAACCTGACCAAAGTAGTATCTTGAATAAAATTTAGAAATAAGCTCCATAAGCTCTCTCACATACTCCTTATCCTTGGACCAGCTTACCTCACTATGCTCAAAGGATAGTTTTAATAGCATTATCTTATAGTAGTAATGTAACAATAAATTATAATACATCGTTCCCATAAAGTCAGAGATGCTATTTGGGGAAGCTTGCTCATCTATTTTAGTAACAGTTGCCTGAACGTTCTCAGAGATAATAGTATATGTAAATGGAGCCCATCGATTATGTACCCGTTTTTCAACAAACTGCTCAATGTAGTTCGGGTTTGTACTAGATATATATGGATATCCATCGATTTTACCATCAACCTGTGCAACCCGATACAAGTGCTCCTCTAAGATTTCTTGATCATCCTTTACTACGAGAAAAATGGAAGAAAGCATTCTGGCATCCTCAAAAAAAGGAAGACTACCATAGTACCCCTCTAAATGTTCATTTCTTATAATAAACGGCTTAACTGAAGGACATAAATGATCCAATACTAATTGGTTGGTTGTTTCAAAGGTGTAGGAATCATTATATATAATGACTCCTTGCTCTTCCTCCAGTTTAGGTTCTAATACTCTAAAGTGAGAAACAAATTGCAAGAACTCTGATAAATTTTCATGCCCTTCCTTTAACGTTCGGATTGTTATTAATCCGATACCAAAAGGACATAGCGTAATGTCTACACTATTAATAACAAAGGTACTTTTTTGTTCTTTAAATTCCCATGTGAATTCTTCATTTATTTCTTTTGAGTATCTTAAAAACCCCCTATTTTTTGTAGTTTGGGGGAATAGTTTATCTTCTATATATGGTAAAAAAAATTGACTTAGTTGTTCATGTCTAACCCTTACTCCTTTTCCATAATAACCAGCTTGAAGTGTATTGTTCTTTAGTTTAAAAAATTTAAAATGATGCCTTTCTAGTGTTTCCATCATTTTATGTCTCTGTTTCTCATAAAAGGCGAATGGGAACATAAAAGTTACGTATGCTTTTTCTACATCTAACTCTTCTAACTTGCTTGTCACAGTCCATTCCCCCATTTCTTAACCTTTAGATACCACCTTTTCGTTTTTTCAAACAAAAAGCAACTTTACCTAAAAAGGTAAAGTTGCTTTTTAACCTATAAATTACAGGTTATTGTTATTATCGTTGTTGTTATTGTTGTTATTGTTGTTACGGTTGATATTCCGGTTGTTTCTGTCATTGTTATTGTTGTTATTATTGTTGTTTATGTTTTCAAAGTTGAATTCCTCACCGAATTCGTTGTTGTTATTGTTGTTGTTATTGTTATTGTTATTGCGGTTGATGTTATTACGGTTGTTGTTATTGTTGTTTGACATTATATTTTACCTCCCTTCTTCCGTATTAGAATGAGTTATAAACGATAAAATATACATTTTTTTATTTTTTCTTAAAGTCCTCTTTACTAAAAGCTTTTGCGAATTCCAATTGTGTATGAGTTCTTTGATAATAACCTGCTTTATCGCTTGGATTTGTTACTCTTGGTTCGAAAATATACAATTTTATATATTGATGCAAGTACATTTCCCCGATTATCAATATAAGAGAAATAATAAATGCAGCTCTTCCTACAGGGACGGAAGGGTCGAATAAGTAAGTACCTATTAGCCAAACTACTGCAAGTGCTAGTATGAAATCACCAAAGGTTGCAAGAACATTACCGATCTTTGGCATTAAAAAGATATCACCTATAAAGCCTAAAACAGTTAAAGCAATACTTGTAATAAAAATATTTAATAATTCTACCCCATAATAACCTAGTACAATCCAAATGACGGCTGTTGTCATAATAAACTTAATGAGACATGCTTTGAAATACATTCAAAACCACAGTCCTTTCTTTTAAGTTGATTTTTGACTATTTATTTCTTTATCCTTTAACTGTTTAGCTATTAATTCGTTTAACTCATTATAAGTTAATCCAGAATTAGCATTTTGCCTTTTGACTTCATCAATATTAGTTCCTGCAATCGTATACTTTGCGTTATCCTTCATATTAGCTCCTCTTTTCCATTTATGGGTTTAGGGTTAACTACCTCAGCCTTAGGACGAGTTTGTTTAAACCAATGATAATAAAGGATGACTATTAACCCTATCTCAATAGCGTCCCCACCATAATACATAATCATGCCTCCCATTTCTGCTTCTTCTCTGGATATACCAAGTGGTGGATTTGCATAAATATACTTGGATAGAATTGCATGACCAGCTAAAGCAAAGATAAAGACAACAGACCTGTAAACATAACTTTTTCTATATGGTGTTGGGTCAATATAAATGATGGAAATAGTAAAAAGATAACCTGCTAAGAAAATGTGTATATGAATGATAATATAAACCAAAGTACCTTCATGCATCATTGCGAATAGTGGAGTCGTGTATAATAACCAAAGCCCTCCCACATTTAGCACGGAAGCGACAATAGGATTTTGAAAAAAGTGAACGAATCTAGTTCGTAATATCCCTGTTATTTTTCTTGAGATTTTGACTGGCAGAGTTCTTAAAAATAGTGTCATAGGTGCTGCTAAAGCCAACAATAACGGTGCAAGCATTCCTAAAAACAAATGCCCAACCATGTGAGCAACAAAGTCTGTATGTGCCTGCTGTGCGAGATTCCCCGTTACAGATATCATTGCTAAAGCTATTCCTAATATCCATAAAACAGTTCGGTAAATAGGCCACTTTTTTTTGCTTTTATTTGATGATAAGACAGCATATAAATATAAGAACAGCAAGAGAACAAATGGTGCACCTAGTATAATCTGTACAAAATCAGTGTTTAAGCTGCTTTCATGAGAATGACTATGCAATTTATACACCTCTACTCTTTACACTAGTTTGCTTTAACAAAATAATTCCTACTACTATCATTAAAGCTGCAGTAATATTCCAAACTAGGTCATACGGCAATATATCCACATTGTAGCGAATTTGATGTAAACCTAATAGCTTGTGCTGAATGATTCCATCATATAGCTGGAAAATGCCAGCTCCCAAAAATATTCCTCCTAGCCACCTTTTTGGCCAAAATGCTTGGCGTCTGTGAAGATCTGCCATTAAAAAAGCTGAACCTACAGTAGCAAAGAAGCTAAAAGCATGGAAAATGCCGTCTGAAACAAGCCCGATGTCCGTGGTAGACTTGTCATAAAAATGATGCCAATGTAAAAGCTGGTGAAAAACTACTTCATCTATAAAGGCTACTACCCCTAATCCAAATAATATGCCCGTCCACATATTCTTAGTGGAATAAAGCCTCTGATTTTCTTTAGTAGGTGCATTACTTTTTATCGATGCCATGATATCCTCCTTTCTGTTTGCATTACCTCAAATTTTATTTTAGTTTTTCCCTGATTAACTGTTCTTAAACCATTAGTCTTATGAATCGTTACCTTCTCTATATTGCCAAAAACCAACTAGAGACTTTTAAAAGTATTAGCCTCGTGAAAATCGAGTAGGAGGGAGTGATTAACTCCCGACCTCTCACACCACCGTACGTACGGTTCCGTATACGGCGGTTCAATTAAGATGAATGACGCAAAGTTTCGTAACGAACGTGCAGACTTTTCAGCCCTTGGCTTTCCCAAAAGGAATTGCCAAGGGTTCTGTGTAATATGGGGCTTTTAGAAATGCGCCAGTACCCTTTACGGGTATTTCCCCACTCGTATGCTTTTCCATAAGGAACTTTTAATCGAGTAAGATTTCTGACTCTTGTTCGAGGTTTCTTCCAATCCTTCCAAAGGCACATACGTAATCTTCGTTTAATCCAGCTATCCAATATTTTAAATATGGTAGGTGTATCTGCTAAAGCGAAGTATCCACACCAACCCACTAGATATTGGTTTAACTTTTCAATTCTATATTCCATGGAATATGGCATCTTTCTAGAGGTAATTTCTCGTATTTTCTTCTTCATTCGTTGTAGACTTGTTTTTGCAATACGAACCTTCGGTTCTTTATGAGCAGTAAAGCTAAACGCCAAGAATTTTCGATTCCAAGGGCGGTCCACTGCCGATTTCTTTTCGTTCACTTTCAGTCGAAGTTTTCCTTCAATAAATCGTTGTATACTCGCCATTGTTCGTATCCCTGCCCGTTCACTCTTCACATAGATATTGCAGTCGTCTGCGTACCGAACGAATTTATGTCCACGTTTCTCTAACTCTTTATCAAGTTCGTCTAATACGATGTTTGATAAGAGTGGACTTAGAGGTCCACCTTGCGGGGTTCCTTCTTCTGTACTGGAAACTACTCCATTTATCATGACACCGGATTGGAGATATTTACGGATGAGTTTTAGTAAAGGTTTATCTGAAATTCGTTTCGCTAACGTTGCTATTAGTCGGTCATGATTGACCTTATCAAAGAATTTCTCTAAATCCATATCCACGACCCATCGATAACCCTCTTTTATATAACCCTTTGCTTCTCGAATGGCATCATGGGCACTCCGATTTGGTCGGAATCCATAGCTGTATTCTGAAAATGTTTTATCATATTCCTCAGATAATATCTGCGATATAGCTTGTTGAATCAAACGATCTATCACGGTTGGAATACCTAATAGACGCACACCACCGTCTGGTTTCGGGATTTCGACTCGACGTACTGGCTGCGGTTCATAGGTTCCATTCAAAATCTGCGATTTAATGGTTTCCCAATTTTCGAGGATGTGCTGTCGTAAGGTTTGTACGGGCATCATGTCTACTCCATGGCTTCCTTTATTCGCTTCTACCCGCTTTAACGCTTGTATCATGTTTTTCCGTTCCAGTATCTGATTCAACATCGCCATTTCGTTCCTTTCCGTGAATAACTTATCTTCTTTTGCCCAACTGGACTACACCCTCCGCAAATACCCTCGTGGGATTCACCACTACTTTCTAAGCGTGAGGTTTCTTTGTTTTCTGTGTTCATTCATCCAAGTTGGAAAGCCAAGGGTTATTCTCTCCTAATTGTTCAGTCCTTCCGAATGGTTCTAGACCCATTCGTACTATGACCTCTGCTGACTTCTGATGGTTCAGCCACTCCTCATGGAGTGGGTTATGAAGGGTACTTCACGTTTCCATCAGACCTCCCCGGGTAAGCGCATGCACTTTCACACCATCTATCCGCCTCATTTACTTGGTATGACCTTCGACAGAAAGAGCTTTGTTTTGTTATGCAAACTCACTCAATCATACCTAGCCTTCTATGAGATTCGTGTTCCTCGGACCGGTGATTTGCCTCCAGCTTCCTTCAGATTCCGCGTCACCACGGACACCCTTGCTCTCGGCTAACCTCTACTTCTGTCTTCGGGGTTCGGGACTTGCACCCTATAGTTCATGCGCATGCCGGGCGCACATAAAAAAAGATGCGAAGGACTATGTCTTTCGCATCTTTTTCTACCTATTATTTAACTGAGACTCCCAACAAATTTTAACTCTTCTACCTTAGTATGATCTTGCTTTCCTTCTAAAATAGCCTCAACATCATTTAGAGTTCGGTCTATTGAAACAGCTACTCCTGGACCCGTAAATTGTTCCGCTACATAAAATGATTGGGTAAAATATGCCTCTAGTCTTTCTCCTCGCTCGTAGGTTGTCAGTTCACTCTCTGGAAGCTTTTGAATTCCATGCACCCCTACAATGGAACGTAATTCTCTATAGCGTCTTAATAGCTTTTGTGCACGCTGTCTTAAACTAAAATGACGCTGGTCAACATCTATTCCCTCCATGACAGATGAGGTCGAATAGATAGGGTGAATCGCAGGATACATATGACGAGTTGCAAGGTCTGCATCTAGCTGCCATATAGTTTCTAAAGGACCAAACGGCATGTCTTCATCTACTACCTCTCCAGATAAATCTACTAAGATAGTTGTAATCCCATCTAGATTCTCTGCAATCATTTTTTCCTGTAAATCCAATAGTTCTCCTGAAATAATATAGCTTCTATCTGTGATAAATACTGTATCTCCTTGAATCTCTAAGAGCTTTTTATGTGTTTCATCAATAGTATTGGTAACAAAATCGGCTAGTTCTATAGTTCCTTCAAGCTCACCATGCTCTTTTTTGGGTAATAAAAACAGTGTTGTGTAATTACTATCCTTAAAACGATGCAGAAGCTCAGCAAGTATAACCAACTGACCCATTCCTGGTCTCGCCACCAAACCAATCGTCCCATCCTTTACTAGTGGTGCAAAAAAGTCTAATGCCTTGATTTGTGTTTCAATCATATCCTTCTTCTCCCCCCGTATGATCAATTCATCTACCGTGCAGTTCGCTAATGATGCTAAACCTACAAGTGTTTTAACCTCTGCCTTCCCCAAAGCAATCTTCCCTGTGCATAAATTGGAGACAGTAGCGGGTCGAATCCCAATGGATTTAGCAGCTGTCGTCAAGTTGGGTACCTTTCTTCTAAGCAAAGCGACATTTAATCTTATTTCTTCCACATTAACCCTCTCCCTTACTTTAAATAGTAATATAAATTACTTTAAAAAGCAATTAATTTATTTTTGAAAGTAATTTAAATTACCCTGAAATAAAAAAAGTACCAGGTTGCTTAACCTAGTACTCAATAACACTATGTCTTTATTTGACTTAATGAACTGTTCAATAGATATAAAATAGTTTCGTTGAACATGGATGGTGAAATACGTGACATTTCATCTATTGTCTTGTATTGTATCTCAGTAAATTGTGGATGTTTTTCAATTCCCCGAAGTATACTACGCATTGCATCTGCAGCTTGTTGATTCATTAAAATATCGGAAAATGTACTATTAATAGAAAATACACCCTCTGGAATTTCAATTTCTTTTACTATAACATTTTGTGTATTAGGGGCAGTAAACCAATCTGTAACTGCATATATATCAACCTCTTTTACTTCACTCTCAATTATTGGTTGTCCAATTAAAGTTTGGTCTGCTTCTGGATTTTTTTCTTTTTCTTCTTCAGAAATAGGCTTAACAGGCTTCTTCTCATTCTCCTCCTTATTTTCTTCCGTCTCATCATCAGGGCTTATAGGAGCTTCTTTTTCTTTTTCACTATCGTTAGAAGGAATAGTTATTAATTTGAATTCAGCAGCTTGTCCATCCATTTGTGCAATTGCCTGTGCGATAATGGCATCCAGGTTAGCTTGGATTATTTTCTCCTGTTCTGTATTATCTATCTTCATTTGAGATTTTAAAGACTTCGCATACTCATTTAAGGTATTGATTCTAGTTTGCTTTTCAAGTGCAGTAAATGAAACCAACTCGTCAGAAGCTTTTTGCATTTCCTTCGATAAAGAAGTTTCCAAGTCCTTTAACAGAATATCTTTTTCCTCTGAAATAGCCTTTTCTAGGTCTACTATGGACTTTTCTTTTTTCTTGTTAAACCAATTGCTCATCATGAGTGTTATATCCTGATCGGCTAGTACCGATTTTAGTCCCCCACCTAGTGTCATGCTGCATAGAATGACAAAAATAAAGAGGATAACCTTATAGTTTTTTATATTTTTTCCCATTTCCCTACCTCCATTTTGAGGTATAAGAGCTTCTAAAGAGGAACTCTTACAGAGAGTTTTTTTTACTCTTATTCATTTATCCCATTTACTAAATCCTGCATAGAAGTTAACGCAGCAGTCTCTAAATCTTTGGCAGCTGCTTCTATTGCATCTGTTTGGGTCTGAATCATGAAGTTAGTCATCATTTGTGTCCAAAGCGTAAAGTCTGCTAATTCCTTATCTATTTTTCCTTTCAAATCATCCGTTTTAGTGTCCACATGATTGTCAATGGTAGCCTGAAGACCTGACTTGGAAGCTTCTATTGCTGCTTCTAGCTCAGAAAGTGCTGCTGTTGTTGCAGCTTCTAATTCAGCATTTAATGTATCTAAAGCAGCAGATCCTTCGGCTATCGTATGTGCCTCCATATCTCTTTCTGCTTTTCGATTTGCCTCTAACCAGAGAAGACGTATATTCTCTTTTTCTGTCTCATAAATTTTAGTGAACTCAGCATTAGTGTAATTAGTAAGCTCTACTTTTTTCGCCTCTAACGCTGCCTTATGCTCTTGCAAGTCTTTATCAATCTTAGAAGCAGCACCTGCAGTAGAGTCTTCTTGAGATTCACCAATCTTATTGGTAGCTTTCGCCTCTAAAGCCCCGTACTGAGTTGATGCTACTAATGTTTTATCGTCTTGATATCCACCAACGGTTTCATCAAACTCCTCGGTAGCTGCACCAAACTGCGTATTAAACCAATTTTGTAGCATTTCACCAGCATTAGACGCCCCAAACGCAGATCCCGCTCCAACAAGTAATGTAACAGCCACTGTTCCTGTAATTATTTTCCCTTTAACTGTTTTCATCATCCTAAATATCCCCTTTTAGTTAGTAGTAGTTAATAGTTTATTTAAATTCCTTCTAGTACTTTTATAAATGTATTTTCGATATCTAGTTCCAGTTGTTCTTCCAGTTCCTTCTCAATAGCTGGTTCATCCAAATTCATGTTTTCAAGATCGCTTACAACTTCACTTAACTCACTCTTAAATTCTCCTTGTGTTTTTGTAATCTCTTTTTTAGAACGATCGATTTGTTTTTCTAAAATATTTTCTTGAATAGAGTTAGTTAGGTACTGTAAAGAGTCTTTAAGAATAACTTCATATCCTACTAACGAATTACTAATAGACTCGTCAACTTCTTTTTGTTCCTTTATTTCCTGAACTTTGATAAACCAATTTCCCAGAGCAAAATAGTTAATACTACTTGCCGAGATGTAGCTAGAACCAACAAAAACCAGTAGTATAAATGTAATAACCACTACTATTTTCCGAATTTCACTTCCCCCCAGTCACTTTCTTCTTTTAAGACAAAAGTACCTCAGACAATGAACCTAATTACTTAATTACCCTCCTTTTCTATAGGTATATAGACTATTTCACCTCTACTTCTGTTAAATTTCTTTGCTTTTTAACAGAAGATTAAGATTATTATACTTTTGATTCAATTCATTTCAATCTATTCGATAAAACTTCTTAGAATAATACAAAAATAGTCAAAATATTCTTATTTCCGACTTAAATAGACAGGCTAATGGAACCTTATATCTCCCTAAAAGGTATTTTTTCATCTAATTTTGATAAATGCTGAAAATTATACATTTTCGTGCCTTATATATATATTATTACTTACGAATAAAAAGAGGATTGTTCATAAATAGGTCCTAAGCTAGCTAGTTAAAGTGGAGTCATCAAAACTACGAAAATCGTGTAATACCTAAATTAGCTTTCAAAAATCAAAAACTGGATCCACGTCAGTTTTACGTTGACGATAGATAACTCTGTTATTTCTTTAAAAGCTTTTGTGTTACATATATTTTTTATTCCCATTCCGTATTTTTACGATTCGGCCCTTCTTCTGCTTTCTTACAAAAACTTCGAAAGGAACAATCGTAGAGGTTTCATATTCAAACACTATTAATAGACTACTAGCCCAGTTGATTCTTTACGTATTAAATAGTGAAGTCTGATTACGTTCGATTGTTTTAATTCCAATTCTATAGAACAAAGTCGTCTTTTTTCATGTAAAAAAATAGCTACTAATATTTTACTTTCGTAAAATATCAGTAGCTATTCTATTTTAATGTCAGTTTTGTCCCAGTCTCTAAAAATTTATATCTTTATTTCTTTTAAAGATTTATTAAGTAAATATAAAATAGTTTCATTGAAGAGTGAGGGAGATACTCTAGACATTTCGTCAATAGTCTTGTATTGTATTTGACTGAACTGGGGGTGCTTTTCAATTCCCTTTAAAATGCTTCGCATGGCAACAGCTGCCTGTGGATTCATCAATATGTCAGAAAATGTACTATTTATAGAAAAAGCATCTGATGGAATCACCAACTCTTCCACAGTCACCTCTTGTATATTAGGCATACTAAACCAATCCGTGATGGAATAAATATCTGCTGTCACTATCTCATTTACTACTTCAGCTGGTTTTGTTTCATTTATATAAGTATCAGCTTCTACTTTCTCAGGTTTTGATACTGGTGATGGTTCTTGAATAAATTCTTTTTCTTTTTCTTTTTCTTTTTCTTTTTCTTTTTCTTTTTCTTTTTCTTTTTCTTTTTCTGTTTCTGTTTCTGTTTCTTCCGGCACTGGTATCATTACAGGTGTAGGAACGGCTTCAGAACTAGTAGGAACTTGAATCGGCAATAGTTTTAAATTAGAAGCTTGACCATCTAATTGCGCTTTTGCATTTTCTAAAATAATATCTATGTTTTTCATAATTGCAGCTTGTTGCTCACTATTATCTATGTTCATCTCTGCTTTTATGTTATTCGCATATTCTTGTAAAGCTTCAATGCGAGTTCGCTTTTGAATAGCTGTAAACTCCGCCAATTGTTTTTCAGCTAGTTGCATCTCTGTATTTAATTGATCTTTCAATTGTTCCATAAGTACATCTCTTTCAGTACTTATGGCACTATCTATTTCTTTTAGTGACTCGTCTTGTTTTTTTAAAAACCATTTTTCCATTAATAGTTGAACGTCTTGATCAGCTAAAGCTGTTTTAACACCACCGCCGAGACCAATAAACAAGCAAAGAGCTCCTGCTATCATGGCTACCTTTTTAATCGGCTTTCTTTTATACTTTTCTATTCTACTTAGCATATCTTCTCCTCCAATCATAAAAATAAGGACCTCTTATAAATGGAGGCCCTTATTTAGTATTATAAGATTATTTATTAATGCCAGACACAATGCTATCTAACTTTGCGAAAGCCTGTCCTTCAAGTTCAGTTGCTTTTTTTGTAATAAGGTCTTGTTGTATTACAACTAATTCGTTTCTTTTTTCAGTAACAGTATTTCTTAACTCGATTATTTTAGCGTCAATTGCAGCGATAATTTCATTTTTCGTAGCAGTCTTTTCAGAGTTTAGTTGTGTCTGAAGTGAACTTTTCGCGTCATTAATCGCTTTAGTCAAATCGTTAACAGCTTTAGCCGTTGTAGCATTTAAATCTTCATTCAAGCTACCAAGAGCAGCTGACCCTTTATCTACCGTGTGTTTTTCTAAATCTCCTTCAGCGTATTTCACTGCTTCCGCACCAGTTGTATTAATAATAATATTAGCAGCATCGTAAAGCTGATTAAATTGTACTTCCATATAACCCGCGATTTCATTTTTCTGTGCATTTACTGCATCTATATGTTCCTGAGCTTCAGCTTTTATTGCAGTGTTTTTTGCAGCAACTTCATCCGCCCCAGTCTTATTAATACTATTAGTTGCCCCTGTTTTTAATCCCTGATACTCACCAGCTAATTTTGTGATTTTACCTGTTACGTTTTGCTTAACCCCACCAATAACTTCTTGTTGAGCTACCCCAAATTTACTGTTATACCAGCTTAATAAGTTTGTTCCAGCATCTGAAGCTCCGAATGCTACTCCTGCTCCTGCAAATAACGTTAATGCTAATGTTCCTGCGACTACTTTACCTTTTACTGTTTTCATCATTTTAATATCTCCCTTAGATTTTATATTTTTTATACTAATTCGTTAATTACCAAATACCTCATATAGTACTTCTTGTATGTCCTGATCGATTTCGTCTTCAATTTTTTTACTGTCCACGTAATCGCTAAGGTTTTCTTTTTTTAACTCGTTAACTGATTGGTTTAACTGAGTTTCAACTTCCTGTTGGTAATTCTCAATACCGTCCTTTGATTCTTTTATCTGATTCTCGATAGTCTTTTGAAGAGTATGATGATAATGTCCTAGACTTTCCATTATGAACGCATTTACTTCTTCAAAGGTCTTTTCTACTTCAGATAAAACATTATTCCGCTCACTCTCTTTCGTAAGTAATTGCCCATACCATTTAGAGAGAGGGGCTGGTGTCATGCCACTTGCATAAATGGCGTTAGACCCTATTCCTAATAGGACTAACAATCCCAAGATAATGCTTACTATTTTTTTCATAGTCGGCATCCCTTTCTAACTGCATTTAATTTCCCTAACAACCGACTCTGCAACTATTACTATATACTCACTATAAACTCCTCCCACTAGATATTTAGTTTATTTTTTTCACCACTTCTAGTTATCTCATAATTAATTCGTAACAGAAGATAACCATAATTATACTTTTATCATAAATGGTTTCAATACATTCTCTGAAACTTCTGACTTTTCTACAAAGAAAGTCATTTTATTTTATTTTCTGACCTTTAAAACAGGTAAAAAGATACCCACTTTCTATCTTTTATTCTATATTTTGCGCATTATATAAGTCTAAAGATTCATAAAAACAAAAAATGCATGCTATTTTATAGCATGCATCACTTTAATCTCATTTTTAATTTATATATTTACATTAGTAGACTTTATAATTAGTACCCATAAAGTCTTTTTCTTCTCTTTGAATTAGGTGGCTGGCTGCTCTTCATTCATTAATCTCTTTGTAATAAAAAATCGTCGCACTCATTTCCCCATTAGCAGATTTGGCATAACCGGGAATCTTGCCAGCCTGTATGTATCCTAGAGAAGTATATAAATTATTTGAAGCATCGCCCTCCCTTGTGTCCAAAACTATTAAGGTTCTACCCTCTCTTGCAGCTCTATTTTCTGCTTTTTCCATTAGCTGACGTCCTATTCCATTTCTCCGGTAATGGGGATGAGTCATAAGTTTAGCAATCTCTGCACGGTGCATACCATTTTGTTTACTGCAGAGTTGGAGCTGGATACTACCAATAATACGATTATTCCTTTTTGCAACAAACAAGATAACCTCAGGGGTTAAGACGTCTTCCCAATAATCCATGGCATCCGCTAGCTCCATTGGAGGCAAAAAGCCAATAGAGGCACCGTCTTCTACCACTTGTATTAGTAGCTCAGAAAGCTCCTCCATATGTTCTACGGTAGATGTTAACTGTTCGATTTTAACCTCGTTAAACACTTTCATCCCCCTCGTAAAATTAAATTTTAAATATTATTCTACAAGACTAGCTTTGTATCCTTCTATTTAGCGTTAACGTATATACGCAACACGTTATTATTGCTGCACATTTTTTATGATAGAAGCATTTTCTACATCTAAAACTAGATCTGCTTGTTCCAATGGCTTTTCTTCCCTTAAGTAAAACTCTTCACCCTTCCAATATCTCCGCTCATACTTATTTAGTCGTGCTTCCATATCTCCTATATAAGAATCTCGCTTCAACACCCGTACGTTTCGAATCTCTCTCGGACAATCCAAATAGATTAAATAATCAACAAAACTACGCCATTCCTTGCGTTGAAGGAATACCCCCTCAATTAATAGAACTGTACAGTCCTTCAGGGGTATATCCTTTGATAAGCACTGATCTTCTTGGGCAATATAAAATTTAAGCTGAAGAACCTTTGCCTTCTCATGATTTGACTTAAACAAGCTTTCCTGAATGTATAAAACATCCCATTGCATGCTATAGTATTCATACCATTCTGGTTGCCCGGTGTTATAACGCTTTTCCCGAACTTCTATTAAATCATCAAGGTGGATAATAACAATCTTATGACCCGCCTCCTCCAGTTCTTGGGCTAGTTGATCCGTAAAAGTAGTCTTTCCTGCCCCACTTAACCCGTCTACCCCCAAAACAAAAGGACGGTTTAAGCTTTTTATTTTTGTTAAAATCTGTTGTACGTTAAACATTTTTGGATTCTCCTGTGTTTAATAACTTGATAATAGCATTGGTAACTACGTAAGGATCCTCCAAATGAATAGAGTGACCTTTATCTGTTTGGATATGCTCTGTCCTGGCTGTTAACTTGGATAACAAAAGCTGCTGTTGAACCCATCTTTTCTCGGGATTATTAGAACTTAATACAGTGACAGGCAAGTCATTTAAAAGGGGCTTTGCATTCTTTAATTGATCTGCTGAAATGGCAATATCCCTATACTCTTGATAAATCGTTTGATACGCGCCCATTGTATATCCAGTATAATTTAAATAATGATTTTTCTCTCCAGCCAAAAACTTTCTTCCTGCCTTTTTCTTTAATATTCTAGGCAGACCAATAAGAGAAGTCACATACCCAAAAGTCGCCAACCGTTTAAATCCTCTGTTTTGGTTACCAGGAGCATACTGGTTCTCATGCACAGCATCGACTAGGAGTAGACCCTTCACCTGTTCTGGATACAAACTTACGTATAGCCTCATGATAAGTCCTCCAAAGGAATGCCCTACTAAAACATAAGGTGGTTGAAGATCTAACTTTTCCAGCAGCTCCTTTAACTCCTCTACATAATCTAGTGCAGTTAGAGTTTGTCGTCTTGTTTTACTCCACCCGTAATTCCCTCGATCATAGGACAATACTTTAGCACTCTTAGAAACTTTGGGCTGAATTTCGGACCAGTCAATAGAGATAGAGCCTAATCCCGCTTCTAATATGACTACATCTGGCCCCTCTCCTTCCAATATAACGTGTATATTAGAGTTCTTAGTTTTAATAATATTGCCTGGAGGATTTATTTTATTTTTGTGATTCATGGTTATATTCCATATGGTTAATGGAAATAAGGCAATTCCTAAACCCATTCTTAGAAAAGCAGCTAGCATTTTAGTCATAATTTTTCTCTACCGTTGATATTATTCTTTCATCTTTTACTTCTATTAAAAAATTTTCTTGAACATACTCCTTGCCACCATATTGTTCATACCATCCTTTAACGCTTGCAACATGTGGCTGATCACTTCTTACTGCAGCCTCTATTTGCAAATATTCCTCGTAGCTGTTATATTCCCAAATGGCAAAAATCTCGACTAAATCGTCTTTTGTAGCCGTCATCCATCTTCCTACTAAGCGAGAGCCATGCTTTAACTGATTCGGCAAATTAATTTCGTTGAATAGCTTGTTGAAGCTCTCCACAAATTCTTCCTTTACACGATAATACTTTCTTCGATAAAACATGCCCATCACTCCCTTAGCGCTTTGTCCATATAGCTTTCGTATAGGCTAACTTCATCCCTTGACGTTCCATGTTTCGATGACTACTACTTCCGAAAACAGCCTCACTAGTAATATACTTTGCACCCTGCTCCACCGCTTTCTCTATCCTCTTATTTAGCAGTGCACGTTGCACTCCCATTCCCCGATAAGCTGGTAGAGTTGCGGCAGCTGCCAAGGTGGCAAGTTCCCCTTCCACATATAAAACTCCAATGCCTACTGGGACATTTTGTCGAAGTGCTAAGTAAAAACTCCAGCCCGGCACGTCATATAATATTTGGTTGTTTTGCTGTATCCCGTCTTGTATAAAAGTTGGCAGACCGAAAGCATTTACATAGATAGATGAAAACAAGTCAAATTCATCCTTTTTTAGAGGACGAACTTCGATAGTTGTCGACAAACTTCCACTTTTACTACTAGAGACAGACCTTATAAAGGAGGAATGAAAACCAGATTGATAATATTCCATATCTGATAGCTTGCGAAACAGTTGATCAGAACTATTCAGTGGAGTAACCTCTATTCGAAAAGAAACAGATAGCTCCTTATAAAAGAAAAGGATTTCATCTAAGTATTTTAAATCGTAACTATTTAATCCTCTCACCGTATTAAAAGCAGGTCCCGGTATTTCCTTCACAGCAAAAGCATGGGTATTGCCTTTTACTATTCGCTCTGCTCCCATAGGATTATCTGGTAATGATTGAATTGTATTTATTCTAGATGTTAGTGTTTGTATTTCTGCTAATTCCGGTATGCTATATTTCATTTTCCATCTCCTATTATTTTATTTATACCTTGCCAAGTGCTGGCATCTGACTATATTTCTAAAGCTAGAGAATAATAACGAAATATGTCTAATTATAAACCTTTAACAATAATCATATACTTTAGAATATTTTACACTATTATTCTTTCATGCTAGAATATAATTCATATAATAACAATTAAAACCAATACAAAGGGGCGTATGTCATGAATACAAAGAGGTATAGACGAAGAAATACGATGGCTTTTACGGTGCTAGCTTATTTCACTTTTTTTGCAGGGGTCGTCATGTTTAGTATCGGGCTATACAATGCAGATAATTTGCAGCTAAACGAAAAAGGATATTATATTGCAGTAATGATTTTAGTAGCAGTAGGGGCAATCCTTACCCAAAAGGTTACGCGTGATAATGCTGAGGACAACGATATAATCGCTGAGCAAGAACAAGAACGTCAAATGAGCAATATTCGTATACCTTCAAGCTCCTCAAGCAGTAAAGAATCTTAAAAGCATATTATATTATGACAAAAATCCTGCCTTTAATTAGACAGGATTTTTTCTATTTCTACACGACTAATATTTGAGCCTTCTAGCAAGAAAATGTCTGGATTTTTCATGCGACTCCATTCGTCAAAGTCAAATGTACTATCAAAATGATTGAATAATAGAGACATGATATTCCCATGAGACACTATTCCCACATTTTTAACACCCTTTATACCTGACACCTCATTTACTACATTCAAAATACGGCCTAGCGCCTCTCGGCTAGATTCTCCACCGGGAAAGGTAAGATCTTTATCTTCAAAAGTCTTCTTTAGTTGCACTAGCCAATCATCCATAGGCTCTTTACTTAAAATACGCTCGCCTAACCCTTCATGGGTATGTATCTGCAAACCTGCATGAAAAGAAAACGGCTGGATTGTTTGTATTGCTCGCTGGAATGGACTAGAGATCAAATAGTCAATCTGTAATTTTTCTAATACAGATACAAGATCATTAGCACTTGCTTCACCTTCCAATGTTAAAACAGCATTTTCTTCTTGTCCTTCCGCCTTACAATGTCTTATAAAATATAATCTTTTGTTATGCATATACATTTCTCCTTTTAATATTTTCTTTTAATAATCTTATTTCCTTTTTACCTATGCATTTCATATAAAATTCCCTACAATGAAAGATGGAAAAGGAGGATGAATGATGAAAAAAGGTTATTTAGCAAATGGATTATTTGGATTAGGAGATCGTTTAGTAAATGAACTAGTAGCAAAGGAGATTCGAGCTTCACTCCCAGGCGTTGACTTATATGTACCACAGGAAAATGCAGCAATTAATGATAAAACGGCCTATGCAGATAGCCTGCTTATCGCTAGTGCAGACATCGATGCCCTGAAGAAGAGTGACTTCCTTGTTGCCGTAATTGATGGAGTTGAAATAGATTCTGGTGTTGCAGCAGAAATTGGTGCATTCTCTATGTTAAATCGTCCAATTTATGCACTCTATACCGATACGCGCCAACAAGGTCGAGAAAATAAGAAAAAAATTAACGCATTAATTGAAGATGGAACCGAAAATCAATTTATGTACCGCAACTTGTTTGTTATTGGACTGATCAAGCAAAACGGCGTCATTGTTAGCTCGATTGAGGAGCTAGGAAAAGCCTTGAGAAATTAATACATATATTTATAAAAAATCCTGTGTTTTTATCACAGGATTTTTTGTTTTATTTCACCAATTTCCAATTGACCATTTGCTCAGAAGTTCCTACTCTTTGCATATTTAGCTTTTCTAATACACGCATGGAGCCAAGATTATCGGAAAGTGTTTCAGCAATAATTGCATCCACCTTACCGGTTGCAAAAGGCCATTGAATGATGGCGCCTACTGCCTCTGTTGCATAGCCCTTACTCCAATACTCCTTTAATAAACCATAGCCAACCTCTACTTGTTTATCTACATTAGGATTTCCCTTAAAACCAATATCCCCAATGACCTGACCATCACTTTTCTTTATCACCAGCCACGCTCCCCAACCCAATGAGGTAGGATCAGCTTTAAGCATCTCTAAAGACATAGAAATCTGTGGTCCATTATCATAGCTCTGCTTTTCAGCTATTTGAGCAGTTTCTTCCGTACAAGGGATAATTTCTAATCTCTCAGTTTCTAATTTCATTTTGACTCTCCTTTTTATTTAGCTACATTTCACCTCTATAAAAGCTAATGTACAAAACATAGAACTATCCCCTTTCATTATTCAGTTAGTAAAATTATACCACGATACATTTTTTATTTTTTCATTTTTCTAAAATTATTATATAATTAGTTTACTAGTATCGAAGGGACTGATAGAGAATGAAAAACAAACTAATGGTGATTGAAAAGTAGACTTCTAACATTTCTCTTTTCAATACAAACAGAAAAAAATAGACCTAAAATGAAAAGAGGAAAACAACTTGTATCAAGATCAAGAATTAATCATACGACCAATTCAGTATAATGATTTACCTAGATTATGGGAATTAATGTGTAAAGATGAGGAGCCGGAGTGGAAAAAATGGGATGCACCCTATTACGACTATAAGCCAACTCCATATGATGTTTTTATGGAAAAAGCAGAATCCTACGTGGACAGTAAAAGCTTTTGGGGCATCGAAGTGGATGGAATAATACGTGGGATTGTGTCATATTATTGGGAGCATGAACCTTCTAAATGGCTTGAGATGGGTATAGGCTTTCATGAAGCTCCAAGCTGGGGTAAAGGGCTAGGAACCCGCGCTATGAGACTTTGGATGAACCACCTTTTTACTACAATGCCACTTGTCCGGGTAGGCTATACGACCTGGTCAGGTAATAAACGGATGATTCGGGTAGGAGAAAAGCTTGGAATGTCTATGGAGGCAAGAATTCGTAAAGTCCGCTTATATAATGGTGTTTACTATGATTCCATTCGAATGGGTATTTTAAGAGAAGAATGGGAAAAGGCACAGGAAGAAAGTATAAAAGAACTTTAAAAAAAGCTTGACAGTTATCAGAATTAATTGTAAATTCACTATAATAAGTTAATGCGATGAAGAGAAAAAGTAAGATGAGCGGTTTTCTTCAAAGAGAGCTTCGGTAGCTGAAAAGAAGCAGAAAACACCATTTGAACAATGGCCTCTGAGCACTACATTGAACGTGCAGTTACCTGCGCCTGAGATGCTAGCGGGATTGGTACCCGTTATCCACACCACAGTCTAGAATTTCATATTAACGGAATTTCTGTACTTGCTGAGGCTGCTTATGTGAATAAGTAGTGAATAAAGGTGGTAACACGAGTATCTCGTCCTTTTCAATCCAATGATTGAGGAGGGCGAGTTTTTTAATTCGCTCTCCTCCAAAAATAATGAGGAGAGTGTTTTAACATGACAGTAGGGTTATTAGTATTTCAATCAGATTTTGGTATCAACGACGGTGCGGTAAGTGCTATGCACGGGGTAGCCAATAGTGTGAAGCGTGGACTTCCGCTATTTGATCTGACACACCAAATTCCTCAATACAATATTTGGGAGGCATCTTATCGTCTCTTACAAACCATCAGCTATTGGCCAAGTGATACAGTATTTGTTTCCATAGTAGACCCTGGCGTTGGATCGGACCGGAGAAGTGTAGTTGCTAAGACCATAAACGATCAATATATTGTCACCCCAGACAATGGCACATTAACCCACATTAATCGATTTATTGGTATTAAAGAAGTGAGAGAAATTGATGAGTCAAAAAACCGCCTACCGAATTCTGGAGAATCTCACACGTTTCATGGACGTGACATTTTTGCTTATACAGGGGCACGACTTGCTTCTGGTGACATTCATTTGGAGGACGTCGGACCCTCTATCCATACATCTTTTATCGTGGAATTGCCATTAAAGGAGGCAGTTATTGAAAATAATTCGATTACAGGAGTCATTGATGTCATAGATCGACCATTCGGCAATCTTTGGACTAATATTCACCGTCTACAGTTTAAGCAGCTGAATGTAGAATATGGAGAGAAATTTGACGTTTCGCTTTCTATTAACGGGGAGGTAGCGTATGAGGGAGTAGTTACGTATGGTCGTTCTTTCGCTGCCGCAGAGTTAGGGGATGCACTCATGTATGTGAATTCTCTTGATAATATAGGAATTGCCTTAAATCAAGGCTCCTTCGCTGATACCTATAAGATTTCAACAGGTGCTAATACAGAAATAACGATTCGGAAAGCTGTTATTACAATCACTTAATTGGATGACTGGCAATAAAATATATAGGGGGAGAAATGAAATGAAAAAATCTATCTTTTCAACTAGGACGGTTGTTGCAATAGGTATCGGAACAGCTGTGTTCCTAATTCTAGCTAAATTTGCTGCAGTCCCTACCGGTATACCTAATACGACAATTCAAACATCCTATGCTTTTTTAGCACTCATTTCAGCTATTTTTGGACCGATAGCGGGTTTATTTGTTGGATTATTTGGTCATGCTTTAAACGACCTTACTTCTTATGGTTCTATATGGTGGAGTTGGGTCATTTCATCCGCATTTGTTGGATTAGGTATCGGATTATATTTTAAGAAGTTTTCTTTTGAGGATGGAGAGTTTGGTAAAAAACACATTATATTATTTAACATTGTTCAAATCGTTGTTCAAGTTATTGCATGGGCTTTAATAGCTCCATTATTGGACATTCTTATTTATGCAGAGCCTGCAAATAAAGTATTTACACAAGGGATCGTCGCTGCTGCTTCTAATATTATTACAGTTGCAATTCTAGGTACACTATTGCTTACTGCGTATGCAAAGACAAGAACCAAAAAAGGAAGCCTGAGCTACGAGGAATAAGTAGATAAGGAGATTTACATGAAAAAGCCAGTCATCGAATTTAAACACTTTAGCTTTCAATATAATAGTCAATCCGAACCTACTTTGCACGATATCAACTTAACGATTTACGAAGGGGAAAAAGTAGCTATTGTCGGACCATCCGGCTCTGGTAAAAGCACGCTCGTTCATTGCCTGAACGGGCTTGCGCCTTTTGCTTTTAAAGGCAGTATGACAGGAAACCTTACCATTCATGGGAGAGAGACCAGAGAGCTTGACCTCTTTACCATTTCACAGGAGGTTGGTACGGTTCTCCAGGATACGGATGGTCAGTTTATTGGCCTTACTGTAGGCGAGGATATAGCCTTTTCCCTAGAAAATAATGCTGTACCCACACAAAAAATGCACGAACGCGTTCAAAAAGCAGCCGCTTTAGTAAAAATGTCCAATCATTTAGATGCTCGTATTCATGAGCTCTCGGGCGGTCAAAAACAACGAGTCGCTCTTGCTGGCGTTTTAGTAAACGATGTGAATATTCTATTGTTTGATGAACCTCTCGCTAACCTTGATCCCGCTTCTGGGAAGGGAGCAATGAGACTAATTGATCAGCTTCATACAGATAGCAACAAAACGATTATCATTGTAGAACACAGATTAGAGGATGTTTTATCAGAACCTATCGATCGCATTATATTAATGAATCACGGGCAGATAATTGCAGACGGCAGCCCTAATGAGCTATTGGCAGGATCGGTATTAACGGATAATTGGATACGAGAACCACTTTACATTAAAGCCTTAAAATATGCTGGGTGTGAATTGAGTGATCACCCCAACCTAACTAAGGTTGACAGCATTGTAAATGACTCCTTCCGGCAGAAGCTAAAAACATTTAGCGATGCAAGATGCTCTCCAATTCAGCTTGGTTTTAAAAATGAGCCTGTCCTGACACTTGATGACATCAGCTTCCACTATGGTAATCATTTAGACATTATTAAAAACGTGTCTTTTCAATTACATAAAGGAGAAATGATAAGCCTTATCGGAGCCAATGGAGCCGGTAAATCTACCCTTTCCTCTCTTATCTGTGGTTTTGAACGACCTACTGAAGGCACTATATATTTCGAGGGTTTTAATGCGATTAACGACTCTATCAAGGAACGAGCTCATCGTGTAGGCTTTGTCCTCCAAAATCCAAATCATATGTTCTCTAAGCAAATAGTTTTCGATGAAGTTGCTTTTGGCCTTATTCAATTTGAACTATCAGATAGGGAAGTTAAGAGACGAGTGGAGGAAACATTAAAGACTTGTGGATTATACCCTTTCAGAAACTGGCCGATTGCAGCCTTGAGCTATGGACAGAAAAAACGTTTATCAATTGCCTCTATCCTCATCATTGAGCCCCCAATTATATTATTGGATGAGCCTACAGCGGGGCAGGATTACAAGCATACTACAGAACTAATGATGTTCTTAGAAGATTTAACGAAGCAGGGTACATCCATTATATTAATTACCCATGATATGCACCTAATGACGGAATATACAGACCGCGCAATCGTGTTAACAGAGGGGAAGATATTAGTGGATGACTCACCAGCCCATATCCTGTCGAATCCCTCTTTAATTCTAGAGGCTAATTTAAAGGAATCTTCCTTATATGAGATTGCTAAACAGCTCAAAATTGAGCATCCCTCTGACTTTGTAGAGCAATTTATACAGTATGATCGGGAGGTGCGATTTAATGGGCAACGAACTGCTAAGCTATCTTGATCGTGACTCTATTATCCATCGCCTAACAGGTTCAACCAAGCTGATCTGTTTCCTACTTTGGTCCACTGCGGCAATGTTAACGTATGACACAAGAGTTTTAATGGTGCTGTTGCTCGGTAGCTTTATTTTGTTTTATATATCGGATATTAAATTAAAGGATATCAGCTTAGTACTTGGTTTTATCCTCGTGTTTTTATTATTAAACAATATAGCCATATTTTTGTTCGCCCCTCAGCATGGGACAACTATTTATGGTACCTACCACCCTATTACTGGGTCCATGGGGCGTTATACACTTACGCAGGAGCAATTGTTTTACCAACTAAATATTACGTTGAAATATTTTGCAGTAATCCCTCCTGCTCTTTTGTTCTTAGTCACCACACATCCAAGTGAGTTTGCAGCTTCTCTAAACCGTATCGGTGTAAGCTATCGACTTGCCTACTCGGTTTCTATTGCTCTACGCTATATTCCTGATATACAAAGGGATTTTAAAACAATTTCTCGTTCCAAGCAGGCTCGCGGGGTGGACATGTCTAATAATGAAAAACTATTTACCCGAATAAAAAATGCTGGCTCTATTATAATGCCACTTATTTTTTCTAGTCTGGAACGTATTGAAACAGTCAGCAATACAATGGATCTTCGCGGTTTCGGTAAATTTAAAACTCGCTCCTGGTTTAGCTTAAAGGAGTTCAGAAAAAGAGATTTAATCGCTATTCTAATATCATCTTCATTATTTTTATTAATGGTTTTATTTATTTTTATTAACAATGGAAGGTTTTTTAATCCATTCACGTGAATCATTATTGACGTCTTACTAGAAAATGTTCTTATGTAGTAGGTGTTATGAAATTGGAACAACCTAAAAGTTAATCTCAAAGGGCCTCTCTTTAGGAGAAGCCCTTTTATCTTTTTAAAAATAAGTATTGACTGTCATTATAAATTATATTAATATTATAACAATTTAAAAGGTTGGAATAATATTTTTTTATTATTCACATATAATGTATTGCGTTAGTCCAAATAAGGACTATTTATTTTTAATACATTCGGTATATTTTATGCGATATATTATATAACTAGGAGGAATCATCATGAATCAAGCAACTAAGACATACCTAATCGACCGAATGTACAGAGGTTCCCAAGGACTAGCAAACGCCGTTCTTGTCACTTTAGGAATTGGACTACTTATTGAAACTATTGGTACGTTTACAGGCTGGGAAGGTTTTATGGCTATTGGGAAAACTGCTCAATTGATGCTTGCCCCAGCAATTGGTGCAGGTATCGCTTATCAGCTCGGAGGGAATACATTAGTTATTTTTAGTGCGATGGCCTGTAGCACCATTGGAGCGAATGCTCTCATACTACAAGATGGATTATGGGTTTTGACAACAGGACAACCAATTAGTGCAGTACTAGCAGCCGTGGTTGCTATCTGGGTAGGAAAACGTATTGCAGGAAAAACAAAGCTTGATATGCTTGCGATTCCTTTTTGCGCCATCCTTATAGGTGGTGTCGCGGGGGTTGGTTTAGCAGCTGTGACTACCCCTTTGTTACAGCAATTAAGTGAGTTTATTGCTGGTTCTGTTTCTGGATCTCCTTTACTTGGATCGATTGTTATTGCATTGGTGTGGAGTATTTTCCTTATGTCCCCTGCTTCCTCAGCAGCAATCGCCATTGCGTTACAACTAGACCCAGTATCTAGTGCGGCAGCATTAATCGGGTGTACAGCACAATTTGCAGGATGGACAGCTATGTCCTTTAAAGAAAATGACTTAGGTGCGAACATTGCACAATCGTTCTTGACGCCTAAAGTTCAAGTACCTAATTTGGTGAAAAATCCACGGTTAGTAATTGGGCCATTTTTATCTTCAATTATTTGTGCTCCGATTGCTATCTTATTATTTAATTTTGAGGCACCTTATACATTAGCCGGGCTTGGACTAAATTCATTCATCGCTCCTTTAAATGTTCTAGCAAACCAAGGTATTGGAGTGCTTCTTATGTATATCGTGTTAGGCGTTATTGTACCGGCAGTTATCTCTATGACAGCTTATCATCTGCTTAAAAAACGAGGATGGGCTAAAACTGGAGACTTACATATGGAAGTCCAGTAAATACGGTCATAACAAATAAAAGCTCCTTACATTTACAGACAGTAGATTTAAGGAGCTTCATTTATGTAATGAGGCAGGTCTATCCTAGCCTCTAATTTTATAAAATGTTACTTATAATGCCCTTGTCTGTGTAGATTGTCACTGGCGAAGCTATTGCTCTTTTATCGGAAAACAACCATCTCCTACCTACAGGTCCAAGCAATATATATACCCCATCCTCCTGATGCCCCATAAAGTTTAAATGTTCTGGTTCGTCCACTATTTTTCCATCCTGTGAAGGGATGCCTAGGTCCATTATTTGGTCTGCGAACTCAATGATATTATGGGTAGTTAATCCAATTTCACTAATTTCAACAACATTGTTTGAAGTGAAGTGCATAGCATTCGACTTTGGTGTAATTGCTTCTCTTGCAATAAACTCCACAACGTTTCCTGCCGGATCCTGAAAATAACAGGACTTTGCTTTAAAATGACCACTATATTCTACCTCATCCTTCCCTTCCTCTATAGATAACGTTACACGTTGTAGCAGCCATATTTTAGCCTTTGAAAACATATTTGAGTGTATATTAAAAGCAAAGTGATAGAAAGTATCCCTGGCTTCACTGTCCTTAATAAATCTAAGCAAACTATTCCCAATTTGAAATGTGGCCTCGGTAGCTTTCCATAACGTTAAAGGAAACTCTAATGTATCCCGGTAAAAGATGACCACTTCCTCTAAGTTAGATACCCACAAATCAATTTGCTGGATCTTCATTTTTATCCTCCTCTTTAGCTTCTACTCTCAATATATACAAGTAGTATTGGAGTCAACTCGGCCAATAGCAGGAAGAATAAATATAATGATAGCTTTTTTTAACTTTTCCCAATGGATATGGTAAAATTAAGTCATTAAAATATGTAAAATAAAGGGGTACTTCATGAAAATTTCCGTTAATTACTCAGAGGATTACCAAAGCCTCCTTACAGAAGAATTACATAACAAACTAGAGGCTACTCATGATTTTATCCAGTCAAAAACAGGATTGGGATCTGATTTTTTAGGATGGGTAAATTGGCCAAGCTCCACTCAGCAAGCTTTTTTACAAGATATAAAACAAACTGCAGAGCATATTCGCTCTAATTCAGATGTATTAGTTGTCATTGGAATTGGGGGGTCTTACCTAGGCTCCAAAGCAGTTCTAGAATCACTCGCTACTCCATTCCAAAAGGACAAACAATTAGAAGTCATCTTCGCGGGACAGCTAGTTAGTGGTGCTTATTTAAAGCAATTGATTGCTTACTTAGACTCTAAGGAAGTAACTTTAAATGTTATTTCTAAGTCGGGTACGACAACCGAACCTGCTATTGCTTTCCGATTCCTACGCCAGTACATGGAAGCGCGCTACGGTGAAGAGGCTGCAGCTCGCATCATCGTCACTACAGACGAGGAAAAAGGTGCTCTATTGTCTCTTGCGAAGGAAAAGGGCTACAAACGCTATGTAGTACCAGAAGATATCGGTGGCCGCTATTCTGTTTTTACAGCAGTTGGCTTATTACCAATCGCAGCAGCTGGGCATAATATTGAGCATTTGATAGCAGGAGCTAAACAAGCAGAAGAGGACTTTCAAGTCATGGACGTTCAATCGAATGCGGCTATTAAATACGCTGTCATCCGAAATCATTTATACGGTAAGGGATATCCTGTGGAAATAATGGCTACCTTTGACGAGAAGCTGAAGTATGTCCAGGAATGGTGGAAACAGTTATTTGGGGAGAGTGAAGGAAAAGAAGGAAAAGGTATTTTCCCTGCTTCCGTACTGTACTCAACGGACCTCCATTCATTAGGACAATACATCCAAGATGGTAAGCGTATGCTATTCGAAACATTCCTCATGGTTGAAGAAGTTTCAGATGATCTAACCGTCTTTGAAGCGGAGGATAACCGTGATGAGCTAAATTACTTAAGCGGTCTGACGTTACATGATTTCA
The DNA here is from genome assembly GCF_038004905.1 of Psychrobacillus sp. FSL W7-1493. Classification (NCBI taxonomy): domain Bacteria; kingdom Bacillati; phylum Bacillota; class Bacilli; order Caryophanales; family Bacillaceae; genus Psychrobacillus; species Psychrobacillus sp. FSL W7-1493. The sequence continues at coordinate 326,134 of NZ_JBBOSB010000001.1, read as the reverse complement.
ATAAGGCATGTCACGAAGCAACCGCCTCTGCCCATTTAGACGGTGGTGTTCCTCAAATCACATTAACAATAGAACAGCTAGATGAAAAGCATATTGGTCACTTATTATATTTTTACATGATGACTTGTGCGTATAGTGCTTACTTGTTGGACATTAATCCTTTTGATCAGCCAGGAGTAGAAGACTATAAACGAAACATCTTTAAGATTCTTAAAAAGCCTGGATATTAAAACTGTAGCCTCCAAGTTGGGGGCTACAGTTTTTCATTTTTCAGTAGAGTTTTCCTATTTACTGTGGAACCGACCGGTTTTTCGGTGTGACCGACCGATTATTGGGTGGAACCGACCGATTTTTTCGTGAAACCGACCGATTATTACGGTGAACCGACCGATTCTCCATTTTATTTACACAACAAGCATTGCGGCACCAAGCATACCTGCTTCATTACCAAATTGTGCTCGTTTAATTTCAACTGGTTTAAGCATTAATGGTTTTACTTTTTCGATTAGCAAGTCCCACCATTCATCGGCAGATTCCGAAACGCCACCGCCAATAACTATACAATCCATATCAATTACTGCTTGAAGGGTAGAAAGAACAATTGCAAAGTCTGCTATAAAACGATCTCTTGCACGTTTTGCACTTTCAATCTCCCGAGAAGCTAGCTTAAATAAAGTATGGGGCTTAGCTAATTCTCCAGTAGCCGGATCAATCACATGCTCTTCTTTAATCAATCTCTTTAATGCAGTTCCTGATACGTATTGTTCACTACAGCCTGGTCGTCCACAACCACAAACTAACCCGTTAGGATATAAAATGAGATGTCCGATTTCTCCAGCTCCCCCATTCGCACCATTCATAACCTGACCATCAAATATAAAGCCACCGCCAAGACCGGTACCAACCGTTACACAAACTACTTTTGAAAAGTTACTTCCTGCTCCGATACGTGCCTCTGCAAGTGCCGCACAGTTCGCGTCATTATTTAACTCGACTCGAAGTCCCGTAGCTGTCTCTAATAGCGGTTTTACAGGTGTGCCCTCCCAGCCAGGCAGCTCCTTTTCAAAGGTGACTGTTCCAGTTTCAGCATCTACCATTCCTCTGGTTCCAATGCCAACTCCTGAGATGTCAGGGAACTGATCTTTAATCTTTAAGACCTGCTCCTCTAAATAGGGGTATAAGGGAAGCTCTGTAGGTACTGTTATATCAGCTAAGACTTCTCCAGTCTCATTCACAACGCCCATCCGTATTTTCGTTCCACCAATATCTATGCCAAGTACCTTCTTCACTTTATAATCTCCTTTCAAAAGCTAATACTACTGCTTCATAGGGACGTACATTTATCCCTTGTTCTTCTATTTCTGGTGAGTCGTAATTAGCTATCATTACTTTTCTGCTAAGACCCTCTACCTCACAGCTAGTCCATTGCAGTTTCTCTGTACTATTTGAGAAATTCGTGATGACAAGCCATTCTTCCTTCTCGGTTTGGCGCTTATATACAAAAAGCTTTGGATCGTTTGGAAATAGCAAATGAAAGCTTCCATAAGTTATAATGTCGTGCTGTTTTCTCAACTCAATAAGCTTTTGATACGTATAAAAGATGGATGAGGAATCAGATAGCACCTGTTCAGCATTAATTTCAGTAGTATTTGGATTCATCTGTATCCACGGAGTACCAGTTGTAAATCCCCCATCGCTTGTCCACTGCATAGGTGTACGTGCATTGTCTCTACCCTTAGCATAAATACCACGCATAATAGCACCCTCTGGTATACCTTGTTCTATTTTACTATTATACATATTAATCGTTTCGATATCCTTGTAGTCTTCAATACTATCAAATCTAACGTTAGTCATACCTAGTTCTTCTCCTTGATAAATATAAGGAGTTCCTTGTAGCATATGAAGACAAATAGCTAGCATTTTAGCAGAAGTAACTCGATATTCTTGGTCATTCCCAAAACGAGAAACGACACGAGGCTGGTCATGATTGTTCCAATATAAGCTATTCCATCCTACCCCATGAAGTGCATGCTGCCATTTCTCAAGATTGTGTTTTAACGCAACTAAATCCAGTGGCTTTGCATCCCATTTTTCAAAAGGTCCACTGTCTAAATCCATATGTTCAAAGGTGAATACCATGTTCACTTCTTTATTGGCAGGATTCGTATATAACTGAGCATCCTTAGGAGAAGCTCCTGGCATTTCACCTACTGTTAGTACATCATAGTTTTGAAGAACACGCTCATTCATTTCTTTTAAATATGTATGGATTTTAGGACCATTCATAAAATATGGACCTCCATCACCATATAGCTGTCCTTGTCCAACCTTTCCGTCCGGTAGTCCCTCCACCTTGGAAATAAAATTAATAACGTCCATTCGAAATCCGCCTATACCCTTATCTAGCCAATAGGTCATCATCTCATATATATCGTTACGGAGCATTTCGTTCTCCCAATTCAAGTCTGGTTGCTTCTTAGAAAACAAATGTAAGTAATAGGAATCTGTCGCCTCATCCTTTTCCCATGCAGATCCGGAAAAAACAGAGCCCCAGTTATTCGGCGGCAAATTGTCTTTCCCCTCCCTCCAAATATAATAGTCTCTATACTTAGAGTCCTTTGAGAATTTGGACTCGACAAACCACTTATGCTCGTCAGAGGTATGGTTAACGACAAGGTCCATTACTATACGTAAGTCTCTTGCTTCTGCTTCCTCTATCAATTGATCTAAATCTTCCATTGTTCCAAACTCATCTAAAATAGTACGGTAGTTTCTTATGTCATAGCCATTGTCATCGTTCGGAGAGTCGAAAACAGGACTCAACCAAATAACATTGACACCTAGCTTCTGTAAATAATCTAATTTAGAAATAATCCCTTGTATATCCCCAATTCCATCTCCGTTTGAATCCATAAAGCTACGTGGATAAATTTGATAAACTACACTTCGTTTCCACCAAGGCTCCTTATTTGTCTTCATGTTCTCCGACCCCCATCAGAAGTATTTGATATATTCATTATAATGCAAACGCTTGCATAAAGTGATATCTTTTTTCAAAAAGTTATTTGAATTGGATAAAAAATAAGAACTGGCAATATATATAAAAAAGCAAGTACATGAATGACGTACTTGCTTCTTTAGTGCCTAGTGATGCATTCTAAACGAAGAGACCTATATTAGCTCTTTTTCACAAACTCAGATTTTAACTTCATGGCCCCAAAGCCATCTATCTTACAATCAATGTTATGATCTCCATCTACTAGGCGGATACTCTTTACTTTCGTCCCGATTTTTAGCGTGGAAGAGCTCCCTTTTACTTTTAAATCTTTAATAACTGTAACAGAGTCTCCGTCCTGAAGGATATTCCCGTTAGAGTCCTTCACCACCAACTCTTCTGCCGTATCTCCTACTTCTTCTGTTAAGGACCATTCGTGAGCACATTCAGGACAAACTAAAAGAGAGCCATCTTCATATGTATATTCGGAATTGCACTTTGGGCATTTCGGCAATGCTGTCGTCATTTTATTACCTCCAATTTACCTCATTTTAATACAGGACTCTATGCCCTTCAACTCATTTCTATCCCCAATAGGTTTATTGAAATTTCTTTGTGGGTAATCATTTAATAACCTTCCTAATTAAAATATATTCAAAAATATGGTGAGAGGAGGAATGAACATGGCTGAAGAAGAAAAACGCGTAGAAGTACATCGTGAAGAACGAACTGATTCTGGGATGGTAGGAGCAACCTTCATCAAGTATGCTGCTTACCTAATTATATTCTTTGGTATCCTTTGGTTCCTAATCTCTTACGTATTCCCAATGTTTTAATTGGTGACTAAATCCACGTCTGACCACATGCAGACGTGGATTTTCCCTTTTTAAAAAAGAAGCCCTATTCCGGGCTTCTTTTTTTGTTATTCTGTTTCTGGGAAAAATGCTTGCTCGGTCCATACGTCGACTAATACTGGTCCTTTAGTTTGGAGGGCTTTGCTCAGTATTTCTTCTAAATTGTTATCTGCTTCCACACGGAACCCTTTCCAACCACATGCCTCGGCCACTTGAACGAAATTTGGGTTAGTCAGTTCTGTCCCTAACTCTTCATTGCCAGCAGCTTGAATCTTATCACTTTCCATTTGAAGAGCTCCATTATTAAAAATTACTACCGTGATATCCAGACCATAACGAGTAGCAGTCAATAAATCAGCTAACGTCATTTCTATACCACCGTCTCCCACCACGGCTACCACTTGTTTTTCTGGTTGCTCTAACTTTGCTGCAATTGCTGCAGGAAGACCAAAGCCCATGGAACGCCAATATCCTGAAAAGAGAACCTTTTGGTTAGTTTGACGGAAGTTCCTATTCATCCACACTGTTACGTCTCCTGTGTCTAAAGCAATGATTGCATCGTCTGCTACCGTATTTTCTAGTCCTCTTGCTATTCGTGATGGATGAACGGGAGATCCTTGTATTTGACCTTCCTGTTCGTTTTGATATGCCCATTTCTCTTTTACTGCGTCTATGCGATTAAGCCACTCTTCATTCTTCTGTTTGCCCTTCATGCTTTCTAATAGAAGAGGAATAACCTGCTCAGTTTTACCCTTAATCCCGTAATCTGCTGCCACTCTTTTCTTGGCATGCTCTAAATGAAGGTCAATATGGATAATAGTCGCATCTTCTGGCACATATCCCTCCGGCCACCACGTTGCTCCTGCTATTAGAACTACATCCGAATCTTTAAATACATTTGGGGCATGGGGATTTCCTCCCTCGCCAATCCCTTGGATGAGATGAGGTGTAGCGTCCTCAAAAATGCCTTTGCCGCCTATACTTAATAAAATTCCTGCTCCCCAAGTCGTAGCCAGCTCTGCTATATCTCCTGCTGCTCCTCTTGCTCCTGCACCAGCTAAAATCATTGGTTGTCGTGCCTGTTTCATCACTCCCGCTACCTCTTCTAAATCATTTAGTTCAAAGGTGCCTGTTCCCTCTAATACTTTCGGGAGTTGTCTAGCCTTTACAGTAGTCTCTTTTTCAAATAAATTTTTAGGCACTGATATGTGAGTCACTGTTCTCTGCTGTAGAGAAATTTCAGCTGCCTTCTGAAGCAAATCAACAATGGCATTCTCACTATTTAAGTTTGCTGAGTATGCTGCAAATGGCTTAAATAGCTCCTGCTGATCGACATATTGCTGAAAGTCTGTCCCCATTTCTTTTTGTTCGGCCTGACCCGTTAACGCTAATACAGGTGCCTTGTCTGAATATGCATCACCTAGACCATTTAAAAGATTGGCTGCACCTGGACCCATTGTAGAAGTACATACTGCTAGTCTACCCGTCAGCTTTGCTTCCGCCGAAGCCATGAATGCTGCTACAGACTCATGCTTTACAGCAATAAATTCGATTTTATCCTGTTTGGCCATTGCGTCTAAAAGCCCAATAATAGTATCACCAGTCACCCCGTAAATTCGCTTAACCCCTAAAAGGGATAGCTGGTCTAATATAACCTCTGCGACATTTTTATTCATATTAATCCTCTCCTTTAAACAGAGTGTGTTACTCGTTAAATTCCCTTATACAAATGGATTAAACAAATAACCTCAAGAAGAGGTTTACTCTTAAAAATGGATTCCTCAGCTGTTAATCCATTCTTTGATGTCTTTTTCCTGCTCTATACTTAATGAGTTCCCCATATCACGTTGCATTCTGATACCCGCCCAAACAAAAAATGCTGGAAGATTATTATAAGCCCCGTCAACACTTTCATAGCCCGTTCTCCAACCTGCTTCAAACGCCTTTATGAGAGATAGATTATCTTTAAAATGACGGTATCCCTCTATCTGTAAAATAGATAGAGTCCTTGCATAATCAAATCTTGGATCACCTAACGCTACATTAGTCCAATCTATTACTCCCGTAATCTTGCTACCATCTGTTAGAACATTTAATGGATGAAAATCTAAGTGAATAAGACATTCTTTAGCTGATGGCAGTTCTTCGATCATCTTTTTTTCTGAACCGATTGGCGTTAACCAATTGGGAGTTCTGATTTCTAAAGATTCTGGTACCGTTATGTGATGAAGTTTTGCATGTGTCTTTCCAAATTCTTCTCCTAGCTGATGAGCTACAGCTGGTTTTTCCATTAGCATTTGAAGTACAGTTACTCCTTTAATCCATTCCATTAGCATAGCAGCATAGGAATCCTCCACTATAACTGAATACACAATAGGTACAGGAATACCACTTTCTAATGCAAGTTCCATTATATTCTTTTCATATAAAAACTGGTCATATCGTTCAGCATGTTGGATCCGAAGGGCAAGATTAGTACCATCCTGTATTCGTACTTTATATACTAAGCAGTCTTTCCCCCCCTGTACCTCTTCAAGCCTTGTATACGATGTGATCCCTAATTTATTTATAATTTTATTTATGTCCATCCATTATCGCCCCTTATAATTCTTACACCGCTATATAACCTTTTAGTTCTGCTTTACCATTCAACATTCCTGCTGACTTACATATGTTAGAGATAAAAGCTAGAGGGGCTGAAAGATTGTCCAAAAAAATTGCTCTTGTGTGCAGTATTGAGTCCTATACGCTAGGTGATGCCCATCTATTCAAGGATGTTTGTCTTGTTCCAATATTACTTGGTGAATATTTAGGATACGAGGTAACCATAGTAACTGCTCACATTAACCAGACATTACTCCATGAGACCTTTCCAAATGTAAAGTTTGCACGTGTTTCCTCCGAGGGGAACTTCGAGGAAAATATGAAACTTTACATGATAGAGCATGCGCATGAAATTGATATTGCAGTTGCATTTGGTCCTTACCCATCTTATCTATCTATTTTGAAGACATATAAAATGTATAATCCGCTTGGGAAAATTTATATGAAACTAGATGTAAATCGTTACTGGTTGACTCGGTTATTACAAGAACCTTATTTTGAAGAACTATTGAATCTCTGTGACTTAGTTACCTCTGAGTGCGAGCCGATTCAAAATAAAATTAACGAAATGCTGAATTTAAAAGTAAAAAGAATTCCAAACGGTTTTTATGAATTTTTTCCTACAGAGCCTGTTTTATTTAAAGATAAAAAAAATGTAATTCTAACTGTAGGGAGAATAGATTCCCCGGAGAAGCAAGTCCTTCCGGCTGTAACAGCCTTCTTATCAGCAGGAATACCTGATTGGGAATTTCGCTTAGTTGGACCAATGAATGAGGAATTCAAAGCCAAATTATTTACCTTATTAGAGGGAAATCCATACGGCTCTCAAGTAAAAACCTTAGGTCCCATTTACGATAAAATTCTCTTAGAACAAGAATATAGAGCTGCTAAAATATTTACCCTTACCTCCATAGTAGAATGTCATGCTCATGTCTTAGCAGAGGCTGCTAAGAATGGTTGTTATTTGATCTGCACAGACGTGGACGGGGTCTCCGATATTACGTACAACCAAAGATACGGGAAGATTCATTCCACCTCCGATTGGGAAGGGATAGCTAAAACATTAAAAAAAGTGACAAGCGACGAGAAATTACTCTCAAGCACCTGCTATGAGCTACAGTCCATTGCACGAGCTTCCTTAAATTGGAGAAACCTTGTCCAACAAATTTCTCTTTTTCTGAGAGAAGCTCCAATGAAGTAGCTAGTCTAAGCAAACAAGGACCGCTCTTTATATGAATTATGCTATATTAACTCTATCAATAGGAAGGTAGGGAACAGTCATGAAAATTGAAGTATGGTCGGATTTTGTTTGTCCATTTTGTTATATTGGAAAGCGTCGTTTAGAGCAGGCTTTAGAGGAGTTTGATCAAAAAGACAAGGTAGAAGTTAGCTTTAAAAGCTTTGAGCTACAGCCTCATCTACCAAGCGATAAAAGTGTAACTGTTCATGAAATGCTCGCTAAAAAGATGAATATGTCTCCTGAGCAGGCAAAGGCAATGAACAATCAGGTCATTGCTAGTGCAGCAACTGTAGGATTGGCATACCAATTTGACGAAATGAAACAAACAAATACATTAGATGCGCATCGCTTAGTGAAATATGCAGAGTCTGCAGGAAAAGGTGGCGAATTAACAGAACGTCTTTTAAGCGCTCACTTCTTAGAATCTCAATTCATAGGTGAGCACGAAACTCTTTTAAACTTAGCTACCGAAGTAGGATTAAATCGGGAGGAAGCAAGCAAAGTTTTATCAAGCTCCGATTATTTAGACGAAGTCCGAATGGATCAGCAAGAAGGTCAGCAGCTCGGTGTTCAAGGAGTGCCTTTCTTTGTTTTCAACAGAAAATATGCCATTTCTGGAGCGCAGCCTCACGAAGCCTTCGTCCAAACATTACAGAAAGTTTGGGAGGAAGAAAATCAAACCACTCCTCTTCAACATATTCAAACTGATTCAGATGCAACTTGTACAGATGATGGTTGTGAAATTACGGAGAGAAACAAAGAAGTTTAAAAATAGAGGCTATCGTGATATGTCCGCGATCAATCTCTATCCATATATATAACAAAAGGCCATTACTGAATAGCTCTCAGCAATGGCCTTTTGTTATTTCATTTCTAATAAAGCCTTATAGATTTCATTTATAGTCGGTAGCTTTAACATTTTGCGATTACTGTAAACATTAATAAGCTCCTTTTGAATTATCTCTCTTGCAAACTGTTCACGATCATTAGACTTGAACATTTGGCGTAATAATTTAGGAATTTTGTATTTCGATTTAAATATATCCAAAAGAGTTTGAAGCTCTTTTTCGTTCAACAAATGGTTGTATACATGTTGTTCGAGCTGTACCTCGAATAAATCTAGCATCTCTTTTGCATCGTCTTCAATAAAACGATTTAAAATCCTACTTGCAATTTTAGATGTGACAATACTACCGATGATTAAACCAACTATACCGCCTATTAGAGCCCCAGTGCTTGTACTCCCCAATGGAATAAGAGCACCTATGGCCGCACCGATTGCCATACCTCCTATACTACCTGCCACATTTGCAGCTGTTTTCGTGATGTTTTTAAACAGCTGCGTTTTAGACATCTCACCTTTTATAGCTCGGGAAATGTCTAAGGTAGAAAGCATACCAGTTACTAATGCGCCGGTAACCACGTTAGCATTTAGTAGTAGAATAGTTTTTTTAGCTGCTAGTGAGCCAATCATAGCCTTATGAGTAAACTTTCCGGCAGCTTTCTTTGCTACAACCTTCGCTCCATTTTTTCGAATAGCCCCCCTGACGCCAATCCCTAATTCAAAAGCATCATCTAGCTCAATATCCTGCATGTCATTTGACAGTACCTCATCTACTACTGCTTCTCCCACTATATTTAACCCAGTGAATACCGCATTTTCTACCGCTTCCTCACGAGTGGCTCCGTTCCATGTACTTTGCGCAAAAGCAACAGCAGCACTCATTCCTAATGACTCATTTAGAAGCTGAACTCGCCCTGATTCCTCTAAGATTAGTCCGTCTACAAGACCAGCATGCGCTATATAGCGAACTTGTTTATATGTAAAAGCACCTTGCTTCACTGTTTCTCTTGCAAGCACTTCATTTTGTAAACGGTCTGATAGTTGTGAAACCACATCATCATACTGGTCAAATGCGACTTCTAGTTTGATAGGACCTAATTGGTTCATGTACAATAGCTGATTGTCTAACAAACTTGCCTCTACTGTTTCGTTTACAGAAGAGCAATAAATATTTTGTAAAAAGTGCTCATTCTTAATATATTCCATGTTTTCCACGTTCATCTTGCCTCCACTGGTTTCTTCTAATAAATAAGGAAACCATATAACTCATAAGTTGTATAGTAAAAAAGATATAACAACATTAATTTGTCACACGTTTGGTGAAATCCTTAATATGGGGATAACTTTCAGTAGTATTTAATAATAGGGATAACTATGTGTATAAGTGCATAACTTTTTAGGAATTATCTACATTCTCCCAAAAAAGATATTATAAATTTTTGGATATGTGTGTAACTTTGTGGAGAAAGTCTAATTTTTACTATAATGAGCTGCTACATTTTATCTTTTGGGGAGAAGCTGTTTATAAGTTTGTTTTTCTTTTTGAAGATAGAACACCTTTTAGATAAGACAAAAGCTTTCCATTTTAAAGTTTTCTTTAGTATCTTTAATTTACTATTTATCTTTTTTAAACTGTAAACTTGGAGAGGTGACGATAATTGCAAAACTATAGAATAGACCAAAGCAAAGGCTTAGAGTTTGGCCTTTATACACTAGGGGACCATATTCCTAATCCCCATACTGGTGAACGTATTTCTTCCGCTCAGCGACTTAACGAAATAATAGAGTTAGCCAAATTAGCCGAGCAGGCAGGGCTAGATTTTTTTAGCGTAGGGGAAAGTCATCAGGAGTACTTTACTACACAAGCTCATTCGGTTGTTTTGGCTGCTATAGCACAAGCCACGAACACACTTAAAATTGCGAGCTCTTCTACGATCATAAGTACCTCTGACCCCGTACGGGTTTATGAAGATTTTGCTACAATTGATTTAATCTCCAAAGGTCGCACAGAAATTATTGCTGGCAGGGCTTCCCGAGTTGGTCTTTTCGATTTGTTGGGCTATAACGTACGAGATTATGAAGAGCTCTTTGAAGAAAAATTTGAGCTGCTCCTTCAAATTAATAAAGAAGAGATCATAAACTGGAGCGGTGAATTTCGTGCTCCATTAAAGGATGCACAGGTTATCCCTCGCCCGCAAAACGGTTCTTTACCAATTTGGCGAGCTGTTGGTGGACGTCCAGAAAGCGCGATCAAAGCAGGACATGCAGGCGTTCCAATGTTTATAGCAACATTAGGAGGTCCTGCTACTAGCTTTAAAGTTTCCATAGATGCTTATCGAAATGCAGCAAAAGAAAATGGTTTTAATCCTGAAGCGCTTCCTGTTGCAACTGCAGGATTTTTCTATGCTGCAGAAACAACCCAGCTAGCACAACAAGAAATTTACCCTTATCTAAACCAAGGTCTCCAGCTAATCAACGGGCATGGTTATCCTAAGCATCAATTTATGCAAGGTGCCGATCGCCATGATGTGATGAATATCGGAAGTCCTCAACAAATTATTGAAAAAATCCTCTATCAGCATGAGGTTTTTGGCCATCAACGGTATATTGCACAAATGGACTTTGGTGGGGTACCTTTTGAGAATTTAGTAAAAAATCTCGAACTAATAGGCAATGAAATTCTTCCCGCTATTAAGAAATACACAAAAAAATAATATACATTAAAAGGAGATCCCAAACTAGGCGATCTCCTTTTTTCATCTATTTAAGTTTAGGTAATCTAACTTCAAGCTGGTTATTCTTATAGTTTACAGTGATGTCTTCCTTAGAAACCAAGCTCGGAAGTGATATAGAACGGTGAAATCGACTTACGTAATGTGAATTTCTATTGTTTGCTTCTTCGGAGTGGTTAATCATGCCATTTATCATTAGCATGTTGTTTACCACTTCAATTTCGATATCACTATTTTTGTCCAAGCCAGGAATATTGCACAATGCAACGATTTCATTTTCCGTTTCCTGCATATCCGTATGCAAGCTTCCGAGTTGCATCACCTTAAAAAGGGGAAGCTCTCCAAAAAAGCGTTCAATTTCTTTAAATATATTAGTGGTTAGCTGATTAAATGGATCAGACGGCAGTAATGACATTAACTTGCCTCCTCATTTTATTTGAAGGTGATACAAATATTTTGTACATCACCTTGCATCGTCTAACCTTTATATATGTAATTCAACTGCTTTCATCTAGGCTCCCTGTTTAATTCACAAAAAAAGAAAGAGGGGTAAGACCCCTCTTCCTGGTTATGCCTTTAAAAGAATATTAACAATAGAGTACCGACGATAAAGCAATAATAAGTAAAATAATGCAATTTCCCATTCTTCATGATTCCCATAAACCATCTCATAGCAAAATAGGACATGATAAAAGTACTTACAAACGCCGCCAAGTAAGGAATGGCTAATTCAGCCTTGTTTGGTTCATCGATAAAATCGGATAAGCCTAATACAACCCCTCCTAAACTTATCGGGATATAAAGCATAAAGGAGAACCTTAGTGCTGTCTCCTGTTTCATCCCTACTGCTATCGAGGAAATAATGGTAGCTCCTGATCTACTGATACCAGGTGTTAAAGCAACTGCTTGGCCTAAACCAACAATCCAAGCATCCTTGGCAGTCAGGTCTTTTTCTCCTTTTGTCCCCTTCATATTTCGAATGGTCCATAAGGCTAACCCTGTGATGAAAAGCATTATTGCAATTACTGTCAGACTGATGCTTTCAGCTATCCAATCACTCAACAGGACCCCTAATATGCCCGCTGGAATCGTCCCAATAATTATAAAAAGCACAAATCGAAAATCACTTTTGTAACGCGTGTCTTTCTTCTGCACATAGGAAATAGAATTTGTTGCTAGTCTAACAATATCCTGTCTATAAATGAGCAAGATAGCCAGCAAAGAGGCTGTGTTTGTTAGTATCGCAAAGGTGAAGCCTTGTTCTCCTACTCCTAGTAGCTCACTAACAATCATGACATGCCCACTCGATGAAACCGGAATTGGCTCTGTAAAGCCTTGAACAAGTCCAATAATAATCATTTTTAAAGTAAATATTAAGTCTTCCATTTTTCCCCCTATAGAACATTTATAATGTAAACAGACGTTTTATCCTAAAGAATGTTTCCATTGTTAAGCATTATATGCACGATATTATTAGAACAGTAATAGAGATTCTATATCTATAAGTTAATACCTAAAGAGTTAAAGCCAAGATAAATATGAAATTTTGAAACTGCCTTCTCTCTTTGCTAATTACTTCAACATCTATTTAGTAGCGGTGAGATTTTTAGACGTATTGTACGCTTCTAATCGAATAACACATTAAAAAGCAAAAATACCTCGAGAGTTTCATCCCTGGAGGTATTTTTCGATGCTCTTACTTTGATGCTCTTACTTAATAGAAAATAGTTAATGATAGTTAGTAAGCACTCCAACCACCATCAGCTGTTACTACAATACCATTGATAAGTGAAGATTCTTCAGAGGCTAGGAATAGGGCAATATTTGAGATGTCTGATACTTGACCTGCTCTTGTCATCATTCCAACACCTCGTGTGGCTTGCTTCATACCGAATGGATCAACATTATCCATAGCTGCTGCGAATCCTGTTTCTACGTGCCCAGGTGCAATGGCATTGGAACGAATACCAAGTGGTCCATAATGCGAAGCAACATTTTTAGTCATACCAACAACAGCATGCTTAGCTGCAGTATAAGTAAGTCCACCACGACCACCCATTACACCTGATAATGATGCCATGTTGATAATTGTGCCACTTCCGTTCTTTTCAAAATGAGGGAGCACTTGACGTATACAGCGCATAACACCTGTTACATTAATATTCATAACACGGTTCCATATATCATCCTCGACATTAGCGGCTGCTTGCATATTATCACCTACACCTGCATTGTTCACTAAAATATCAATGCGACCAAAATGCTCAATTGTGGAGGAAACCATTTTTTTCACATCATTCTCGTTTGCAACATTCACTTTAACACCAAAAGCAGAAAATCCTGATTCTGTTAATTCTTTTACGGTAGATTGCAGAGCTTCCTCGTTAAAGTCAGCGATTACTACACTAGCGCCTTCTTTTGCATATGCAATTGCAATTTCCTTACCAATTCCAGCTCCACTTCCGGTGATTATAGCAGTTTTGTTTTCTAAACGGTTCATTTTCAAGCTCCTCTTAAAAGTATTAGATTCATTGTTATCTTAGTACAAAAAGATTCAACTATACAAAAAATAAGTCTATCGCTAGCTACAACATGGAAAAACAACAATATTAAAGAGATAATAACGAATTTTATATTCGTTTATGTAATTTTTTTAAGTAAAGCCTACATAAAATAATTTTTTTCTAATAAAGTATTATATACGTTATAATTCGTCACCTAATAGTGTATGATATACAGTATAGAAAAAGAGGTGAGAATAATTGGTTAATTTGTTGGATTCATACATGACTGAACTTAGAAGAGGAACGCTTCCTTTAGCAGTTTTAAGTCAATTACGAAAGCCACAGTACGGTTATTCGTTAGTTCAAGGATTAGAAAGTGCTGGGGTTTCTATTGAACAAAGTACACTATATCCCTTACTACGTCGTTTAGAGAAACAAGATTTATTAACAAGTAGCTGGGATACAACAGAAAGTAGACCAAGAAAGTATTATGTACTAAGTGATTATGGCATAGAGGTTTTTGAACTATTAAAAGGAGAGTGGGAGAAAATGACTTTAGAATTGAGGTCACTTTTAGAGGGAGATGATTTAAATGAATTTGATTGATGCTTATGTGTATGAAGTAACAAGAAGACTTCCAAAAAAATCGCGAGATGATATTGCAATGGAGCTAAAATTTTCGATTGAAGATATGCTCCCAGAGGGCTATACAGAAAAAGAAGTAAAAGAGGCGCTAGCTAAAATGGACGATCCTGCTGTTTTAGCAGCAAGCTATCGTGATAAGCCGATGTATTTAATCGGTCCAAGGGTTTATGACGCTTATATAGAAACACTAAAGATGATTTTCCCTTGGGCAATCCTTATATGTGTCATCCTAAATGTTGTTGCAAGTATTGGGCTTTTCAATGGAGAAGAAGCGGTATTATCGGTAATTATTAATATCTTTACAGACACTATCGTTAATGTCATATACCTTATTTCACAAGTATTTATCTGGGTCACTATAGTATTTGTCATTGTAGAACGAGTTGGTCTATCCAAAAATGATCTACCCTTAACGAAAAGAGGCACTCCTTGGACACCAGAGGATTTAAAGGATGTCCGAATCGTCCCTGCAAAAAAAATGATAACAACCGGAGAAATAGTTTTTAGTATCTTGTGGACTGTAATATGGGCTGTAATTTATTGGAACGCTGATCACCTTGCTGGAATATACCGGTCAGCTGAAGATACGGGCTTACAGCTAGTAATGCCCATTTTTGACCAACAGGTGTTACTATCATATTGGCCTTTAGTAGTAGCATTTATTGTACTTGAGATTGGGTTGGCTCTTTACAAGTGGTATGTTGGTCAATGGACAAAGAATGTTGCAATTGTAAATGGAATCATCCATACGATGAGTATTATTACTTTTATCATCATAACAAGTCATGCTAATTTATATAACGAGGCTACGATTCCTTATATGGCAAACGTTTTAGAAATGAACATCCCCTCCTTGCTATCTGTGATTGAAATAATATGGATTATCATTGTGGTATCTGTAGTCATTTCTACAGTTATGGAGCTAGCAGACAGCTATAAAAAGGCTAAAATTTAATAATATATACTCAACCCTCCAAGCAAATAATGCTTGGAGGGTTAACTATATCCACAACAAATACTTATACTTCCTCCTAAATAAAACTAATCCCCCTCTTAATACCTACCAATAAAATCTCAATATTCAACCTTAAATATGTCTAAAATGTGAACTACATAAATTTCCCTACGAAAAAAACACTTACATCACAAGAAATTATTTTGTTATAGTAACAACTAGACCGGTCAAAACAAAGAAATTATAAAAATACACAAATCGCTTATAGTCGACATATAGTGATTGCTATTTTTTACTTAAGTGTACTCATAGTACAACTTATAAATTATTTCTAAATAATAATGAAGTATATAAATACTTGGATATGTTATTTTTAGAGCTCAAGAAGCCCTAGAATAATATCTGCCATATCGGGACGTCAGTAGATGTTTACTCACGTTTACAAAACAAAGAAGTATTCCCCTTAAGACAAAGTCTAGGGGAATATCTATTTTATAGAGGGAGTTTCAAATATAAATGAATAAACAGTTCAAGACAGGACCGATAATGGCTGCTCTTTTAGTAGCAGGATTTGTCGGACTTTTTAGTGAAACCGCATTGAATATTGCTTTAGGAGACTTAAGTTTAATATTTGATGTTAAACCTACAACCATTCAATGGTTAGCCACGGGTTACTTTTTAACTTTAGGTATTTTAGTACCTGTAACGGGAATTCTGATGCAAAAATTTACAACACGTCAAATGTTCCTTACTTCTATTTCTTTATCCATTATCGGAACTATTTTAGCTGCAGTTTCACCGACTTTTAGCCTTTTGCTAGTTGGACGTATTATTCAAGCAGCAGGATTAGCGATCAATTTGCCATTAACGCAAAATGTCATCTTTACTATTTTCCCTCCTAACAAACGTGGTGCTGCAATGGGAGTAATGGGACTAGTTATGTTAGCAGGACCAGCATTAGGTCCAACGATTGCTGGACTAATTTTAGATACACTATCATGGGAATGGATCTTTTGGGTAACCATTCCGTTCTTACTACTCTCTGCTATCATCGGCTTAGTGTTCTTGCCTAATGTTAACGAAATTCGAAAAGTTTCTATAGACATTTTATCTGTTATTCTTTCAACGCTTGGCTTTGGGGGCATTGTATACGGAGTAAGTGTTGCCGGAGAACATGGCTGGACGAGTACAATCGTTATAACATCCATTATTGTTGGTGTGATTGCATTAATTCTGTTCTCTCTTCGTCAAACGAAAATGGAGAATCCAATGCTGAATTTGAAGGCCTTTAAATATCCTTTATTCGTCTTGGGAGTTGTAATGAGCTTTATCACATTCTTTAATATGCTATCATTGCTTGTTGTTTTACCTATGTACATGCAAATGGCATTATTAATGCTTGCCTTTACTACTGGCCTGGTATTACTACCAGGAAGCTTGTTGAATTGTATTTTAGCACCTACCATCGGACGGATGTTTGATAAGTTTGGTCCAAAAGCTGTAATAACTCCAGGTACTATCTTTGTTGTTATTGGGTATATCCTTTATGCTTCATTTGGTACCGACACAGCTACATGGTTATTAGTTGTTACACATATTATCATGATGCTTGGTATCGGTATGGTACTTGCTTCTACGCAAACAAATACACTAAATTCATTGCCTAGAGAATACTATCCAGATGGAATAGCATTAACTCAAACAGTTCAACAAGTAGCTGGGGCAATGGGTATTGCCATCATGGTTTCAGTGTTGTCTGCAAAACAAAGTAGCTATTTAACAACGGTTAATGATAATTTAGCAGAGGCAACTGCTTCTGGCTCATCATTCGTATTTACCCTAGGTTTAATATTGGCAATCGTAAATCTTGTGCTATCTCTATTTATGAAAAAGCCAGGAGAAGTAAGACTTAAAGAATAATACAAGCCCTCTCTACAAATAAAAAGCTCCGAAGATTTACGTAAAGTAAATATCGGAGCTTTCTTTTTGGTTACAAGCAACTTTGGAATGCAAGTAGAAGCCTAGCCAAAAGATTAAGTTAATGCTTGGCATGGCTCACAGCCTGATGCAATAAGTTCATCACGTGATCATCATCGCTTGAATAGTACATGGTAGTTCCTTCACGGCGAAACTTTACTAAGCGCAAGTTCTTTAAAAAGCGAAGCTGATGAGAAACCGTTGTTTGCCCTAAATTTAATGATTCAGCTATTTCATTGACAGAGTGCTCTTCACAGCATAAATAATTTAATATTCGTATACGAGTAGGATCACTTAGTGCTTTGAACGTCTGGGATACAACGAAAAGTGTTTCTTCATCTAAATCATGCTGTAACTTTTCCTCCACTTTGAACCCTCCTTATTTTAGTGATGGTGGTGATGATGTGCTCCTGTGTCTTCAGCCTTCGTTGTACATAAAATGGATGATTCGTGCTTATGTGATTCTGTTTCAAGTTGAATAGTCACATGCTGTATACTTTGATGAGCTAAATCGTGTTCTACTTTTTGCAGTAGTTTTTCACCCTCACCAATAGTCATTTCCTTATCTACAACTACATGACAGGAAAGTGCATTCAAGCCACTAGTTATAGACCATATGTGTAAATCATGTACACTATGGATTTCAGGGTTTTGTTCGATTGTTTGTACAATGTTATTTATGTCTACATTTTGTGGGGTACCTTCCATTAGAACATGAAGAGATGCCTTTGTTACAAAGTATCCACTTCTTAATACAAGCGCAGCGACAATCACACTAGCCAATGGATCTGCCCAGCCCCAGCCAAAGAACATAATGAGTAATGCAGCAATGATTGCTCCGACTGAGCCTAGCATATCGCTAATAACATGCAAGTAAGCTCCTCGCATATTCAGGTTGTCTTCTGTGTCACTACCTCGCATCATGAACCAAGCTACAAAAATGTTAACCGCTAACCCAATAAAACTAATGATTAGCATTCCAGTTGTAGCAACCTCTGGTGGATTAGCAAATCGCATAAATGCCTCATAAAAGATAAAGAATGCAATCCCCATAAGCGTTAGGCCATTGAGCACAGCCGCTAATATTTCAAAGCGCTTATATCCATATGTTTTGTTATTATTTGCAGCTTTTTCTCCAAGGCTAAGGGCCAATAATGCAATGGCCAAAGATACAGCATCGCTTAACATATGGCCAGCATCTGAAAGAAGCGCCAAACTATTGGTCAAATAGCCCCCTATTGCCTCTACAATCATATAGGTAAAAATGATAAAAAAAGAAACGAGCAATACTTTTTTATTGGCACCGTGTGTGTGATTATGATGATCCGACATAATAACTCCCTGCCCCCCCATTTAAAGTAAACCTAAAACTTATATATGATTATATATTCATATATACATAATATATCCTCTTTATTATTTTGTAAACGGGATTGATTCACTAAAGGCATATTAAATTTTATGTATGAAAAAAAGCCCACACTAGTAAGTATCGGCTCCTGGTTTAGCTGCTTATAATATTTACTACTTATGGAACAGGGAATTCCTCTACTTTAAGTTGTTATCCCCTTATTTTTGTTTGTAGCAAGTAAGATAATTGCTACACCAATCGCTAAAATTCCTATTAAAAGAGTACTATAAAAAAACATGGTTAGACCTATCGTTGGGGAACCCGATACTAAACTACAAAGAACTAAGAATACAATTCCAATACCAGTTAGAAAATAAGAAAATAGCTTTGTTTTACGTCTAAATAATATGTAGCCGATCAGTATAATTAAATACGTTCCACTTAATAGCATAGCTAGAGGATAGGCAGGTACGAATTTAGCAGCATATATAAAATAATCTATTGTCAAAATGTCATTCGTTTGGTTTACTGACCCATTAAACCAATTTGAAAAAACAGCTGTATGCTTCCACTCCCATATATCTTGCGTTAATGTACTTCCCTCATACCAAGACGCAATTGTAGAAAATACTAATACTCCCAAAGCTATGCCAGCTTGTATAAAAAGTTTCAAATACTTCTCACCTCCTATTATAGATACATTACCATTTTTTATCTTTATGTGACCAGTTTTACCCGTCTAATCTACTGTTTATTTCTTCTTTTTAGTTATGTTACTCCGATATAAATCGCTAAAACTAAATTTATCATAAACAAAGCCAATCCAATCTAGATATATCATGAATCAATAGAAAGAGGGTCATTCAGCTATGGAATTAGCTGAATGACCCTCTTATATTTCATTTCTTTTAATACGTCTAATTAACTCCTCAAGCCAATGCGAGGTATGATCGGTCTTATCTGAAAAATATTCTCCAAGATAATTGACTAAATGCTCTTTCTCCTCTGTTAACTGTACTTGGTTTTCTAAGTTTTTTATGTTATCCCATCGTTCCTTGAGAAGCATTATTTTCTTTTCAAGTATCTCAATTACTTTTTCGCGATCAACATATTCTATATTTGCTAGAGCGATGACCATCCCGCTAATTGTATCTGTATTCTCAAATATATGATAAATTTTTTGTGGTAAAGCAGCTTTACCTTTCTCAGTAATCGCAAATACTTGTTTATCGGGTCGGTGCTCTTCCTTAATAATTTCTACCGGTTCAATCAGTCCTTGTTTTACCAAAGATTCAAAATGATAATATAGCTTACTTTCTGTCACTCCCCCTAATTGATCTAAGGGAATTGGCTCTGAAAGCTCTTTTTTTAACTTATATGGATAGTTATTATCCTGCATTAATTTGCCCAATATATATATTTGAATTGCCATTATAGTACAGCCCCTTTGGCAAGAATTATATTCATTGTAGCAAAATCATGCAGTAATTTCAGTATTATTCACAACTTCCTTTGTTTCGCTTATTGAAGCTCTTTCCATTGGAACGGGTTTATGGACGAAGGCTGCAAGCAGCATATTTATTAGCATTGCTCCTAAACCGACCGCAACCATGCCCCATACATAAGGTGCTGGGCTAATACCTCCATACATATTAGCAAAGTATGCTTGTACAGAATAATACATTGGGGAAATATAACTTACCCACTCGTACGGTCCATACATCATGTCTCTTGTAATGGTTGCTCCATTTGCAATGGTCTGTACTAGTAGGACTGGTATGTTCAGAATCATACCGCCCTCCCCCACAAGGAATATAAACATTGCCGTAAAGTTAAATGCTACCATATAGTTTAAAACTTGCTGACCAAAAAGACCTAAAAATAAATCTCCACTTGGTTCATTTACTAGATAGGTAATCCCCATTGCTGCAAGAGCCGCAAGCACGGCAATCATTAATGCAGTCAATTGCACGTAAACGAATAAACGAGTTTTGCTCGCTTTTCCAAGGCTCTCCTTGAAGGAAGCTACTAATTGCATTGCTGCAATCATTGCCCCTACATAACCTGCCATTGTTAAGAACATCGGAAGCATGTTGTTATGCATACCATCCGGGATATCATTGATCGTTACTACGTTTCCAACATAAGATGTTTCAATCGTTTCTGCCATTGCAGCAGCTTGGTCTTCAGGAACATTAAAGTTCATTAACACTCCCTGTGCGGTCTGCTGAGAAAACTGAGCGCTTAACTGATTGTTTATCTCCGTGACAATAGACGTCATGGAGGAAGAAACAACTGTTGCACCCGCTTCGTTAACAGTGAAGTCAATACTGGATGATACTTTTCCGTTTTGCATGTTTGCCGAGAAATTTTCAGGAATGTGAATTACTAGAGTTACTTCATTTTCCTCTAGCTGTTCTAACGCATTCTTATTGGACAAATCTGTTTTAATCTCTTCAAATGGTAAACTTTCTTTTAACTGGTCGGCAATCACCGAGCCATATTCACCGGCATCCTCATTGACTAGGGCTATTGGAAGTTGATCGATATTACCTGGGATCGCTGTATACCCTGGAAGAAAAATCCCCAGCATAGCAACTGCATAAAATATCCCCATAAAAATGGAAGCAATAGCTCCCTTTGTTTTCAAAAATTGTGTAAACTTCATTTACCTTTTTCCTTCTTTCATTATCTAATCACTTTAAATAAACTACTTTAATTTGAGTACTTTAAATAAATCACTTTGTAAGTATAATCTTTTAAAAGTAAATTGGCAAAAGAAAAAGGGTTCTTTTCGTATTTCATACGCTAAATATGTCCAAACTAAGAGTTAATTTTGTTTGAACAAATTCTCTAAGTGTTTTTAAGTGTTCCTACTTACTATGGTCGAGCTAAATATGGACTTATAAAAAAGAGCTTAGCAGTGAACATATGTTCATGCTAAGCTCTTTCGTTTCCACAAACAAACCTCTAAATTTGAGTTACTTAAAGCTTGGAATTGTGATCTATTTTCAATTGATGCACCACGGACAGAGAGCGATGTGAGTGACAAAATAAATAGTCCACGTTGGGAAGCTATCTATTTCTTCATCTTAATGGAGTTTAGAATTTTTAAAAACTAACCAATTATTTCTTGACGTGCCTTAAAACTAAACGTATAATTCTAAATCGTAACCATTACTATTTATAAAAGGAGTGTTATTTATGAAGATATCGTTAGGAAATGGGTTAAGCTTTTTAGCTATCAGCACCTTATTAGTTGGATGTCAGGCTACTGATCTCTCCGAAGAAAAGAACCTTGAGAACGAGACGTCCCAGGAAGCAACAGACAAGCGTGTTGAAAAAAGTGAACATGGGCATAATCACTCTCATGTCGAAAAAAAAGATAAGATTTACGCCGGTTATTTTAAAGATAGTCAAGTACAGCATCGTGCTCTTTCGGATTGGGATGGTGACTGGCAATCCGTCTATCCATACCTCGAGGATGGCTCACTTGATGAAGTATTTGCACATAAGGCAGAGCATGAAGGCAAGAAGTCTGCTGAAGACTATAAGGAATACTACCGAGTTGGATATCAAACAGATGTTGATCGTATTGTGATTAAGGAGGACACGATCACCTTTTACAGGGGGGAAAAAGAGGTGAAAGGCCAGTATATATATGATGGCTATGAGATTTTGACCTATGAGGCAGGAAATAAAGGAGTAAGATACATATTTAAGCTTAAGGAAGAAACACAAGGTCTTCCACAATACGTTCAGTTCAGTGATCATATTATATCTCCGAAGGAGTCTGACCACTATCACCTCTATTGGGGGAACGACCGACAGACTTTACTTCAGGAAGTAAATAACTGGCCAACCTTCTTCCCATCAGGAATGAGCGGGCATGATATAAGCCATGACATGATATCGCATTAACCTACAATCATCTACATCTTCACTATTTGTTGTTACATTATTAACCGCTATTTAAGAAAATTTTCTCAAACGTTGAAAGAGAGAATTAGTCCCCTTATCACGTTAAGTTTAAGTGGCAACGAATTATATCAATTTATTATTCTTATAAGAATTCCATTAAAAGTCTAAGTCTAGAAGGCACTTTTCCATATATTATAAATAGGTTTACTCTGTAAGGAGGTGAGTACATGCCACTTTTTTCACCAGTACCAAGAAGATCCTTTCCTCCAGGTTATAGACAAGGGTTTGGCCCTCCTTATCAAGGGCAACAGTTCGGTCCTCCTTACCAAGGGCAACCTTTTGGGCCTCCTTACCAAGGACAACCATTTGGGCAACCATTTGGACCACCTAATCAGGGGCAACAGTTTGGTCCCCCTAATCAGGGACAACCATTTGGGCAACCTTTTGATAATAGATGGAACCAGCCTTCTTCCAATAATACTTCCCCAGGCTTTTTAGGAAGACTGCCCAATCATATCAACACACTTGCGGGTCACGCCACTACCTTACAAAATGGTTATAACATGATGAGACAATTAGGATCTGCTATAGGCTTGTTTAGGTAGTTAAAAGCCGATGTTCCTCACTATTTAAGGACATCGGCTTTTTGTAATTATTGTCTTGTATTTGATTGTCATCTAAAAAAAACAACTAACTCAATTAAGAGAAAGTCGATTTTTTTAGAAGAAAGTTAAAAATGGGATATATTTTTTTAAAACATTATTAGTAGCTTTCTACCTAATAAATGAATGATGCTCCCACAATAATAAGTAGGATAAATAACACTACAAGCAGTACGAAACCTGATCCGCTATTGCCGTAACCCGATCCTCCGCCTTGATTTTCATATCCAGACATTTACTATTCCCCCTCTCCTCCTGATACTTATAGATTATGTAAGAAAAAAATTATGGATAAGGTAATTTATTACATAATCAATAAATAATTATTGGAGAAAAGAGAGAATCTGGGTAAAAGAGGTTTGTGTAGGACTTGCACCCATTAACCTGTTATTATAGTTGTTTTTTATTGAAAATAGCTATGGAACTTAAAAGTATTATGAAAATACTTGCAACGGTTAGCCAAATAACCATTGAAAAATCTTCTGTTCCCATAGCACCGGTTAATATTTCTACATTACTCGTTGCTAGTCGGATCGGGTTGTATGCTTCTGTTTTCTCAAACATATTTAGTAGTAATAATGCTACAAATACAATTCCTGAAAAAAGCATCGGCATATATGTTGATGTTGCTAAGACATTTCCAAACAAAAATACAGCAATCATTAAAATGCCAAATAACCATAGACAAAAAGCAGCAAAGTAGTAATGCGAAACAGTACTCATATCCCAATAATAAGATGTATATGCGAATGTCGTCCAAAAAGCAAGGGCATAGCTTAGTGTCCATATAAGTGATATAGCTGTGGCTTTCGACCAGATAACTGTTTTTCTTGAAAGTCCTTTTGTTAACATAAGGATAAGGGTACCTTTTGATAACTCTGAGGATAATGTGGTGCTAAATAAAATAATGAACAAAATAATACCCATTTGTGAAATATTTTTATAAAACTGTATCCAAGAGTCGAGAGCAGTTGGCTCTGGAATATCCATTAATACTCCTGCTGGCATAAACTGTTCAAATAATACAGGCATTAATTTTGCAGTTAACGGGCTCATAATGCCAAGACCTAAAAAAATAGTGACTATAATCCACAATTTATAAGTACGATGTGATTCCATTAATTCTTTTTTTATAAATGCTTGAAATGATTTCATTTAACCACATCCATAAATATATTTTCTAATGATTGCTCCATTTTTTCTAACTTTTGCGGAAAAACTTGTGCTTCCTGGAATGCTTGCAAAACTAATTGCTCTGTAAAATGGGTATGTTTAAATTGCAGACTCATTTTTTCCTCTTTAAAATTACTATCATTCAACAAATCTTGAATGCTTGATAAGCCACAAAATCTGTTTTTATCATCCTCTGTTCCAAATTGAATATACAATTGATCAGATTGATATTGCCTTTTTATAGCTTGTAGATCTCCCTCCATCAAAATTTTACCTTCATGTAACACAGCAATATCGTCACAAATACGTTCCACATCAGATAATACATGTGTTGAAAAAATAACCGTTGTTTTCTGCTTTACTTCATGTAAGATGTCTAGAATCTGTTTTCGACCAATTGGGTCCAATGCTGAGGTTGGTTCATCACAAATTAATAATTTAGGCTCATTTAAAAGTGCTTGCGCAATTCCTAGACGTTGCTTCATCCCTCTTGAATAAGTACCAATCCTACCAGATTCGTTAGCCAATCCAATAAGATCTAACAATTCCTCGCTTTTCTGCTTCGCATATGATTGCTTCAAACCAGTGATTTCACCACATAATAGAAGGTATTCTCTTGCAGTCATAAAGGGATAAAACATTGGAACATCAGGTAAAAACCCAATGTATTTATTGGTTTTCGTCTCACCGAAACGAACCAATTCTCCACAGATATTTAAACTACCTTCATCTGATTGTAGTAAACCTAATAACATTTTCATTGTAGTCGTTTTTCCTGAACCATTTCTGCCAAGAAAGCCAAAGACTCGATTCTCTTCAACTGTAAATGAAATATCATCAATTACCTTTTTTTCTCCGAATTGCTTCTTCAGTCCTTTCACTTCAACAATGGACATTTATTTATCACCCCGTCCAAATACGAAATAAATAACAGGACCAATAAATTGAAAGAAGAGTACTACGATAATCCACATCACCTGATTACCAAACCGATATGTCGGGTGTTTTATTACATGAACTACTGCAAAGATGGCCAATCCAAACTGAATAATAATCAGTGGTAATAAAAACGGTAAATATTCTATTAATGTTGACATGTTGCTCTCCATTTACTTTTTTCCTCCTAATGAGAATTTTAAATTTTCGACAAGCAATTTATATAAAGGATCCTCTTGAATAAAACCAAACACCGGTTGTGCGCATACGCTTTGCAGCATACTTTCTTTAATCACTTCATCATCCCGTACTGCATTAATACCTAAATCTAAATTTTCAAGCCATTCATCAATTAACGTAAAAAAATTATCTCCATGTAATGTAAATGGAAAAATGTTAGACGTGCAAACCCCTAAATATCTTTCCAACCAGTACAACGTTTTCTCTCGATTTCCTTGCATTGCGTATCCTTGGGCAGCTGCATAGTAAAACTGCAACACGATATTCGGATGCAATTCCTTTAATCCAAAAATAGAAGTAATCCCTTCCATGCGCAGAATGGTTTCTTCGAATTTCTCTTGATCGTCAATATTTAATAACATATATGAATGAGCAGTTCCTGCTAGACTTGATAAGCTTTGATACATATTCACTTGTAAGGTGCGTTTTGCTTGCTCTACATCACCCATCATTTGAAAGGCATTAGATAGTACAATTTCATCGCCAACAGCAGGGCGTAACGTATCCCCTAACAAAGACAGTACTTCTTCAGGTTTCTTTAATAATAAATAAATGACTGCTTGTAACGAATTTGCCTGTTTATTAAGCCAAACATCATCACTTTCTTGCTTAATCCTTACAAACAGTTGAGCTGTCTCTTCTAAAATAGCTTGTTGTTTTTCCTCCGTTGGTGCGAGCATATAATGATTCAAATAAAGAACACCCATTTGCAGTAAGAAGGGAAAGCATGCATAATACTTTTGAATTATACTTTGGCTTTCCTCGTATACTAAATCAAAATCCTGTTTACTAAATTTTGTAGCAAGCTCGTGATATTGTTTCTTTATCTCATCCTTCGTTAACTGCGGTGCATAACCAATCAGTTCGTCAATCGTTATATTATAAAATGAGGCAAGCTTCGGCAAAAGTGTTATATCTGGATAAGTTTTACCTGTTTCCCATTTGGATATAGAGGCTTTGGAAACACCTATAAATTTTGCTAGGACATCTTGTGTAATTGCTTTTTCTTCTCTTTTTTTTATAAGTATTTGACTAATCGTAAGTCTCATCATACTCATCTCCTTCATCCTTACCTTCATTGTACTAATCACACGAATAACCCTCAAACGGTTTAACGTTAACTTTAGTTAAAAAAATCAACCTACAAGCAACATTGAAATTGCCATTATATTTTGCAAAATCTCACTTCTTAATCAGACTATAGTTACAACAACATAAATTAAATACCTATACAGTGAATTAACGTATAATTTTCTCTTAAATAGTGGTTCCATATTATCTCGACAACTTTAGGATAAGGGTACCCAACTTTTTTAGAAACCTGTCCATTCACGACTGTAAACAACTTATTGAAATGTCTTAAAGATAATTTAGTAGTTAGTATTTATAATAAATAAGTAAAAGCCGATGTTCCAATTAATGGGACATCGACTTTTGTTTATTTCATTTCTTTACCATACACTTTACCTCATAGATAATTATAATAAAATAATTAATACGTATGGGCTGATAAAATAACGGATATTTAATTAATTGTATTATATTCATACTCTCTTATTTTTGATTTAATTATCTTAACAGAAAATGTTTTTACCATTACATCCTCGATATTAAAATGACACTGTTCGTTCATTCAAAAAAACTACTTAACTTAAATTTTAATGTTATTTTAACTATCCAATTTTTTAATCGTTATAGAAGCGTTTACGGTCTGTCCTGTGCCTCCTGCAGTTGTTAAGGTAACAGTTCCATCCGAACTATTTCTTAATGTTATTACATCGTCAGCCGCGAGGTTGGTTATTACATATCCATTATTTTGTACAACACCTGATCCGGAACCATAGCGTGTTCCTGGTATCGCAACACCATTTACAAACACTTCAAATTGGCTAGGTTCGTTGGTTGTCGTAGAGAAATTAATCTCGTAATCGCCTGGAGTCGTAACTGTAATCCCTGCTTCACCTTCTGTATGGGTAATTCCATCTGTTAGTAATCCATTTGTATTAAAAGTTCTTTAATAGCCTGCATATTTTTTTTGTAATTATTTCTTCCAAATTTTAAAGAATTCCACGGAAAAAAATAGTAAGTCTGAATTATAATTTTTCATTAACGGGTGCTTTAGTAAAAACAATATTAAAGTAAAATGAGCCAGGAGAAAATATCCTAGCTCATTTTTTTGTGAATTTTAAATCAACTTTTACCTTTAACTTAGCTTAACATGATAAAAAAACTGGCTAGAAAACTAACCAGTTTTTTTACGTCACGACTGAGTTATTTAAGAATGTCCAGTTACATTATAGTTGGTAACTCCAAAATTCAATAACAGCAATGAAATACGGATGTTTCAAAAAACTTTAATTTACATTATAGTTGGTAACCCATCCAATTGTACTTTTAAGGTATTTACATTATAGTTAGTAACCCAATGTTTACCTTAATGTTATTGATTTTTGTTATTACAAATTACTTTGAACGGCTTTCAAAATGAGAAACCTAACAAGAGTACACCTTTATGACTGAATCTCCATTTAATTTTATTGATTAGTCATGATATTTAGGAAAACTATTTTGAGTAGTTTGTGATGCTTCCTCTAAAATCTTTTTTACCCGCAGTATATAATCTAGCGGGGGAAGTTTATCTTCAGTCATAAAAGTATTGATGAATCTCTGAAATAAGAAATTATGTGGAATATGGGAAACATTTTCTTTTGTTTTACTATCAAATGTAGAATGAGCTATAACAGGATGGTAAAATGCTTTGTTTTTAAAAGGTATATTAGAAAATGGGTTATGAAAGACAATTAATCCATCTAATAAATGCTCCACATAATTTTCTTTGAATGTTACTTCATTAATAGGTTGAGTACCAAAATCGTTATATCTAGAATGGCTGACTAAAGTAATTCTTGGATCATCACACATTACCCTCACTTTACCAAACGTTGCTGTATTACTAAAAATAACAGCGCTAATATGAGCAAACTTGGGAGTTGTAAAATATCCTAAAGGTACTTTAGCTCCATTTTTTTTATCTATTTCCTCCATGTATATAACATCCAGTATATCTCTATTTTCATCATCCCAGTCTACTGCTATATATCGATCAAAACCATATAAAACTCTATGTATAGCTTGCATACGTTGCTCATTTGTATAAGGCGAGTCAAAAGGAGTAATTGCTATAATGAACGGTTTTCCTTTAACATGTTCCAACTGACCATACGATTCTTTATATTTGTGAGACTTGCTCATAAAAGCATTAGCAATTCTAATGGTGGCGTTATCAACAATCTTCTCCACTGGCCATTCTTTAAAGATATCTTTAGAAAAATCTTTTTTCCATTCTGGGGTCTCATCCTGTGCGTGACTAGCAATAGTTGCCTCTACATTAAAACCATCTTCACCTTCAATAACAAAATCTGGACGATTATAGGACATATTTACATTTAATTTAAGTTCCTTGCTCACTGCAAAAAGGTATAGCTCCCAAAACGATGAGTTAAAAGTTGTTTGAAACTCTTTAACAAATTTATGGTCACGATCTTCAAATCCTTCTGCCCAATCTTTTATAAATTCTCTAGCATAAGATAATTTTTCATTATAAATACTAAGGAAATTTGGATGTAATTTATCTTCAGGATATTGAGGAACAAATAATAAATCACTAACTTTTTCCATTTATAACCCACCTTTAATAAAAGAAGCTTAGATGTTACTACTTATATTACTACTTATTATACTATTTCTAATCCAAGTATGAGTACTAACATTCTTTTTAACATTCTTTTTTATGCTATTAACACTTAAATAGCGTTGGTTTTCTACACAATGGTATTAAAAAATTTAATCTCCACAACTTTTCCTTATTTCTTCTATATTATATATTAGTACACAAGGAAGGAGCATCCTCCTCATTGGAGCGACCATATGAGTAAATACTAATAACATTATCATAGGTGGTTTATAGTTTGTGAATGAATCGATAACACTCATTTCTTTAATGAGCACAACAATCAAATTTATCTTATTACTTTTCTTGAACTTGGGAATTGGTGCAATTGGCTTTATACCAAGTATCTTTGTTACTGCTATCAATATAAACTCCTTGGGTTTAGCGCTTGGTGTCATTCTTACATTTACTGGAGAAATTTTTGGTGCAATTATTGGTTTTCACATGTATCGGTGGGGCTTCTCTAAAATTAATCCTGGATGGCTAAGTCATACAATTATTAAAACTATAAAAAATAGTTCTCCCATGCATGTGTTCACACTAATTATTCTATTTCGAATTCTACCATTTGTTCCATCAGGGATAGTTACCGCAGGTGCTTCTTTAACAACTATTCCCGGATGGATTTTTATGACTGCAAGTTCAATCGGGAAAGTACCTGCAGTTGTCATTGAAGTAGCAATAGTCTTTGGGGTTCTTCAAAAAATTTCAATGAATTATTTATACGCGGTTATGATCTTGTTCTCGGTTGTATTTACAACTTTTTGGATTAAAAAGAAATGGTAAACCACTGGTCATAGTTAATGGCAAAATAAGATATTTACTGATATTTACTACACAACTAGTTTTCCACTTTAGGTTTTTATAGTTAGTCTCTATTAACAAGATGGCTCTACCCCATGGTGAATATTAATAAAATAGCTATTATTACTATTTATATTAGATTTAATAAAGAGGTAAATAAATGAAAGAAAATAAATTCAATAATCTAGATATAATAATTTACTTGGTAATTATTTTGTTTATGATTGTAAGCTGTACCTTCATATATAGCGCACAAAAATACTTGCCGTATGATGATAATTTTGCGTTAAAACAAGCAATATGGGTCCTATTCGGTATGATCATTTCAGCAATTGTATATTTTTTTGATTTTGAACAAATAAAAAAATTATCCCTATATTTATATATATTTGGTAACTTAATTCTGGCTTTGCTTATTATATCTCCAGAAAC
The DNA here is from genome assembly GCF_038004905.1 of Psychrobacillus sp. FSL W7-1493. NCBI lineage: Bacteria > Bacillati > Bacillota > Bacilli > Caryophanales > Bacillaceae > Psychrobacillus > Psychrobacillus sp. FSL W7-1493. Next base: position 295,532 of record NZ_JBBOSB010000001.1, on the reverse strand, counting down.
AATAGCACCTAATATTAAAGGAATAAAAGCTTGGTTTTTAATTCCGGGATTTGGTTCTATTCAACCTTCAGAATTCATGAAAATCTTTTTAATTCTTTACTTAGCAAGAGTAATATCTAATCATAACGTGAAATATCCAATAAGATTTTTAAAGTTAGACTTTTTTCTGTTATTTAAAATTGTTGGTATAACTCTAATTCCGTTAATCCTAGTAGCTGTTCAGCCCGATTTAGGGACTGGTATGGTTATGGTTTCTATTATGGTAGGTATGATACTCATATCAGGTATTAATATGAGAATAATATTATCTGTTTTTATAACTGTAATTATATCTTTAGGATTATTTGCATTGGCGTTTTTATACAGACCGAACTTATTATTGTATGTAATGGACCGGTATCAAATAGATAGGATAAATTCTTGGTTGGATCCATTTGCGGATACTTTGGGAACAAGCTATCAATTAAGTCTATCTATAACTTCAATAGGTTCAGGTATGTTAACTGGGAAGGGATACGGTAATGGCGTTGTTGCAGTACCTGAGGCACATTCTGACTTTATTTTTACAACCATTTCGGAGGAGTTTGGTTTTATTGGTTCTGCAGGAATAATTTTTATGTATTACATTATAATATACAGAATTTTCAGGATAGCGTATAAAAATAAAGGTGAGTATGAAACTCTAATTGCTGCTGGAGTTATTTCTATGATCTTATTTCATGTTTTTGAAAATATTGGAATGGTGATAGGGCTCGTTCCTATTACTGGGATTCCCCTTCCATTGTTTAGTTATGGAGGAAGTTCTGTTCTGGCTACTATCTTTGCACTAAGTATAGTCATAAACATATCACTTAACACGAAAGACTACATGTTCGGCGGTGATGATGATTAATATACCAAAAAATAGAATAATATTACTTGGCTTTCTATGTAATCTCCTCATCCTAATAATAGGAATTCTAGCAGCTATTTATTTCTATTATTTTTAACTGCAATTCTTTTTGCGATATTTTAAATTTAAAACGCTAATATAAGGAGAACAATTAACTCTCAAAAGCTAGCTATTCTCATGATAGAATAATTGAAAAACATTTGGTTAAAACAAAGTGGTATTTTATTAGTCTTTCCATACTATCATTTACCCAATAGACAACCCGAAATTTTTTCTAATTCAAGAGACTTTTATATAGGAGTGTTCGATTGTTAGAATGGATAGCAATCCTAACAATGCAGTGGTCAATTGTTAAGTGTTTTGGGAACTCTTATTATTATTTAGATATAAACTATCAAGTATGCCTGTAGCAAGAAAATTCTACCAAGCATTTTATCCTAGCCATTTACTGCTAGTTTGAATATTATCTTATTTATTATGAGGTGCAATTCATTGCAGGAAAAATCTGCTGAGTCTCTTCATTTAATTAAAGATAATTTATTATGCAACCTACATTGAAAAGGTGGACGGTTTCCTTTTCTCTTCACAAATAATTTAAGGCTACCGCTAAAGCCATGTGGTTTGACTTTTTGCAGTAGCCTTATTATATTTTAGTATTCTTCGTAAATTTTCTTACGCACTCATTTGACGACATGCTTCAGCACATTTGCGGCATGACTCAGCACAGCTTTGGCAATGGTCATGTTCGTGTTTAGCACACTCTTCTCCACAGCGTTCACAAATTTCTGCACAAAGTTGGCATATTTCTTTCACAAAAGGACTGTTCGAAGTCATCGCTTGTATCGCAAAGGCACAAGCATCTGCACAAGCGCGATCTAATCGTATACAATCGACCATCATCTTAACATCGCCTTCTCTTAAACAAGCATCAAAACATGTGTTACAAGCCTTTAGACATTCCATACAAGCTTTAAGACATTCTTCATATTTCTGATTCATGAAATACCTCCTAGATATTAATATTGCAATCAGTATTAATGTTCCCATAAGGTGTTAGTTCAAACAGAGAAATGAGAACTCCTTAGAAAATCCTTATTTTTGTAACTCGTATGTAATTCTAATATAAATTTTAATCTATTTTTACTTGTCCCATCATTCCATTCTCTTCATGCTCAAGAACATGACAATGGAACATATATATACCTTTGTTATTAAATTTAACAGCTAATTTCACTGTTTCTCCTGCATCAATTGCTACAGTATCTTTCCAGCCTTGTTCGTTTACTGGCTGTTCGTTTCCATCAATTGAAATAATTTTAAACTGTGTCCCATGAATGTGGAATGGATGTGTCATTCCGCCCATTGCATCAGGTTTATTATAAATTTCCCATACTTCAGTAACCCCTTGTTTTTGAGTAAAGTCAATTCGGTCTATATCAAATTGCTTATCATTAATGGTCACCATTGCACCCATTCCAAAAAGTTCTAGTTTCTTCGTAACAGGTAAATTTCTTTCTTCATCTGTAACAGCAAAATTATTTAAAGTTTTTGGTAAATCTCTTGAATTTGTTTTCTGTTCATCAATTTTAAATGGTAAAAGGTTTGTATCTTCCTCATTAATTAACGCTATATCACTTGAGGCTTTATACTTTGAAAAATCAATGATAATCTCTGCACGTTCACCGGGTGTTAACGTTATTTCACTCATTGTTGTTGGTTCATTTAAGAAACCACCATCTGTAGCGATTTGTTGGAATGAATCTCCTGTATTTAGTTTAAAAGAATAATTTCGAGCATTTGAACCATTTAATATACGTAATCTAACTTTTTCTTTACCTACCGTAAGTTTAGGATTCAATGTTCCATTTATTAATAAAGTATCTCCTATTGTTCCATCATCGTTAATTACTGCTTGGTAATCAAATTGCTTATCCTCGTTAAATTGTCTGTCTTGGAATACTAATGGAAAATCATTTGTCCCATATTCTTTTGGTAAATCTAGATTTTTCGAATTTTCATCCTCCACATAAATTAAACCAGCTAATCCTTTATATACTTGCTCAGCTGTAGCACCTTCAGGATGTGGATGGAACCATAGAGTGGAAGCCTCCTGATTTACAGTGAATTTTACATCTTCTGATTCACCTGGTTGTAGTATTTGATGAGGACCACCATCACCTTCGCCTGAAATATCTACACCATGCCAGTGAAATGTCGTTGGTTCTGATAAATCATTGTTAGTTCTAAATGTTACTGTTTCATCTTTTGATACCTGAATAATTGGCCCTAAAAAGGAACCATTATATCCATATGTTTCGGTTTGAACATCTTCGTAAAATTCGGTTGTTCCTTGCTGTGCTGTAATATCTATTACCCCATCCTTTGATTCAATTAATGGTGGAAGTATTAGTTCATTTTCTCCAGTTGAATTATTTAATGCCAAAGGGTTTGTATGGCTATCATGACCGTTTTCCATAGAAGCCATATCTTCATCGCTCGCATCTGAATGATCCATTCCTTCCATATTCGACATTTCTTCTGCAGTCATATTAGCATGATCCATACTTGCATTTTTGGCAGAAGAATCACTTGCACTACAACCTCCAATTATAATAATGCTTACCGACAATACGGAAGTAATCCACATTTTGTATTTCATCTTCATTCTCTCCAATTTATATTATTTAATATATTGGCAGTGTATCAAATAAATATGGAAAATTTATGGAGGTATATGCTTATACTAAATGGATGAACCAATTGACAATATTATTCGTAACATTTCGTGCACTTTTCTTTAAAATTAATAGTATTAAATTTTCTTATCTTACAAAATATATAGTTCTAATTCCTAAACTTCCAACATATTGTTGTTTGAGGTGTATTAATATGAGAAACCAAACAAGAATAATTATCGGACTATTCTTAATAATTTTTATATCACCAATTATTATAGCTACTCTTAGTAACCCTCAACAAATAGGAATTATGGAAATGGCTGATGAGAAGCCTGACGAGAAAGCAGACGAGAAAGCAGTCGTCGTATACGCTGCAACTCAAAATCAAAATCTTGATAATATCAAAATCATTGAGCCTAGGAAAGCATTATTGCTATTTACACACTCCCACGAATCCTTTATACCAATAGTAAAAAATGAGACCGGTCAAGCAGAGGTATACCATTCAACCTCAAACATAACCGCTTTTGAAGATATTATTAGAAATCATTTTAGTCTAAATTCTATTGAAACTGAGTTTCTCGGAATTGACACCATGAGTGAGCTAAAGAAAACAAATCGTACTTTTCCAGAAGCCTATAACGTTGTCCGTCCTTATTTAACAGATAATGTTCAGAACAATAAATATGACATAATTATTGATTTACACAGAGATTCTACAACTAGGAAAAATTCAACACTAACTTACAACAATGAAACATTTGGAAAAATATATTTTGTGGTAGGGGAAGAGCATCCAAATTACTTAATAAACAAATCCTATGCCCAACATCTTTCCTCACACTTAAATGAATTGGTTCCTGGAATATCTAAAGGCGTTATCGGTAAAAAAGGAGACCATGTGGACGGCATTTATAATCAAGATCTTGCTAACAATATGGTGTTAATAGAACTTGGTGGAATCGATAATACACAGGAAGAAATTAATCGTTCGATTTCAGTTCTAGCAAAAGCTGTTTCAGAACTATTACAAGATGAATCTAACAATCTAGTATCACATGCAGGACTTTAAAATTACAAAATGAAATGCACCTTGAAGCTTATGACTTAAGGTGCATTTAACTTTAAGATATAAAGTAATTTGAAATATAATAAGAAAACGAAAACGAACAAGTAATGCCATGGATCCAAAAGACTGATTTACCTTTCTTCATGGAAATAATATTCACTTAAAACATCAGCAAAAACCTCTGTAGTTCGATGAAGCTCTTCTACTGTATTATCTACACCTCCAATTTCCACAATAATAGAGTTTGGAGAAATATCTTGATTATAAATTCCATTGCCTTGTTTACTACTTTTTGGCATTATGCCTTTGGACAGTCCGGGGTATTGATTGTCTAAAATTGTTTGTAGCCCTTCCGCAAACGTAAGATTCTTTTCATAACCTTCATGGCCCGTACCTACAACAAATAATAATTTGGCATAGTTTACTCCATTCATTACAGTAGTAGTAGAATCACTACGCAAAGAATCGCGATGCAAATCTAGAAAGATCTCTAAATCTTTATTACCTTTTAACGCAGCACGTACTTGCTCTCCTGACACATTATAAGAACTATTATAGTTTAAACCTCTTGTAGCTAGTTCTTGAACGATATCGGTTGAATTGACTGTTGTTCCTACTCCCCTTCTTTCCAGTGCCCTTCCAAGCAGTTCTCCTACTAGTGTAATATTTGCTTTCGAGTGATACGCTTCTTCAGGTTTATCTGTTTCTTCTAAATATGGCAAAAAAGATTCCCTGCTATGAGTATGGTAAATATACAGGACTTCCTTTCCGAAAGTTGAATGAGATGATGAAATTTCTTTGGGAGATTTCATATTTTTAAAAAGAGCATCAATATTCTTTATAGTAAGTTCTCTTTCGTTAAAGAAACCGTCCATAGTAGGCGCAAATTCATCCCTATCCTCTAGATTCAAGTTTGATTTCCCTCCTGTATCTAGATTATTTGTTTTAGTAGGCATCCCATCTAATTCTTCGGATAAACGATCTTTTAATTCAACATGGAAAAAAGGATAGATTTTATCGTCAAATATATTTTCTTCCTCTTCTTTAGGAACATAAAAAATTGTCACCCAGAAAGAAAAAAGTAAGAGAATAAATAGCAAAACTACAAAGTATAACAAAATCCTTAGTAAAGTATCTTTCTTTTTCTTTGTTGTGTTCTTTTCTTTATTTAGGGAGTTTGAAGACATTCTGTCCCTCCTAGAATTTCTCTTTTTCAATATGATTTAGTTAAAAACATACCATAAAAAAGAATAACAAATAATTGTGGATAATATATGGACAAGTAAGATTTTCTTGCCTCCAAAAACAAAAAAGTACAATCATCTATACAGTGGATGATTGTACTTAAAAATCTCTAAAACTTAGTTGTTAGTATTTTTCCCTTTTTCCATAGCTACAGTTACATTAGATATCCGTTTCGCTCCGGCATATTTAGGACCCCAATAAGGATCTGTTTTTAAGTTAGCTTTTAAAATACCCTTACTTTTTGCAGATATGAATTCCCCGTTACCCAAATAAATTCCAGTGTGAGAAATACCTTTTTTATATGTATTAGCAAAAAACACTAAGTCTCCAGGTTGTAATTTATCTTTTTCAACTGTTTTTCCCACTTTAAACTGCTCGGCAGATGTTCTTGGTAAACTAATGTTGAATTTATTATAAACATATCTAATATATCCAGAACAATCAAATCCCTTAGGAGTTGTTCCACCAAATTTATATGGAGTACCGTATAACTTTGAAGCAAATGCTCCGATTTCAGTTGATGTTGCAGCATTGACTTTATCTGCTGAAAATACTTGTGCAGAAAAAATTAAAGATACCACAATTAATACTTGCATAATTATACTTCTCATTTTACACCCCAGTAAATGTTATATTTATAATTGTAACTTTATCACAAATGATGCAATATATTCGTTACGATTTGATTACAAAATCATTACAAATACCTAGTTTAACTTTCTAATTCTAGGATATTTCGGACTATAGTTTTAATTTATAGGATAAATAATAAAAAGTAAGAGTCTGTGTAAGTTAATAGCATGCTACTATTTTCAGTAGATTCAAATAGTATTTATTAGTTACTGCATTTCTTTATAAACGGATTACGCTCTACAAAAAGAAAAAAACCTATCCATATAATGGATAGGTTTTTTGAATGAATCTAAAAATAAAAAGTTATTTTGTTGGTGACAATTCACTTTCAGTTACCCACTTATGATTAGTCACTTTGTCTCCGGAAGTAGAAGTATAATTAACCATATACACTGTTGTTTCTTCAGCCGAATCAATTTCAGCGGTTGCTCCTTCCATCCCCTCCATATGTTCAGCTGTTAGGACTACTTCTGTACCAGGTTCTAATGGTGCCGATTGTGGTTCTCCTAATTCTTCATGAATGACCCATTTATGATTCTCTACTCGTTCCCCACCAGTTGTAGGAGTATACGAAACAGTATAAACAGTTGTATCATAAGCACCGACAATCGTTGCTTCGGCACCTTTCATACCTTCCATATGATCTGTTTCAATAATAGCTTGACTACCTACTTCAAAAGTTGGATTTTCAGCTACTTTTAAGTTTTCAGGAACTTCACCTGATCCAGACATATCCATATTAGAATGTTCCATACCCTTACTTTCTTCCGTATTCATTTCTTTGTGCTCTTGTGTGTCCATCTCCGTTTCCTTTTCATCACCAGCACAAGCAGACAATGTAATTGCGATAGCGAACGAACCAAGACCCATAAATAATTTTTTTTTCATTGTTATCCTCCTCTAAACTCTAATAAATTTACAACAAGATACAGCTGTTGTTTTAAACAATCTTACACTGAAATTATGAAAAAATTGTGCAGACCAGTTACTGAAGATTCTAATACCTGAATTTTATCACTATGTAATTTGTCTTTATACTTTATTATTTCCCTATTTGTTTGAAAAAAAACTAGGACTTTAATTTAATCTTATTTCCCTACACTTGTTATATCTATGTAGCAAATAAGATAACTGTCCTTAACAATAAGCATCCAATCAATTCTTCCATACAAATAATTTTTTCATAAAAAAAGAGCAATGATTCTTGTGAAATCAACGCTCTTTTTGTATTAAATAATATCTATAATATTGGTTACTGTTAGATATTCACTTAAGGGTATTAAAGTCTAGAAAAAATTATATAAAAAACCACCTGATAGAGGCCCAGGATATCAATAGAAAAACGCTTGAAATAGCGAAGAAATACCAGATAAACTGTCTACTTTCTCGATTTTGCAGTTTTTTATAATCTTTATAAGAGATTTCCCCCATAGCGTACCTTAACCCATTTTCATTTGGTTCTACACTAATTTGTAATCCTTCATTGTTTTCTAAATTTACCATTGTTATTAATGATATTTCTTCTCCGATATTTTGCATTTGAAAATCTTGTATTCCAACATTTTTTTCACTAATAAAATCCAGACTTACTGGTTTGTATATAGTGTTTTTAATTATCTTATCACTTATGATAAGAGCTTGTTGTTCGATTACATTAGTTGAAAAGCACATAGTTTTCACCTCATAACTATTATATTCAAATTATGTTCCAAAGGTCTCTATTACGTAAAATAAAGGTGATTATTGTTTCAAAATTCTTTATTGTATGGAAAAACTTTAACTTTATTCGGAAGACTTTTAAATACCTTATAACAAACATATTAATAGTGCAACGTGAGGGATTATTCATTAATTAAAAATATGGAAGATTTAACTTAATATAAGTAGCTCCTTAGTGAAGTTTAATTCACACCACCTCAGATAAATAAAAATTAACCCACCGAAGTGGGTCAGATTAAAAGTTTTACTTTTCTAGTTTTACTCTTTGAAGTCGTAATGCATTTAGTACAACAGATACAGAACTAAATGCCATAGCTGCCCCTGCTACCCAAGGTGCAAGTAATCCGACTGCAGCAATCGGTATGCCTAACGTGTTATATGCGAATGCCCAAAAAAGATTTTGCTTAATATTTCTCATCGTCTTGTGGCTCATAATAATTGCATCCGCTATGCTGTTTAAGTCTCCTCTTATCAATGTTATATCTGCAGCTTCCATCGCAACGTCTGTTCCTGTTCCAATGGCCATCCCGATATCGGCGACTGCAAGAGCTGGAGCATCATTAATTCCATCTCCAACCATCGCTACTTTTTTTCCAGCTGCCTGAAGTTTTTTAACCTCTTCGGCTTTTCCTTCAGGAAGTACCTCAGCGATAACATGATCTATTCCAACCTCTTTACCAATCGCTTTAGCTGTACGTTGGTTATCACCAGTCATCATGATCACTTCAATATTCATATCACGTAAACGCTTGATGGCTTTCTTAGACGTTTCCTTGATTGTATCCGCAACCGCAATAAGCCCTGCATATTGACCGTCTATACTTGCCAGCATGGCTGTTTTTCCATTTGCCTCTAATTCTTCCATTATCGTTAGTATGGTAGAAATATCCACGTGATATTGGTTCATTAACTTTCGAGTTCCTACAAGAACATCTCTTTGATTAACTGTTGTTTTTACTCCATATCCAGGGATTGCTTCAAAATCTTGAACTGTATCGAGTAATATCCCTCTATTTTGAATTCCTTTCACAATCGCTTCTGCAAGTGGATGTTCGGATTGTTTCTCTGCTGTACCAACCAAAGAAAGAAACTCCTCTTCATTTACACCATCTGCAACAATTACATCGGTTAACTCTGGTTTACCATTCGTAACTGTTCCAGTTTTATCAACAACTACTGTATCAATATGATGCGTGGTTTCGAGGTGTTCTCCACCTTTAAACAGAATACCAAACTCAGCTGCCCGACCTGAACCTGCCATAATGGAGGTTGGTGTTGCAAGACCAAGGGCACATGGACAAGCAATAACAAGAACGGCAATCAGAGCTTCGAGTGCAGGAGTAACTTCTCCTGGGTTTACCCATATAATCCATACCAAAAAAGTAATAATGGCAATACCTATTACAATTGGAACGAATACGCCAGATATTTTATCTGCAAGCCTTTGAATTGGGGCTTTGGAGCCTTGAGCATCTTCCACTACTTTAATTATTTGAGAAAGAGCTGTGTCTCTTCCGATTTTCGTTGCTTTCATTCTAATAAAACCATTTTTATTAATTGTTGAACCAAATAAAGAATCACCAATCGTCTTATCGACTGGAATACTTTCACCAGTTAACATTGACTCGTCGACAGCAGAGTTTCCCTCCATTACCTCTCCATCAACCGGTATTTTTTCTCCTGGTTTTACTAAAATAATATCTCCGGTTACAACTTCTTCAAGAGGTATTTCTATTTCCTTTTCATCTCTTAGAACCAAGGCTGTTTTAGCTTGAAGTCCCATAAGCTTTTTAATAGCCTCAGACGAACGCCCCTTTGCTTTTGCTTCGAAAAGTTTACCTAATATAATTAGGGTAATCAGCACTGAGCTCGTTTCAAAGTACAATTGGGCGTTATGGTGCTCACCAATTGTAATGAAAGCCTGATAAACACTATAAAAGTAAGCTGCGGATGTACCCATAACAACTAGGACATCCATATTGGCACTCCCATTTCGCAATGCTTTATAAGCACTTACATAAAACTGTTTCCCAATGATAAATTGAACTGGTGTTGCCAAAGCCATTTGTACCCAGGGATTCATAAGAAACTCGGGCATGTAAATAAACGATGTAAAAGAAAAGTGACCAACCATAGACCACAATAAAGGAAGGGACAGGATTGCCGAGATAATAAATTTTTTCTTTTGCTTTTTAATAGCTTGCTCTCGGTAATCTATTGCTTCTTTTTCATCTTCTTTATTAATTGCCCCATATCCTAATTTCTCAACTCGCGCAATAATATCCGAAACATTAATCTGAGAAGGGTTATATTCAATAGTTGCATTTTCAAGCGCTAGATTAACGTTGGCAAATGAAACTCCCTCTAACTTGTTAAGACCTTTTTCAATTCTCGTAGCGCAGGCAGCACAGGTCATTCCTGTTATTGCAAACTCTTTATTTTCCTTTGCAATGCCATACCCTAGATCTTGAATTTTCTTTTCAAAATCTTGATTAGTCAATTTTTCAGGATCGTATTTAATCATAGACTTTTCAAGAGCCAAGTTTACGTTGGCTTGTTCTACGCCATCCATTTTTTTTAGGCCTTTTTCAATTCTTGTAGCACAGGCTGCACAGGTCATTCCTGTAATTTGTAGACTAGTTTCTTTTAATTCACTACTCATTTTGTTTACACCTCTCCTTTAAATACTACCAGGGGGTATAAGTGGAAGTAAGAAAGAGAGTGCCAAATAGCACTCTTACTCTATTATTTCACGTCATAACCTTGGTCATCAATTATTGCCTTAATTTTATCTATACTTACCTTTTCTGAATCAAAAGCTAAATCCACATGACATTCCACTCACATTCAATGTTACGTTTTCCATATTTTTCACTTCTCCTTTTCTATTATTATTAAAATCCTATACCATATGGGGGTATAAAATATGAAAAAAATGCTGTGATTTAAACACCACTCTACTTATTATATTTAGGCAACTACTGTATATCCTTTACCTTCGATGGTATCCGTAATTTGTTTAATATCTGTTTGCGAATCATTAAATTCTATATTTACTTTTCCTGTTTCTAATTGTACATTAACTTTCTCCACACCACTAAGTGCGCTAACGCTATTTTCAACAGATTTTACGCACCCACCACAAGTCATTCCTTGAACTTGTATAGTCACTTGATTTGTCATTTAAATCTCCTCCTCTTATTTTCTCATTAATTTTTGAATTGTTACTAATAATTCATCTAAAACCTCATCGTCACCTTCAGCTAATCTATCCACTACACAGCCTTTTAAATGTCCTTGTAAAAGTACTTTAGCTACACTATTTAGAGCGGACTGAGTTGCAGAAAGCTGTGTGATTATATCGTCACAATAGACGTCTTTGTCTACCATTCCTTTTATTCCTCGAATCTGACCTTCAATACGGTTTAATCGATTTGTTAAATCTTTTTTCACATGTTCAGGATGATGACTTTTTCTACAAGACACCTTAGATAATAACGTACCTTCTTCTATTACACTGTCCAAATAAGCAACCTCCTATCCTTATTTTTATAATACAGTACCCGCAGGGGGTATGTAAAGAGATATGTTTAATGATTTATTTAGATTTACTAAATTTTTATTTATCACTCTAAAATGCCTATTTCACTACAACCTGACCGACCATTCCAGATTCCTTATGTCCTGGGATAGTGCAAATATATTCGTAAATTCCTGTGCTAACAGGGATGAAATATAAGTTTTCTGTACTTTTAGGTTCGGCATGAAGATGTATAAGATTTTCTTTAGTCTCGTGATTATGTTTTAGGTCGTTATCGTTAAGAGTTGGGATTTTTATTTCAATATCATGCTCAATTTTGTCCAAATTTTCTAGAACAAGAGTGACTGGCTGATTTTTCTCTATAAATACCTCTGTTATTGAGTATTTCATATTTTTAGCTTGTATCGTAATAACTTGTGAATTTTTATTTGTATTATTCGCCTCATTATTTGTATGGTTCTGATGTTCTGATATAGAATCCTTAGATTTGGAACTTATTTGCTTTTCCGCTAAGGAAACACCTCCAATAAAATAAAAAATAATACTAATTGCCAGGATGACCGGCTTTAATAGCCATCTTTTATTTTGTATCTTTTGATTTTTCTTGTCTGGTAATAAGAAAAATAGAAAGATTGTGGTAATAGATAACAATAGAAATATTCTTATTAAAGCAATTGATTGTTCCTCGTTTATCATTTCTCCTAACATCGCACCCATCATACCACCCATCAAACCAGACATTACCCCTTCTAAAACAGATAATACCCCAAAATATCCGCCACATATTGAACCGGCTAACATTCCGATACCCATCGATAGAATTGTGGAGAGGAATAAGTCCCCTTGAAATGTTACTCCTAAGAGAATACCAGCAGTCAACCCAATATTCATACCAAAAAACATAGAAGTTATCATCCCTTGCATGGGATTAAATATACTTTTCGATATCCTCGCTAATATAAAAACTATTAAAGCTAACCCCACAAGCGACGCTAATATAAATATTTGATAATATCCCATCTTTCCACCCTTTTTATTAAACTGTAAGAATTGTTTCGGTATTCTATATATACTTTATACCCCTTTATGGTATGCGTTTTTTTAGAAAAAATTTAAAACACCACATTTTTTTATGACTATACTGTTCAGTGTACTTGTGAAGAGTGTCAGTATTCCCTTCAAAAGTTACCAAACTGCTACGCGTTAAAAAATAGATACAGTAAACGCTTTGGCACGTTTTCGTGCACAAAGCCTTTTACTATTTAGATTGGAGGTACACAGATGGAACCTTTAAGTAATTTATTAATTGAAGATAAACAAATAAAAAAGTTAGTAAAAGAGTTAGAGAATGATAGAGACCAATAGTTAATAACTAATAGGGTTGAAAAACGACAAAAAAGCCCCCGTCCATGAAAAAGGGACGAGAGCATACCCGCGTTGCCACCCTGATTAATTCAGTCATAGACGGAATCCACTTACTTTACTGTAACGCTTCTCAACTCCACGACTTACTAATAATTCGCCGCACAAGTGTTAATATCAACTTTCACCATGCGCTGATGCTCTAATGAACGTGATTGTTACAGCTTCCGAACATCATTTTTGATTCATGAAATTACTCGTACATTATTTTACGTGAACCTCATTTGCAAGACTTTCCTTCACCATTTCTATAAAGTATGTCATTATACGATGATCATCTGTTAATTCGGGATGAAAGGAGCATCCTAACAAATGACCTTGTTTTACCATCACGATTCTATCTCCATGTGTAGCAAGTATTTCAACGTTTTCCTCTACACTTACGATTTGAGGTGCTCGAATAAATACTGCCGGAAAGTCAGTTGCAACACCTTCAATATTTAAATCTATTTCAAAGCTATCAACCTGTCGACCGTAAGAATTACGTTCAACAATAGCATCAAGTTCACCTACATGTGAATAATCATACCCAACTAATTCTTTAGCAAGTAGGATCAAGCCTGCACATGTTCCAAACATCGGTTTACCATCTAATGCAAATTGTCTCAGTGGTTCAAGCATTTCAAATCGATCAATAAGCTTTCTCATAGCTGTACTTTCTCCTCCAGGGAGTATTAAACCTTCCACTAACGCTAAGTCCTCCACACTTTTTACCGTGATAGCCTTTGCCTCGCATGCTTCAATAGAATGAATATGCTCTCTAATAGCACCTTGCAGTGCTAAAACACCTATTTTAACCATATTACCACCCTCTATCTTGCATACGATCTCCAGCAGACAAACGAGAAATTTCAATTCCTTTCATTGGTATTCCCAAATCTTTAGAAATCTCTACAAGTAATTTATAATCTTGGAAATGTGTTGTTGCTTCTACAATAGCTTTCGCATATTTCTCTGGGTTTTCTGATTTGAAAATACCGGACCCAACAAATACGCCATCAGCCCCAAGTTCCATCATTAGAGCTGCATCTGCAGGTGTTGCTACTCCACCTGCCGCAAAGTTCACAACCGGTAATTTACCAGCATGCTTAATTTGTAATAAAACATCATACGGTGCACCTAAAATTTTAGCTTCCGTCATTAGTTCATCTTCGCTCATATGTACAATTTTACGAACCTGTGCATTTACCTTACGTAAATGACGCACTGCTTCTACAATGTTCCCTGTTCCAGGTTCTCCTTTGGTACGCAACATCGAAGCTCCTTCTCCAATTCGACGTGCTGCCTCCCCAAGATCCTTACATCCACAAACAAACGGTACTGTAAATTCACTTTTACGTAGATGATATTCCTCATCTGCTGGAGTCAGCACTTCTGATTCATCAATATAGTCAACGCCCATTGCTTCTAAAATACGCGCTTCTGTAATATGTCCAATTCGTGCTTTAGCCATTACTGGAATCGTTACTGCTCCCATTACCTCTTCCATAATGCGTGGATCTGCCATACGAGCTACTCCACCTGCTGCACGAATATCCGATGGTACTCGTTCTAATGCCATAACTGCAACTGCACCTGCCGCCTCAGCAATTCTTGCTTGCTCAGCATTAATAACGTCCATAATAACGCCACCCTTTTGCATTTCAGCCATTCCTCTTTTTACTCGATCTGTTCCTGTTAAATTAATTGTCATATTTATTTTCCCTCCATTATCTTTATAAGCTTAGTATAATAAAATTTGACCCTGCGAAAAGCGTCAGAATTAAAATAATTGAAGTGGTCAGATTAGAGGGAAGGATGGATTTTTAATGTTCTAGCTGGTATAAGAATCAAAAACTCCACTGTATGAACAATTATATCGTGCTATAAAAGAAGCAAATATAAACGGAAATTGAAGAAGATATTAAGCTTCCCTCTAAAAGTAAACTAGCTAATTATTTAACTAACTGTTTAACCCACCCTGTATTGACAGCTGAAACCGTCTTTTATCATCTCCCTATGTGAGGAAATAGATTATTCGGCATTAGTCCCCTGAGCCGGGATCAAACACTCCATAATAGAGAACTTTAAAAAGCTCATGTTGTTTGGCTGACATCCTCATTGAGTGATGTCAAAATTGTTTTGCTATTATAATATTGCATAATTAATGCATATTTATTGTATATACTAATTGCAAAACTATATAACGAGGCAGGTGGAACTTGAAGATGACTAATCACTCACATCATGAACACAATTCCAATAACCAAAAAGGACAAGGAGAACATGATAGTCATGGTGCTGATCAGACCCATGGCATTAAACAAACTCTTAATGGACATCATAATCACCATTCCCATATGGTGGAGGATTTTAAAAAACGTTTTTATATTTCATTAATTATTACGATTCCAATTTTAATACTGTCCCCAATGATTCAAATGTTCCTTGGGGTTGATTGGCGCTTTGAAGGTGATATGTATATACTGTTTGCGCTCTCTACTTTCATATTCTTTTATGGTGGTTGGCCATTTCTTGTGGGAGCAAAAGACGAACTAAAAAAACGTAACCCTGGGATGATGACACTAATTTCCTTGGCTATTAGCGTGGCGTATGTATATAGTACAGCTTCTGTATTTGGTTTTGCTGAAAATGATTTCTTCTGGGAATTGGCTACTCTTGTTGACATAATGTTACTTGGTCATTGGATTGAAATGAAATCTGTTATGGGTGCTTCGAAAGCTTTGGAGGAACTTGCTAAATTAATGCCTTCGGAAGCTCATCTTGTCGACGATGAAGGTAGAGTAACAGAAGTAGAAGTGGCTAGTTTAAAACAAGGAAATCGAGTTTTGGTCAAACCTGGCGAAAAAATACCTATAGACGGTAAAATAGTCGATGGAAAATCTACGATTGATGAATCCATGCTAACAGGTGAATCTGTCCCTATTGAAAAAGAAGCTAACCAAGAGGCTATTGGAGGATCAATTAATGGTGAAGGTGCACTTATTATTTCTGTAATGAAAACGGGAAATGAAACCTATCTTTCCCAAATTATTAGTTTAGTTAAAGAAGCACAGGAATCTAAGTCCCGCGCTCAAGACCTTGCAAATAGGGCTGCAAAGTGGTTATTTTACGGTGCCCTTGTAGCAGGCCTTGCAACATACTTCATTTGGATTTCTCTTGGTTATCCAGTTTCCTTTGCCATGGAAAGAATGGTTACGGTATTAATCATAGCTTGTCCTCATGCTTTAGGGCTTGCAGCACCTTTAGTGGTTGCAGTATCCACTTCGATTGCAGCCAAAAATGGCCTTCTGATTCGAAATCGTGCAGCCTTTGAAGGAGCTCGCAATATCGAAGCAGTCGTTTTTGATAAGACAGGAACTTTAACAAAAGGTGAATTTGGTGTAACAAATATAAGTACTTCAAAGGATTATAGTGAGAAAGATGTTATTTCATATGCAGCGTCGGTAGAAGTTCAGTCCCAACATCCACTAGCAAAAGGTATTATAAAAAAAGCAACGGAAATGGGTATTACACCTTTAAAATTAGGGAACTTTCAATCATTAACTGGAAAAGGCCTCCGAGGAACAGTGAACGGAAAACAAATCCTAGTGGTTAGTCCGGGATATATCAAAGAATTGAATTTAAATTATGACAAAGAACAATTTGACACGTGGTCTTCAGAGGGTAAGACAGTTGTTTTCACTTTGGTGGATAATAAGTACGCAGGTATGATCGCACTTTCAGATATCGTTCGCGAAACAGCAATTGAAGCCATTAATCAACTTAAAGAAATGAAAATTAAATCTATTATGCTAACAGGTGATAATGCTAAGGTTGCTCAATATGTCGGACAACAGTTAGGTATGAAAGAAATCTTTCCAGAGGTTCTTCCTCATCAAAAATCCGAAAAGATTGAACATATACAAAGGACAGACGGCCTTCTTACTGCAATGACGGGAGATGGTGTCAATGATGCGCCAGCTCTTGCAAAAGCTGATTTAGGAATTGCTGTAGGTGCAGGAACTGATGTTGCAATAGAAACTGCTGATGTCGTCCTTGTAAAAAGTAATCCGCTAGATGTAGTTAATATTATCAAGCTTTCAAGAGCTACTTACCGAAAAATGACACAAAACTTATGGTGGGCTGCAGGATATAATATTGTAGCAATTCCATTAGCAGCAGGATTCTTTTATAAATATGGAATTGTACTAAGTCCTGCATTTGGGGCGATCTTAATGTCTCTAAGTACAGTAATAGTTGCTATCAATGCGCGACTACTAAAGCTGTAGATGTGTTTTTCATAATAATTTATTTAAGCTCTAAGGAGAAGTAAATTCTTCTTGGAGTTTTTGCAAATTTAGTGAATAGGAAATAGTTTAATACTTCTTAACAAATCTATCGTTCCAAATTGCAAATCCTATTACAGCACCTAGCATGTTGAGAATCAAATCATCAATATCGAAACTTCCTCTTCTTGAAACCACTTGTGTTACCTCAATAAATAATAATAAAACAGTCATTGTAATTACATATATACGTATATTATTAATTCTTTTAATAATGAGCGGTAAAAAAATGCCCATAGGTAAAAACAAAATTAAATTACCACCAAGGTTTTTTAAAGGGATCTTAATATTCAAAGTTCCATGGGCTATAGAATGAATATATAGATTTATAGTTCTAAATGGTATAAAATTTGAAGACCAATTTATGTATTCCCCAAAAGATACCTCTGACAATCTATAACCTCTTGAATCAAAGAATAATATAAAAACTAATGCAAATAAATATAATATTAAACTAATACAAACTAAAGTATTTTTAGCAGTGTTCATTTCTTTCCTCCTGATAAACTTTCCTCATCAACACGAACTACTTCATATAACATGTATTTTAAATAAAAAATACATGGAGAGACCCATTAGACAGGCTCTTCCATGCAGTACTTTTAGACTAACTATTTAAGTATTATATAATCTAACTGCTTTTTACTACTAACAGGGAATAATTTTGTCTTCTTAATATTTGACAGCTCATTTGTAAATTATATCCCCCAATAAGTGATGGTATCAAAAAGTCCTATAACTACTAAAACGCCCCCCGCTATGCGTTGTATCAATCTTCCCATTTTCATGCTACGTTTCATAATTATTTTCTTAGCATCAAATAACCATATTAAAACAAATAAAAGGATTAGTGGAATCGACGTTGCAATTCCAAAGACAGCAGGTAATAAAAAACCATAGGAAGTTGATACAACAGTTGGCATAAGCCAGACAAAAAAGAGAACAAACATAGTTGGACAAAATGCGAGTGAAAAGCTTGCTCCCAACATAAAGGATCCCGGCTTTCCTTCCTTTAATGCCATAGGGATATACATTGTTAAACGATTAAGAAATCTAAGCTTAAAAATTCCTAAAAGTACAAGTCCAGTAATTACTAGTAGTGGACCAATTACTTTACGAAATAAAGGGAAATACTCTGTCATTTTAGTTTCAAATGATTGACCAAATATCCAAGCCAGCAACCCAATCAGACTAAATACTATAATCTTTCCTGCTATAAAGGATAGTATTTCTCCCCAATTATTTTTCATTTGAACAGTGCGATTTCCGTAAAATGTAATTGCACTCATATTTCCTGTCAGTTGGCATGGTGCCACAGCTCCAATCAAGCCGAGAAGGAGCGCAACTACAATTGGGGAATGTTCATAGGAGCGTAAGAAAACAGTAACTGGTTCACTAATTGTTTGACTAAATCTCGACATCAAACTATACATCCGTGAAACACCCTCCATCTTCTTATTCTGCTAACTCACCGTTAGAAGCAATCTGGTCCCAAGTTAGTCCTTCATCTTTTGTTATATAAATATTATTACTATTTGTAACTAATACAATCTCTTGTTGATTTTCAGGATTTACTGAGATAAAAGTGATTGGATCCATCTTCAATTCTTTTGGAAGTTGTACATTAATTTCTTCGTTACTCTCAAACAAGAAGGACTTAAGGTAGACGGTATTATTCTCAAAATTAGTATATAAACCTCCCGTTTCAGTCAATGTTACATAAGTGATCATTTTTGTATCATTCATTAACTTAAAGTTTTGGCCATAATCATTCGAAATAAATAATCCATCCTTACTACCGATTGTAATCAATTCTTTACGAGTGGGATGAGCCGACAAATTAGAAATATAATCGGAATTAAACCCATTCATAGCAGCTTTAGTCCATGAATCTCCTTCATTTAGAGAATAATGTAGACCTGCGTCCATTTCTTCAACTGGCATTTCATTTAACACGTAAATCGTACTTGAATCATAACCAGCTGCAAGGTAATGAAAATCAATCTCTCCGTAAAACGCTAATTGTTCGAAACTTGCTCCTTCATCTATGCTTTTAATAAGACCAAGAGGATTTTTATATTCAGAACCTTCTTCTGGATGACCACTTGAAAAGAATCCTTCTCTTACAGCTTGAAAGCCCATATAGTCATGTTTTTGACTATTTGCTTCTTTCCAACCATCCTTGGCATATTTATATAACCCAAGATGAGTTGCAATGACGACATCGCTTTCTCCATTTATATAACCTAAACCGTGTATATGATCAATTTTATTATTATTTACTCCCTCGAATGAGAAAACATCATTTTCATTTGAGTTACATGCAGATAGGACTAATATTAATACTAATAAACTGAATATAATTTTATATTTCTTCATTTCGACTTTTCTCCTTTAGCTCCATTTATATCCTATTCCCCATACAGTTTTAAGAAATTCATCAATAGGAAAGCCAGCATTTTTCAATTTCTCTCTTAAATTTCGAATATGTGAGTCCACTGTTCTCGTATCTGTATATGTGTCATACTCCCACGCAGCATGCAAAAGTTCTTCTCGTGTAAAAGTCTTTTTAGGGCGAGAAATTAATGCTTCCACGATATAAAACTCCTTCAATGTTAATGGTGAGATTAGACTATGATATTGCAAGGAATAAGTTTCTTTATCTAACTTAAAGTCTTCGTATGAAATCTTTTCTTCCTCTGTTTTGTGTTCAGAGAACCGTCGTAAAACGGCATTTACTCTAGCTACCAACTCTTTTTCATCGAAAGGTTTGGTAATATAATCGTCCGCCCCTGTGTTTAATCCTTTTACTAAATCCATCTTATCGGATCTAGCTGTAAGCATAATAATAGGTACATTTGAAAATTCACGTATCTTTCTACATACTTCCCATCCATCTACATCTGGCATCATAACGTCTAACAGGACAAGATTAACTTTCTCGTTTCTTAGTAACTCAATTGATTCCAGGCCATTTGTTTCTTTAATACATCTGAATCCAAGCGGTAGGAGAAACAATTCAATTAGATCTAACATCCTTTGCTCATCATCAACCAATAAAATTGTCCGCATATATTCTAAAAACCTCCTATTCAATTACTGCTAGACGAAATTCTAAATAAAGCTAAATCATTATGGTAAATGTACTTCCTTTGCCCAAGACACTTTGGACTTCAATGCTACCACCATGTGCTTCTACTAATTCCTTCACAACAGCAAGTCCAATTCCCGAACCACCAGATAAACGTGAGCGCGACTTTTCAACACGATATAACTTTTCAAAAATGAATTCAATTTCATCAGAGGGGATACCTCTTCCGAAATCAATTACGGAAATGATTGTTTTCTTTTCTTTTTTATGAACTTTCAGTGTAACCTGTGTATTTTCTTTAGAATATTTCAAGGCATTATCCAGTAAATTCAATACAATTTGCTCTAATCGTAGGGAATCAGCATGGACTTGAAAGTTGTCCCCACATGCAAAACTAAGCTTAATATTCTTCATCTCAAAAGAAGGTCCAACTAGTTTGATAATATTTTCAAAAAACGTTTGTGCCCAAAAATAATCTTTTGTCACAGTAAAAGTATTCTCATCCATTTTTGCTAAATCTAATAAATTTCTCACAAGTTCTTTCATTCGTTCTGACTCTTCAGCTATTATTGCAAGATACTGTTCTCGTTCTTCTATACTAATTTCTTTTCTCATGGCTACATTTGAATAACCAATTAAGTATGTTAAAGGAGTTCTTAGTTCATGAGCAACCGAGGCTAGAAACTCATTTCGCTCTGTTTTCATCCTTTCTAAATCATCAGCTAATTTTTGAATAGAACCTGACAAATCACCAAGTTCATCTTTACCGATGTATGGAAGACTCACTTCAAAATCCCCTTTGCTTAATTTCTCAGTGGCTTCCTTCATACGTATTAAAGGTCTTGTGAGAAGTCTAGATAGAGCTGTATAGACAATAAATAGAAGAAAAACACTCGTCCCACCAGCAATCCCAAAATGCATGTTTAACTTATCCACCAATTGTTCAATAGAACTTGTACTTTGAAACATGACAACATAGCCTGATTGGTTATTACTCCCTTTGTAAGGGTGTGCACTAATGATATATGGAGACTCTTCCCAATCCGAAATCAATACCTCATCGCTTCTCAAATCAAGATTCTTAATTAGAGGAAGAAATTCTGTTAAAGATGCATTGTTTTTGAAGGAGCTACTAATGATTCCACCTTTATTATCCGTAATGACAACTTCTCTATCTCCTCCTTTTTCCATCAATACGATATGTTTCATGGTTGTTTCGGAATAGTATTCTTCAAGTACTTCTCTATGATTTGATCCGTTTTTCAACAATAAAGAAAATTCTTCATCAATTCTTGTGTGAATAATATTTCTATGGAGATAAAAAATTAGAAATGTTTCCATTATCAATACAACAATAAAAAAGTAGGCTGTTAACTTTGTCGATATTCTATTCATTAGAGCATTCGATCCTCCCAACTAGTTAAATCTGGATTGTTAAGTTGCAAATACATTGTTGTCTGATAACATTTAAGTTTAGATAGGCAATATTTGCTCCATATATTGTTTTATACTGTCTTCACTCATCTCGCCGGTTATTATTTTCTCTATTTTCCCTTCTGGGTTAATAAGAAAAGTAGTTGGCAAAGGGTTAATATTATAAGTTTCCATTACACTTTTATTGTCATCAATTAAAACTGGAAAAGTTAAGCCTTTTCGATCAATATATTTTTGAACTACAAAATCAGATTCTCCTATGTTTACCGCTAGTATTTGAAGTCCTTGATCTTTAACTTCTTGATACTGTTTGTCCATTAGCGGAAATTCTCTTTCACATGGTTTACACCAAGTTCCCCAGAAATTCAAAAAGACTCCTTGTCCTTTGTACTCCGACAATTGATGTCTTTCTCCATTCATATCAGTTAGAACGAAGTCAGGAGCTTCATCTCCTACTTGTAATACACCATTTTTCTCTTTAGATAAGTTAGAATATATGGTGAAGATAATTACTCCAACCATTAATATCAAGAGTACAAACCGTATGTAAAATCTTTTTTGCTTCTTATCCATAGTAACAATAAACCTACTTTCCTAATTATTTATAATTGTGCTCTAAAACCCTGTAAATCCTCCAAAAAAAGGAGTTAAAATTGCTATTATTTTTGTCATCATATCAAAATACAACAAGATACCCATTATAATCATTAAAAATCCACCTAATCTCATGAAAAGTCCATTTCTCTTTTGAAGAAACTTCATTTTTCCAATAAACAATGACATTATGAGAAACGGAATGGAGAAACCCAGTACATAAAATAGCATATACAACATTCCTCTGTCAGGGTCAGAAACTCCTAAAGCAATTACACCTGCTAGTATTGGTCCAGTACACGGTGTCCATCCAGCAGCAAACCCCATACCGATCAATACGGATCCTATATAACCTTTAGGTCTTTTTCTGAATTGGACTCTTTTCTCTGATAGTAAAAATTCAAATTTAAAAACCCCAATAACTACTAAACCAAAAAATACGAGGATAATAGCACCAATTTGTCTTAGTAAGTCTTGGTATTGAAGAAAAAACGTCCCGATGAAAGAGGTGGAAAAACCCAATGCCATAAAGATGGCTGAAAATCCAAGTAAAAATAGAAGCGTGTGTACCAATGCCTTCTTATTTAGTATTCCTTTTTCTTCTTTTAGTTCATTTAAAGATACCCCGGTAACATAGGACAGAAATGCAGGATAAAGGGGTAATGAACAAGGTGATATAAAAGACAGTAATCCCGCACCAAAAGCTAAAAATAAACTTAATTGTTCAAACAAAGAGTTTCACCTAACCTTTCATGCTTATAATCTACTAACAATGCTTTCTAATCCTTCTAGCAATTCAAAGAGTTTAAATAAGTCACTAAACTTATAGATATTTATCCAAGCTGTGCCTACTTGCGTGTCTTTATATTAAGAGGACATTAACTAACAAAATATTCTAAATAATAATATTTGAACGATTTAAGATATATTATTCAAACTAGAATCAACAAAGGATTAGCCTTGGGACAACTGATTAAGGCAATCCTCTGAGATAGTATAGAGAATAAATATGAAGAAACTATGCAGAAGTAACCCCAAAAAATATTATAATGAACTTTATGAGCTTTCTGTGTCTAACTATTTTTTTGTTTTCTTCATTAGATTTTTTAGATAAGACTACTTTCAATTCAAAAAAAAATGTATTTGAAAAACATTAGCACCGTAATTTTACCTATACAATTAATAAACGAGGTAACCCTAATCAAATTAGGGTTACCTCGTTTATTATAGAATGACATGTTTAGTTTACCTTGTAATTGCTTCTTACTTGTTTTGCTTTTTCCTCGAAAGTATCCTTGTCATATAGTTGACACTTTAAATAGAGCTATTTAATCTTATCTTTTTAATTATTAAATCTTTTAAATGATTTAGAACATCGGTTCTTAATCCTGCCTTCTTAGCAATTTTCCATACTTTTAATATTTCATTGTTTCTCATCAGCTCTTCAATACTTAAGTCTATTCTACGAATTTGAAATTGTTCTGTTGTTTCTACAACTCTTTCCAGTTCTCTTTTGGTTTTGGGTAGTTTTTCTAACTGTTTTTCAATCAAGGATAAGTATCCTATTCTCCTACCTATTTCAGCCTTAGTTATACGAAGCTGTCTTATTGTTATTAATTGATTTGCTGTTTCCCTTACCAGCATTGCCATATTCTCATCCCTATAATTCCAATCTACTCGATTCTTGTTAGATCTTTGATTCATATTATTGGGTTTATTTTGCATCAACCAATTCCTATCATGCTTATATAACCAATTGTATAACGATTTTCTTAATGGAGATGGTTGTTCATTTTTAATAAATATCCATTCATTTCTCCTTGTTTGTATAAAACCGTTTAGAGTTTTTAGTGTGCCATTATATATATTGGTATCAGTGATCAATAAATTAGCCTGGCGTTTAACAGTCTTAGGGTCAACACCCAATTGTCTTGCTTTTTCCCTTAAAGATAACTTTTCATCTCCCCATAATACCCAAAGTTTATTCTTCCAAACATCGCCAAACTCCTTTATCCGCCCAAATTCCATTTGAGCTCCTTCAGACGTATCAGGTCCCCTTCGTGAATAGACAAATCCGCATTCACAAGTAAAAGTCCCAACTGGTTTCCCCGTATCCGAGCATCTTGTAATAGTACATAAAGTAATGACTTTCTCTCCAAAATGTCTTGATACTTTATTTAAACAAGGCCAAGGACCATTGAAGAATGGATTAACTAACGTTGATGAAGAATTACTTTCTAAAATTGTGGAAGTTATGCTCTGCCCCAAGAAACCGTGTAATAAGATATGCCTCAGCGGGTGAATCACTTCATCAGAATTTCGCAAAAATTTATGTAACCAGGTATGCTGTTTATCTTCTTCCACATGACTTCCCATTAATGTTAATAAATCACGTCCATAATAATTGTTAAAGCTAGGGATTAGTTTATAGAACTTTATTCTACCCTTTACTGATAACATATTTATATTCTGTATTTCTTTTAAATAAATGTTCCTTACATTATTTTTTCTTACAATCTTCTCTGAATTGTAATTTAGTAAATAAAATGAATTCTGCGCTATAAATAAATTTAGATAATTTTCTACAATTACCTCTTCCGTATTAATATTTATTGTAATAGTGTCTAAAGGAACAAATTCATGCTTATTTCTTCTTTGCGAGTACGGAACATTAGCCTCTCTTAAATTAACCTTATGCTTGTAACATACTATAACTCCCGGTATTTGATGTGCACGATGCCAATAAGCTAAACCATACTGAGCTCTATTATTCATTGCACACACTGTACAATATCTTAAATTTTTGGGAGGTTTCACACCGTTTGCGGTTAAGCCCACCAACATATGGATAGAACGTCCGTTGCTAAAGTACATTTCCTCTCGAATATTTTCTAGTCTATCACTAGGAATAAAGTGACTATAATAGGGCATTAAAGTATGGTCATAAAGCAATTTCTCTTTGCTGATAACTTTACCAGGAATCCGTGAAGCTAATACATCTAGATTGCATGGTAAATCAGTTACAGAACATACTGTTTCACACCCGAATAAATCTCTCATAGTTTTTTTAAAGCTTTCATTTCCAGAGTAATTATGATATCTGGCTAATGCACTATATAGCAATTCGTCTGGATAAAGTGGAGGAAAAAAATGCATACTTCTTAATGCTCCTTACGACGAGTTAATTTGATCGATTTGATCCTCTAACCATTGTATAACCGTAAGTGAACTCTTTTTATACATTTTAAATCTATTTTGAATCAATTTTAACGATAAATTTTTATACCTGGATTCTTTAAACCACTTAACTACTTTCGGGAAAATACGAATTAAATATTGATCGTCTGTTTCTAAGCTACGCTCTATTAAATGTATTGTCCTTGGAAGATACTCACTAAATCTATAACAACGGTTCTGCACAAAACTTGGTATTGTTTTAAATATTGAAGTTTTGGTAATCTTCGTTTCAGGTGGATTTTCCCACAATCTATCTACAGCTGCTGAAACTAGTTGATACATTTCATCATCTAAAGATTCTAAATTCAGCATTTTAGGTAATTTTCTTTTTGGTGGCAAATGAAGTTCCATCCAAGTACGATCATGCTTCATTCCCCAATCGTATCGATGAATATTGTATTTTCTAATTTGAGGTCTATTTGCTCGCTTACCTAAAATACTAATAGCTTCGAGAACAGTCTCTTTACATAGTTCTAACTTTGAATTGTTGTCTGTTACCGCTACCTCAAGTTTTCCTTGCAAAATCTCTTTGTGTCCATTATTCTGGTTTATTGTTAACAGATTACTTTCATTTTCCTTCTTATAAAGCTTCAAATACTTTCTAACAGTTGTTCTATTTGAACGAAGGAACTCTGCAGTTTGAGTAATAGTATACCCTTTGTTAATATACTTTGTTGCCTGATTAATAAATAATGCACCCATTGTTTCAATTGAAAATAGAGTTTCATCTTCCAAATGGGGAAAACCTTTTCTATAATAAGTCATTCCACAATAATTACAAGTAAAATAGCCAGTAATCCACTCATGAACTTTTCTTCTACATATATTTATTACCCTTTGATTATACTGGGGACATATTCGATTATTACATACCCATGGACCATTTCCGAATGGTAATGGAAAGAAATAAGTTTCATCCTGTTTTAAGAAGTTCTCTGTATTCCCAGAAAGAAAACGCATTAATAAAATGTAAAATATTGTATGCTTCCTCAAATCATCTGGTGCGAATAAACTAGGCATTACTCTCAAAAGTTCATTAACATTCAATCCTAACTCAATTAAAACTTCTTTCCCATAGTAATCAACCATATCAGAAATAAGGTCCTTCTTAAAAATAGTATCTCCTTTAAAATGAATGTATCCTCTGTTTCCTAGGCGAACCATTAGTTGTTGATAGACATAGTTTAATGTTAAGGTGTTATACGACATAAGTGCTTTAATATCATCTAGGAATTCATATTTATTGGTGTCCATCCATTCTTTAGTATTTTCATTAATCTCATGGCCATTCGGACACTTGGGCTCGGTTAACATTAAATTAGCATTACTGCTTGCAAAGGGTATGTCGCAGTGAGAGCAACTATAAACGAGTTTTGTTTCGTGAATAGGACAAACGGTTAAAAAAGAAAATTGATGTGTTCTGTGCGCATATACTTCTCCGAACCTTTCATAATCATCATTTAGGCAAGTCGGGCAATACCTAATACTATTTGATAAAAACTGGTTTTCCAGTGTTTTAATTTTCATGCTTAAACCGCCACTAGAATTGTAAAATACATTGGTTATAGTATTATGTAAGTCTTTATTAACAAAAGGTCGAAAAAGAGGATAGAATGTGTGATTATCAATAAGATTTATTATAAATTCTTCAGAAACTCCTAGCCCATTAATAACATGAATTAAATTTTCAGGGTACATAACCATAGTAGAATATGCTTTTCCTAATAATTCTTTTCTATTTTTTAGATAAGATCTATGTGGGGAACGTAAATGGTATCTATATAAAATACTCCTAAAATCTTCATCTGGAAAAGTAGTTGGGAAAGATATGATATTGCTCATATCAAGTCTCCTCTTTCCCTAAAACGAATTCCTCATATAAACTAACAAGTCCAGCATCTCGAAGTGCTTCATCAGTGGTTTTATTAGTATTTAAACCTTCAAAGACCACGAACCTTAAATCATCGTGATCGTATTCTTCCAGGTTTTTCTTCCTTCTCTTATTGCTTTTACTTGATTTTCCAGTAACCTCTTCGCTCGTTACAATACTGTTGTTTTCCAATACTAACTTTGCCATTTCAGCATACAACAGCTCATTATCCTGTGAACCATTGTTTTCTCGTTCAACTCTTATTGCATACTTTTTAGCTTCTTCTTCTGTACAACCCATCCTTGTCGCAAAGCTAGTTAATTGTTCAATTAAGATTCTCTTATTTCTTTGCAATAAAATTCTTTTATGCTCTTCCGACATCTGACCGTCTATTTGTATACGGTGACGAATATCCATAAGATAACTATTAAACGAGATCCAGTCAGGTTTTAAATCATCGAACTCATCAGCGTTTACTTCTTCTCCATTTCGAATACGTTCGAATATTGGTTGTACCAGTCTTAAAGTTTTATTAGCAACACTTTCTATCATTTCAACATCTATCTTTTCAGTGTCACTATATAGAATTGCATGGGATTGTACATGCATAAATAGTTTGACCGCAAAATCAGGAATTCCAATCGTATGATAATACATGGCAGATTTAATTTCAGGTGTAATTTCAGTGAAGCTTTTGGTATATTGCAGATCCCATAAACTCTCAATAAACTGTTCCCATTCCCATTCATCTTTCATTCTGTCCGTTATATTTTCTCCATAGCTATTAGATACTCCCCTACGGGTATTGGCTAAGCTCGATTTAAAAATATAAAGAGCTTTAAAAGTTCCTATAATGACAATTGGAATACCTATAGAATTAGTAAGTTCCGTAATGAAATCAATCATTTTTTCATCTCCGCCTGAATGAGCACGGTTTACTCTTTGGATTTCATCAATTACTAAAATGCCCAAATTTATTAAACCTGCAACTTTTGCCATACGCTTTGCTAATACTTCAATTCTGCCATCCTTCTCAGCTAAATCCTCATAGTAAGTAGTGCCCAACAAGTCATCAACAGCTGTATAAAAATTCCGACATAGAGCACCTATTGATTTATTACTAGGACATTCAATTTTTAACCAAACCACTTGTTTACAAGTTAATTGGTTATTTTTGTAGCTAGTATGATGAATTACTTGAGGAATCAAGGATAAAAGCTTGTCGTATGACTTCGATTTTCCCATACCACTTAATCCAATTTCTGCGCACTGTTGAGCAGTTTGGGTTTGTCCAAGGAGGTTTAGCCCCTTCTCATCTGTGCCATGTTCTAATATTTTGTCATATCCAACAGAAAGATACCTATGATATAGAGGAGTCATCGGATTCCTTGATTGATAGCCGATTTTTATCATACTATATAGGTTCCGGTATTTATTGAAATGAGAAGAAAGAGGTAACCAAAAACTAGGCTTAATCTGTTGTACCAATTCAATTCTATCCTCATCATCGAGGCCATCTATATTACCATTGAACCTTGGAACTGAATAAAGTAGATCATAGAGTTCTTCTCGTGATAAACGATTAGGAAGTGCCTCGATAAAAGGATTCCCTATACTTTCAGGGACAATTTGTTCCTTATATTCTGCTCTTACTTGATAGCCCTTTAAATAGATAAAACGATCATTTTTCATTTCCACGATTTTCTCGTCTCTCCTTGTTTTTAGACATTAAGAAAAGCTGCATTTCTGTCATTTTTGTAATTTCGGATTGACGATTTGTATTTTCACTATTACTTGAGACTTCATTACTTACCTGTTTAATATCTTCCTCTCTCTTAACTGTAGTCCATGCATCCTCACTAGAAGTCATCCTCTTGTCTAAATTACGTGCAAGTCGCTTATTCTTAAACTTTCCAGATTTCGGCATACCTCTTTGTGCCTCTTTTGTTTTCTCTTTCTCAGATAAAGATAAACTTTCTGCAACAGCATCTAGGGGACCCTCTATATTTACCCGTTGTTTTTTTAGCTGTTTAAGCTGTTTGTTCTTATAACTCAACAACACCTTAACATCATTGAAGTGTAAATCCCTATAGTCATTGAATTTTGGTGTTAGGAAGCACGGTTCAAATGTTCCATCCTTTAAGCTAATAAAAATACTACTACAATTTCTAGGATCATAATTCACAACTACCTTTTTTTGTCCATAAATACTCTCTTGTTCAAACCACTTTTCCTCAAAACCTCTATCCGAAGAAAAGGACATTTTCTTAAAGGTAATACCGCTTCTTGTTACTATGCCTTCTCCTTTCGGTAGTAGTTTTAATCTAATTAAATCTCGTGGCATTTCGTGGAGGAGATTCTTTTTTAATCCCCAGTTCCATATTCCCAATGGAGTCAATTCAACTTTTTCCTCGAACATTTCCCTCGTCATTAGATATTCATCCGGTAAAGCAGATTTGTTAAACTCAAGGACAAATAAAATAGTCAATTTCGAAAAAGCCTCGATTGTATGGACCGCGTAGTTCTCTGGGTTCTTGTCCCCTCTTTCTCGATGCTCCTTTCGAACAGCACTAACGGGTATGGATTCTCGTATTCTTGCATTATATCTACGAAATTGTTGTTCAATATATGGCTTAAAATCTCCACGATAGGAAGGTGTGTTTCCGACTCTCACATTAATATCCACTAAATTATTTGAGTTTCTACTTTTATGTTCTCCACGGTCTCCAACAATAAATTTAGGCAAATGGAGGCAAGGCCAATCTTCTTCCGTTATTTCTATTCCAAACCTTTTACAATACTCTACTTTATTAGTAGAAGCATTTTCTAAAGCTACCATTTCTTCTTCCCAAGATGGAGTAATGCAAATGTGTACACCGACAATCATTCTGGACATAACATCTTTGACAAAATATACATGTGCCCTACCTATTACCGTTTCTCTATCTAACGACACAAGAATTACATCTGCTGGAGTCGAATCAATCTCATAATAAGCACCTGGACCTTGAACATTTTCCTCTGGTGTACCCTTAAAAGCTCTTGCATTCATCTCTGCTTTTCGCTCACCATACCTTGCACTGTATTTCTGCTTTGAGTTAAAGTTGTTCTGATACCAATAGCGAAACATTCTTAATGTTGGACATTTCTCGGGTTCTACTATTGGGACCATTTCGTTAAACTCTCGATAAAATCCCGTTTTATACCTATGTTGTAAAAGTTTTTTATGGGTTTCTGTAATAGTTAATCCTTGTTCAATATGAAATTTTTTTATGGCCCATAGAAAATTTTCCTTGTCTTCATCACGGATAATATACTCATTTCCATCTTCAGCTTTTGGACCAGCTTTCTTATCAGAGTATTGTCTTTTATTTACCCCACAATCAAAGTAATTATTTAATAGACCATTAATTGATTTTCCATAAAACCAGTATTTTTTTATCCATTCATGAATAGTTTTTCTTTGTTTTCCTGTAATTTTCATTACCTCTCTAACCATTAAACCTCTAGATTCTGGATAGTATATCTCTGGTTCTTTCATAACTATTGACTTTATTATCTCCCACTTAATATCTCTGTTATCAATATGCCTCTTCGAATATTCCTGATTGGCTTTAATCAACCTTATATCAGGCTCTAAATTATATGTGCTTGCAACTCCATCTTCAATTAGTTGAATTAAATCTTGATACGAGCGAAAATAGGGAAATTGCATTTTTTTCCTATTCATTATATTCATAAGAACTACTTTACTACGATCCTCAGAAATCCATAATATTCTTTCCAACACTAATTCTTGGTCGGAAATATTTTCAAATTGTATTATGGTATTTTCAAATAATTGCATACAAATTCACCTCATTTTTTTAATACTACTGTCTATCAACAATCAAACTTAGAGGTCTATTTTCCCTTATAAGCAGATTCATATCTGTTTTCCATAACTTATTTACCAACATGTGCTGAACAATATATAAAGATGTACCAGCCTCCAACCCAAGTTTCATATCGCATTTCAAACAATTTTTACTTATAGAATCTTTTGGGCTACAAGAGAAAAGGGTTTTAAGTAAAGGATCAGCAACTAAATCTATAACTTCTGAGTCAACACCTGGCCGTGTACCTAAAAATTTTGCATCATACATCCAGTCTATGTTTTTAATCATATTTATTGGTTTTGGTTTATCAAAAACCATTTTCCAACTTATACCCATCTCTAGGAAATATCGTCTCTCTATTTCAAATAATTCTAATGTTCTCTTTGTAAGCTTAGTCACTGGTTTTATAGTTCTAGCTACATCAGTTATTTCCCCGTCTTCGTTTACTACACTTAACATAAAATCCGTTGACATAATTACCTTCTCACCTTTGTAATGTGGATGGCGAATATTTAATTTATCCGCAATTTCAATAGTCATTTCTATTGGGGTCAACGGATACTGTTCTCTAATATCTACAACACAGTCTGCCCATTCTTGAACAAGAAGAAATTGGTATTCATGTTTGGATAGAGTATGATGTATTCTCCTTGTTTTCCATCCATGCGTCCTTGTCAACCATCCCTCAGAAGCTACCTTATTGTCATTGGCTTGTATAAAAGGTACATAGTCTTTCCCTCTCCCCTGGCCCCTGCCATCACTCAAACGATTTAAATGTGACTTACTAATACTGCTATTACTCATTTAACAACCCCCAATATAATAAAAGGCACATAACGGTATTCCATTATGCACCTCAATAATAGTTTTAATAATTTTCACTCTGAATTTTACTTATCAGAAAAATCTAAATGTTTATTTTATATGTAGTATAATAACCTTAATAGACTATTTTAAAACACTATTTTAAAAATAGTAGGAACTTTAAATTAAAAGATATAGTTTAAGGCAAAATAACGGATTCCTATTTAAAGCATTTGATAAATCCTTTGTTTGCTCCAAGAGTGGGAAACCTTTAATAATCCTTTTGCAAAGTTCTATGTTGAAAGGATAAAAATATTAATACAAATCCTTATTTTATTATGTTTATCTTCTTTATAAATTTTTAATGTAGCTTATAAGTCTAAAGAAAAGGATGAATTGAAAATGTATATCGCTGAATTAAGTATCGAGAATTTTAGAACATTTAATTCTAGAACAACAATTGAATTTCACGAAGGTACTAATGTGATAATAGGTCAAAATAATGCTGGAAAGACAACAATTATTAAAGCATTGCAATTGTTATTTGATAATCAACAGAACAAACGTTTATCTGTTGATGATTTTAATAGAACTATTACAACTACAGAATTAAAAAAGGCTCCTCCAAAAATAATAATTTCAGCAAAATTAGTTGAGTCGCTAGAGGAACCTGAATACTCTGATGACCTTGTAACTGTATCAACCTGGCTTACTAAAATTGAGAGTCCATATGAAGCTTGCATTACTTACGAGTTCTACCTACCAGATAAGGAAGTGGATTCTTACGTAAAAACGATGTCTGACATAGATGTAAATCAAACTGAAGAATACTGGAATGTCATTCGTAACATTTTTTTGAGAAAATACACACAAAAGATTTATGTAGGAAATCCAGAACAAAAAAACCTAATTGATCCAGAAAACATAAATAAATTTGACTTTCAATTCTTAACTGCCATTAGGGATGTTGAACGTGATCTTTTCACTGGAAGAAATACCTTATTAAAAGAAGTAATCGACTTTTTTATGGACTACGAGATTAAGATTGATGAAAAACTTAACAAAGATGAAAAAATAAAACAAATAAAAGCTAAGAAGAAAGCTTTTTCAACTGATGCACAACTTTTGATTACTTCATTGCAAGCTCGGATGAGTGAAGGAAACATTCACATGCTTAAATACGTTGAAGATACTGGAGCTGGATTTGGAGGTATGAAGCCATCTTTTGATGGGACGATATTAGATACAGAACTATATTCTGCTCTTAAACTAATTATAGAAAGTGAAACGGGTATTAAACTTCCTGCTATACATAATGGTCTTGGCTATAATAACTTGATTTACATTTCTCTTCTGCTGGCAAAAATGCAGAAAGATGCGTCAGGGGATTACTTAGGCTCAAATGCAAAGGTCTATTCAATTTTAGCTATTGAAGAGCCTGAAGCCCATTTACATCCTAATATGCAATATAAGTTTTTGAAGTTCTTAAAAGAAAACCAAAGTTCTCAAGTAAATCAAATTTTTATAACCTCTCATTCACCAAATATAACTGCAGCTGTTGAATTGGATGATATCATTGTATTGCAAAAAGAGCAGGAAAATGTTCATGTCGCTTATCCAGGGAGAGTATTTACTGCAAGTACAGAAGACCAAAAATCGAAAAATTACGTAAAACGTTTTATTGATGTGACAAAAGCAGATATGTTCTTTGCAAACAGTTTAATTTTGGTGGAGGGCTTAGCAGAGTTGTTGTTAGTTCCAGAGTTTGCAAAAAAGTTGGATTTTGATCTAGTGGATACTCATACTTCAATCATTAATATTGGTGGTCGGTACTTTG
This sequence comes from Psychrobacillus sp. FSL W7-1493, assembly GCF_038004905.1. Classification (NCBI taxonomy): domain Bacteria; kingdom Bacillati; phylum Bacillota; class Bacilli; order Caryophanales; family Bacillaceae; genus Psychrobacillus; species Psychrobacillus sp. FSL W7-1493. The sequence continues at coordinate 261,260 of NZ_JBBOSB010000001.1, read as the reverse complement.
ATCACTTTTTAAAATTGTTTGATCAAGAAAAGAGCGAGTATGCTATTAAGAAAAAGGTTGCATGTATTACAGACCTAGATCCCGTCCGAAAAGAAAGAAAAAAGGGTGCTTCTTGGGTTGCTTGTTCACCATTGTTTATTGACGTTGCTCCAAATAACTATGAATATAAATCATATTCGAATACTTTGATTGATAAAAGAAAAAATAATAAACAAGATTTAATTAAAGTATTTAGCCAAAAAGAAAAGGAAAGTTCTACATTTGAATATGACCTATTATTGAAAAATATTACTACTGAAAGCCTACTAACAGAATCAGTCTCTAATATAGAAGAAATAAAACGATTAATGAGCGCTTTAAAGGATGGGAAGTCGATTCAAGATATTACAGATATATTAAGCGAAAATAATTATGGAAAGGAAGTTAGAGAATATGTTAGTGGTGAAATATTTAATGAACCTAAAAAAGCGGAAAAAATAAAAGCTAAAATAATAGCCGGACGATATTTAAATTCTATAAAAAAGGGCCAAGTAGCACAGGAATTAGCTTATGTTGTTGCTACAAGTAATAAAGAAAAAATTAGTCCCCCAGACTACATTAAAGAGGCGATAACATGGATTTGTCAAAAGCAGTAAAGCTAAACGATAGTAATGGAAATATACCAATTGACAATCACTTCAAGCTTTATGCAGGTCCAGGTGCAGGAAAAACCACGTTTCTAACTCGTCATATTCACTGGATTTTAAATCAATCAAAAAAGCTATCGAAAGTTAAAAAAGTTGCTTGTATTACTTACACTAATATCGGTGTAGAAACCTTAAAAAGTCGTCTGAAAGATACAGCTGAAGATGTTGAGGTAAGCACTATACATAGCTTTCTTTACAAACATGTTTTAAAACCGTATTTGTGGATGTTAGATGATTGTCCTTTTCCTGTTGAACATTTAGACGGGCACGAAGAAGTTAAATTAGGAAGGTCTTTACTTCAAGAATACAAAACTAGAAGTAAACAACATTTTGATGAGAGTCTCAATAAGGATCTAGCTCATTCTTTGGGAAATTTAATGTGGATGTTAAATGGAACTACAATAGAACTGAATTTTCTCAAAGTATACCAATCCAAGGTTGGACGCTATAATATCAAGAAAAATTCATACTTAGTTTATAAAGAATTATGCTGGGAAAATGGACTTTTGAGTCATGATGATGTTCTATACTTTTCATATTTGCTTCTACTTCAAAAAAATGAAATAAGAGAAGTTATTAGAGCAAAATTCCCTTATATTCTACTAGATGAGTTTCAAGACACAAGTCCTCTACAAGCTGAAATCATTAAATTAATTGCGGAGAAAGAAACGGTAATCGGGGTTATTGGAGATCCTTGTCAGGCCATATTCTCATTTCAAGGTACTGATGATAATTTGTTTGATCAATTTAAACTTGATGGTATGTCCCTTCATTATTTAGAAAACAATCATCGCTCTACTGAACAAATCATCAAAATACTAAATCATATACGATCCCAGAGAGACTTTAATCAATGTAGTCCAGACAAAAAGGTTGGCGAGATTCCAGTATTACTAATTGGAAGTTCATTTACAGCACATAAGTATGTTTCTCAAACTCTTGGGATTAACAGTTTCTATACATTGGCTTACCGAAATAATGAAACTAATGCTATTAAATATGATTTCAAGGGTAATAACACGGAGGGAATCGATTTGATTTTTGGAGATAGTTCTAGAGGATGGATGATTTATTATATTATCCATGCAATTGAATACGGGAAGCAATTAAAGTTACAAGATGCCATCAAATTTATGAAAAAAGCTTACAGAAAGATTGATGGATTTTCAGATAAGAAAGCATTTAGCAATCTGAAAAGACTCTTAGAAGCATATAATAATTTTTGCGATGGAAATATTAAAGATTTTTATAACAATTACATTTTTGGTCATTATGGAGTTAAAGGAAAAATTTCGAGTGGAAAGGTGAAAGGCTACTATGAACAATTACTTTATAAGAGAGCAGCAATAGAAGTCAAAATTTCTGATGATATAAGTGTGTTTAAGACTATCCACAAGTCAAAGGGCGATGAATTTGACAATGTTCTTGTTGTGATTCCAGAGACCAATAGTGAAAAGAGCCTTGAATTTTTGCTTACACCTGATATGAGTAAAGAAGATCACCGCGTTTACTATGTCGCATTAAGTAGAGCAAAAAAGAACCTATTTATTAATGTTCCTGTTATTTCTAGTGAAGTACTTCAGGAGTTAGCACATCTAAATATAGACCCCATTTACTTATAAGCAAAAAAAGGACTCAATTTGGTCCTTTTTTTTGTGGATGTGGCCTCGACGCTATTAATAATTAACATAAACAAATAAAAATATTTCGGTTAAAGAATAAGGAGTCTATTAATGGACAATAAATATTGTAAATAGGAGGGAAAATTATCTATGTTAAAAAAAGATGATGATAAAGTAATCTATTGCTACAGTTGTCGTAAAAAGAGCATATTTACTCGGAGAGATGTAAGTAATAATAACGGTGTAGAAAGTCATTGTAGCGAGTGTGAATATGTGTGGTTTGAATGGCAAAACCGAGCAGTAGAGCGAGAAAAAGAAAAATGGCTGGAATACAATGGAGGATTAAGAAGTAAGTTTAAACTCCCCAATCAAACTTCATACAATAACTCCTGATATTTATTTTTTTCTCTTTAAGTACGATTATATCATTAACTTTTAAATCCTTTACATGCAATATTGATTAGGTATACTACCCAATTTTTAATCTGGTTCTACTATATTTGAGATATTTTATTAAAAGAAAAAGGAACTAGATTTTTTTGAGTCCTTTGTGAAAGAGAATTGTAGCGGGTTTTCACCAGGTCCCCCAAAAACACAAGTACCTCTAACAGAAGTTTAAGGTCTTATGAATTCGTTCTACTCGTAATTACATCCTTCATGCAACATCATCCAAAATCACGCTTGAAGTGTTCGGTTTGTTTGAAATTGGCGATGAATATCACACCATGAAAGAATAACACTTTTCTGTTGTAACTTTAAAATAAAGTTTGATTAAAGATATCCTTTTAACCCTAAAAAAAGCAAATAAACAAAGTAACCCGTCTTGATTTAAAATATCAAACTTTATTTAATACTAACACTGAAATGGAAAATAAAGACAGCCTGTGGTTTTGTAGCATCCACAGGCTGTCTTTAACAATAATTTTGTTATATAGATTTCTAACCATTTTCATGCTTTAATATATTATTTTGAAATAGTAGTATCTATCTGCTTGAGTTACCAACTATGTTGTAAAGTTACTAACTATGTTGTAAGGTTACCAACTATGTTGTAAAGTTACCAACTATGATGTAACTGGACAAAGAACAACCACTTAAATACATATAAGCAAATTACTCAACTGTAACAGATTTAGCTAGATTTCTAGGTTTATCTACGTCACAGTCTCTGTGAAGTGCTGCATAGTAGCTGATTAGCTGCAGTGGGATAACCGCTACTAGTGGGGCGAATAATTCATGTACTTTTGGAAGTACATAACGATCGTCCTCTTCATCAAAGCCTTCCATTGCAATGATACAAGGGTTTGCTCCACGAGCAACTACCTCTTTTACGTTTCCACGCACATTTAAGCTGACAGCCTGCTGTGTTGCTAAGGCGATGACAGGCGTACCATCTTCAATAAGTGCGATTGTACCGTGCTTAAGTTCTCCTCCAGCAAAGCCTTCTGCTTGGATATAAGAAATTTCTTTAAGCTTTAGAGCGCCCTCTAAGCTAATATAATAGTCCACGTTTCTTCCGATGAAGAAAGCATTTCTAGTAGTAGAAAGGTATTCTGTTGCAATCTCTTCAAGTTCTTCTTTAGTATCTACGATTGCTTGAACCGCATTTGCAACAATTCCAAGCTCTTGTACGACATCAAAGTCTAGCTCTTTGCCTTGGGATTTTGCGAATACAGATGCCGTGACCATTAGCACTGCTACCTGAGCAACATAAGCTTTTGTCGAGGCTACAGCAATTTCAGGACCAGCATGCAATAATAACGTATGATCCGCTTCACGAGAAAGTGTGGATCCAGGTACGTTAGTTACAGTTAGTGTTGGATACCCTTTTTCTTTGATTTTCACTAATACTTGGCGACTATCTGCCGTTTCACCAGATTGTGTGATGAAGATGAATAAAGGCTTTTCCGATAGAAGTGGCATGTTATATCCAAATTCACTTGAGATATGAACCTCTACTGGGATACCAGCAATTTTCTCAAAATACTCTTTACCGATTAGACCAGCGTGGTAGCTAGTTCCTGCTGCAATGATATACAGACGATCCGCATCTTTTAGTGCATCTAAAATGGCAGAGTCGATAGTAAGCTCGCCTTGCTCGTTTTGATAGGCTTGGATAATTTTACGGAGAACAGTTGGCTGCTCATCGATTTCTTTTAACATATAGTGAGGATATGTTCCTTTTTCAATATCACTCATGTCTAGTTCTGCTTTGTAAGAAGCACGCTCTACCTTTGCTCCATCAAGTGTTTGGATCTCTACTGATTCCTTGCGTACGATTACGATTTCTTGGTCATGAAGCTCGACGTATTGCTCTGTTACTTGTAGCATTGCCATTGCATCAGATGCAACCACGTTAAATCCTTCTCCCACACCCACTAGTAATGGGGATTTGTTTTTCGCAACATAGATCGTGCTTTCATCTTCATTATCGATTAAAGCAATTGCATAAGAACCATGAATCAAATGCAACGTTTTTCTTAATGCATCAACAGTTGATAGACCATCTTTTGAGAAGCGTTCGATTAACTGTACAATTACCTCTGTATCTGTATCAGAAGCCATTTGAACATCAGCCAAATAAGCCTTTTTCAATAAATGATAGTTTTCGATTACGCCATTATGCACAAGCGTAAAACGTTTCGTTGTACTTTGATGAGGATGAGCGTTTTCTTGGTTTGGAACTCCGTGAGTCGCCCATCGAGTATGACCAATTCCTAGGTTAGCACTTACATCACCGTCTACAGCTTCGCGCAAATCTGCGATACGTCCCTTTTCCTTAAAAACCATTACTCCATCTTCATTTAAAACTGCAATCCCCGCTGAATCATAACCGCGGTACTCTAATTTTTCTAAGCCTTTTAATAAAATTTCTTTTGCATCATTTTCACCGATATATCCTACAATTCCACACATAATATATATTCCTCCGTTATCATTCATGTCAAAATAAGCATACTAAAAAAAGCCTTAGCAATACAACGCCGGCTGGAAACGCACATAATCTATGCGATACCACTACTGCGCATATCCTAAACATTTTTTAAATACACATGCCTATTAAGCTAAGAATGCCTTCTTTTCCCCTTGGTCATTCAATCACTTGAATGGTTTCTGAAAAAGAATTACAACCGGGCAAATACGGTCGGGAGGCATCCGCCGAAATTTCGATAACCTCCACCTCGTCTGCTGAAAATTTGTTTCGTCCAATTTCTTCAGCTCAGGCGCTTTAATTGTTTTCCTTCTTTAACGCGTTACCTATCCTACCTTTCTACGCGATTACAAAATATTTTAATATAATGCAACTTCATCATTATATCTTCTCAGTATATGTGAGTCAATCGAAACGACAAGGCCTAAAGTACTGAGAAACCTATAAATAGAGAAAGAGACCTATCACTCATGGTCTCTTTTACTCATACTAAAACTGCTCCGTAAACAAGTGCTAGGATAATAACAAACGCAGGATGCAGCTTTACCTTCTCTAATAGTAGATAGCTTCCAACTATTAAAATAAGTGTTGATGGGATACCTAATCCACCTACTGATTCCTCTACGAATTGAATAGTCATCACACCTAATAGTACAGCAATTACTGGTCTTATGAGCTTTGTAAGGTTTTTAACTTCCGGTGCCTCTTTGTATTTTAATAGAATAGCCATCATACTAATCATAAGGATCAAGGAGGGAGCAACTGTCGCAAAGAGAGCAATAGCTGCTCCTAAAATCCCGCCCTCAGTATATCCAATATAGCCTGCCATTTTTGTGGCAATAGGTCCAGGCAAGGAGTTTCCAAGTGCTACTACTTCGCTGAATTCCTGAGTAGTCATCCACTCATAGTTCTCTACTACCTCATGCTCTACCAGTGGGATGGATGCAGGTCCTCCACCATAGCCTAATATGCCAGGTATAAAAAAAGCGAGAAACAATTGCCAATAAATCATTTACTTCCCCTCCTTTTTAATAGAGGAAAAAAGGCAATTGTCACACAGATTAATATGATGATTGCTGGATGTATATGCAGGAGCTCCATAAGCAGTGCAGCTAGTGCTAAGAGTAAAAAAGCCTTCCACCATCCAAAGGTTTCTCCAGATTTTTTGATAAAGTCCCAGGTCATTATTGCGAGCATAACTGCAACGACAGGAATAACTGCAGCAGTCATACCCTGCACCCTTGGAGAATCCTTGAAAGACTGGAGAAAACCTAGCAAGAGGATCATCAGCACCACGGTAGGAATGACAGAAGCAAGGAGAGCATTAACACAGCCCCAAAAACCGGCTATTCGATAACCAATATAGCCAGCCATCTTAGTAGCTATTGGACCTGGCATTGTGTTTGCCAATGCTAATGTATCGCCGAACTCTTCCTCATCCATCCATTTATATTTCTTAACTACCTCCTGATGCACTAGCGGTATAGAGGAAGGGCCACCGCCAAATCCTAGCATGCCTATTCGAAAAAATGCCTGGCTTATATCTCTTTGAAGTACTGGCTTAGGACGTACAGAGCCATCCTTCAAAGACTGATGTTCTACCACGTTGCAATAGCTCCATCCGTTCTCGATTCTGTTCCTCCTTGAAGGACTCCCGTTTCTGGGTTTCTCCAAATGATTTGCCCACGTCCAAAACTGCCGCCATCCGTTGCCACCTGAATATCATGTCCTTTTCTCACCAAGCTTTGCACCAAATAGTTAGGGAATTCAGGCTCTACATGTACCGTTTTGCCCCTCATCCACTGCCAACGCGGCATATCAAGTGTTGCTTGAGGATTTAACAAATAATCTACAGTGTTGGTTACAACCTGGAAATGCCCCTGTGGTTGCATATAGCCACCCATTACACCAAACGGCCCTACTGCTTCTCCGTCTTTCGTTAAGAAGCCTGGGATAATCGTATGGTAAGTTTTCTTCCCTGGCTTTAATACATTAGGATGTGACTCATCTAAAGAGAAATCATGTCCTCTGTTTTGCAATGCAATACCTGTGCCTGGAATGACAACACCAGAACCGAAGCCCATATAGTTACTTTGTATAAAAGAAACCATATTTCCTTCCTCATCAGCAGTTGCCAAATAGACAGTTCCCCCCTTTGGTAATTCATAAGGTTCGGGATCTGTAGCTTCGTCTTGGATTACCGCTTTGCGCTTTTCCGCATATTCCTCGGACAATAAATGCTCGACACTTACAGGCATTTCATCAGGCTCCGTTATGAATGCCTGGCCATCCGTAAATGCCAGCTTCATCGATTCAATTTGTTGATGAAGCGTATGAACACTTTGCCACTCGGGCTTATCCAGCTTATTAAATACATTAAGGGCCATCAAAGCGACCATACCCTGACCATTTGGCGGAATCTCCCAAACATCATAGCCTCGGTAGTTCACAGAAATTGGGTCTACCCACTGAGGCTGATAGGATTGTAGGTCACTTTTAGATAGATATCCCCCATGCTTTCTCATAAATCCATCTATTTGTTCAGCAAGATCTCCTTCATAAAAAGCTCTTGAATTTGTTTCTCCTATAGCTCGAAGCGTGCTTGCATGACCTGGAGACTTCCACACCTCTCCTATTTCTGGAGGGCGACCATCTGGAGCAAACGTATCAAACCATGCGTTGAATTCCTCTGTCGTAAAGCTCGCTTTAAACTTTTTGTATGCTATCTTCCAATACTTCCCTAAAATTGGGGACAGAGGATAACCCTCCTCCGCATATTGAATTGCAGGCTCTAGTACTTCTTTTAACGGCAATTTGCCAAACCTTTCTGATAAGGCTGCCCATGCAGCAGGAACTCCTGGCACCGTTATCGGCACTACTCCATGCACAGGCATCTTCTCTAAGCCTTGTGCTCTTAGCTTCTCAGCAGAAATAGACTGTGGTGCAGGACCTGATGCATTCAACCCATGAAGCTTTCCTTTTGTCCAGACTAAAGCAAAAGCATCTCCACCGATTCCATTGGAGGTTGGCTCCACCACAGTTAATGCAGCAGCAGTGGCAATAGCTGCATCAATGGCATTCCCACCCTTTTTTAATATATCTAAACCAGCCTGTGCCGCTAAAGGTTGTGATGTTGCAACCATACCTTTTTTAGCAAAAACGGTATTTCTCTTACCTGGAAATGGGTGATATAAGTAATCCATGATGTAATTCCCCTTTATATAATTTTTGTCCCTGCAAAGTGACAAGCAGCAAAGTGTCCTTCTTCTATTTGTTCCCATGCTGGCTTATCCTTTTTGCAAATATCTTGGGCTATCGGGCAGCGCGTATGGAATGGACAACCTGTTGGAGGATTCGCCGGGTTAGGTAGATCTCCTTGAAGTCGAATACGCTTCATATTCCGATTTACCGAAGGGCGTGGAATCGCAGACAACAATGCCTGAGTATAAGGATGCGTCGGATTTTTAAATAAATCCACCACTGTACCAAGCTCTACCGTATTTCCTAAATACATGACTAGCACTCGATCACAAAAATAACGAACTACCCCCAGGTCATGTGAGATGAACAAATACGAAAGACCGTATTTTTCCTGTAATGTTTTTAATAGCTTAAGAACTTGAGCTTGAACGGAAACGTCTAGAGCAGAAACTGCTTCATCACAGATGACAAAGGAAGGATTTAAAGCTATAGCTCTAGCTATTCCAATCCTTTGGCGCTGCCCCCCACTAAATTCATGAGGGTAACGCTCATAATGCTCTTCCTTTAGCCCAACTTCATTTAAGAGTTCCACCACAGCTTTGCGTCGCTCTACTTTGGATAAGTTCGTATGCATCACAAAGACTTCCTCTAACGCATGCCCAATTCTCTGTCTAGGGTTTAGGGAAGCAAAAGGATCTTGGAAAATCATCTGCATTTCCTTAACGAACTTTAACTTCTCTTTTCTCTTAAGGTTTTGAATTTCCTGCTCCTTAAATATTACTTTTCCATCCGTTAGTTCCTCTAGTCCTAAGATAGCTCTACCTAAAGTGGACTTCCCACAACCAGATTCTCCAACTACCCCTAGACTTTCTCCTTCGTAGAGCTTCAGATTTACTTCTTGAACTGCCTGGACATGCCCTTGAACTCTCTTTAATATTCCACCTTTTATAGGGAAGTACTTTTTAACTCCATTTAATTCAAGGAGGACCTTCTGATCAGTTTTGGGTGACGAGATGACCATTCTTTACTTCCTCCTCTTCCTCTTCATATAACCAGCAACTTACCGTATGTCCACGCTCGTCTTGAATCTCTTTTGGAGGTAGTACGCTACACTTTTCTGTCGCAAATTTACATCGGGGATGAAATCTGCACCCTTGAATGTCCTCATGTAAACTTGGAAGAGAACCCGGAATTGGCTCTAATTCAAAATCAGGATCATCTACATTTGGCACAGAATTTAAAAGCCCTTGGGTGTACGGGTGTTTTGGATTGTTGAAAATATCTTCAACCATACCTTCCTCCACCTTTTTACCTGCATACATCACCATCACCTTATCCGCTACCTCTGCTACTACTCCCATATCATGCGTAATAAGCATAATGCCCATATTTAACTTTGTCTTTAACTCATTGATTAGGTCCAAAATTTGAGCCTGGATTGTAACATCTAATGCGGTTGTTGGTTCATCTGCAATGAGCAAACCTGGGTGACATGATAGAGCAATGGCAATCATAACCCGTTGTCTCATCCCACCACTCAGCTCATGAGGGTACTGACTCATCCGTTTTTCTGGGTAAGGGATTCCTACTTGGTTTAACAGATCGATTCCTTGTTTGTGTGCCACTGATTTAGATAGTCCGTGATGAAGCATTAAAGGTTCTCTCAACTGGTATCCCACCGTCAATACGGGATTAAGTGCAGTCATAGGCTCTTGAAAAATCATTGATATCTTATTACCACGCATCTTTCTCAATTCTTCATATGAAAGACTTTGGATTTCTTTTCCTTCATACTTGACTTGGCCTGCAGCTATTTTACCGTTGCTTGGCAAAAGACCAATGACTGACAAGGATGTAATACTCTTACCACAGCCAGACTCTCCTACAATGCACAGTGTTTCTCCTTTTGAAACAGAAAAGGAGACATCTCGCACAGCTTGAACGTTACCGTCTGCTGTACGAAATTCAGTTACTAAATTGTTCACTTCTAATAATGTCTCCCTCATCGGATATACCTACTTTCCAGTTACATTTTTTAATGACCATTTACCAGTAGAATCAAGGTCCAACCCAGTGTATTTGTTATCCAAAGCAGATGTAACAACTCCATGATACATAACTACTACTGCATTCTCGTCTAACATTAATTTATTTGCTTGATTAAGTAACTTCGCACGTTCTTCTTGGTCAACTGTAGTACGTGACTGCATTACTAAGTCATCAAATGCTGGATTACTATACTGTGCACGATTTGACGCACCTACATTGTCACTATGAAAGTTAGGATAAAATAATTCAGAACCGTCTCCAGTAACATTTGACCAGCTTAAGAAGGTTAAGTCATATTCCCCTGCACGAGCTGAATCTAAATAAGTAGCCCACTCCATAGACTCAATTTCAACCTTGAACCCTGCTTCAGTTAATTGAGCTTGAACAATTTCAGCCATTAAAGTTGTATTAGCACGGTTAGCTGTTAACAGTTTAAAGGTTTGGTCACCATATCCATTTTTCTCTACTAATTCCTTTGCACGCTCCAAATCATAAGGAGTTCCTGCATTATCTGCTGACTCATCATATCCAAATACTTTTGGTCCTATTACACTATCACTTCTTACACCTAATCCGTTCAATTTAGTGACAAATGCATCACGATCGATTGCTGAGGCTACTGCTTCTCGGAAATCAGGGTCTTGGTTTCTTTCTCTTAGATGGTTAAATGCAAAATAATAGACTGGAGAACCATCAATTTTTTGAATATCAATACTGTCCATCGATTCTAAACGATTGATTTGCTCTGTTGGTAGGTTATCGATAAATTGAACCTCGCCTGTTTGAAGCATCGAAATGGCAGTAGAAATCTCAGGAACTACCTTGAACACTACTTTCTTTAAGTCAGGTGCTCCTCCCCAATATTCCTCGTTCGCTTCTAGTTCCAACTTGTCACCTGGAGTCCAACTAACAAATTTAAATGGTCCTGTACCTACAGGCTCTTTCATCAAATCCTGCTTCTGGTCAGCAGTTGGGCTTATGATTGCTGCATTTGAATGAGAAAGTGCTGCTAAGAATGCCCCATATGGATATTTCGTTGTAATTTTAACAGTGTTTTCATCCTCGACTGTAATTTCTTCCACTGATTCTAAAAGAGATGCACGTGGTGCTCCTGTTGCTGGGTCACGTAATTTGTCAAACGTATATTTAACCGCTTCTGCGTTAAACGGAGTTCCATCATGGAACTGTATGCCTTCTCTTAGTTTAAAGATCCATGTATTTTCATCTGGATTCTCATAGGATTCTGCTAATTTAGGTTCAATCTCTAATGTTTCTGAGTTGCGCTGAAAAAGTGTCTCATATACTTGTTCAATTACATTTGCTGAAGGAGAATCATTTGTCATGGTTGGAGACAGGCCGACCGCATCAGTTGTAGTAGCATAGGTAAAGGTATCTCCACTAATGTCACTTCCTGAGCCTCCGTTTTCTTTTGGAGCTGATGAAGACTCTCCTCCAGAACAAGCTGCTAGAACGATTGATACAACAAATAATAAAATAAATAACCATTTTTTCTTCATTTTCATATTCCCCCTATTTTCTATTTTTTATTGGATGTCCATATTTGGATCTAATGCATCTCGTAATCCGTCTCCTAATACGTTAAAGGCAAATACAGTTAACATAATTGCTATCCCAGGAATAATTGTTAAATGCGGTGACGTCCACATATAGCTTTGCCCTTGTGCAATCATTGCCCCCCATTCTGGTGTAGGAGGCTGTGCCCCCAATCCTAAGTAACTAAGAGAGGCTGTGGAGAGGATAGCTGTTCCCATTCTCATTGTTGCAAATACGATAATTGGTGCCATAGCATTCGGAAGAATATGACGAATCATAATCCTTAAATCAGAAGCACCTAATGATTTTAAAGCCATAATATATTCTTTTTGTTTTATAGAAAGTACTGATCCTCTCACTATGCGAGCACAGCTTGGTATGGACCAGATACTAATCGCTATTGCTACGTTAACCAGGCTGGTACCTAATATAGCAATGATTAGCATAGCTAGTAGAATACCCGGGAAGGAAAACAGCAAATCTACTATTCTCATAATGATTCCATCTAGTTTTTTATAATAGCCCCCGAGCAAACCAAGCGTAATACCTCCTAGCAGACCAAGAACGACAGCTGCTATTCCGACTAAGAGAGAAATTCTAGAACCATAAACGATACGAGACCAAACGTCTCTACCATAATTATCTGTCCCCAACCAATGCCCTTCTGAAAAGATAGGGAGTTCACTGGCTACTAGGTTTTGTTTTGATGGATCATGTGTGGCTAAGGAGGGAGCAAATACCGCTATGAAGATTAGCCCCAAAATAATAGCAAGACCAACTACTGCTAATTTATTTTTCATGAGGCGTTTCATCGTCGTGACGTATACCTTATCCTTCTTTTTTGTTGCAGTTGGAAGATTATTGTTTATTGAAATAGTATTCGACATATGATCCCTCCTTCTTAGTCATAACTTATCCTTGGATCGATGAATGTATAGACAATGTCTACGATGAGATTCACAACCACGAATAGTGTGGCTACTAATAATACGGAAGCTTGCACCATCGGGAAGTCCCTTTGTGCGATAGCGTCTACCATCAACCTTCCAACACCGTTAATCGCAAATACTTTTTCCGTGATAATTGTTCCTCCGAGTAAACCACCAAAGTTAACACCAATCACAGTAACTACTGGAATCATTGCGTTTTTTAGAGTATGTACCCAAATGACTGATCTTTCTTTCACACCTTTGGCTCTGGCCGTTCTTACATAGTCGGCTTTAGCCACCTCGAGCACTGAGGATCTTGTCATTCTTGCAATCATTGCTGCAGCGCTAGTGCCCAATGTAATTGCAGGAAGGATCATTTGTTTAAAGCCCTCAGCTGTATAGAATGGTGCTGACAGTCCACCTACTGGTAGCCATTGCAGATTTACAGCAAATACTAATATTAACAATGCACCTAACCAAAAATTTGGTATGGATATCCCGGCAAGTGCAAAAGTAGTTGACGTCACATCGAGCCATGAATTTTGTTTTAATGCTGATATCAATCCCGCTACCACACCTATTATGATGGCAACTATCATACTCGCAATTGCCAGCTTAAAAGTATTCGGTAGCCTAATAGCTATTGCTTCTGAAACGGATTGTTTAGATTGATAGGAATAGCCAAAGTCTCCTTGAACCGCATTTTTAACATATCGACCGTACTGAACTAGGAAAGGATCATTTAATCCCAAGTTCTCTCTTATTGACTCCAAATCAGATTCGGTCGCTGTCGGTCCTCCTACCATTGTGGCAGGATCCCCGGGTGCAATGTACATGGAGGAAAACACTAGAAATGATATACCAAAAAGCAAGAAAAGAAGCTGCATCCCACGCCTTACAATTAAAGAAACCAAAATCCCACCAACCTTTTCTACATTTGTTAATCTTTTTTTTATTTTTGATTAACAAATGATTGAATTTTAATAATTTTGATTATAATACAACTATCAATAAAAATCTATATGAATTTTCAAATAAATTTATTTATTTGATTTATTCTTTACATTTAGACTAAATAATTAATTTTACATTACATTTTGAATATTATATCTGCTATATCATTACTTTATGTTTTGTTATTTTTTTCATTTAAAGTAAACGCTTCCATTCTTTCTGTCCATGCAAAAAGGCATCCTCAAGGGGATGCCTTTTATAACTTTAAGCCACTACGGCTTTTAAACCTTCTTAATAAAATATGACTCTCAACTCTAGTAATACCTTCTAATGCGTATAACTCTTCGTTGATGAATTTTTCAAGACTAAGGAAGTCATCAACCAACACGTGCATATGTAAAGTGGAAGGTCCTGTCATTTGGTAGCAGCTAGCAACACTAGGATTGTTCGCTAGTTTCTCTGCGACTTCCACCAATGATGATGGTTCACAATCCACTTCAAAAAAGCCCGATACCCCTTTGCCTACTTTTTCCGAATTAATCACTACAGTAAATCTTTCAATAACTCCTTCTTTCTGTAGTTGATGTACTCGTTCTCTCACAGCAACCCTAGATAAATTTAACTCCTTCCCAATATCTACATATGATAATCGGCCATTAGCAGTTAACAGTTCTAGGATTTTTTTGTCTATCATATCTATTCCCATTTTTTCACACCCCTCATTTCTATCATAAATTATTAACTTTACTTTAGAAAGCAAAAATAACATTATACAGACATAATGTAAAGAATTAAACAATATATTACTATTATCGAAATAAAAAGCAATATATATATTAACTTAAACACACAAAAAGACACCCTTGCAGGGTGCCCTCCTTCATTATACTTTTAAGCCAACAGTTTAACAATTTCACGGTTGAACGCTGGAATGTCATCTGGTGTACGACTAGTAACTAATTGTTTTTGACAAACGAAAACCTCTTCGTCATGGAACTTAACTCCTGCATTTTCTAAATCTACTTGAATAGATTTATATCCAGTTGCATCTCGACCATTGAGTGTTTTAGCAGTAATTAAAAGCTGAGGTCCATGACAGATTGCAAATACGGGTTTTTTAGCATCCATAAAGTATTTTGCAAATTGTACGAAACGATCATCTGCTCTTAAAATATCGGGAGAAAATCCACCAGGAATGAATAGTGCATCAAATTCTTCTGGCTTCACATCGTCAATACCATAGTCAATCGTTACATTTACTTCACCATTTTTACCGGTTACTTGTTTCCCAGCCTCTTGTTCAATAGCGAATACCTCGTGTCCAGCTTCGTTTAATGCTTGTGCCGGTTTCGCATATTCCGAGTCCTCAAACATGTTTGTGATTAATGTTGCTACTTTAGCCATTTCCTCACTCCTCAATTGTTTGTTCTCTCTTATAATTCCACTAAAAAAGCTATATTAAACATCTTTAATGAAAATTAGAAAGAAGGGCTTTTGATAATTTATTTATAAGAATTTTTTAATCAAAAAGGCTACTAAAGTATTCGATTTATTTTACTTATATGGTTTATTTGTTAAATATAAAACTAAAATCAACGGGGAAGGTTAGTTTAGATTAAGAAAGTAGTCGAATATTAAAAGGGGGAATATATATGTTAAAAAAGATAATTATTAGTATTATTTTAGGAGGTTTATTTGGTTTTATAAGTCATATTATAATCAGTTCGCGACTATACTTACCGGAAGATATGTTATTTTTTTCAACGTTTTTAGGTGTTATTTTTGGTTTATTAATTTGTTTAATTGTTGATGTAAATAAACAAATTGGAATTAATTCTACGGGTGCATAGTAAAAAGCAATATCGAAGTAAAATGAGCCAGGAGAAAATATCCTAGCTCATTTTTATATGTCTTTTTCAACTTTTCCTTTAACATAGCCAACAAAAAACCCCGACCGTAATTCTACCGGTCAAGGTTATATTATATCTTTAGTCTACTAATCCCATTTCTGCTTTTACTACTTCAACTATACGATTTACATATTTCTCACAGTCTTCTACGGTAGAAGCCTCTACCATTACGCGAACTAATGGTTCTGTTCCTGAAGGACGAACTAACACGCGTCCGTTACCAGCCATTTCTGTCTCCACTTCACTAATGATTGCAGCTACTTTATCATTCTCAGTAACAGCATGCTTATCAGTAACGCGTACATTTACTAGCTTTTGAGGAAAGACTTTCATTTCAGCTGCTAGCTCAGAAAGTTTCTTCCCTGTTACCTTCATAATGTTTACAAGCTGTAAGCCGGTTAACAAACCATCACCTGTAGTATTGTAATCTAGGAAGATAATATGACCAGATTGTTCTCCACCCAGGTTGTAACCATTCTTCTTCATCTCTTCTACAACATAACGATCTCCAACAGAAGTTTTTACACTTGTCATATCATTCGCCTCAAGTGCTTTATAGAAGCCCATGTTACTCATAACAGTAGAAACAACTGTCTTGTTGTTTAATCGTCCTAGGGAATTAAGATATTTTGCACAGATATACATGATTTGGTCGCCATCAACGATGTTCCCTTTTTCATCTACTGCGATAATTCTATCTCCATCACCATCAAATGCTAATCCAACATTTGCTCCCTTTTCAAGAACAAACTTAGCTAAGCCTTCTGGATGTGTAGACCCTACACCATCGTTTATATTCAAGCCGTTAGGCGAAACTCCCATTGTCGAAAGGTCGGCATCTAAGTCAGCAAATACATGAGTACCTAAGGAAGATGTTGCACCATTCGCACAGTCTAAGGCTACATGAATGCCTACGAAGTCTTCATCAATTGATTGCTTAAGATATTGAATGTATTTTTGACCGCCTTCGAAGTAATCGGATACGGATCCGACACCACCACCTGTGGGTCTTGGCAATTCATCCTTCTCTGCATCAAGCAACTGCTCAATTTGTTCTTCTTGCTCATCCGTAAGCTTAAACCCATCTGAACCAAAGAATTTGATACCGTTATCTTCCACGGGGTTATGGGAAGCAGAAATCATTACACCAGCATCTGCGCTCATTACACGTGTAAGATAAGCTACTCCCGGTGTACTAATAACACCTAATCGCATTACTTCCACTCCGACAGATAAAAGACCAGCAACAAGCGCGCCCTCTAGCATATGTCCAGAAATACGTGTATCCCGTCCAATGAGTACCTTTGCTCGCTCTTTAGTATCTTTTGTTAAAATATATCCACCAAAGCGACCTAATTTAAATGCTAATTCCGGTGTTAATTCCTCGTTTGCTACACCTCTTACTCCGTCTGTACCAAAATATTTTCCCATTAATCTTCTCTCCTTAATTACCTGTTATCCTGCTTTTATGCGTCTTTTATCATTAATTTTGCTTCGGATTCAGATGTTTGCCATTCTACATTAGAAGGACCATCAATTTGAATAGGAAGAATTCTTTCACCAACTTCTATGTTTTGGGCATCTACGTAGATAGAAATGTCCCCTGACTGAATATCTTTCAAGGCATCCGGTGTTCCCTTGGCCACAACAGAAATTATTCCATCAGTAGGTGTTTCGAAGCTACTCGCTAGCTGCTCTGGTAATCCTTTTACAGCTATCCTCATTTCTGTAAAGGACTTCTCTGTTATCTCATCAGCTACAGCTGTGTCCTCATCTTCCTTCTCGGCTTCATCCGTACCGTTGGAAGGGGGTGTTGCGCTTGTAACATCTGCTTTTATATCAATTTTTTCTTGAGATAATTTGGTCACTCCCTCAGGCACAACCATTTTAACACTGATTGACCCAGTGTCTTCAATTTTACTCACATCTACATCGACATTCAACCTATCAATTTTATCAACAACTGACCTAGGACCATATACCCGCACCTTCTGAGTCGCTGTTGATAGTGCATTAATAGTTAAACCTTCCTTTGGAGTTCCTTTTTTCGAAAGCGAGATAGGTACTTCTTTACTGTATTCTTCAACTGTCACTTTAACATTTACAGTTCTCGGCTCAACAGAGACATCAAGCTTATTAAGATCCAAATCAAGCACTCTAACGCTAGCTTCTTGCTCAAAGGACTTATCTATGCCTTTTTCGCTCGAAATGGTTGCTTTTACATAGCCTATAGATTGTATAACACTTTTTGCTCCTGTTACGTTTACTGTTCGAGGTTCTACAGAAGAAGTCATGACATAGTTCTCTGCTAACAGGCTTTCATTCATGTCAAGATCTACCCGGAATTCCTGGGTGATTTTTTCTTCAATTACTACATTCACATATACGGGGTCTGTTCGGACCTTTAATTTTTCTGAGAAATTTTCCTGTGATATAGCAACTCTATGTTCGCCCATTGGAAGTTCTCTTAAGTCTACAAACAGCTTGTAGTCCTTCATAATCTTTGCCGAAGTCACAAAGTTTGCAGGGCCTTGTATATTTACATCTACCGTATCTGGAACTCCAGTGACGACTAAATTTTCATCATCATAATAGACTTCTACTGGAACATCCCTTAATACGTCAATTGCATTGTTGCTAGAGTTCTGATGATCAGATTCCAAATCCGATTTCACGGAAACAAACAGCAATATGGCAAAGGTAAGTGTAATAATTCGCAAAAGCCACGGATTATTCATCATTTTATCCATTTTGTTTCCCCCTCCATCGCCACTTAGAAGGTGTCACTTGCTCCTCAGTTGGACCAAACCAAAGTCTTGTTAAATGATTTTTAAATTCATCCATTGAAAGATTTCGATGTAGGTCTCCGTTAGAAGTAAGGCTTACTGCTCCTGTTTCCTCTGAAACTACAATTGTAATAGCATCTGTGACCTCACTAAGCCCTATTGCAGCTCTATGCCTTGTTCCAAGCTCCTTCGAGATAAAAGGACTTTCAGAAAGTGGTAAGTAACAGCCAGCAGAAACAATCTTATTTTTTTGAACAATAACCGCCCCATCATGTAGTGGCGTATTTGGAATAAAAATATTAATCATTAACTCAGAAGTTAAGTGGGCATTTAAAGGTATTCCCGTCTCAATATATTCTGTCAATCCAGTCTCTCGTTCGATGGAAATTAAAGCACCAATTCGACGCTTTGCCATATAGCTAACAGACTTGGTCATTGCTTCTATTAGACGAGTCTGCTCTTCTTCCTCTTGTAGAGAGCTTCTAGAAAACAATTTCCCCCTACCTATTTGTTCAAGTGCTCTTCTGATCTCAGGTTGGAAAATGATAATAATTGCTAAGAAACCATATGTGATAACTTGATTTAACATCCAGCCAAGTGTATCTAAACCTAGAAAATCAGTTACTACTTTTGCAATAACGATGACAAAGATACCTTTTAATAATTGAACTGCTTTTGTACCTTTAATAAGAGTAATTAATTTATATATAACGAACCATACGAACAAAACGTCTAATATATTGACGATTACGTTCACTGGCATCAAGTCTGTAAATTGTTCCATAAACGACATTGGGCATCCCCCACTTTTTCTCGCAAATCCATATAAAGTAAGTATAACATATTTGAAGTATAGATTTCTCGTTCTAATACTAACGCAAAAAGTCTATCCAGGTTCCTGGATAGACTCCTTTTTTAAAAAGATAGGATAATATATGTGTTTCTCGGGGTATTTATTTCTATTTTTATTCTTCAGTCTTATCGCTTTTAAAGAAAGAGGTAATTTCATTAGCAGTATCTTTTATGGTATACCATAACCAGTCAAATGCTTTGTTAATTTCCTCACTTTTACCTGTAACATTGGCTGTGGAAGCCATATATTTAGAACCGTCGATAATGGACCCATTAATCACTGTTAAATTGCCGTCCAATTCTCCATCAACGCGCACATCACCATTCTTAACTATCAAATCTCCTTTAACGACTTGTCCCTCAGGGATTATAACTGTTTCTCCCTCGACAATAACATTCTCTTGCTTTGTGAATGAAAACTGTTGGTCGTTATTATAATTGGAGAAAAGGGCACTACTCATTAAAAGCATAAACATAGCTGCTGCCGTAAGAACAGGATGCTGTCTAAACCATCTGCTTACACCTGTATGTGATTTTTCTTTTGGAAGTCTAGACATAACTGATAGAGTAAAATCATTTGGTGCCTCTACATGAGCTGCTCCTTTTACAAAGGCTACTACATCGCTTAACTCATGCATATGATTGCGACACTCTTGGCACGACTGCAAGTGTGACTTGAGCTCCAGCTCGTGTTCACGACTAATTTCACCATCTAGATATTCATGCATATAGTGAACAATTCGTTCTGGACACGCACTCATCATGATTCCTCCTATTAAAGATTCGGTTGTTTACTTAATTGTTTTCTAAGTGCTTCCCGACCTCGATGTATTCTTGTTTTTACTGTGCCTAATGGGAGATCTAAAATTTCACTTATTTCCTGTAATGATAGTTCCTCCATGTATTTAAGCACTATAGCAGATCGATACTTATCTGGAAGACGGCTGATCTCATATTGAATTCTATCTTGTAGCTCAAGTTTCATCAACTCTTCCTCAGGAAGTTCGTCAGAGGCAGCTATTTGAGAATACATGTCGAGACCTTCCGTACCTTTTACTTCTGCATCTAAATAATAATCAGGCTTTTTTTTACGTATACGATCAATACATAAATTGGTAGCAATACGATACAGCCACGTAGAAAATTTTCTCTTTTGATCGAATGTATGAATATTTATATAGGCCCGGACAAATGCCTCTTGTGCTATATCTTCAGCTTCGTGACGATTGCCAAGCATTCTATAACAAACTTGGAAAAGCCTATTTTGGTAAAGGTCGACAATCTCCGCGAATGCGTCTTTATCTCCTTTAAGTACTTGTTTTATTCTTTTGTTAACTATCGCATCCATCGTGTGATTTCCCCTCCGCTCTATGCGGCTGTCTCTACCTATACGTAAGAAGGATTCAACAGGTTTCATTTTTTTATATTATTTTAATTTTATCAAATATTTCCTGTGTTGTGTTGTTAAAAAAAAGAAAAAGCTGACAATTAGCCTGCTTTTCCTAAAATACTAATAAAACTATTATATTAAGCTTTCTCCAAATAATGAGCCCATAAGTGCTACTGCAGTATCAGCTGTTTTATTTTTCTCATCGAGAATAGGATTTACTTCTACAAATTCAGCAGATGAAATTAAATGAGAGGAATAAAGCATTTCCATAGCTAAATGACTTTCACGATAGCTTATACCTCCTGGTACCGGCGTTCCCACTCCAGGTGTATATAGCGGATCTAATCCATCTAAGTCAAGAGACAAATGCACACCGTCCACTTTACGTTCCAGGAAGTAAGTTATCGTTTGATTCATAACCTCGGTCATTCCTAGCTTATCTATTTCATGCATGGAGAAAACTTTAATACCTTTTTCTCTAATCAGTTCTCTCTCTCCCGGGTCTACAGAGCGGGCGCCAATTATAACTATATTCTCGGGTTTAATCTTCGGTGCAAATTCACGTATGTTCACTAAATCCTTGTGACCTAAGCCTATGCTTACGGCTAATGGCATACCATGAATATTTCCCGATGGAGAAGTTTCAGCAGTGTTTAAGTCCGCATGAGCATCGTACCAGATAACCCCTAGATTTTCATAATGATCAGAAAGACCTGCTAATGTACCGATAGCTATACTATGATCTCCACCTAGGACAAGTGGGAAATCCCCTGCCTCTACAACCGCATGCACTTTATTGGCAAGAGCTGTATTAGCTTCAATCACCTGCTCTAAATTTCTTAAGGTAGTAGATGATTCTTTTTTTCTAGTCTGACTGATTAAAATATCCCCTTCATCCTTCACCGTATGACCAAGGTCAGTTAAGCGTTCCACTACTCCAGCATAACGAATTGCACTTGGTCCCATATCTACCCCGCGTCTATTTTGGCCAAGATCCATGGGAACGCCTATAATTGTTAGATTTAATTTATTCATTATTTTATACCCCCTTTAGTTCATACACTTATTGTAATTCCTTAAAGGCAGTTGGCTCAACTCAGCATTTTCATGTATATTTATTCATTAATAATTGAAGATATTTTTTTGCTTCTGCCCATTCTTCATTTACAATCGAATATAAAACCGCGTTTCTGACGGTCCCGTTGGATCTCACACGTTCGTTCCTTAACACACCTTCCTTGATGCCCCCAATTCTTTCAATAGCTCGCTGTGACGGTAAGTTTAACTCGTCGGTTTTAAACTGCACACGAATCATCCCCAACGCCTCAAAGCAATGCTGGAGCATCAAGAACTTACAGGTCGTATTTACATGAGTTCTCTGAAAAGCTTTCCCGTAAAAAGTAGAACCAATTTCACAAGCACGGTTAACTTGATCTATCCCGTAAATCCTAGTCGTACCCATTATTTTCTTGGTATCTGTATGTTCCACTACATAAACAATTGCGGTTTGTTGACCTTGCATTTGATCAATTCCTGCCTGCAGCCAATCTCCTAGCTGTTCTTCACTTTCTACCCTATGTAACATATATTCAAATACGCTAGGCTCATACAGCTCCCACAGTAACGGTATATCGCTTTTCGTTAACAATCTTAACGTAACATCCCCTAGGATTAAGCTTTCCATTTCTCTCACAACCTCTTCTCTTTTTCTATTTATATCGGAATGTAGAAGTTATTTTGTTATATATCTAAATACAAAAAAACTCTTTTCAATTGAATGAAAAGAGTACAGTATACACACATTAGAATTAAAATGGAGCCTAGCGGGATCGAACCGCTGACCTCCTGCGTGCAAGGCAGGCGCTCTCCCAGCTGAGCTAAGGCCCCATAATAGATAATAGAAAATGGCTGGGGTACCTGGATTCGAACCAGGGCATGACGGAATCAAAATCCGTTGCCTTACCGCTTGGCTATACCCCAAAAACTGGTGGAGGGGGACGGATTCGAACCGCCGAACCCTAAGGAGCGGATTTACAGTCCGCCGCGTTTAGCCACTTCGCTACCCCTCCAGGCTATTATAAAAACTTTAAACTTTATGGTGGAGGATGACGGGCTCGAACCGCCGACCCTCTGCTTGTAAGGCAGATGCTCTCCCAGCTGAGCTAATCCTCCAAAACAGTAATCCTCTTTAAAAACCGGACAATTAATAGTTTAGCATAAGTATTACTTCAAAACAAGCATTTTTTTATGTACATTCTCTACTTTTATGTAAAATAGAAAAGCTTCCAACCGGATTTGAACCGGTGACCTCTTCCTTACCATGGAAGCACTCTACCTACTGAGCTATGGAAGCATAAAAATGGCTCCGAAGGTAGGACTCGAACCTACGACCAATCGGTTAACAGCCGATTGCTCTACCACTGAGCTACTTCGGAACGTTCTTATTATTTAAAGTACAAATATAATTATAACAAGTATACTTTAAATTTCAAGCTTAATTTAGGTATTTTTCCAATGAAATATTCAAGGTTCCAACATATAGAAGTTACCATCTTTTTGAATGATATTCTCTATATTTTATTTCATAGAAGATGCTTCACCATATTATATTGTCCATTTTTATTTAGAAATATGCGTAGAAGAATTTTTTATTTAGAGTTTTTTTAATCTATTTTTTAATTCTTATTTATAGCCAAAAATTTAAGCTATTAATAGAACAGTGAAATTTAATATTGCTTTTTTATGTTTAAAGTAGAGTTGGTTTTCGCTCTAGACGTAAGCTTTCCGCGGGGAGTCGCCGTCTGCCTCTCCAATCAATAGAGTAATTAATGTTAGTATTTTATAGGTAGTGCATTCTATATAAAATTCAACGCTCATTAAAAGATTTAATTATTGCTAGGAGAGTGCTTTTAAAGTAGACGAATGGTACGAGCAGGAATCACAGCTGTCACAGAGTTTAAACGCCTTTTTGATCAGGCTCACGTAATTATTACTCGTAACTCTTTCCTTGCCCTATTCATAACATGCTTAAGTATTTTTGTAATTTCTGGGGAGAGATTGCCTTCTAAACAAAAAAACACCAGCCACAGTCGTTCAGTTCCTCGAACTCTTTGCCCCTCCGGCTTCTCGCTCACTTCCTTAGGGAGAGAATGCCTTCGGCTTTTTTTTGATACAGGACAAAACAAAAAAGCCGCCACCGATTACTCGGTGACGACTTCCTTTAGTTGCCCAGCGACGTCCTACTCTTGCAGGGGCGACCCTCCAACTACCATCCGCGGCTGCGAAACCAGATGGGCGGCAGATTTCTTCGTCAGCCGCAGTCGTTCGGTTCTCGCGTATGCCATACGCTCCGAGCCTCTCTTCTTTGCTTCCTCGAACTCTTTGCCCCTCCGGCTTCTCGCTCACTTCCTTAGGGAGAGAGTGCCTTCGGCTTTTTTTTTGAAACAAAAAAGCCGCCACCGATTACTCGGTAACGACTTTCTTTGGTGCCCAGCGACGTCCTACTCTTGCAGGGGGAGACCCCCAACTACCATCGGCGCTGAAGAGCTTAACTTCCGTGTTCGGTATGGGAACGGGTGTGACCTCTTCGCCATCATCACTAGACTTTTGAGTTGTTCACTCAAAACTGGATAAAAGACATCATTAATCGAAACAAACCATTTGGTTAAGTCCTCGATCGATTAGTATTCGTCAGCTGCACGTGTCGCCACGCTTCCACCCCGAACCTATCTACCTCATCGTCTTTGAGGGATCTTACTTACTTGCGTAATGGGAAATCTCATCTTGAGGGGGGCTTCGTGCTTAGATGCTTTCAGCACTTATCCCGTCCACACATAGCTACCCAGCGATGCCCTTGGCAGAACAACTGGTACACCAGCGGTGTGTCCATCCCGGTCCTCTCGTACTAAGGACAGCTCCTCTCAAATTTCCTACGCCCACGACGGATAGGGACCGAACTGTCTCACGACGTTCTGAACCCAGCTCGCGTACCGCTTTAATGGGCGAACAGCCCAACCCTTGGGACCGACTACAGCCCCAGGATGCGATGAGCCGACATCGAGGTGCCAAACCTCCCCGTCGATGTGGACTCTTGGGGGAGATAAGCCTGTTATCCCCGGGGTAGCTTTTATCCGTTGAGCGATGGCCCTTCCATGCGGAACCACCGGATCACTAAGCCCGTCTTTCGACCCTGCTCGACTTGTAGGTCTCGCAGTCAAGCTCCCTTCTGCCTTTACACTCTTCGAATGATTTCCAACCATTCTGAGGGAACCTTTGGGCGCCTCCGTTACACTTTAGGAGGCGACCGCCCCAGTCAAACTGCCCGCCTGACACTGTCTCCTACCCGGGTTACGGGTATGGGTTAGAATTTCAATACAACCAGGGTAGTATCCCACCGACGCCTCCTCCGAAGCTGGCGCTCCGGGCTCTAAGGCTCCTACCTATCCTGTACAAGTTGCACCAAAATTCAATATCAAGCTACAGTAAAGCTCCACGGGGTCTTTCCGTCCTGTCGCGGGTAACCTGCATCTTCACAGGTACTATAATTTCACCGAGTCTCTCGTTGAGACAGTGCCCAGATCGTTACGCCTTTCGTGCGGGTCGGAACTTACCCGACAAGGAATTTCGCTACCTTAGGACCGTTATAGTTACGGCCGCCGTTTACTGGGGCTTCAATTCGCACCTTCGCTTGCGCTAAGCACTCCTCTTAACCTTCCAGCACCGGGCAGGCGTCAGCCCCTATACTTCACCTTACGGTTTTGCAGAGACCTGTGTTTTTGCTAAACAGTCGCCTGGGCCTATTCACTGCGGCTCTTCTAGGCTATTCACCCAAAAGAGCACCCCTTCTCCCGAAGTTACGGGGTCATTTTGCCGAGTTCCTTAACGAGAGTTCTCTCGCTCACCTTAGGATTCTCTCCTCGACTACCTGTGTCGGTTTGCGGTACGGGCACCTCCCACCTCGTTAGAGGCTTTTCTTGGCAGTGTGAAATCAGGAACTCCGGACATACGTCCTTGCCATCACAGCTCAATGTTACAGAGTGCGGATTTGCCTACACTCACACCTCACTGCTTGGACGTGCATAACCAACAGCACGCTTACCCTATCCTACTGCGTCCCCCCATCACTCAAACGGTGGGGTGGTGGTACAGGAATATCAACCTGTTGTCCATCGTCTACGCCTATCGGCCTCGACTTAGGTCCCGACTAACCCTGAGCGGACGAGCCTTCCTCAGGAAACCTTAGTCATACGGTGGATGGGATTCTCACCCATCTTTCGCTACTCATACCGGCATTCTCACTTCTAAGCGCTCCACCAGTCCTTCCGGTCTGACTTCAACGCCCTTAGAACGCTCTCCTACCACTGATACCAAAGGTATCAATCCACAGCTTCGGTGATTTGTTTAGCCCCGATACATTTTCGGCGCAGCGTCACTCGACCAGTGAGCTATTACGCACTCTTTAAATGATGGCTGCTTCTAAGCCAACATCCTGGTTGTCTAAGCAACGCCACATCCTTTTCCACTTAACAAATACTTTGGGACCTTAGCTGGTGGTCTGGGCTGTTTCCCTCTTGACTACGGATCTTATCACTCGCAGTCTGACTCCCAAACATAAATCATTGGCATTCGGAGTTTGTCTGAATTCGGTAACCCGGGATGGGCCCCTAGTCCAAACAGTGCTCTACCTCCAAGATTCTAACGTTTGAGGCTAGCCCTAAAGCTATTTCGGAGAGAACCAGCTATCTCCAGGTTCGATTGGAATTTCTCCGCTACCCACACCTCATCCCCGCACTTTTCAACGTGCGTGGGTTCGGACCTCCAGTAAGTGTTACCTCACCTTCATCCTGGACATGGGTAGATCACCTGGTTTCGGGTCTACGACCACATACTCATTCGCCCTATTCAGACTCGCTTTCGCTGCGGCTCCGTCTTCTCAACTTAACCTCGCATGTAATCGTAACTCGCCGGTTCATTCTACAAAAGGCACGCCATCACCCGTTAACGGGCTTTGACTATTTGTAGGCACACGGTTTCAGGGTCTATTTCACTCCCCTTCCGGGGTGCTTTTCACCTTTCCCTCACGGTACTGGTTCACTATCGGTCACTAGGTAGTATTTAGCCTTGGGAGATGGTCCTCCCGGATTCCGACGGAATTTCACGTGTTCCGCCGTACTCAGGATACACTCTGGAGGGAATGAACTTTTGACTACGGGGCTTTTACCCTATCCTGCGGACCTTTCCAGGTCGCTTCGTCTAGCTCATTCTTTTGTAACTCCGTATAGAGTGTCCTACAACCCCAAGAGGCAAGCCTCTTGGTTTGGGCTCTTCCCGTTTCGCTCGCCGCTACTCAGGGAATCGAATTTTCTTTCTCTTCCTCCAGGTACTTAGATGTTTCAGTTCCCTGGGTGTGTCTCAGATGCGCTATGTATTCACGCAAATGTACTGCCCCATTACGGGCAGTGGGTTTCCCCATTCGGAAATCTTCGGATCGAAGCTCACTTACAGCTCCCCGAAGCATATCGGTGTTAGTGCCGTCCTTCATCGACTCCTAGTGCCAAGGCATCCACCGTGCGCCCTTATTAACTTAACCTAAAAGTTAAAAGTACTACACTTGCAATCACGTAAGTGATCACAATTTGAATATCTTGCGTTTGTTTCTTTTTTTGATGTCGTTTTATCCAGTTTTCAAAGAACAAGTTAAAAAGCTTTAAATGCTCATATAGAATGAACATTCAAAACTGAACTGCAAAACGTTAAGATACAGATAAAAATCTGTATTCCGAATATATCCTTAGAAAGGAGGTGATCCAGCCGCACCTTCCGATACGGCTACCTTGTTACGACTTCACCCCAATCATCTGTCCCACCTTCGGCGGCTGGCTCCCAAAAGGGTTACCCCACCGACTTCGGGTGTTACAAACTCTCGTGGTGTGACGGGCGGTGTGTACAAGGCCCGGGAACGTATTCACCGTGGCATGCTGATCCACGATTACTAGCGATTCCGGCTTCATGTAGGCGAGTTGCAGCCTACAATCCGAACTGAGAACGGTTTTATGGGATTTGCTCACCCTCGCGGGGTTGCGACCCTCTGTACCGTCCATTGTAGCACGTGTGTAGCCCAGGTCATAAGGGGCATGATGATTTGACGTCATCCCCACCTTCCTCCGGTTTATCACCGGCAGTCACCTTAGAGTGCCCAACTGAATGCTGGCAACTAAGATCAAGGGTTGCGCTCGTTGCGGGACTTAACCCAACATCTCACGACACGAGCTGACGACAACCATGCACCACCTGTCACCGCTGTCCCCGAAGGGAAAAGCCTATCTCTAGGCCGGTCAGCGGGATGTCAAGACCTGGTAAGGTTCTTCGCGTTGCTTCGAATTAAACCACATGCTCCACCGCTTGTGCGGGCCCCCGTCAATTCCTTTGAGTTTCAGTCTTGCGACCGTACTCCCCAGGCGGAGTGCTTAATGCGTTAGCTGCAGCACTAAGGGGCGGAAACCCCCTAACACTTAGCACTCATCGTTTACGGCGTGGACTACCAGGGTATCTAATCCTGTTTGCTCCCCACGCTTTCGCGCCTCAGCGTCAGTTACAGACCAGAAAGCCGCCTTCGCCACTGGTGTTCCTCCAAATCTCTACGCATTTCACCGCTACACTTGGAATTCCGCTTTCCTCTTCTGTACTCAAGTCCCCCAGTTTCCAATGACCCTCCACGGTTGAGCCGTGGGCTTTCACATCAGACTTAAAGGACCGCCTGCGCGCGCTTTACGCCCAATAATTCCGGACAACGCTTGCCACCTACGTATTACCGCGGCTGCTGGCACGTAGTTAGCCGTGGCTTTCTAATGAGGTACCGTCAAGGTACGAGCAGTTACTCTCGTACTTGTTCTTCCCTCACAACAGAGTTTTACGATCCGAAAACCTTCTTCACTCACGCGGCGTTGCTCCATCAGACTTTCGTCCATTGTGGAAGATTCCCTACTGCTGCCTCCCGTAGGAGTCTGGGCCGTGTCTCAGTCCCAGTGTGGCCGATCACCCTCTCAGGTCGGCTACGCATCGTCGCCTTGGTGAGCCGTTACCTCACCAACTAGCTAATGCGCCGCGGGCCCATCCTGTAGTGACAGCCGAAACCGTCTTTTAACATTTCCTCATGTGAGGGAATGGATTATTCGGTATTAGCCCCGGTTTCCCGGAGTTATCCCAATCTACAGGGCAGGTTGCCCACGTGTTACTCACCCGTCCGCCGCTAAATCAGAAGAAGCAAGCTTCTTCATCATCCGCTCGACTTGCATGTATTAGGCACGCCGCCAGCGTTCGTCCTGAGCCAGGATCAAACTCTCCATAATAGAGAACTTAAAAAGCTCATTTTGTTTTGCTGGCATCATCATTAAATGATGTCAAAAATTGTTTTGCGTCAATCAAGCCGAAGCTTGTTGATGCTGTTTGTCTTAACGTTTTGCATGTTCAGTTTTCAATGTTCATATAATGTATTTTGTCGTTTTGTTTTAGCGACCTTTGTATCTTAACATCGTTTTAACATGAATGTCAACACTTAATCATAAAATTTATTAAAACAAATTGAAAAGGTGTGTGTTTCCTTGAAAACAAAGCTCTTAATAACCATCACTTCTATACTGTTATTCTTGCTGTTACTCTTCGCGCCCAATACTTATTCTACACTTCTTCCCGTGTTCCAAGTAACCGAAAAACCAAGTGTTATATCGAAGGGAACCTATGGGAATACGGTAACTATCGACCTATCATTTGGTAGAGAGGATGTAGAAACCCTAGTAGAAGGTTTGAAAGCTCCTTATCCTCATTTTTTCATTAGCATTGAATGGATTGAGCGATCTGAGCCCATTATTAAAATTATGCAGGATAAAAAAATTCCTATTAGTCTGCTGGGTAAAGAAGGCTTGCTGTATGTAGAGGACCGGAGTCTATTTAAAAAAGAAATAGCTAGATTTGAAGCGGCTATTGGTGTGAAGCCAGATTGGTTTCGGACTTCTGATTACGAGTTCCCTGTTGAACTTCAAAAGGATGCCTGGAAGGAGGAAGTAAATCTTTTAGGCTCTACTTTAGTTTTAGGAAATTCTGTGCCTAAGCTTACGAAGGGAGATATACTTACAGTTCCGCTCCACCAAGAAGAAAGAATCGATACAATCCAGCTTGCAAAATATTTAAGATCACAACCTTTTGTTAGTATTGAACAAAATATATTTAATATGAAAATGAAAACCAAAAGTTATCCGGAATAGCGTAGAATTCAACTATTCTTCTATAATAAAAACTGCTCCGACTAATAGTCAGAGCAGTTTTCTTATTTAACCTTTGCCGTAGCTTCTCTTCTCGCTTTTCTACGCGCTTCTAGTTTTAATCGGTCTTCATCAGATTTAGCGTTATATTTTGGCAAAGCTAATAACTGATATGCATTAACCGCTAAAATTGGGAACAACAATAAAGTAACCCAGCTATCGACGTTATCCGCATTTACCATTAAGACAGGAAGCCACTCTAATGTTGAAATTACAATCATAAAGAACAATGCAGAGATTAACACGTGTTTTTTTGTTTTATTTGCTTTAATAAGCGCCACCACTACTCCTGTTCCGATTAGAACGACTAACAAGAAAGCATATAGCCATACTTGCGAAGTAGTATCCGCGTTTGGACGGAAACGGAACATTATTAAATCAAATATGACAAATGCAATGATTAATAACTGTACCCAATTCCATAAAGTTAGGGTTCTAAATATATTTACACCCATTTGGTGAATCGTTAAATATGCGAAAAATCCCATTTGAGTAATAACACTTACGGTAAAGCCCATTACTACCATAAAAGCAAAGGCAGCAAGAAACTCACTCCATTGGCCTGCTTCAAAGTATTTAGCAAAGGCATCATCCCAACGGATAAATAGACCTAAAACTCCTGTTATTAAACCACCGATGAGCATGGAATTGATAAAAAATTTAAACCAATTTCGTATTGTCACAGCTAGGTTGCCTCCATCTACTCTATTTCATCCTTCAATTGTAACAACGATTTGTCAAAAAATCTATTTCTTCATAATATCAATACATATTTCCGTACTAATTGTGAACAATAATTGAAAAGGATGGTGAGGAATCAATGAAGTATTTCGCCCTGATTTTATTAAGTATTGGGTTACTAGCTGGTTGTAGTGACTCTTCTAGTACTCCTTCATATGAAGAAAACAAAAAGATGTTAATCGATGCTTTACAGACAGAGGATGGTAAAAAAGCTATTCGAACTCTTTTAGAGGATCCTAAGTTTCAAGAAATGCTTGTAATAGACAGTGAGCAAGTAAAAAAGTCAGTAGAACAGACAATGCTTTCGAAGGAAGCAGAGGAGTTCTGGAAAGAAATTTACCAGGATCCTAAATTCTCTGAGACCATGGCTAAGAGCATGAAGAAGCAACAAGAAGACTTAATGAAAAGCATGATGAAGGATCCAGAGTATCTGAAAGACTTAGAGACATTCTTTAGCTCAGACGAAATGAAAAAAGAATTAGAAAAAACATTGAAATCGAGTGATATGAGAAAAGAAATTCAAAAGGTTGTGGAAGAAACTATACAAAGTCCGTCCCTCCAAGCAAAATGGCAGAAGCTAGTGGAAGAAGCCGGTGCTTCTAAAGAAGAAGGTGGCTCTAAAGAAGAGGGAGGTAAAAAAGAAGAAGAAAAATAGGCCGCTCCTCTATGGAAACGGCCTTTTCTTTATGCTTTTTCTATTACTTTTTCAGCTATTTCTAAGTATAGCTTCCCAGTATCATGCGTTTCGCCGTATACAGAAGGAGCAAAGTCAATGTCGTTCCAGTCAGGCTGACCTAATGGAATTTGGCCAAGAAGCTCTGTACGAAGTTCATCCGCAAGTTTTGGTCCTCCGCCTTTTCCAAAAACAAATTCCTTTTCGCCTGTAGATTTAGATTCATACCAGGACATATTTTCAATAACACCTAGAATCTCATGGTCCGTCTGTAATGCCATTGCACCTGCACGCGCTGCTACAAACGCAGCTGTAGGGTGAGGAGTGGTTACAACTATCTCTTTAGAAGCCGGTAGCATTTGGTGTATGTCTAACGCGACGTCACCAGTTCCCGGTGGTAAATCTAGTAGCAAGAAATCTAACTCTCCCCACTCTACGTCTTTAAAGAATTGGTCTAGCACTTTCCCTAGCATTGGTCCACGCCAAACTACTGGAGTATTGTTCTCTACGAAAAATCCCATGGATATTACTTTTACGCCTTTGCGTTCCACTGGAATTATTCGATCCTCTTTAATCTGTGGTACGTCTTTAACACCCATCATATCAGGCACACTGAAGCCGTAAATATCTGCATCTACTAATGCAACTTTTTTACCTAATCTTGCAAGAGCAACAGCTAAGTTTACGGACACTGTAGATTTACCTACTCCACCTTTACCCGATGCAATTGAGATGATTTTTACTTTACTGTTTGGAGAAAGAATATCTTCGCTATCGCTTTCTTTCCCTTTTCCTCTGAACTGCTCCAATACTTCTTTAGGAAGCTCCTCAAAACGAATACCTACAGTATTTGCACCAGCGTTTTTTAACACCTCAACCACTTTTGTTTGTAATTGCATCTGCTCCGCAGAATTGATCTTAGCGATTGCAAGCTTAACGCTAACATGATTCTTTTCTTCTTTTATTGAAACTTGAGAGATACCATTCGTTTCTTCAAGCGTTCTATGTAAAAACGGATCGTTTAATTCCCCAAGTAATGTACGAACTTGATTCTCATTAATCATTGTGTAGACACTCCCCTTTAGTTAACTATTCGCAATATAGTATACCATATACGAGTGTCTACCATCCCATCAACGGCTCAATAAATGCTTTCCTCTACAAATACACCAATCCCTTTGGCAATTGCATTTACCATATCGTTTTGATATTTGTCTGATGTTAGCAATTCTCTTTCCTCCGTATTGCTTATAAACCCTGTCTCTACTAATACCGCCGGGGCTTTCGCTTTCTTTAAAATGTATACTTGTTTAATAGCTAGTGCTTCTCTTTCTGTATTCCCAATGTTAGTTCTTATAGAAGATTGAATAGACTTAGCCAATAACTGGCCGCCTTCATGTCCTTCCGCATGATAGAAAACCTGTGCTCCTCTCCATCTCTCCTCTGGCACAGCATTAACGTGCATACTGATTACCATATCTGGCTCAGAGTTATTCATTATTTCCTCGCGGAGCAAAAGGTCAGCTCGTTTTCTAGCTCTTGTAGTTGGAAAATCCTCATCTGGTGAATGTTCAGCTACAGCGTCTCCTTCTTTAGTTCTTGTCATAACAACGGTTGCCCCTTGAGACTTCAATAACTTCTCTAGTTTAAGAGACATAGCTAATGTAATATCTCTTTCCACTATTTCTCCGTAACTAGCGCCGCCATCCATACCACCATGGCCTGGATCAATCACAATCTTTACCCCACTCAAAGGCTCTGGTAGGAAGAAACCAATATCACTTGCTCTCGTACTGTACGTTACAGCTAATAGAGTGACAAAAAATAAAACCCCAATTGTTAACCATTTCTTCAGATTAATCGCCCCTTTTTCACTCATTATACGTACGAGGGACAAAGAGTATGATTAGATTCTAGGCTTCATTTTAGAACTTATCCAAAACGAGGGAACAGATAAAACTGTAATAATAGATATGATAAAAAACACGACAGCTCCAGCTCCTATGTTGTCTAAGAGTATGCCTCCCAAACTAGGGGCAATTATTCTACCTATAGACTTAACTCCGGTTAGAGCGAAGTAAGTTCCTTTCTCATGATCCTCGCACATACTGTCTATATGTATATCTACCATTGTAAATACGAGCACCTCTCCAGCAGTGAAGATTATCATTGCTCCAATCAAAACAATAATATTAGGACTTTGGCCAAATATTAATAACCCTAAGGATAACATCCCACTTCCTATCATTAGAGAAGTAGTCGTGCTAATCCGCTCACCAAGCTTATAAACAAAATATTGAATGACAAGAACCGTAATAGCATTCGTAGTGATCAACCATGCAAAATATTGTACAGCAAGCTCAGCGTCAAACGTCCTTCCAAGATATTGGCTGAAGGTCGAATCAAACTGACTGTATCCAAAGGTTACAAAAATAAGAGCTAGTACAAAAATGCTAAACGCATAATCTTTTTTAAATACATAAAATGATTGAAAAATAGATGATTTACTTGCACTAGCCACTGGCTTCACCATTGGATACTTCTTAAACAACACTAAAATTGTAATAATGTTGATTAAAAAGATAAAACCTACTCCAAAGAATATATTCTCTAGTCCAAAACGCTGAAAATAGACAGAAGTAAGGGGTGCTACAGCAGCAGATATATTAATCAAGAAATATCGGATATTAAAAATTAGTCTTCTATTCTCTGGTTCCGTATAAAGACTCAACAGAACACGATAGGTCGGCTCTACAATCGATTGACTCATTCCAAGAACAATTGCAAAAATGATAAATCCTGCGTATTGATCTATAAATGGAAAATATATATAGCAAGCAAGATACCCAGCTAAACCGGTAATGATTACTTTATTTTTTGGAAACTTGTCAATATAAGGACCAATAAAAAAACTCATAATAAGACCTGAAAACGCAAGGGTGGAAAGTATAGCTCCAATTTGCACACCCGTATATTCAAACTCATTCAATAAAAATAAAGTAAGATAGGGAATAACTAAAAATGTTCCAAATCTCGCTAAGAAAATGCTCACCAAAATGGTGGAGGTAACAACATTAAATTTTTTTCTCATTTCAACCCTGCTTCTCTCTATTTTTCGTATTCATATAAGCAAACTTGCTTGTCGCCCAAGATTATTTCTTTTGCTAGTCTCATACCTGTCTTCTCTGCTACCTTCCTAGATGCTAGGTTTCCCTTCTGAACAAGCGATATAAATCTATCTTCTCCTAGCTGACTCAACCCTCTTTCTAACAAAGATCTTGCCGCTTCACTTGCATAACCATTTCCCCAATGCTCTCTAGCAATCCAATAACCAACTTCTAGTTCTTCTCTACCCTCTATCACCTGTGGGACAATTCCCGCATGCCCAATAGGTACTCCATCCGTTTTACGGACGAGTAGCTTTAATCCATATTCCTTGTTTAGCTCATAATGTTGAAATATCCATAGTAAGAAATTTACCGATTCCTTCCGATTTCTTGGCTTTCCACTCCCTATAAATCTCATCATTTTCTCATCCGACAGCATCGAATATAGAAACTTAAAGTCATCCTCTGTATAAGAACGGAATATTAATCGTTCAGATGAAAACACTTCCCCACCTCCAATATGTATAATTGCTAACTTAATATACACCTTCGCAATTTATGCTACAATCACTATTTCGGTAGAAGATAAATTATTCTTAATAATTTGTTATTAAATAATAATTTCCCAGGTAATAAATTTTTCCATTGCGATAAAAAGGTAGATTGAGGTGCCGAAGACCCAATCTACCTTTCTTGTTAACCTATTTTTTTTACTAAGTAATATTGTTTACTATCCTTCGTAGGAAAATCATCCACGATCCCAATTTCTTCGTAACCAAATTTTTTATAAAAATTCGGCGCTTGAAAGCTAAAGGTATCTAATTGTATAAGCTTACAGCTATGTTCTATCGCATATTCTTCTATCCTTGTTAGCAGCTCTTTACCGTGACCCTGCCCTCTCAATGAGTCATCCACCCATAGAAAGTCTATATGGAGGTGGTACCAAAAAACTGTCCCTGTAATTCCTCCGAGAATTTTTTGATTTTCATTACGCAATATGTAACTGATCTGTTGTTTCGGGTGCTTCACTTCTTCGGGAACATTAGCCATATTATGCTCAATAACCTTTTGTCGTATATAATCACTATCCGCCTGATTCCATTGCTTTAAAATTTCCATACCAACATCCTCCTCGCCACATTCTTTGTTCCATTTTAACTTATATAAATTACCTAGTCTTTTTTTTAAATAAAACAACTCCTTAGAAATAAAATATTACAAGATTTCGCCGGAGCTATTTCACGAGCATCTGACTCTACTGTGTTGTGGTCAGTATATAAACAAATATTTTTTTGTCTCTAATTTATAATCTACATCTTTAAACTCTTAGCATTCGTCCATACCTGCCCACTGCGCTAACCTTTATTTTTCCACGAAAAAACCCTCTCCCAAATTGGGAAAGGGTTGTAAATTCGATATTAACGTTTTGAGAACTGAGGTGCACGACGAGCGCCTTTAAGTCCTGGTTTTTTACGTTCTTTCATACGTGGGTCACGTGTTAAGAATCCTGCTGATTTTAAAGCTGGACGGAAATCAGGATCTACTGTAAGTAGTGCACGTGCAATACCGTGACGGATTGCTCCTGCTTGACCTGTGAATCCACCACCATTAACGTTTACATGAACATCGTAGCTACCTAAAGTTTGAGTAGTTACTAATGGTTGTTTAATGATTTCACGTAAAGTTTCGTATGGTACGTAATCTTCTACGTCACGTTTGTTGATAACGATTTTTCCTTCGCCTGGTACTAAACGTACGCGTGCTACTGAGCTTTTACGGCGACCAGTGCCGATATATTGAACTTGTGCCAAGTGTATGTCCTCCTCTTAATTATTATCCGCGAAGCTCAAATGCTTCTGGTTGTTGTGCTGCATGTGGATGTTCTGCTCCAGCGTAAACGTGAAGTTTTCCGAACATTTGACGACCTAAAGTGTTTTTAGGAAGCATTCCTTTGATCGCTAATTCGATCATTTTTGTTGGGTACTTAGTACGCATTTCTAAAGCAGTACGTTGTTTAAGTCCACCAGCAAATTGAGTGTGACGGTAGTAAATTTTGTCGTTTAACTTGTTCCCAGTTAAATGAATTTTTTCTGCATTGATAATGATCACATGATCACCAGTGTCAACATTCGGTGTGAATGTTGGTTTGTTTTTTCCACGTAAAATAGCTGCTACTTCAGAAGCAAGACGACCAAGAGTTTGGCCTTCAGCGTCGATAACTAACCATTTACGTTCTACTTCGTGACCTTTAGCCATGAATGTTGTACGCATGTATTTTGTCCTCCTAATTCAATCATAATCGATCTATAATTTTCTATATCCTCATAACAATAAGTTTCGGGGCTTATATTGTGGGGCTAATGAAAATACCATACATCATCATAACCCGCCGTTGCTTAATAGTCAAGTATTTTTCCATAAACACCTGGAAAAGTTGCTATATCATGAATACTCTACTTTTTCTAGGTATAAACCGTGTGCTGGAGCGGTTTTCCCAGCGTTTTTTCTATCGCAAGATTGAAGAATTCCCGGTAGCTCGTCTACATTTTTTTTTCCTATTGCCACTTCCCATAAAGTACCTGCAATAATTCGGACCATATTATATAAAAAACCACTGCCGTTAATCACCATATGCAGTTGATTAGATTCTTCTTTCCATTCAAAGTCTATCGATCGTACCGTTCGAATAAAATCTTTCACACTAGTTTTAGATGCACAGAAGCTTGAAAAATCATGTGTTCCTAAAAGGTGAATGGAAGCTTCCTTCATCAATTCTACGTTAGGCTTATATCTGTCTACATGGACCGTATAGTTACGCTCAAAGGGACTTTGAATCTCCTCAAGCGACCATTTATAACGATACGTTTTACCCGCTGCATGATATCTAGCATGAAAGTCAGCAGCCACTTCCTCTACGAAATGTATTCGGATATCCTTTGGAAGTTGAACATTTAAAGCAGTTCTCCAGCTGTCCATAGATAAAGTAAAGGGACTATCAAAATGGATTACCTGCCCTGTAGCATGAACTCCAGCATCCGTTCGTCCACTTGCTACTACCTTTACTAGCTCTCCTTTATGGATTGTTTGTAGAACTCGTTCAAGCTCTAACTGTACGGTTCTTTTTCCCGGTTGGATTTGATAACCCGAAAATTGACTCCCGTCATAGCTTATTACAGCTCTTAAACGCATACGGTTACCTCCATTTACTGTCTAAAATAAACAAGTATAGCAGCCAGTAGAACAAGAACGACTAAAATTGACGTATCCTTCTTTCTCCACTCAAGCTTGCGATATCTAGTCCTTCCTTCTCCACCTTTATAGCCGCGAACCTCCATAGCTGTTGCTAAATCTTCTGCTCGCTTAAATGCACTCACAAATAGTGGAATGAGCAGCGGTACAATAGCATTCATGCGCTGCTTCATACTTCCCGACGTCATATCCGACCCTCTAGCCATCTGTGCTTTCATAATCTTGTCGGTTTCATCCATAAGTGTTGGGATGAACCTTAAAGAGATTGACATCATAAGCGCTAATTCATGCACTGGGAGCTTCCATTTCTTTAGGGGATTCAGAAGTATCTCTAAAGCATCTGTAATCGATATAGGGGTTGTAGTGAGCGTTAGAATGGACGTTAGTATAACAAGGACGAAGAAACGAATAGATATGAATATCCCTTGCTTCAAGCCTTCTTCATAAATCTTTATAAACTTCCATTCGAAAATAATAGCGCCCTCTCGGGTAAATATCATGTGCAGCAGGAACGTAAAGATAATTAGAAAAACGACCGGCTTTAATCCATTGATTAAAAAGTATAATCTAATTTTGGACATACGAATGATTAAAAAAGTAAATAACACTAATATCCCATATGTAATCCAGTTATTTGCGATGAAAACTACTGCAATAAAAAGAAAAACAAAGATTAGTTTAGCTCGAGCGTCTAAACGATGGATAAACGAATCTCCCGGAATATATCTTCCAAAAATCATTTTTTCTAACATTCATCCTCACACCCTTCCTTTAACAGGTGTGCCAATTCTTTCGCTAACACTTCCTCCGTTAAGCAGAGGTTCGGTAGCCTTTTACCCATCATTTGTTCTAGCTTCCGCTGAAACTTTACTGTTTGAGGTAGCTCTAGCCGGTAGTCCTTTAATTGAGTTTCATTTTGAAATATTTCTTCTGGAGTTCCTTGAACTACACATTTTCCTTTATGCATAATTGCTATTTGATCTGCATATCTAGCTGCATCCTCCATGCTGTGCGTTACGAGGATGGTCGTGAGCCCCGTCTCTTGATGGATTTGATAGAAGAGGTCCATAATCTCTTTCCGGCCTCTAGGATCAAGTCCTGCAGTAGGCTCGTCTAACACAAGGACATCTGGGTTCATTGCCAGAACCCCAGCTATAGCAACTCGTCTCATTTGGCCTCCTGACAGATCAAATGGAGACTTATCCATGACTTCATCTGGTAGACCTAATAGTCGAATTAATTCGATGGCCCGTACTTTGGCTTCTGCCTCTGGTATTCCGTAATTCATCGGCCCAAACATAATATCTTTCAGAACCGTCTCATCGAATAATTGGTGCTCTGGAAATTGAAAAACAATGCCTACCTTTTGTCTGACTGAGCGTAGCTGCTTATTTTTCTTGTCTGCCTTCACTTCTACGTTTCCTATGTTAACTATGCCTTCCGTAGGCTTTAACAATGCATTCAAGTGCTGTAATACAGTTGATTTGCCCGACCCTGTATGCCCTATAATTGCTTGATAAGAGCCAGATGAAATATGCATGTTTACGTTAAAAAGGGCTCTCTTTTCAAAGGGCGTATCTTTTGCATAAGCGTAGCTTACTTGTTGAAGTATGATGTCCATAAATCATTCACCAACTCTTCTTCTGTCATATGTTCTGCAGTTAGGGATATCCCTTCAGCTTTTAGGAGCTTGGACATTTTCATGGCGAAAGGTAGATCTAAACCTAAATCCACCAATTCTTGACCGCGTTCAAAAATCCCTTTAGGAGTATCTTCCTCATACTTTTCCCCTTGGTTCATCATTATTACTCTATCCGCAAGCAATGTTTCCTCTAAATCATGGGTGATGGAGATAACAGTTAAATCTGTTTCATCTCTTAACTGTCTGACAGTCGTTAACACCTCTTCCTTTCCTTGCGGGTCTAACATAGAGGTTGCTTCGTCTAACAGTAAGATTCGAGGTTGCATCGCAATAGCGCCTGCTATCGCCACTCTTTGCTTCTGACCGCCGGATAGATGATGAGGTTCGCTATTCATAAAATCTTGCATATTGACCTTTGCTAGCGAATGTCTAACTCGTTCTACCATTTCCTCAAAGGGGATTCCGTTATTCTCAAGGGCAAATGCTACATCATCCTGAACAGTAGCCCCGACGAATTGGTTATCAGGATTTTGAAAAACCATCCCCATTTTCGATCTTGTTTCCCAAAGATTGTCTTGTGACAAGGAGTCACCAAAAACACGTACTGTTCCCTCCTGAGGAAATAGAAGACCATTCATTAGTCGGGCTAACGTCGATTTACCAGAACCATTATGACCTACAATGGCGACCCATTCACCTTCCTTAATAGAAAATGATACATTATGTATAGCTGGCCGTATAATAGACTCCTCTTCAGCATATGTAAAAGTTACATTCTGTAAGGATATAATTTCTTTTTTCAACCACTTAACCTCCCTTAACTAAACTCTGCTCGGCTTAACTCTATCCTAACAAATTTTATGGACAAATTAAAAAAGCGCGCACCTCATTTGGAGAAATGCGCTCTTCTATAACTTATTTCTTGACTGGTTGCTCAAGACCAGTCAGAAAATGAGGTGCGTAGAGCTAGACGAGACGCCACTAATGAAAGTCCGCTCATCATAACACTCTGCTTTTATAATGTCGTATAAATCTGTTTGAAAAAAGAAGAGGGTGGTAGCAACACCAACATCCCTCTTCAGCTTTGGATTTTAATTTAGCAATCGATCAAACGACTGATCCATTAAATTAAACTAACTCAATTACTACAACTGGTGCTCCGTCTCCGCGACGAGGTCCAACTTTCATAATACGAGTGTAACCGCCTTGGCGATCTGCATAACGTGGTGCAACATCATCAAACAATTTTTGCAAAGCAAAAGTTGTTGATTCTTCGCCTTCTTCGTTTGTAGTAGTAACTACTTCACGACGAATATAAGCAGCTGCTTGACGACGAGCATGCAAGTCTCCGCGTTTACCTAAAGTGATCATTTTTTCAACAACAGAACGTAATTCTTTTGCACGTGCTTCAGTTGTTTGAAGACGCTCATGAATAATTAGATCAGTCGTTAAGTCACGTAACATCGCTTTACGTTGAGAACTTGTACGTCCAAGTTTTCTGTAACCCATGGATGTTTCCCTCCTTTGGTGAATATTCATATCTAGCTATATCAAAATTCGCTTAGTCTTCTTTACGTAATCCTAAGCCAAGCTCATCTAACTTAGCTCTTACTTCTTCTAAAGATTTACGTCCAAGGTTTCTTACTTTCATCATGTCGTCTTCTGACTTGCTAGCTAGCTCAAGTACTGTATTAATACCTGCGCGCTTCAAGCAGTTATAAGAACGAACAGAAAGATCAAGTTCTTCAATAGTCATCTCTAAAACTTTTTCTTTTTGATCTTCTTCTTTTTCGACCATGATTTCAGCAGTTTGTGCCTCATCTGTCATCCCTACAAAAATGTTCAAGTGCTCTGTTAGTATTTTTGCTCCAAGAGAAATCGCCTCTTTTGGACCGGTGCTGCCATCTGTCCACACATCAAGAGTTAATTTATCGTAGTTAGACATTTGCCCAACACGAGTGTTTTCCACTTGAAAATTAACGCGTGAAACTGGAGTATAAATAGAGTCGATCGGGATTACGCCGATAGGAAGATCCTCACGTTTGTTTTGATCAGCAGGAGTGTAGCCACGGCCTCTCCCTGCGTACATACGCATACGGAAATGACCATTTTTGCCGATTGTAGCAATATAAAGCTCAGGATTTAAAATCTCCACGTCGCTGTCATGAGTAATGTCAGCTGCTGTAATCGTTCCTTCTCCTTTAACATCTATCTCTATGACTTTTTCTTCATCAGAGTAGATTTTAAGAGCTAGCTTTTTCACATTCATAATAATAGATGCTACATCTTCCACAACGCCTTCAATAGTTGAAAACTCGTGTAAAACGCCATCGATTTGAATAGAAGTAACTGCAGCTCCTGGTAAAGAAGACAGAAGGATACGACGTAAAGAATTACCCAAAGTATTTCCATAGCCACGTTCAAGCGGTTCTACAACAAATTTACCAAATTTGGCACTTTCGCTGATTTCTACACTTTCAATCTTTGGTTTTTCAATTTCGATCATTCCAATTTACCCTCCCTCAAAACATCGAATGTATAGGTTCTTTCCATCATGAATTCGATCGTTTAACTGATTGCTGTGTTGCACAACCTCAGTCTGTACAATAAAT
Source organism: Psychrobacillus sp. FSL W7-1493 (assembly GCF_038004905.1). Lineage (NCBI taxonomy): Bacteria > Bacillati > Bacillota > Bacilli > Caryophanales > Bacillaceae > Psychrobacillus > Psychrobacillus sp. FSL W7-1493. The sequence goes on along the minus strand of NZ_JBBOSB010000001.1, from coordinate 219,054 downwards.
GATGTTCTCAAACATATTGAGGATCACCTATTAAACGCGACGACGTTTTGGTGGACGGCAACCATTATGTGGTACTGGTGTTACGTCTTTAATTGCTGTAACTTCTAGACCTGCAGCTTGTAGTGCGCGGATTGCCGCTTCACGACCAGCACCAGGACCTTTTACAGTTACTTCTAAAGTTTTTAAACCATGTTCCATTGAAGTTTTAGCAGCAGTTTCAGCAGCCATTTGTGCAGCGAATGGAGTAGATTTACGAGAACCTCTGAATCCAAGAGCTCCAGCACTTGACCAAGAAATTGCATTACCTTGCATGTCTGTTATAGTCACAATAGTGTTGTTAAATGTTGAGCGAATGTGAGCAATACCGGATTCGATATTCTTTTTCACACGACGCTTACGTGTTTGTTGTTTACGTGCCATGTTAAGAAGAAACCTCCTTTACCGATTATTTTTTCTTGTTAGCTACTGTTTTACGTGGACCTTTACGAGTACGAGCATTGTTCTTCGTGTTTTGTCCGCGTACTGGTAAGCCGCGACGATGACGGATTCCTCGGAATGAACCGATTTCCATCAGACGTTTAATGTTTAGTGATACTTCACGACGAAGGTCACCTTCTACTTTGTATACACCGATTTGTTCACGGATTTTGTTAAGCTCGTCTTCAGTTAAATCACGAACGCGAGTCTCTTCAGAGATCCCAGCTTCCGCTAGTACTTTTTGTGACGTAGTTTTACCAATTCCGAAAATATATGTTAATGCAATAACAACGCGTTTATCGCGTGGAATGTCAACACCAGCAATACGTGCCATATGTGTCGTGCACCTCCTTCTTATTATCCTTGTCTTTGTTTGTGTTTAGGATTTTCACAGATTACCATTACTTTACCGCGTCGGCGAATTACTTTACATTTTTCGCAGATCGGCTTCACAGATGGTCTCACTTTCATCTAACCCAACCTCCTTAGTAGTCCGGAGTGCAAAAGATTTATTTAAAACGGTACGTGATACGACCGCGAGTTAAATCGTAAGGAGAAAGTTCAATTGTGACTTTATCTCCAGGTAAAATGCGGATAAAGTGCATACGAATTTTACCCGATACATGCGCAAGTATCGTATGACCGTTTTCTAATTCTACCTTAAACATCGCGTTTGGCAAAGTCTCAACAACTGTTCCTTCGACTTCAATTACATCATCTTTCGCCATCAACCCTGTCTCCCTTCTATATACAAATCAGGTTCTCAACAATAATCAAACGTAATTTGCTGTAGTATAGCCTCAAAATAAACGAAACTATTCGTTTTAAGCATATGTTTGGAAATCATGAGAGATGTTCGAAAGACACTCGTAAGGTTTCGTTTAACGCAATCCACCGAGTAGACTGACTGGTAGAAACCTGTCTCCCTCATGTCAACATGTTCGTACGAATGTGTTGGATGAGTTCCATAGTACCCGTTCGATTAATGCTTTCCACGAAACCCATTATACCCTTTCAGAAATCAAAATGCACGTGGACTAGGGGGTCCTCGCTGTTAACACATTTTAAAATCATCCAGTTCGTATACCGGGCGCAATATGCTTTTGCAGCTCTCGAAAAAAACGTTTACGTTCTTTGCATACTACCCGGATATTCAGTCGTCTGCGACGGGCACCGGGCTTTAGATGCGGTTGCCCTGTAACAGAGCATCGATGTCAGCAAATACTACTTTAATATCCTGCTGGCCATCTAAATTACTTAAAACACCTTTGTTCTCATAAAAATCAAGCAAAGGTTGTGTTTGCTTCATATTTACTTCCAGACGGTTCGTCACCGTTTCGGGATTATCGTCCGCACGTTGATAAAGCTCTCCTCCATCTTTGTCACAAACACCCTCCTTAGCAGGTGGGTTGAACAGTAGATGATAAGCAGTGCCGCATTCTTTACAAATACGACGACCTGTTAGACGTTTAATCAATTCTTCTTGTTCTACTTGAATATTAAGCACATGCTCAATAGATTTCCCTAGATCCGAAAGTAAAGCATCTAATGCTTCAGCTTGAGGAACCGTACGCGGGAAGCCATCTAATAGGAATCCTTGATCGCAATCTGGTTTACTTAATCTTTCACGAACAATACCAATCGTAACTTCATCGGGTACTAATGCACCTTGATCCATAAACGATTTTGCTTTTAAACCAAGCTCCGTGCCTTCTTTAATAGCTGCACGAAACATGTCGCCTGTAGAAATATGAGGGATTGCGTACTTCTCAACAATTTTATCTGCTTGAGTGCCTTTACCAGCACCAGGCAGACCCATTAAAACGATATTCATACGAAAATGCCCCCCAGGACTATTTGTTGATTTTTAGGAACTCTTATCGTTCCTAAAAACCGACATTATTTCATAAAGCCTTTATAGTGACGTTTAACTAATTGGGATTCTAATTGTTTCATTGTTTCAAGGGCTACCCCAACAATGATAAGCAGACTTGTTCCGCCAATTTGTATCGATTGTGGTAAACCAGCAAACTTTACAAATAATAGAGGCATAATAGAGATTACTGCTAAGAAAATAGCTCCAACAAAAGTTAAACGGTATAAAACGCTTGTTAAGTAATCTTGTGTGTTTATTCCTGGACGAATCCCTGGAATATATGCACCTTGCTTTTTCAAGTTATCTGCTACATTTTCCGGATTCACCTGAATGAATGCGTAGAAATAAGTAAAGGCAGCTATCAAAGCAACATAGATGATCATACCAACTGGCTGTGTGTAATCTAGCGTGTTTCTAATAAATTCTGTTGTTTTGTTTTCACCAAAGAACAAAATGATAGACTGCGGAGCCATAAGGAACGCAGATGCAAAGATTACTGGGATAACTCCCGCAGCGTTAACTTTTAAAGGTAAATGTGTTTGTTGGCCTCCAGTTTGTGAAGAACCAGCAACACGTTTTGCATATTGAATAGGAATTTTACGCAACGCTTGTTGAATATAAATAACTCCTACTGTAACAGCAATGATTGCCAATAAAAGCAAGATGATAATCACGATGTTGATGAATAATGCATCACCAGCATCTTGGATTTGTTGAGCATACAATTGGTTAACTCCGTTAGGGATAGCAGCAACGATACCTGCAAAGATAATGACAGAAATACCATTACCAACGCCTGAAGCAGTGATTTGTTCACCTAACCACATTAAAAATGCAGTACCGGCAGTTAATACAACCGCAATAGTTAGATACGTTAGAATACCATCGTCTTTTATCAAAGAACCACTATACATTTGGTTGAAACCGTATGACATGGCGATCGCTTGGATAAAAGCTAACACAATTGTGAAGTATCGAGTGAATTGAGCAAGTTTCCGTCTTCCGACTTCTCCTTGTTTTGCCCACTCAGTAAACTTCGGAACAACGTCCATTTGTAACAACTGAACGATGATTGATGCCGTAATGTATGGCATGATACCCATTGCTAAAATAGAAAAGTTAGCAAGAGCTCCACCACCGAATGTATTTAAGAAACCGATTAAACCTAGTTCATCTGTTTGCTTTAATACATCTGCATTAACGTGAGGTACTGGAACAAATGTCCCAATACGAAACACGATTAGCATCAATAATGTAAAAATGATTTTATTTCGAATATCTCTCACACGCATAAAGTTGGAGATTGTCTGAAACATTAAACCACCTCTGTTTGTCCGCCAGCATTCTCGATTGCTTCTTTTGCTGTTGCAGAGAATTTGTGAGCTTTTACTGATAGTTTCTTCTCAAGAGTTCCATTACCTAAGATCTTAATACCAGACTTTTCGTTACTCACAACACCTGTTTCTATTAATAGAGCAGGTGTAACTTCTGTGCCTTCTTCGAAACGATTTAATGTGTCAAGGTTTACAATTGCATATTCTTTACGGTTGATGTTAGTAAATCCACGTTTTGGTAAACGACGGAATAAAGGGTTTTGACCCCCTTCAAATCCTGGACGTACTCCTCCGCCTGAACGAGAATTTTGACCTTTATGACCTCTACCTGCAGTTTTACCGTTACCAGAACCGATACCACGACCTACGCGGTTACGTGTAGAACGAGATCCTTCTGCTGGTTTTAACTCATGAAGTTTCATATGGTGGCACCTCCTTATTCTTAAAATAAACCTTAAATTTCTTTCAAAGTTACTAAGTGAGCTACTTTGCCAACCATTCCGCGGATAGCGGCGTTGTCTTGGTGCTCAACTGTTTGATGAAGTTTACGTAATCCAAGAGCTTCTGCTGTTTTGCGTTGATTTGGTTTAGTACCAATCAAGCTTTTAGTAAGGGTGATTTCTAATTTAGTTGCCATTGTAATTTCCCCCCTTATCCTAACAGTTCTTCTACTGATTTACCACGTAATTTAGCAACGTCCTCAGCACGTTTTAGTTGATTTAAACCTTGTACTGTAGCACGAACCATGTTAATTGGTGTGTTAGATCCAAGTGATTTCGATAGAATATCAGTAATACCAGCTAACTCAAGAACCGCACGAACTGGTCCTCCAGCGATAACTCCAGTACCTGGTGCTGCTGGTTTAACTAGAATAGATCCAGCTCCAAAGCGACCAATTACTTGGTGAGGAGTAGTTCCGCCAACTCTTGGTACTTCGATTAGATTTTTCTTCGCATCTTCAACTGCTTTACGGATAGCATCAGGAACCTCTTGAGCTTTCCCAGTACCAAATCCTACATGTCCGTTTTTGTCTCCAACTACTACTAATGCAGTAAAGCGGAAACGACGTCCACCTTTTACAACTTTAGCAACACGATTAATTGTTACTACGCGTTCTTCAAGTTCAAGTTTGTTTGGGTCAATACCACGCATGAAATATGTCCCTCCTTCTTCTTAAAATTCTAAGCCGTTTTCACGTGCAGCTTCAGCTAAAGCTTTAACACGTCCATGATATAAGTAACCGCCACGGTCGAATACAACAGATTTAATGTTCTTTTCAGTAGCGCGTTTAGCGATTGTTTCACCGATCAATTTAGCAGCTTCAACGTTTCCAGCTGTTCCATTGAAATCTTTGTCCATAGTTGATGCACTTACGATTGTTACACCTTGTGTATCATCGATAAGTTGAGCGTATAAGTGTTTATTAGAACGGAATACATTTAAACGAGGACGTTCAGTAGTACCCGTGATTTTTGTACGAACACGTGCATGACGTTTCTTACGAACTTGATTTTTGTCTTGTTTCGTAATCACAGTAGTCACTCCTTTCTAATGCGCAATGCATTATTTACCTGTTTTACCTTCTTTGCGGCGTACAACTTCACCTTCATAGCGAATACCTTTACCTTTGTAAGGCTCAGGTGGGCGAACTTGACGGATGTTAGATGCTAATGCACCAACGCGTTCTTTGTTAATACCGCGAACGATAATTTTTGTATTAGAAGGAACTTCAACTTCAAGTCCATCTTCAGGAGTGAATTCAACTGGATGAGAGTACCCTACGTTAAGTACAAGTTTCTTACCTTGTAATTGTGCACGGTAACCAACCCCAACTAATTCAAGTCCACGTGCAAATCCTTCAGAAACACCAGTAATCATGTTTGCTAATAAAGCACGAGTTGTGCCATGGATTGTACGGTGTTCTTTAGAATCTGAAGGACGAACTAAAGTAATAACATTACCTTCTTGTTCAATCTTGATATCTTGGTTAAAAGAATTTGTTAATTCACCTTTTGGTCCTTTAACGATCACAGAGTTATCAGCGTTAACTGTAACTGTAACGTTAGCAGGAACCTCTATTGGTTTTTTACCTACTCGAGACATTTTGTTGCACCTCCATTCGTTTGTTGATTATTACCAAACGTAAGCTACGATTTCTCCGCCAACTTGTTTAGCGCGAGCTTCTTTATCTGTTAATAAACCATTTGAAGTAGAAACTAAAGCAATTCCTAAACCGTTCAATACTCTAGGTACTTCGTTTGTTTTAGCGTAAACGCGTAGACCAGGTTTTGAAATACGTTTCAAACCAGTAATAACGCGCTCGTCATTTTGACCATATTTTAAGAAGATGCGGATGATTCCTTGTTTGCTATCTTCTACATATTCAACATCACGTACGAAACCTTCGCGTTTTAAAATTTCAGCGATTTCCTTTTTCATGTTTGAAGCAGGAACTTCTAATTTCTCGTGACGAACCATGTTAGCATTACGAATGCGTGTTAGCATATCTGCAATTGGATCTGACATTGTCATTACATTTACCTCCTTCCCAGTTATAGGGGATTACCAGCTTGCTTTTTTAACGCCAGGAATTTGTCCCTTGTATGCAAGTTCACGGAAACAAATACGGCAAAGCTTAAATTTACGATATACAGAGTGCGGACGACCACAACGCTCGCAGCGTGTGTACTCTTGCACTTTGAACTTTGACGTACGTTGTTGTTTAACGATCATTGATTTTTTAGCCACGTTTTCGCCTCCCTTATTTTACTTTTGGAATGGCATACCGAACTGTGTTAATAACTCACGAGCTTCTTCGTCAGAGTTCGCAGTTGTTACAATTACGATGTCCATACCGCGTACTTTCGAAACTTTATCATAATCGATTTCAGGGAAGATTAATTGCTCTTTTACTCCTAGAGTGTAGTTACCGCGACCGTCGAATGCTTTTTTAGAAACACCGCGGAAGTCACGTACACGAGGAAGTGAGATAGAGATTAATTTATCCAAAAAGTCGTACATACGCTCACCACGTAGAGTAACTTTTGCACCGATTGGCATACCTTCACGTAGACGGAATCCAGCGATCGATTTTTTAGCTTTCGTAACTACAGGTTTTTGACCTGAAATAATTTGTAATTCTTCAACAGCAGCATCAAGTGCTTTTGTATTAGATACAGCATCACCCACACCCATGTTGATAACAATTTTATCAACTTGAGGAACTTGCATTACTGAACTATATTCAAACTTGCTCATTAGAGCAGGAGAAACTTCCTTAAGATACTTTTCTTTTAGGCGGTTCATGTGTGTACCTCCTTTCTCTTTACTTATTTAATAATTTCACCAGATTTTTTCGCAACACGAACTTTTTTGCCATCTTCTACTTTATAACCTACGCGAGTCGGCTCGCCAGTTTTAGGGTCGATTAACATAACATTCGATACGTGAATTGCAGCCTCTTGGCTTACAATTCCTCCTTGCGGATTAGCTTGGTTGGGCTTAATGTGTTTTTTGATGATGTTTACACCTTCAACTAAAACACGGTCTTTCTTAGGGTAAGCAGTTAGGATAACACCTGTTTTCCCTTTGTCTTTACCTGAGATCACCATTACTTTGTCGCCTTTTTTAACATGCATTCTGTCGCACCTCCTTGATTGGCACTTTCATGATAATTAAAGAACTTCTGGAGCTAAAGATACGATTTTCATGAAGTTGCTGTCACGTAGTTCACGCGCAACAGGTCCGAAAATACGAGTTCCACGCGGTCCTTTATCGTCTTTGATAATAACGCACGCGTTTTCATCAAATTTGATATAAGTTCCGTCTTTACGGCGTACGCCGCTTTTAGTGCGAACGATAACAGCTTTAACTACGTCACCCTTCTTGACAACGCCACCTGGTGTTGCTTTCTTAACTGTACATACGACGATATCGCCGATATTAGCAGTTTTACGTCCAGTACCACCAAGTACTTTTATTGTTAAAACTTCACGTGCACCTGAGTTGTCTGCAACTTTCATACGAGTTTCTTGTTGGATCACTTAGGTTACCTCCCTCCGGAAATTAGTAGTTCCGAATTTATTATTAGATAATAACCGCTTTTTCTACAACTTCCAATAAACGGAAACGTTTTGTAGCTGATAGCGGACGAGTTTCCATAATACGGACGATATCGCCGATTTGGGCTACGTTTTGCTCATCATGAGCCTTAAATTTCTTAGAATATTTAACACGTTTACCGTATAATTTATGTTTTTTATGTGTTTCAACTAAAACAGTGATTGTTTTATCCATTTTGTCAGAAACTACACGGCCAGTGTATACTTTGCGTTGATTACGCTCAGTCATGCCTGAAAACCTCCTTTATCAGTTGTTTGCACTGATTTCTCTTTCGCGAATTACAGTTTTCATACGTGCAATCGCTTTACGAACTTCACGAATGCGAGCTGTGTTTTCTAATTGACCAGTCGCCAATTGGAAGCGAAGGTTGAAAAGCTCTTCTTTCAGTGATTTTACCTTTTGTTCTATTTCTGCAGTAGTAAGTTCACGGATGTCATTAGCTTTCATTAGATTCACCACCAATTTCTTGACGTTTAACTATTTTACACTTAATAGGAAGCTTATGAGACGCTAAGCGCAATGCTTCGCGAGCTACCTCTTCAGATACGCCAGCAATTTCAAACATAATTTTCCCTGGTTTAACGACTGCTACCCAACCTTCAGGAGCACCTTTACCGGATCCCATACGAACCTCAAGAGGCTTTTTCGTATAAGGTTTATGCGGGAATATTTTAATCCATACTTTACCGCCACGTTTCATGTAACGTGTCATAGCAATACGAGCTGATTCAATTTGACGACTTGTAATCCAGCTAGCTTCAGTTGCTTGTAAACCAAATTCACCGAAAGCTATTTCTTTACCGCCTTTTGCTTCACCACGCATTTTCCCACGGTGTTCGCGACGATATTTAACGCGTTTAGGCATTAACATATTATTTGCCTCCTTCCTCAGAGTTCTTCTTAACTGGAAGGACTTCACCACGATAGATCCATACTTTAACGCCTAACTTACCATAAGTTGTGTCAGCTTCAGCATGTGCATAATCAATATCTGCACGTAGTGTATGAAGTGGTACAGTTCCTTCGCTGTAATGTTCAGCACGCGCGATGTCTGCTCCGCCTAAGCGTCCAGATACTTGAGTTTTAATACCTTTAGCGCCAGAACGCATTGTGCGTTGAATTGCTTGTTTTTGAGCACGACGGAAAGATACGCGGCCTTCTAATTGACGTGCGATACTTTCTGCTACTAATTTAGCATCAAGGTCAGCTCTTTTAATTTCTACGATGTTGATGTGTACACGCTTGCCAGTGATATCGTTTAAGTGTTTACGAAGTGCTTCGACTTCAGTACCACCTTTACCGATTACCATTCCTGGTTTCGCAGTGTGAATTGTAATGTTTACACGTTTAGCAGCACGCTCGATTTCTACTGTAGAAACAGATGCATCTTTTAAACGAGTTTCAATGTACTTACGAATTTTTAAATCTTCATGAAGTAAGTTTGCATAGTCTTTGCCAGCGTACCATCTTGACTCCCAGTCACGAATGATCCCAACTCGCAATCCTATTGGATGAACTTTTTGACCCACGAATTATCCCTCCTTCTTCTCAGATACCACTACCGTGATGTGGCTTGTACGTTTGTTGATAGCACTTGCACGACCCATCGCACGTGGACGGAAACGTTTTAGTGTTGGACCTTCATCAACAAATACTTCAGAAACAACTAGGTTGTTAATATCTAAATCATAATTGTGCTCTGCGTTCGCAATAGCAGATTTTAAAACTTTCTCAACAACAGGTGATGCTGCTTTTGGTGTAAGTTGTAAAATTGCAACTGCCTCGCCAACTTGCTTACCTCTGATTAAATCAACGACTAATCTTACCTTACGAGGAGCAATGCGCACTGTTTTAGCAATAGCTTTTGCTTGTGACATTTGAATGACCTCCTCTCAAATTAGCGTCTTGTTTTCTTATCATCTGCACCATGACTTTTATAAGCGCGTGTTGGTGCAAACTCGCCTAGTTTATGACCTACCATATCCTCAGTCACGTATACAGGAACATGTTTACGTCCGTCATATACAGCGATAGTTAACCCGATAAAAGTTGGGAAAATTGTTGAACGGCGAGACCAAGTCTTAATCACTTGTTTTTTCTCAGAATCCTTTTGTGCATCGACCTTTTTCAATAAATGATCGTCTGCGAAAGGTCCTTTTTTCAAGCTACGACCCATGCTGAAACCTCCCTCCGTGATTGCACCACGGCTCGTTCTTTGAACCGTAGTAAAACCACTTTATTTTTTACGACGACGAATGATAAGTTTGTCGGATTTGTTTTTCTTGCTACGAGTTTTGTATCCAAGAGTTGGTTTACCCCATGGAGACATTGGAGACTTACGTCCGATTGGAGTACGTCCTTCACCACCACCATGTGGATGGTCGTTCGGGTTCATTACAGATCCACGTACAGTTGGGCGTTTACCTAACCAACGATTACGACCTGCTTTACCGATGTTTACAAGTTCGTGTTGTTCGTTTCCTACTTCACCGATAGTAGCGCGGCAAACTCCTAGGATTAAACGTACTTCACCAGATTGTAAACGTACGATAACGTACTTACCTTCTTTACCTAGTAATTGAGCAGATGTACCAGCAGAACGAACTAACTGACCACCTTTACCAGGTTTCATTTCGATATTATGGATAGTAGTACCCATAGGGATGTTTTGCAATGGAAGTGCATTACCTGCTTTAATATCAGCTTCTGGTCCTGACACGATTGTCATTCCCACTTCTAAGCCTTTAGGAGCTAGGATATAGCGTTTTTCCCCATCAGCATAATTTACTAATGCGATGTTTGCAGAACGGTTTGGATCATATTCAATAGTAGCAACACGTGCTGGAATACCGTCTTTGTTTCGTTTGAAATCAATTACGCGGTATTGGCGTTTGTGTCCACCACCATGATGACGAACAGTAATTTTACCTTGATTGTTACGGCCGCCTTTACGCTTAACAGGAGCAAGTAGTGATTTCTCAGGCTTGTTCGTTGTGATTTCAGCGTAATCAAGTGAAGTCATGTTACGACGTCCGTTTGTCGTTGGTTTATACTTTCTAATCGCCATTTTATTCCCTCCTTCTTGATTATTAATTCCTTATATAAGGATTAAATTTCGAATAACTCGATTTCTTTGCTGTCTTGAGTTAATGTAACAATCGCTTTACGACGTTTGTTAGTATAACCACCAAATTTACCTACGCGTTTGAATTTACCTTTGTAGTTCATGATGTTAACTTTCTCAACATCTACTCCAAAGATTTCTTCTACTGCATATTTAACTTGAGTTTTGTTAGCGCGAGTGTCCACTTCGAAAGTGTACTTTTTATCTGCCATTACTTCAGAAGAACGCTCGGTAATGACCGGACGTTTAATAATATCACGTGCTTCCATTATCCAAGCACCTCCTCTACTTTTTCTACTGCAGCTTTAGTCATCACTAATTTATCGTGACCAACTAAATCTAAAACGTTAATGCCTGTTGCAGACACAACTGTGATTCCAGGGATGTTACGAGCAGCTAATGCTACGTTTTCATCTAAATCAGCAGTTACTACTAACGCTTTTTTATTGATTGAAAGGTTAGTTAACACTTTCACGAATTCTTTTGTTTTTGGAGCATCAAATGCTAAACCTTCAAGTACTACAATGCTTTCTTCACGCACTTTAGATGAAAGAGCTGAAAGAAGAGCTAGACGACGTACTTTCTTAGGTAATTTATAGCTATAGCTACGTGGAACTGGACCGAATACAGTACCACCACCACGCCATTGTGGAGAGCGGATCGAACCTTGACGAGCACGACCTGTTCCTTTTTGCTTCCATGGTTTACGACCACCACCAGCTACTTCAGAACGATTTTTCACTTTATGATTACCTTGACGTAGTGAAGCACGTTGAGAAATGATAGCTTCAAATAGCACAGATTCGTTTGGTTCAATTCCGAAAACTTTATCGTTTAACTCGATTTCACCAACAGAAGATCCTGCTTGATTGAATAAAGACACCTTTGTCATTCCTGTTTCCTCCTTTCTTCAGAGAATTATTTCGATTTAATAGCAGCCTTAACAACTACTAGTGATTTACGAGAACCAGGAACATTACCTTTTACTAATAGTAGGTTACGTTCAGCATCCACTCTTACGATTTGTAAGTTTTGGATTGTTACTGTGTGCCCACCCATTTGACCAGGTAATTTCTTTTGTTTGAATACACGGTTCGGAGCAACTGGCCCCATTGAACCTGGACGACGGTGGTAACGAGATCCATGGGCCATTGGTCCACGAGATTGTCCGTGGCGTTTAATAACACCTTGGAAACCTTTACCTTTAGTAATACCTGTTACATCAATTACATCGCCTTCTGCAAAACTTTCTACGTTGACTTCTTGACCAACCTCGTAATTAGCTGTATCCAAGCCGCGGAATTCGCGGATGAAGCGCTTAGGAGCGGTGCTAGCTTTGGCTACGTGTCCTTTAGCTGGTTTGTTAGAAAGCTTTTCGCGCTTATCTTCAAAACCTAACTGAATTGCTTCGTATCCGTCTGTCTCAGCAGTTTTCTTTTGAAGTACTACGTTTGGAGTAGCTTCAATAACTGTTACAGGGATTAAGTCACCGTTCTCAGCAAATACTTGCGTCATACCGATTTTTCTACCTAAGATTCCTTTGGTCATCCGTCACACCTCCTATAATAATTTGTTGTTTTTTATCTTTTACCATTAAAGTTTGATTTCTATATCAACGCCAGATGGTAAGTCAAGCTTCATTAACGCATCAACAGTTTGTGGTGTTGGGTTAACGATATCGATAAGACGTTTATGCGTACGCATTTCGAATTGCTCACGAGAATCTTTATACTTATGAACAGCACGAAGAATCGTATACACAGATCTTTCAGTCGGAAGTGGAATCGGACCCGATACACTTGCACCTGAACGTTTAGCAGTTTCTACAATTTTCTCAGCAGATTGATCCAGGATTCTGTGATCATACGCTTTTAAACGAATACGAATTTTTTGTTTTGCCATTATTTTCCCTCCTTTTCGCCTATTTTCTAGACATTCTCCACGAAAATTTTCCGTACACTCGCCATGGCAAAGCGGCCGGGTGTGTCGGTAACCTCTCGTTTCATCGCAGTCAAAGACCAACATTCAACATTATATCCAATAAAAATAGAATATGCAAGTCTTTTTCTCAAATTCTTTTTATATGCTTCAACTTTATATATATTCATTTAAACAATACATTTTTTAGCCGTTTTCTAGTATATAAAATTATCACTAAAAATACAAATGAAATGAATGGTAGAAATTCCTTTATCCCTTGTTCCACAAGTGTCATCATGCAAGAGACAAATTACCTTCTTCTATTCAAAAGAAAAAGAGCTCACTAAGGAGCTCTCTCTTCTATAGTATATATACAATTCCAAACCAACCAAAAATGATTAACGGGATATTGTAGCAAATGAACGTAGGCACACAAGTATCCCAAATATGATTGTGCTGACCGTCTACACTTAATCCCGCGGTCGGACCCAGCGTTGAATCAGATGCGGGGGAGCCGGCATCTCCTAATGCACCAGCTGTTCCTACCAGGGCTATAATCGCCATAGTACTTAATCCTAACTCTAATCCTAGAGGAACAAAAATAGCTGCAATGATAGGAATAGTTGCAAACGAAGATCCTATGCCCATTGTTACGATTAACCCAATGACTAACATAATGAGTACGGCTAAGCTGACGTTACCTGCAAGCAACTCCGCTGAAGCTTCTACTAAATTTTCTACATCACCAGTTGCATTGATCACAGAAGCAAACCCATTTGCTGTAATCATGACAAAACCTACAAAAGCCATCATTCTCATACCTTCAGTTAATAGGAGGTCCGCTTCCTTCCATTTTAAAGCTCCTGTGATATACAGTACAGTAATACCCGCTAAAGCCCCAGCTATCATTGAGTCTGTTTCAATCTGAACATACAAGGCAGCAATCAATGAAATAATAGTGAAAAATACACTACTCTTTTTAACGTTCAATTGTAATTCCTCTACAGCAACTTCCTGTTGTTTGTATTGTCTTGGCTTTCTATATAATACAAACGCCATAACTAATCCTGCCACCATTCCTAGCGCCGGTATTACCATTGCTCGAGGAATATCATCTAAATTGATTGCTAGACCAGATAGCCCCATCTGAGTAGCCACGATCTCTTGGTAGATTGCACCGAAACCATATGGCAACAACATGTATGGTGTAATCAATCCAAACGCTAAAATAGTTGCAATCAATCTACGGTCAATCTGAAGCATATTTAGTACTTTCAAAATTGGCGGAACTAATAATGGGATAAATGCGATATGGATTGGTATTAAATTTTGCGAGAATATAGCCATCATCAGTAATAACAAGAATATTAACGTCTTAGCTAGACCAGTCTTCTGGGAATCTCCTTCTCTTTTTACAAGCTTGAGAATAGCTGCTACTAATAGCTCTGGTATTCCTGTCTTGGAGATAGCCACCGCAAAGCCTCCTAAAAGCCCGTAGCTAAGCGCTATTGTAGCTCCAGCACCTAATCCATCCGTGAACGCTTTTATTGTATCTGCGACCGATAAGCCTGCTGTGAGGCCCCCTACCAATGCTCCTATAATCAATGAGAATACTACATTTATACGAAGTAGACTCAGAACTAACATAACTGCAACTGCAATTAGTACTGCATTCATTTTACACACTCACTTTCACACACTAGATTGCTAACATGATAGAAGTTTATATTCTTTTTTCCATATTGTCAATAGAATAAACTATGCCAATAGTTAACATCCAAGCATTTTACAGTGGCCCACTAGCTTCTATATAAAAAAAGCCTGACTTCCAATTGGAAACCAAGCTTTTTCTTTTTCTTTATAAAGCAGCTTTAACTACTTTTCGATAGTACCCTGCAGAAAGAATTGCAAAGATAGAGTATAGAACAATATATATACCCATCGTGATCAATAGTGGAGCTACCAACTCGGTGCCAAACAAAACCCACCCCGATTTTACTGCAAAATAACTGTGTGCTAACCCTATGATTAATGGAAAGCCGAAGTTGAACAGCTGCTTACGTCGGATCCCACTCATAATTTCATTAGTAGTGAAGCCCATTTTTCGTAAAACTTTATAGGTACCTTTCTCTTCATCCGCCTCAGACATTTGCTTGAAGTACAGAATACTACCCGTAGCTATTAAAAACGCTAAGCCTAAAAATCCACTTATAAAAATAGTCATTCCAAGTGAATCTAACATCTTTATACGATAATCTTCCTGAGATTCTACACTGACTGTGTTTGTTGCTCGGTCATTACCTGGAATAGGTATTTCCACTGACACTTTATTTGCTTCAAATACTTCTTGTGCCTTTATTAGTTGATTTTCTTCCTTCAAGTCCATACCAACTATTTTTTGATTCACAGTAAGAGGGTCATTAAGTAGCTTTTGAAAAAAAGAATCGGACACTACAACTGTAAATAAACCATAATTATGATAATCAGGTACTAACCGATCTTCTATCACTTCTTTAATAAATATTTCCTCTTTACCTGTTGAAGTATTGAACTGGATTGGTTTTTGTGATTCTATTCTTATGTTTTCTGCACTCAAACTATCATAACCCAGTATATAGCCTTCCCCTTCTTGTAATTGAATATTAGGAAGCTTATTTTGAATCGCCTTTAGGCTTACAACCTGTATACCTAGCTCGGTGGATAAATTTTTATTTAATGCAGACTCCTTGACTAATAATGGGCGAACATCTGCTGGAACCTCTAGTAAATCTATATCATACCTGGTATATTGAATACCTTCTTTATCAAATTCCTCTACCAATTCGAAGCCAGTATCCTCATACATTATATAATCATAAGGTACTGCCTCTTTTGCCACTGAGTCCGTGGAATAGTAAGAGATATAGGTTAATGTTAATATTGCTAGCGTAGTCGCTGACAATACTGTAATAGTAGTCAGAGACATGGCATTGGCTTTCATTCGGTGCATGATTGTGGATAAAGACAATACATCTTGAATAGACAGTAAACCTTTTTTACTTTTTCTTACAAAATTTAAGATTAATGCTACCGAGAATCGAAATACAAAATAGGTTCCGCCAATCGTTAAAGCAAGGATAGAAACCATTTTGAATAACAGTACATTAGCAGATGGTAAGTTATCCAAATCTAACAGTGTCGTCGATAAATAATAGCCATATCCTATAGAAATCAACCCTATAAATCCTAAAAACATCTGAAAGGCATTAAACTTTTTGACTCGCTCGTCTGCGACTGCAGTAGTTGTAATGAGAGCTAGCAGAGTTACTCTTTTGATTCTTATTGCAGTTTGTAGAATAACTATCAATAATAGTACGGAGAAAACAACTACAGTAGTCATTAGTGCTTCTATAGAAAATGAGAGCTCGACAAATGCATCCTTTTCTACTATTTTTAAGAGAATCATTACAAATATTCTTGAGGAAAGTAAACCTACTAATACACCAATGACAATCGCACTGAACCAGAGAATAATGTTCTCTATTGCTATTAGTCTAGCCACTAGGCTCTTGGACATTCCGACTAGCTGGTACAAACCTATTTCCTTGCTCCGTCTGTTCATAAAAAGCTTATTAGCATAGAGTACAAAGAAAGTTACAATAAATAATAATAAATAGGAAGCTGTTTCTAATGCAGCTGCTGATCTTCCAGTCCCGATTTCATTAACGATTGCGGGATTATACTGTAATGTGACAAAGGAATAATATAATGAAACACTGAAGACTAAAGCAAAGACATAAAGATAATAACTCTTTATATTTTTCCTCATACTTCTTAGAACCAATTGATTAAGCGTCATAGCCATCACCACTTAATACACCTTGGGTATTCATAATCTCTTGGAAAAATTGCTTGCGATCCTTATCACCTTTATACAACTCCGAGTATATTTGACCGTCCTTTAGAAATAGAACACGTGAACAAAAGCTCGCAGCTACAGAGTCATGCGTTACCATCATAATCGTAACTTTCTTTTCTTTGTTTATTTTTTCTAGATTACTTAACAACGCCGTAGCCGATTTAGAATCTAAAGCTCCAGTGGGCTCGTCTGCAAATACAATTGAAGGATTACCAACTAGTGCTCTTGCCGCCGATGTTCGTTGCTTTTGACCACCAGATATCTCATTAGGATATTTGTTTAAAATATCTTCAATTCCTAACAGAGTTGTAATCTCCCTTATCTTTTCCTCCCCCTCGCTCTTAGAGGATTTTCCTACAGATAATGGTAGATAAATATTTTCTTTAACTGTTAGTGTATCCAACAAATTATAATCCTGAAAGATAAAACCTAACTGTTCTCTTCTAAATTTGGAAAGCTTCTGTTCTTTCATTTTTTGAAGATTATTATTGTTAATCTCGATTAATCCAGATGTAACTTTATCAATGGAAGCTAAGACATTTAATAGCGTTGTTTTCCCTGAACCCGAAGGTCCCATAATTCCAACAAACTCTCCTTCTCGAACTTCTATGTCAATATCCTTTAATACTTCTTGAGTATTAGATTTTTTACCAAATACTTTTTTAATCTTGCGACCTCTTAAAATTACCATGGTCTACCTCCTACCTTTTATTAACTTCATTTTACCCATTAATTCTAGTAAAATCGTTCGTTTTAGGTGACAATCAAAGAAAGTAGATGACATTTTCGTCACCTACCTAGTATTTGTTGCATCTCATTTTGTAGTGGAAAGTGTAAGGAGAAGGTAGAACCCTGACCAATATCAGAAACAACGTTGATCCTGATCCCTAGCTTTTCGGCGGAATTCTTTGCTAAGTATAGACCCATTCCAGTTGAAGCAGCACTCTCTCTGCCAACCCTGCCAGTAAAAGACTTTTCAAAAATTCTTGGCAAATCCGATTGTGCTATTCCTATCCCTTGATCTTGAATAGAAAGGATTAGGTGACCTAAATCATCTGTAGAAGTAAAAATCCGAATTTCACTATTCTCTTTACTATATTTTACTGCATTTGATATTAGCTGCCTTAGAATAAACGCTAGCCATTTCTGATCTGTTAGTATGACGTGTTCCAAGTCGCTAACCTCAAACCCTATATTTCGTTGTATACACCATGGCATCAGCTCTTTAATTTCCTGAAATACAACTCTTTGTATAGTTACTTCCTCGATTACATTATCCTTTTCAATTGAAGGAAGTCGTGTTTTATGAAGTTGTTGATCTAAGAGCATATGCAGTCGAAGCCATTCTACTTCTAATTGCTTCTTAAGTGTTGGATCTTCTACATTGTCTATCATTAGTTTCATACTGGTTAGCGGTGTCTTCATCTCATGTATCCAGGAAAGAGTTTGATCCTTCTCTTCAAGAGAACTGGTATTGGAATCATTCAGTTCTTGTTTTCCGGTTAAAATTAGTAATTCAACCTCTTCTATAATCATTTTATCAAAAAGTGATTGTCCTTCTGGTAGTCTTGCTATAAGCTCATCGAAAGTCGGGTCACCCTGATTAATCTTTAAAACACTTTTTATAAACTTTGTTTCCCTAAAGTATCGCCATAAAAAGAATACTAAAAATAAAAGTAGGTTGGTACCATTCAAGTACACAATAGAAGTATTGGTAAAGGCAACGTCAACCGTCAGGAGAATATTGAGCCAAAGCTGGAAAAAGCCAAAAAATAAAATCCAGGCAATTCGCTCTCTAATATAATATAACAGTAACCTCATAGCTCCTCCTTAGTAACAGCTAGATAGCCTAATCCCTTCTTCGTTACAATAACCTCATCTAATCCAATTTGTTCTAACTTTAACCTCAATCTATTAACATTTACAGAAAGAGTATTATCATTTACAAACTTTTCATCATCCCATAGCTTTCTCATGAGTTCATCTCTCGATACTATTTTATCTACAGATTGGACTAATACTCTAAGGATAAATAACTCATTCTTTGTAAGTTCAGCCTCTTGTTCTTCTTTGGAAATTGTACTTCTAGAGTAATCAATAATTGCACCATTCCAATGAACGATATCTGACTGTTCCTCTCCATAATCATACGTTCTCCTTAAAATAGCTTGAACCTTTGCTAATAAAACCTCCATATTGAAAGGCTTTTGAACAAAGTCATCCGCCCCCATCTGCATGGCCATGACCATATCCATTGGGTGATCTCGTGAGGAAAGAAATATAATAGGTACTTTAGAATGTCTTCGAATTTCTCGGCACCAATGGAAACCATCATATGCTGGCAGCTGTATATCTATCATAACTAACTCGGGTTTCTGTTCTAAAAAACTAGGAAGTACTTGTTGAAAATCAGTAGGGCCTATAACTTCAAATGACCATAGATGAAATTTTTCCTTTAATAAATTAAATATAGAAACATCATCTTCTATTAGCATAATTTTTCGCATATAATTACCTCCTAATCCCAGTGTACACAATTATACACATAAAAAAAACCATCTCGTCGTCACGAGATGGTTTTAACAGTTTAAATAAGATTACTTAGTGATAGTAGCAACTACACCAGCGCCTACAGTACGTCCACCCTCACGGATAGAGAATTTAGTACCTTCTTCGATAGCGATTGGAGAGATTAGAGAAACAGTCATTTCGATGTTATCTCCAGGCATAACCATTTCTACGCCTTCTGGTAAGTTACAAACACCTGTTACGTCAGTTGTACGGAAGTAGAACTGAGGACGGTAGTTTGAGAAGAATGGAGTATGACGTCCACCCTCTTCTTTAGAAAGAACATAAACTTCAGCTTTGAAGTCTGTGTGTGGTGTAATTGAACCTGGTTTAGCTAATACTTGACCACGTTGGATCTCTTCACGAGAAACCCCACGAAGAAGAGCACCAATGTTGTCTCCAGCTTCAGCATAGTCAAGAAGTTTACGGAACATTTCAACACCTGTTACAGTAGTTGATTTTGCTTCTTCAGTAATACCGATAATGTCTACAACGTCACCGATTTTAACTTGTCCACGCTCAACACGTCCTGTAGCAACTGTACCACGACCAGTGATTGAGAATACATCCTCAACTGGCATCATGAAT
Organism: Psychrobacillus sp. FSL W7-1493; assembly: GCF_038004905.1. Taxonomy (NCBI): domain Bacteria; kingdom Bacillati; phylum Bacillota; class Bacilli; order Caryophanales; family Bacillaceae; genus Psychrobacillus; species Psychrobacillus sp. FSL W7-1493. Next base: position 199,147 of record NZ_JBBOSB010000001.1, on the reverse strand, counting down.
GGTTTGTCAGTTTGACGTTCTGGAGTTGGGATGTAGTTATCTACAGCGTCCATTAATTCAACGATTTTTTCTTCCCATTCTGGCTCTCCTTCAAGAGCTTTAAGAGCAGAACCTTTGATTACTGGAATGTCGTCGCCTGGGAAATCGTATTCAGAAAGAAGGTCACGAACTTCCATTTCAACTAATTCAAGTAATTCTTCGTCATCAACCATGTCACATTTGTTCATGAATACAACTAGGTATGGAACACCTACTTGTTTAGATAAAAGAATGTGTTCACGAGTTTGTGGCATTGGGCCATCAGCAGCAGATACTACTAAGATCCCGCCGTCCATTTGAGCTGCACCTGTGATCATGTTTTTAACATAGTCAGCATGTCCTGGGCAGTCTACGTGAGCGTAGTGACGAGTTTCAGTTTCATATTCAACGTGAGAAGTGTTGATTGTAATTCCGCGCTCTTTTTCTTCAGGAGCGTTATCGATGTCAGCGTAAGATTTCGCTACTCCACCCATTTTTTTAGAAAGAACTGTAGCGATTGCAGCAGTTAAAGTTGTTTTACCATGGTCAACGTGTCCGATTGTACCAACGTTAGCATGTGTTTTGGAACGGTCAAATTTTTCTTTAGCCATTAGAGAAATCCTCCTCAGTAATTGTTAGTTTTTTTTATGATAAAAGATAGGGACAAGTAGTCCCTATAATTCATACACTACAAGAAAGTTATGCTTGAATCAAGATGAAAAATTAATTATTCACCTTTATGTTTTTTGATGATTTCTTCAGCAATTGATTTTGGAACATCTTCATAGTGGTCAAATACCATCGAGAATACTCCTCGACCTTGTGTATTTGAACGTAATGACGTTGCATATCCAAACATTTCTGCAAGTGGAACCATTGCACGTACTACTTGTGCGTTACCACGAGCGTCCATACCTTCAACGCGTCCACGACGAGATGTGATATCACCCATGATGTCTCCTAAATATTCTTCAGGAATAACAACTTCTACCTTCATGATTGGCTCAAGAAGTGCAGGGTTTACTTTAGATACAGCATTTTTCAATGCCATAGATGCAGCAATTTTAAATGCCATCTCATTCGAGTCAACATCATGGTATGATCCGTCGAATAATCTAGCTTTGATATCGATTAATGGGAATCCAGCGATTACCCCGTTGTCAAGAGAGTCACGAAGACCTGCTTCAACAGCTGGGATATATTCACGCGGTACTACACCACCAACGATAGCATTTTCAAATTCAAAGCCTTTTCCTTCTTCGTTTGGTGAGAATTCGATCCAAACGTGTCCGAATTGACCACGTCCACCAGATTGGCGAACGAATTTACCTTCAACTTGTGCCGATGAACGGAAAGTTTCACGGTAAGATACTTGAGGAGCACCTACATTAGCTTCTACTTTGAATTCACGACGCATACGGTCAACTAGAATATCAAGGTGAAGTTCACCCATACCAGCGATGATAACTTGACCAGTTTCTTGGTCAGTGTGTACGCGGAATGTTGGATCTTCTTCAGCTAATTTTTGTAGTGCTTGACCCATTTTATCTTGGTCAGCTTTTGTTTTTGGTTCTACAGAAAGTGAGATAACTGGCTCTGGGAATTCCATAGATTCAAGAATTACTAGAGACTTTTCATCACAAAGTGTATCACCAGTTGTTGTATCTTTTAAGCCTACTGCTGCAGCAATATCTCCAGCATAAACTTGTGAGATCTCTTCACGAGAGTTAGCATGCATTTGTAGGATACGTCCTACGCGCTCACGCTTCCCTTTAGTAGAGTTTTGTACGTATGAACCAGATTGAAGAGTACCAGAATATACGCGGAAGAAAGTTAATTTACCAACATAAGGGTCAGTCATAACTTTAAACGCTAACGCAGAGAATGGTTCAGAATCGTCAGAATGACGTTCTACTTCTTCTTCACTGTCAGGATCGATACCTTTCATAGCTGGAATATCAAGTGGTGATGGAAGGTAAGCAACTACTGCATCAAGAACTTTTTGAACACCTTTGTTTTTGAATGCTGTACCACATACTACTGGATAGAATTCTACGTTAAGAGTACCTTTACGGATACCAGCAACTAATTCTTCGTTCGTAACTTCTTCTCCACCAAGATATTTTTCCATTAGATCTTCATCAAGCTCAGCTACCGCTTCAACTAATTTTTCACGGTATTCTTCAGCTTGTGCTTTATATTCTTCTGGAATTTCAACTTCTTGGATATCAGTACCTAAGTCATTTCCGTATACAGTAGCTTTCATTGTCACTAGGTCAATGATACCGCTGAATTCGTCTTCAGCACCGATTGGTAACTGAATTGGATGAGCGTTAGCTTGTAAACGGTCACGAAGAGTTCCTACAGAATATAGGAAGTCTGCACCTGTTTTGTCCATTTTGTTTACGAAAACAATACGTGGTACGCCGTAAGTTGTAGCTTGACGCCATACTGTTTCAGTTTGTGGTTCAACACCAGATTGAGCATCTAGTACTGTAACCGCACCATCAAGTACACGAAGTGAACGTTCAACTTCAACAGTGAAGTCTACGTGTCCAGGTGTATCGATAATGTTTACACGGTGATTATCCCAAGCAGCTGTTGTCGCAGCAGAAGTGATAGTGATACCACGTTCTTGCTCTTGCTCCATCCAGTCCATTTGTGAAGCACCCTCATGAGTTTCCCCAATTTTGTGGATTTTACCAGTGTAGTATAGAATACGCTCCGTAGTAGTCGTTTTACCAGCATCGATGTGAGCCATGATACCGATATTACGTGTTTTGTCTAAGGAGAACTCTCTAGCCATATTGTATTTCTCCTTCCAATTTCGGATTAGAGTATGATTGTATTAGAATCTTACCAACGATAGTGAGCAAATGCTTTGTTAGCTTCAGCCATTTTGTGCATATCTTCACGTTTCTTAACAGAAGCACCAGTGTTGTTAGATGCATCAAGAATTTCATTAGCTAAACGCTCTTCCATAGTTTTTTCTCCACGAAGACGTGAATAGTTTACTAGGTAGCGAAGACCTAAAGTATAACGACGGTCAGGACGTACTTCAACCGGTACTTGGTAGTTAGCACCACCAACACGACGAGCACGAACTTCAAGAACTGGCATAATGTTAGTTAATGCAGCTTCAAATACTTCTAATGCATCTTTACCAGAACGTTCTTTCACAAGATCAAACGCACCGTATAGAATTTTTTGAGAAGTACCTCTTTTACCGTCAATCATCATTTTATTAATTAAACGAGTTACTAGTTTCGAATTATATATTGGATCTGGTAACACGTCACGTTTGGAAACAGGACCTTTACGAGGCATGTGTTTTCCTCCTTTCGACGAATGTCAATTTATTAAATAGATTATTTTTTAACTTTAGGGCGTTTTGCACCGTATAGAGAACGGCTTTGCATACGACCAGTAACACCAGCTGTGTCAAGAGCACCACGTACGATATGGTAACGTACCCCTGGTAAATCTTTTACACGTCCTCCGCGGATAAGTACAACACTATGTTCTTGTAGGTTGTGTCCTTCTCCTGGAATATAAGCTGTTACCTCTAACGTATTTGTTAAACGTACACGAGCGTATTTACGAAGTGCTGAGTTTGGTTTTTTCGGCGTCATTGTCCCAACACGAGTACAAACCCCACGCTTTTGTGGCGAATTAAGATCTGTAGCTGATTTTTTAAAGCTATTGTAGCCTTTTCCTAATGCTGGAGACTTTGATTTCGTGATGTTGGATTTACGAGGCTTACGTACCAATTGGTTAATTGTAGGCATCGATTATTCCTCCCTTCATTTGTTCTTTTAATACCACACATCCAGGTGGTTCATTTTTTGGGTAAAAACAAAGTCTTTGTGCTTAACACAAAAACTGTTACACAGTAATAGCCACAACGGAAGCGCCTAAACGCAAACCACAGGCTCTACCAAGGTCTATTTTAGACTCGACATAGGTAATTGGGACATCATTATCGTTTGCTGCCTGACGTGCTAATTCAATGATTCTCAATTCTACATCAAGTGCAATATATACTTCTTTGACAAGCCCTTTTTTCATTGCTTTTACTGCTTGCTTTGTACCTATGATCGTTTTGTCTGCTTGTTTTACTTTTTCATAAGACATTTACATATCCTCCAAAGCTACAAGTCCGATAACTATCAACCTTAAATATATTATCATTCCCTGCAAAAAGTGTCAACACTTAACAAGAAAATATTAGGGAGAATTATTATTAACTCTCCCTAATATAAAGTTATTCTGCGCTTACTGCTTCTTTTTGTGCATCTGATTCGTTTTTAGTTATTTGAATTTGACGGTAACGTTGCATACCAGTACCAGCCGGAACTAGTTTACCAATAATAACGTTTTCTTTCAATCCAAGTAGCTCATCACGTTTTCCTTTAATAGCTGCATCCGTTAAGACACGAGTTGTTTCTTGGAAAGATGCTGCTGATAAGAATGATTCTGTTTCAAGAGATGCTTTTGTAATACCAAGGATAACTGGGCGACAAGTTGCAGGAATCTTACCTTGAAGTACTGCTTCTTTGTTCGCTTCAGCAAATTGATGAATATCTAATAGTGAGCCAGGAAGCAAGTCAGTTTCTCCCGCTTCAATTACGCGCACTTTACGAAGCATTTGGCGAACCATTACTTCGATATGCTTATCACCAATTTCTACCCCTTGCATACGATAAACTTTTTGTACTTCTTTTAACAAGTACTCTTGAACAGTTGAAACATCTTTTACTTTTAACAATTCCTTAGGATCGATAGAACCTTCTGTTAATACTTGGCCACGATGGATTACGTCATTTACTTGAACTTTTAGACGAGCATTGTATGGTGCTAAGTATTTACGAGTCTCTACATTACCTTGAATTGTAATTTCTTTTTGTCCTTCTCTAATTTCATCGATTTCAGTAACCGTACCTGTAATCTCTGAAATAACCGCTTGCCCTTTTGGATTACGAGCTTCGAAGATCTCTTGAATACGTGGAAGACCTTGTGTGATATCATCACCGGCAACCCCACCTGTATGGAATGTACGCATCGTTAACTGAGTACCTGGTTCCCCGATAGATTGAGCTGCGATAATACCTACCGCTTCCCCTACTTCTACCTTGTCACCAGTAGCTAAGTTCAAGCCGTAACATTTTTTACATACACCGTGTTTCGTATTACAAGTAAATGCTGAGCGGATAGTTAATTGAGTAATTCCAGCATCTTCAATCAAACGCGCGATTTCATTAGTAATTAAGCCGTCTCTTTCTAAAATAACATGCCCTTTTTCAGGATGGAAAATTGTTTTCTTCGTATGACGACCAACAATACGTTCGCCAAACTCTTCAATAACTTCCGTTCCTTCCATAAGAGATCCTATTAGTAAGCCACGGTCAGTACCACAGTCATCCTCACGTACGATTACATCTTGCGCTACATCAACAAGACGACGAGTTAGGTAACCTGAATCGGCTGTTTTAAGTGCTGTATCGGCAAGACCTTTACGTGCACCATGTGTAGAGATGAAGTATTCAAGTACTGTTAAACCTTCACGGAACGATGACTTGATCGGAAGTTCGATAATTCGACCAGCCGGATTGGCCATCAGACCACGCATACCTGCAAGTTGAGTAAAGTTGGACGCGTTACCACGGGCACCAGAGTCACTCATCATGAAGATCGGGTTCATATTATCTAATGATTTCATTAGTTTTTCTTGAATAACTTCTTTTGCTCTACTCCAATGTCCAATAACGCTTGCATAACGCTCTTCTTCTGTTATTAGACCACGACGGAATTGTTTCAATACTTTATCTACTTTTCCTTGTGCTTCTTCAAGAATCTCACCTTTGTCTGGAAGTACGACGATATCAGAGATACCAATAGTTATACCAGCCTTAGTGGAGTACTTAAATCCAAGTGCTTTCATACGGTCAAGCATTTTAGAAGTTTCTGTAATATGGAAACGTGTAAATACTTCAGCGATGATATTACCTAGAATTTTCTTCTTGAATGGTTGAACAAGATCCATAGATTCAATATGTTTTTTCACATCTGTTGTAGTAGAGATGAAATATTTTTCAGGTGTTTCAATTTGTAAATTATAATCCGTTGGTTCGTTAATGTACGGGAACGTTTCAGGAAGTATTTCGTTAAAAATAACTTTACCTACAGTAGTTAATAACAACATCTTGTTTTGTTCTTCCGTAAACGTCGGATTTTTTAATGATGATGCAGCAATTGCAATTCGAGTATGCAAATGTACATGACCAGTGTTATATGCGATTAACACTTCTTCTGGACCGTAGAATGTAGAACCTTCACCCATTGCACCTTTACGCTCTAGTGTTAAGTAATAGTTACCTAATACCATATCTTGAGAAGGTGTAACAACTGGTTTACCATCTTTAGGGTTCAAAATGTTTTGTGCTGCAAGCATTAATAGACGAGCTTCCGCTTGTGCTTCTGCTGATAAAGGAACGTGAACAGCCATTTGGTCACCATCAAAGTCAGCGTTATATGCTGTACATACTAGAGGGTGAAGACGAATTGCACGGCCTTCTACTAATGTTGGTTCAAATGCCTGGATACCTAGACGGTGAAGAGTAGGTGCGCGGTTTAATAAAACCGGATGCTCCTTGATTACATCTTCTAGTACATCCCAAACCTCAGGATGCATGCGCTCGATTTTGCGTTTTGCACTCTTAATATTATGTGCCAAGCCTCGTTCCACTAGCTCTTTCATAACAAACGGTTTAAATAACTCGATTGCCATCTCTTTTGGAAGTCCACATTGGTACATTTTTAAGTTTGGTCCTACTACGATAACGGAACGACCAGAATAGTCCACGCGTTTACCAAGTAAGTTTTGACGGAAACGACCTTGTTTCCCTTTAAGCATGTGAGAAAGTGATTTCAACGGACGGTTACCTGGTCCTGTTACCGGACGGCCACGACGACCATTATCAATCAATGCATCTACAGCTTCTTGTAGCATACGTTTTTCATTTTGAACGATGATGCTTGGAGCACCTAAGTCTAATAAGCGTTTTAAACGGTTATTACGGTTGATCACACGACGGTATAAATCATTTAAATCTGATGTCGCAAAGCGTCCACCATCTAATTGAACCATTGGACGTAATTCTGGTGGAATTACCGGAAGAACATCTAAGATCATCCAATCTGGCTTATTCCCTGAGTTACGGAATGATTCAACTACTTCTAAACGTTTAATCGCACGTGTACGACGTTGACCTTGAGCTGTTTTCAACTCTTCTTTTAGGTGTTCAGTTTCACTTTCTAGATCTATTTCTGATAATAGACGCTTAATAGCCTCTGCACCCATAGCCGCTTGGAATTTGCTGCCAAACTTATCTCGGTATGCACGGTATTCTTTTTCAGAAAGTAATTGTTTCTTTTCAAGAGGTGTATCCGCTGGTTCGATTACTACGTAAGAAGCAAAGTAAATTACTTCCTCAAGTGATCTTGGAGACATATCCAAAATCAGACCCATACGGCTTGGAATACCTTTGAAATACCAAATATGTGATACAGGAGCTGCCAATTCAATGTGTCCCATACGCTCACGACGAACTTTCGAACGCGTAACCTCAACTCCACATCGATCACAAACTACGCCTTTATAACGAACACGTTTGTATTTACCACAATGACATTCCCAGTCTTTTGTTGGACCGAAAATACGCTCACAGAATAACCCATCTTTTTCAGGTTTTAGTGTACGATAGTTAATTGTTTCAGGTTTTTTTACTTCTCCATAAGACCATGAACGAATTTTATCTGGTGAAGCTAAACCAATTTTCATATACTCAAAATTATTAACGTCTATCAAGGAGCCTACCTCCCTTTAGTCTTGAGTCTTTAGAAAGACCTTCCAAGTAGCTCTGCATAATGCAATTTAATACGGAAATACGGACAGGCATCACCTGTCCGATTTTTTATCTAATCAATTATTCCTGCTTTGCCTTACTCTAAGTTTCCAACTGGCTCTTCTTCGTTAGCTATTGGTAATAAACCAAGCGCATCAGCTGCCGGAATATCGTCATCTTCATCTAAATCGCGAAGTTCAATTTCTTCTTCGTCAATTGTTAACATCTTAACATCCATACCTAAACTTTGAAGTTCTTTTATCAATACTTTGAATGATTCAGGAACGCCTGGTTCAGGAACGCTTTCTCCTTTAACGATCGCTTCATATGTTTTCACACGTCCAACCACGTCATCGGATTTAACCGTTAAGATTTCTTGTAATGTATAAGCAGCACCATAAGCTTCTAGTGCCCATACTTCCATCTCACCAAAACGTTGTCCACCGAATTGTGCTTTACCTCCAAGAGGCTGTTGCGTAACAAGTGAATAAGGTCCTGTTGAACGAGCATGAAGCTTATCATCAACCATGTGGGCAAGTTTGATCATATACATAACCCCTACAGATACGCGGTTATCAAAAGGTTCACCTGAACGACCATCATATAGAGTCGTTTTACCATCACGGTTTAAGCCTGCTTCTTCCATTGTGTTCCAAACATCTTCCTCGTTGGCACCATCAAATACTGGTGAAGCCATGTGTACACCAAGAAGTCTAGAAGCCATACCTAAGTGAAGCTCTAATACTTGCCCGATATTCATACGAGAAGGTACCCCTAGTGGATTTAACATAATATCTACTGGTGTTCCGTCTGGAAGGAAAGGCATATCTTCTTCCGGTAGAATACGAGAGATTACCCCTTTGTTACCATGTCGTCCGGCCATTTTATCCCCTACAGAGATTTTACGTTTTTGAACGATATAAGCACGTACTAATTGGTTAACGCCTGGTGATAACTCATCTCCATCTTCACGATTGAAGACTTTAACGTCTAATACAATTCCGCCTGCACCATGAGGTACACGTAGAGATGTATCGCGAACTTCACGCGCTTTTTCACCGAAAATAGCATGAAGTAAACGTTCTTCAGCAGTAAGTTCTGTAACCCCTTTAGGTGTTACTTTACCAACTAAAATATCTCCGTCTCTTACTTCTGCACCAACACGGATAATCCCACGGTCATCTAAGTTACGTAATGCATCTTCTCCGACGTTTGGAATATCTCTAGTGATTTCTTCTGGCCCAAGCTTCGTGTCACGTGATTCTGATTCGTATTCTTCTATATGCACAGAAGTATAGACATCATCTTTCACAAGACGTTCACTCATAATTACAGCATCCTCGTAGTTGTATCCGTCCCATGTCATGAAGGCTACTAGTACGTTACGACCTAGTGCAAGCTCTCCTTGTTCCATAGATGGACCATCTGCAAGAATATCTAAAGGTTTAACGCGGTCTCCAACTTTAACGATTGGACGTTGGTTAATAGATGTACCATGGTTAGAACGCTCGAATTTGTGTACTTTATAAGTTGTTAAGTCACCTTTAACTTCTTTTCCGTCCACTTCTTCAATTCGACGTACACGAATTTCCTTCGCTTCTACGTGTTCTACGATACCGTGATATTTCGCAATAACCGCTGCACCAGAGTCACGTGCATTGACGTGTTCCATCCCAGTTCCGACAAACGGAGCTTCTGGGTTTAAAAGAGGAACCGCTTGACGTTGCATGTTCGCTCCCATTAGGGCACGGTTAGAGTCATCATTTTCTAAGAACGGAATACATGCTGTCGCTGCAGAAACTACTTGCTTCGGCGAAACGTCCATGTAATCAATTTGATCTCTTCTAAATACCGTGTTATCTCCACGGAAACGACCAACTACTTCTTCGTTTTTGAAAGCACCATCTTCAGATAGTGGCGAGTTTGCTTGCGCAACAACGTAGTTGTCCTCTTCATCAGCTGTTAGGTAATCAATACGAGAAGTCACAAGACCTGTTTCAGGGTCCACACGACGGTATGGTGTTTCGATAAATCCAAATTTATTTACTTTCGCAAAACTGGAAAGTGAGTTAATTAATCCAATGTTTGGTCCCTCAGGAGTTTCAATCGGACACATACGACCATAGTGAGAGTAGTGAACGTCACGTACTTCGAACCCTGCACGCTCACGCGTTAAACCACCGGGTCCTAAAGCAGATAGACGACGCTTATGAGTCAACTCTGCAAGTGGGTTTGTTTGGTCCATGAACTGAGATAACTGCGAGCTACCAAAGAATTCCTTGATAGATGCAATAACTGGACGAATATTTATCAGCTGTTGTGGAACAATTGCTTGTGTATCGTTAATAGACATACGCTCACGAACTACACGTTCCATACGAGAAAGACCAATACGGAATTGGTTTTGCAATAACTCTCCAACTGAACGTAAACGACGGTTACCAAGATGGTCAATATCATCTGTGTTTCCAACGTTGAATAATAGGTTAAAGAAGTAACCAATAGATGAAACGATGTCAGCAGGCGTAATGTTTTTAACTTCTGTTTCCACATACGCATTACTAATTACGTTAATTTCTTTTTGCTCTTCATCATTTGGCGCATAAATTTTAATCGATTGAACCGTAATATCGTCTTCTAACACTCCACCTACTTGAGAGAATGTTTTAAAGCCAATTCCGTTTTCCAGATGTGGAATCAGTCTGTCTAATACACGACGATCAATCAGCGTACCAGCTTCAACTAAGATTTCACCTGTTTCAGGATCCACTAGCGTTTCTGCTACCGTTTGGTTAAATAAACGATTTTTAATATGCAATTTTTTGTTCATTTTGTAACGACCAACATTAGCTAAGTCATAGCGTTTTGGGTCAAAGAAGCGAGAGTATAGCAAGCTCTTTGCACTTTCCACTGTTGGTGGCTCACCAGGACGTAAGCGTTCATAGATTTCTAATAACGCTTTTTCAGTAGTTTCTGTATTGTCCTTTTCAAGCGTGTTACGTAAATACTCATTGTCACCGATTAAATCAATGATTTCTTGATCTGAACCGAAACCTAAAGCACGAAGTAAAACAGTTACTGGTAATTTACGAGTTCTATCAATACGAACATAGACTACGTCCTTTGCATCAATCTCGTATTCCAGCCATGCACCACGGTTAGGAATAACTGTAGCACCAAAGCCTTTTTTACCATTTTTGTCAGTTTTGTCATGGAAGTATACACTTGGTGAACGGACTAGCTGAGATACGATTACTCGCTCAGCACCATTAATTACGAAAGTTCCGGTTTCTGTCATTAGTGGGAAATCACCCATAAAGACATCCTGTTCCTTCACTTCATCCGTTTCTTTGTTATGAAGACGTACTTTTACGCGTAGTGGTGCTGCGTATGTTGCGTCACGTTCTTTTGATTCATCGACTGAATACTTTGGTTCATTCAAACTATAGTCGACAAATTCCAATGATAGATTGCCTGTAAAATCCTCGATTGGTGAAATATCTTTAAACATTTCACGTAAACCTTCTTCAAGGAACCATTCATAAGATGCTGTTTGAATCTCAATAAGATTCGGTAACTCTAGCACCTCACTAATACGCGCAAAACTTCTACGCTGGCGGTGTTGTCCGTACTGAACTAGTTGACCTGTCAACTCATTCACCCCTCAATTAAAGCGATATTAGGTCTTTTCGATATAGACATTTTGGTGTATGATATCGAAAGACAAAAAGAAAACGAGTTCTTAATAAGAGCTCATTTTTGATTCACCAAACTTTTCTCGGCCAGTATACCCATAAAGTATAGCTTTTATACAAAAGGGCATAAGTCCTCAAAATAATATTTTTGCATTTTATTATAATATCATAGCGATTTTGTCAAGTCAATCTTTTGTACCTTTTATAATCCAATAACCTTTTTCTTTGTTCACAACTTCTACTTGACCAAAAATCTCTTCTAAAAAACTAAAAGTAGATGGTGCCCCTTGTTTCTTTTGAATTACAACCCACAATTCTCCCCCTGAAACTAATTTTTCATAGGAATCCTTATAGAAACGAAATATAGTCTCTTTTCCAGCACGAATAGGTGGATTAGTTATAATAGCCGCAAAGTTTGCAGTTTCCACTGCTGACAACCCATCACTTTCATAGATTCGCACATTTTGTACCCCGTTAGCAGCCGCATTTTTTACTGCAAGTTGGATTGCACGTGTGTTAACATCTACTAAATGAACTGTTCTTTCTTCATTTGCTTTTGCAACGGCAAGTCCAATTGGACCGTACCCACAGCCCACATCCAATATATCTCCTTCGAGATCTGGGGCACTAAAAGCATCAATTAATACACGGGAGCCAAAATCTACTTCGCTCTTACTAAATACACCAGCATCTGTTTCAAACCGAAAATTATGACCAAGTAATTTAAAATTCCAATGTTGAGGCTTACTTTCCGTTTGAGGTTTTCTAGAATAATAATGTTCAGACACCGTTTAACCCTCCATCATACATACGAAGAAAAGCCCGTCGTATATAGACGAGCTTTTTCCCCGAGTTGTACCAGAAATTACTTAACTTCTACGTTAGCGCCTACTTCTTCAAGTTGAGCTTTCATAGCTTCTGCATCTTCTTTAGATACGCCTTCTTTAATAGCTTTAGGAGCGTTATCTACTACTTCTTTAGCTTCTTTCAAGCCAAGACCAGTGATTTCACGAACTACTTTGATTACTTTGATTTTTTGGTCGCCTGCAGATGCAAGGATTACGTCAAATTCAGTTTGCTCTTCAGCAGCAGCAGCACCGCCACCAGCTGCAGCAGCTACAGGTGCAGCAGCAGTAACACCGAATTCTTCTTCGATTGATTTTACTAAGTCGTTTAATTCAAGAACTGTCATTGATTTGATAGCTTCTAAGATTTGCTCATTATTCATTTTATTTTCCTCCTATTATTGGGTATGTTAGGCTATTAGCCGGTTTTTTGTCGAAGAGTTGCATAATGAATTATGCGCCTTGCTCTTCTTTTTGTTCTGCAACAGCTTTTGTTGCAAGTGCGAAATTGCGCACTGGAGCTTGAAGTACAGATAAAAGCATTGAAAGAAGTCCTTCGCGTGATGGAAGTTCTGCAAGTGCTTTTACATCTTCAGCTGAAGATACGTTACCTTCGATGATCCCTGCTTTAATTTCTAATTGTTCGTTCTTTTTAGCAAAATCGTTGATGATTTTTGCAGGAGCAACTACGTCTTCGTTAGAGAATGCAACAGCATTTGGTCCAACTAAGAATTCGTTGATCGCATCAACACCCGCGATTTCAGTAGCACGACGTGTAAGTGAGTTTTTATAAACTTTGAACTCAACGCCAGCTTCACGAAGTTGTTTACGTAATTCCGTAACTTGTGCAACGTTTAAACCACGGTAATCAACAACTACTACTGAAGCAGCAGCTTTAAATTTACCAGCGATATCGTCTACAATTACTTTTTTTGTTTCGATTGCTTTGCTCATCTTGGCACCTCCTATAAGAATTGGCCATTTATACCGACAAAAGAAAAGCCTCTGATCTACGGATAGACACAGAGGCAGAAAGTCATCATCTAATTAGAATCTGAATTTACGTGTCCTCGGTAGGATATTAAGTGACAAGTCACTCCTACTGTCTTCGGTACAAATGTATATTACACAACAAAAGTCATCTTATCAGATAGACTATAGGTTGTCAATTATTATTTTACTGATTGAGCGTCAACTTTAATAGCTGGGCCCATTGTAGTTGTTACATTTACAGATTTCATGTAAACACCTTTTGATGCAGCTGGTTTAGCTTTTTGAATTACTTCAAATACTGCCATGAAGTTTTCTACTAATTTGTCGTCTTCGAAAGAAACTTTTCCGATAGGTGCATGAATAATCCCTGCTTTGTCAGCACGGTATTCTACTTTACCAGCTTTAATTTCTTCAATCGCTTTAGTAACATCAAATGTAACAGTACCAGTTTTAGGGTTTGGCATTAAACCTTTTGGTCCAAGTACTCGACCGATTTTACCAACTTCACCCATCATGTCAGGAGTAGCTACGATTACATCGAAGTCAAACCATCCTTGTTGGATTTTGTTGATATATTCCACGTCACCTACATAGTCTGCACCTGCAGCTTCAGCTTCTTTAAGTTTTTCACCTTTAGCAAAAACTAATACGCGTTGAGTTTTACCAGTTCCGTTTGGAAGTACTACTGCTCCACGGATTTGTTGGTCGTTTTTACGAGTATCAATTCCTAGACGGAAAGCAACTTCAACTGTTGCATCAAAATTAACTGTGCTAGTTTTTTTAGCAAGTTCAATTGCTTCTTTAGCTGAATACGTAGTATTTTTGTCAACTAATTTAGCAGCTTCTTGTAACTTTTTACCTTTGTTAGCCATTTTAAAATGTCCTCCTTGATAGTGGTTTTAGCGGAATAAACCTCCCACGTGTAAAGGTTGCAGTTATTCTAAGGAACAACTACAACCTTCCAAAAAACAATTGCTTCATATCAAAATCACATAAAGTATTAGTCTTCGATCGTAATACCCATGCTACGTGCTGTACCTTCAACCATCAACATAGCTGTTTCAACAGATGCAGCGTTTAGATCTGGCATTTTTTGTTCAGCGATTTCGCGAACTTTTTCACGTTTAACTGTCGCCACTTTAACGCGGTTCGGTTCACCTGATCCAGATTGAATTCCTGCTGCTACTTTAAGTAACACTGCTGCCGGCGGAGTTTTTGTAATGAAAGTAAAAGAACGATCTTCAAATACAGAAATTTCAACCGGAATGATTAGACCTGCTTGATCAGCAGTACGTGCGTTGAACTCCTTACAGAATCCCATGATATTAACACCTGCTTGTCCTAATGCAGGACCAACCGGTGGAGCTGGATTAGCTTTACCAGCAGGAATTTGTAATTTAACAACTTTAATCACTTTTTTAGCCACGAGACACACCTCCTTAAGTCCGTGATGTGGTAATTGGGTTGCCCCTCCCACTCAAATATCTGTCTCTCAGCTCTGCGCTGATAACATTTAGAAAATTCATGCAGACTTTTTTTCAGTCTGACCTTTGAAATGATACCACTTATCCATTTTTTTAGCAAGTATAAATTATACTTTAATTACTTGTTCGAAATCTAGCTCCATATTCGTTTCACGTCCGAACATATCTATAGAAACAGTAACTTTTCCTTTTTCTGCCTCGATTGCTTCTACTTTACCTTGGAAATGAGCAAATGGCCCTTCTAGTACTTCTACTAATTCTCCAACTGAGAAATCTACCTCGACTTTGCGATCGTTCATACCCATTTGCTTCAGCATAGATTGAACCTCTTCTGGAGCAAGCGGTGTAGGCTTTGTCCCTCCACCTGATGAACCTAGGAATCCAGTTACTCCTGGTGTGTTACGTACTACATACCAAGCGTCGTCAGTCATGATTAACTCTACAAAAACATACCCAGGGAATGTTTTTCTTGTAACCACACGTTTTTTTCCATCTTTAAAATCTGTTTCTTCTTGTTCCGGGATGAACACTCGGAATATCTTGTCAGACATCCCCATTGTTTCTACACGCTTTTCTAAATTTGCTTTTACTTTATTTTCATACCCAGAGTACGTATGAACGACATACCAATTTTTTTCCATAGTGTCAGGACTAGACGTCCTTCCCTCCTTTTCTAAGACAAATGAAAAAACCCGTTCGTTGACTAAGACGGGCTATTTTCAGATATTTACATGCTACAAACTTATAACTCCAAGTACCAACGGAACAATTCAGAAATACCTAAGTCCACTACTGCAAAGAATACAGCCATTACCGCTACTGTTGCAAGCACAATGATTGTGTACCGTGTTAGCTCTTTGCGTTTTGGCCAACTTACTTTTCTCATTTCTGACCCTACGTTTTTAAAAAACCCACTAATATTAGCCATTTAGTTGAACCTCCACATGAATATCTATCTTCTTACATACTCATAATGTTTGTTTGTGTACTGTATGAGCATTACAATGCGTGCAGTATTTTTTTCTCTCTATACGAACAGAACCGCTATCTTTAGACGCTGGAACTGTATAATTGCGATTACCACATTCTACGCAACTCAAGACGATTTTTTTAGTCATAATCTCACCTTTTTGGTGTATAAGTCTTTTTCAAGATTATCACCTTAGACTTACTGTGTCAACAAAATCCCAAATTATGCATAATTACTTCCAATCTCCATATAACGCTCTAGCTTACGCTTTACTCTTTGCAAGGCGTTATCGATAGACTTAACATGTCTATTCAATTCCTCGGATATCTCTTGATAGGATTGGCCATCTAGATATAAGGAGAGCACCTGCTGCTCAAGCTCGCTTAAAATTTCACCCATTTTACCTTCCATGTAATCATAGTTTTCTCTGTTTATGATTAACTCCTCTGGGTCGTCTACCACAGATCCTGCGATAATATCCATAAGTGTACGGTCCGATTCTTCATCATAGATCGGCTTGTCCAAGGAAATATATGAATTGAGCGGAATATGCTTTTGCCTGGTAGCTGTTTTAATAGCAGTAATAATCTGCCTTGTAATACATAATTCAGCAAATGCCCTAAAAGAAGAAAGCTTTTCCTCTTTGAAATCACGAATCGCCTTATATAGTCCAATCATTCCTTCTTGAAGTATATCTTCCTTATCCGCACCTATTAAAAAATAGGATCTACCTTTCATTCTCACAAATGAACGGTATTTCGTTATTAAATAATCTAGCGCTTCGGTGTTTCCTTGATGAACCATTTCTACAAGCTCTTCATCTAGTAAACTATCCAATTGTTGTAGATTCAGCTCTGTCTTTTCCAATGAAGTCACCTCAGCTAAATTAGACATATTTACCATCAGTATACAGGATTCAAATTTATAGCGTCAATGAGTCATTTCATTCCTCTTCGCCATTTTTCGAAAATTTCCGCTACTTCTTCTGATAAATCAATGGTCGAAGACGGCTTAGCTTCTTGGATATTCTTCACTTTTTTCGTAATATTCGAGGAAATAGAAATCATTTCAATTTCTAACTCTCTTGCAGATTTTCTTAGCGCACCTTGTCCAAATATGACTCGTTGCTCTGTCATATCAGAGGTAGCAACATAAATTTGTACGCGTCTACCACTTAACTCCCGAGTCATCTTTTCAATTCGCTCGTCTGCTGTTTCATTTTTTCTTGTAAAGATAATTTCCACATCATACTGTTTCTTTTTGTTTTCTATACCCGGTACTAGGTGGGCATCAAACACTACAATTACTCGTATACCAGTAAATGCTTTATATTCTGCCATTTGCTCGATTAGTCTATCTCTAGCATCTAGTAATTTATCATTTTTTAGTTTTCTTAACTCGCTCCATGCGCCGATGATATTATAACCATCGACAAGTAGAATCTGCATGATTTTATTGTTTAAGCGGGTTTCTTACGCGCAAAACTTCGTATAGAAGGATTGACGTAGCAACGGACGCATTCAAGCTAGTTACATGACCAACCATCGGCAAATGGTAAAGAAAGTCGCATTTATCTTTTAATAATCGACTCATCCCTTTTCCTTCACTTCCAATAATGAGTGCTAACGGGAGGGTAGCATCCATATTTCTATAATCTGTTGACTTCGCAGCATCTGTTCCTGCGATCCACACTCCGCGCTCTTTAAGCTCGTCCACTGTTTGAGCCAAGTTCCCGGCACGATAAACTGGCACATGCTCAATTGCACCTGTAGATGCTTTGGCTACTACTGCTGTTAACCCAACAGCTCTTCTCTTCGGAATGATAATACCATGTGCTCCTACTGCATCCGCAGTACGCATAATAGAACCTAGGTTATGTGGGTCCTCAATTTCATCTAAAATGATAAAAAGTGGATCCTCTTTTTTACTTGCAGCTAGATTAAATAAATCATCTAATTCTGCATATTTGTAAGCAGCAACTGAAGCTACAATCCCTTGATGATTTGCATCGGTTAGATTATCCAGCTTTTTCTTTGGGACAAACTGAACGATAATTCCTGCTTCCTTCGCCAATTGTATGATTTCTGTAACGCCACTTTTTTGAATACCTTCAGCTATCCAGACCTTATTCATGTCTCTTCCAGAGCGCAGTGCTTCTACGACTGGATTTTTACCAGCAATAATTTCACCAGTTTGTTCGGATTTCTCTATCATTATTTTTTCTCTCCCTTTTGCCCATCGATAAATTCAATGGAAAATCGCAGCACCTCTTGCAAACGATCTGCTTGCTCACTTAAGTATAAGCTACCAATAACAGCTTCAAACGCTGTACTGTAATGATACGTCAAAACATCTGTATTTTTAGGAACCGTTCCAGATTTGGCGTTTCTTCCTCTTCTTAAGACAGCCTCTTCTTCCTCAGTTAAGAAATTAGTGTTTAACATTTCTTTAACGATTGTTGCTTGTGCCTTGGCAGACACGTAATTTGTTGCTTCTTTGTGAAGGATGTTTGGTCTAACCCGCCCTGAGCGGATGAGGTGTTCTCGAACTACTTGTTCGAACACCGCATCACCCATATAAGCTAAGGCTAAAGAGTTAAGTTGCTTTACATCAGATAATTTAAATTCCACGAGGGTCACCCACGCTTCCATCGGATACCTTGGGCAGTATCTTCTAAAATAATATTCATTTCCTTCAGCTGATCTCTAATTTCATCCGCACGAGCAAAATTTCGATCTTTTCTCGCTTGGTTACGTTCTTCGATAAGCGCATCAATTTCTTCATCCAACACCTCTTGCTCCTTTGAAAGAGTAATTCCAAGAACTGCAGTTAATAAATCCAAAATGGAAATAAATTGTTTTAATACTTCTTCAGATGTTTGCTTTTCTAATAGATAAGTATTCGCTAGCTTAGATAATTCAAATAATGCAGCTATCCCATTGGCAGTATTAAAATCATCATCCATTGCCGTTTCAAATTGTTGCTTAACCTCTTGTATTTTGTGCACCCATATATCATGCTGGTCACCTAAATCCGCTGTTGTATTCAAACGGTGAAGTACATTTTCATATGAAGTACGAATACGTTCTAATCCTGCCTCTGCCTGCTCTACAAGCTCTTGAGAATAGTTAATTGGGTTACGGTAATGAACGCTTAGCATAAAGAATCGGAGCACCTGCGGGTTAATTTGCTTGCGAATGTCATTCACCAATACAAAGTTACCAAGTGACTTAGACATTTTTTCATTGTCTATATTGATATAACCGTTATGCATCCAATACCTAGCAAAGGTTTTTCCAGTTCTAGCCTCAGATTGAGCAATCTCGTTTTCATGGTGAGGGAAAGTTAAATCTTGACCACCAGCGTGTATATCAATTGTGTCTCCTAAAATCTCACGTGCCATAACAGAGCACTCAATATGCCAACCTGGTCGACCTTGCCCCCATGGACTTTCCCAGAATATCTCACCAGGCTTTGCAGCTTTCCATAGAGCGAAGTCTAATGCGTCTTCTTTCTTCTCTCCACGCTCAATGCGTGCTCCTACCTTTAAGTCATCTACGGACTGATGTGAAAGCTTTCCGTACCCTTCAAACTTTCTCGTACGGTAGTAAACGTCACCTTGTGATTCATAAGCATAGCCTTTTTCTACTAGCACTTTAATA
This sequence comes from Psychrobacillus sp. FSL W7-1493, assembly GCF_038004905.1. Lineage (NCBI taxonomy): Bacteria > Bacillati > Bacillota > Bacilli > Caryophanales > Bacillaceae > Psychrobacillus > Psychrobacillus sp. FSL W7-1493. The sequence continues at coordinate 179,576 of NZ_JBBOSB010000001.1, read as the reverse complement.
AAATCTATAATTTCATCCATATGTTCCGTTACACGAGGATGGGAGTCTGCCTTTGTGCACCCTAGTGCCTCTACGTCTGCATAATAAGCTTTAATAAAGCGATCCGTAAGCTCTGATACATCTTCACCGAGTTCGTTGGCCGCTTTAATAATCTTGTCGTCTACATCAGTAAAATTACTTACGAATGTTACATCGTATCCACGATATTGCAAATACTTTCGGACCGTGTCATATACGATAACCGGTCGTGCGTTACCGATATGAATGTAATTGTATACCGTTGGACCGCATACATACATTTTTACCTTCCCTTCTTCTATTGGCACAAATGGTTCCTTCTCACGTTTTAGTGAATTAAAGATTTGAATTGTCATGGCGTTTGGCTCTCTCCTTTTCCTCTAGCAATCGAACTATTTCTTCCTGTAGCTGCTTAATCTTATCTTCCATTTCCTTGCATCGATCTGCAAATGGATCAGGAAGATCTTGATGATCTAAGTTTCTTTTTACCTTTTTACCATTTTGAATAACGACTACACCAGGTATGCCAACTACCGTAGAATCTTCTGGTACATCCTTTAGGACGACGGAGCCTGCTCCTACCTTACTGTTGTCGCCGATTGTGATAGACCCCAACACCTTAGCTCCAGTAGCTACTAAGACATTATTCTTAAGAGTAGGGTGACGCTTTCCTTTTTCTTTACCAGTCCCCCCTAAGGTAACACCTTGATAGATCGTACAATCGTCTCCTATCTCACAGGTTTCTCCAATAACCACCCCTGAACCATGGTCGATGAAGAAGCGTCTGCCTATCACCGCTCCAGGATGGATTTCTATACCTGTAAAGAACCTGCTGATTTGGGAGATTAGCCTTGCAAGGAAAAACCATTTCCTCTTATAAAAGACATGTGCTAACCTATGGCTCCAAACTGCATGTAAACCTGCATAGGTTAATATAACCTCCAACTTACTAGTAGCAGCGGGATCCTGTTCAAACACTACCTCTATATCTTCTTTCATCCGCTCAAACACGATAATCACTCCTTTTTTCCATAAGAAAAGCGCAAGCGCCTATGTTTGCCCCGACAGGCAAATGGAGAAAAGCGAGGAGGCAGTTCCTCAGCCACCGCAAACGCTTTTGTTTGCGACGAGCTCGCGCAGGAGCAGCTTTTATCCATTTGACCCCGAGGGGCAAGGCGCTGAAGCTAGACATCTATTTATCCACAAGTTCAGAATTTTATAATTTCCTAAACAATAAAAAAAGTCTCTGTCTATAAATATAGACAGAGACGCTGTTTTGCGCGGTTCCACTCTGATTGGAAAGATGTTTATCTTTCCCGCTTCACATCTTTAACGCAGATGATACGTCCAGCCTACTAATCGTTCGGCTTGGCGCTCCGAGGTGCATTTCCATAACTCATAGGTTCAGACCACTTTCAGCCGGTGATGGTCCTCTCTAAGGAACTTGCGTTACGTACTTCTCCTCTTCTTAGCTTTCTTTACTTCGTTCATGAATTACACTCATTTTCACACCTTGCAGTGGAAAAGTCAATTTTATTGTTTAGCGTATTTGGAAACTCTTGCAATTACTTTTTCTTTACCGATTAAGCTAATTGCATCCGCTAATTCCGGACCATGTGTTTGGCCAGTAGTTACGACACGGATAGGCATAAATAGGTTTTTCCCCTTATGACCCGTTTCCTTTTGCACTGCTTTAATCGATGCTTTAATTTCTGCTGGTTCAAATGTTTCTAGAGCCTCTAACTGTGCTTTAAAGGCAGCCATAACCTCTGGTACTTGTTCACCAGTCAATACTTCAAGAGCTTCTTCATTATATGCAACATCGTCGTTAAAGAACAATGATGACAACTCAATAATTTCTGCTCCAAAGCTCATTTGATCATGGTAAAGCCCTATTAAATTTGTAGCCCATACTTGTTGCTCCTCAGATAATTCCTCTGGAAGAAGTCCTTCTTTTTGTAGATGTGGCAACGCAAGCTCTACTACTTTTTCTAGTGGAAGTTGCTTAATGTATTGATTGTTCATCCAAGTTAGTTTTTGCTTATCGAACATTGACGGTGATTTGGAAAGACGAGCTACATCAAATTGTTTAATGAATTCCTCTTTAGAGAAGATTTCTTCTTCTCCTTCAGGAGACCAGCCTAATAGAGCAAAGAAGTTGAACATTGCTTCTGGAAGATACCCTAGGTCTTTATATTGTGCTACAAATTGTATGATTGATTCATCACGTTTAGATAATTTTTTACGGCTTTCGTTGATGATTAACGTCATGTGCCCGTACTTAGGATATTCCCAGCCGAAAACGTCAAATACCATTAATTGTTTTGGAGTATTGGATAAATGCTCTTCACCTCGGAATACATGCGTAATCTCCATTAAGTGATCATCTAATACTACTGCGTAGTTATAGGTTGGAATGCCATTTGCTTTGACAAGAACCCAGTCACCAACGTCTTTGGATTCAAAGGACACAGTTCCACGAACTAAATCGTCAAACTTATACGTTACATTCTCAGGCACACGCATACGAATCGTATAAGGTGTTCCTGCCGCTTCCTTCTCTTGTACTTCTTCTTTGGATAGATGTCGGCATTTTCCGTTATACATCGGAGCAGCTACACCATTTTCTTTTTGTTGCTCACGGTCAGCTTCTAATTCCTCAGAAGTACAGAAACATTTATAAGCATGGCCTTTTTCTAGCATTTCCTCTGCGTATTTCGTGTAAATATCTAATCGCTCCATTTGGCGATAAGGTGCATAAGGTCCACCGATATCTACTGATTCATCGTATTCCATTCCTAGCCACTTTAAGTTATCCAGCTGTGATAATTCTCCGCCTTCAATATTTCGCTCAATATCTGTGTCTTCAATACGAACGATAAATTTCCCATTATGGTGGCGAGCATATAAATAATTGAATAATGCAGTACGTGCTCCTCCAATATGAAGATTTCCTGTAGGACTTGGTGCATAGCGTACGCGAACTTCTTGTGTCATTATAAATCCTCCTAATTATCTTACGTTTAAATTAAACCGTTATCTGGAAAGTGGAATTAAACCGTTGATAGACAACGTGATTGTTGCCTGTTTCGCTAAAGTAGTAAACTTTATCTATTCTACCACTGCGTGTAGCATTTTTAAAGCTAGTCTTTTTTCATTAAAAGGATAGTTGCCATCGAAGCAATCCCTTCCCCACGCCCAGTAAACCCTAGCTTTTCGGTAGTTGTTGCCTTTACATTGACCTGAGAGACATCAGCTTGCAGAAGCTCTGCTACTTTTGAGCGGATTTGCTCTATGTACGGGGCCATTTTAGGCATCTGAGCTATTATCGTGCAATCTATATTTCCAAGCTTATAGCCTTTTGCATCTACTAGCTTCCAAATATACTCGAGTAATTTCGCCGAATCTGCATCTTTAAATTCAGGATCCGTATCAGGGAAATGTCTTCCAATATCTCCTTCTCCAATTGCTCCTAGCGCTGCATCTGTAATGGTATGGAGTAACACATCTGCATCCGAGTGACCTATTAAACCTCTTTCATAAGGGATCGTTATCCCACCTATGATTAATGGGCGGTTATCTGCAAATTCATGTACATCAAAGCCTTGTCCTATTCTTAACAATTTATTTTTCCTCCTGCTTTCGTTTATTTAAAATTACTTCTCCTAACAATAAGTCCTCTTGAGTGGTTACCTTTACGTTATCATAGGTACTCTCCACGATGTGAACATTTCCACCTTGCTTCTCTACTAGCATAGCCTCGTCTGTCCCTAAAAAGGATTCCTGCTCAGCGAGTCTTTCGGCTTTCTCCAATACATCATATTGAAAAGCTTGAGGTGTTTGGATAATCCAAAGACTCTCTCGATCAACCGTTTCCTGTATTATACCATTGTGAACCTTTTTCATCGTATCCTTTGCCCGTACTGCAGCAACTGCTGCGCCAAATTTTTCAGCTGCTTGGACTAGCTGATGAATGATTTCCTGCTGAATGAACGGTCTAGCAGCATCATGCACCAATACAATCCCTTTAGCAGGACTAGCCTTCAAGCCCGCATATACACTATGCTGTCTTTCAGAACCGCCTTCTACAATGGCTGACACCTTTTGGATGGAATATTGCTGAAGCAGCTGTTCTATATATGATTTTTCTTCTTTTTTTATCGCTAAAACAATATGAGCGCAGTCAGGGTCTTGTTCAAAAACTCTAAGCGTATGTATTAAAACTGGTATATTACTTAATTCGATAAAAAGTTTGTTGTGACCTGCTCCCATCCTTTTTCCACTTCCCGCGGCAGGTAAGATTACTGTATACAACATTATTTACGTACCTCCTATATTACAAAGAAAAAGGGTATGCTCCACAAAGGAAACATCCCCTCCTACTTATTTAGTTTCTTGGGGTTTCGCAAAGATCATTCGTCCTGCTGATGTTTGGAGAACACTCGTCACTTCTACATTAATAGCTTGTCCGATATAAGCTTTACCGCCTTCTACAACAATCATTGTCCCATCGTCTAAATAAGCTACCCCTTGATTATGCTCTTTACCATCTTTAATCACAACTACATGCATTATTTCCCCGGGAATAACTACCGGTTTAACGGCATTTGCTAAATCATTAATATTCAATACACGAACCTGATGCAGCTCACACACCTTGTTTAGGTTAAAATCATTTGTGACTACTATGCCGCCCATTTTTTTAGCTAGACGCATCAATTTTAAATCAACTTCTTGGACATCCTCAAAGTCTTCTTCCACTATTAAAACCGCAGTGCTTCTTTCATCCTTTAGTTTGTTTAGAACGTCTAAGCCACGGCGACCTCTTGTCCGTTTAAGTGTATCAGAAGAATCTGCAATATGCTGAAGCTCCGTTAGCACAAATTGAGGGACAACTAGTACCCCTTCCATAAAGCCGGTTTCAGAAATATCAGCTATTCTCCCATCAATGATCACACTTGTGTCTAAGAGCTTGTAAGTCCCCAATGGTAGGGACTGTTCTTCTTCCTCTGCTGTTTTTTTCTTCAATGCAGGGAGCTTAGAAGACGGAGTGAACACGTGTAGCAATTCATCTCTCTTTTTATAACCTACCTGGAATCCTAAATACCCTAAAATGATGGTCAATAGAACTGGAGCAACAGACCGAATGACTGGAAATTCAATACTCGATACCGCTGACCCTAAAAAGAAGGCTACGATTAAACCGATGACCATCCCTAACGTCCCAAACAACAAATCACCAATGGGTGCCTTTAATAGTCTTTCCTCCATCCATTTAATGAAATGAATTAAATAATCTGTTAAAAATAGCGCAGCTACATACAGCATGATTGCTCCGATTAATACAGAAACATATACATTGTTAATAAAAGAGTTGTTGGATAAATTAATCAGTTCATATAAGTGCGGTAAGAATAGCAACCCTAATGTACCACCTATTAATACAAAAGCAATTTGAATAATCCACTTTAACAAATATTCCACCTCCGTTTAAATTTTATTATACTTCCTTTTATGGCTCTATGCCTATTTTGACGTATGAGCAAGGCTAACCAATGCAGCAATACAATACTAGTATCAAAAGTTTACTTATACATAGTTTACATTACCACTCAGAAGTATACGTATTTTAGAAAGCAGGTGGCAGTTCCCCACCACCGTATCTTCTCTATTATTACCTCGAGTAGTTTGTCCTACTAGTCAGTTAAGAAAAAGCTTCCTTCATCACTTCATTTACTGATTCTACACCAATGACCTGAAGTCCCTTTGGATAGTCCCAGCCTCCCATATTCGATGCTGGGATGATTGCTCGTTTAAAGCCGAGCTTTGCAGCCTCTTGCACTCTTTGTTCAATCCTCGAAACTCTTCTTACCTCACCAGTTAATCCGACTTCTCCTATAAAACAGTCAGTTGAAGCAACACCTATATCTCTAAAACTAGAGACAATACTTACTAGGACGGCTAAATCGATGGCAGGTTCGTCTAATTTTACTCCACCGGCAACTTTTATATAGGCGTCTTGTGTTTGAAGTAGCAGTCCCATGCGTTTTTCTAGCACTGCCATTAACAAGGAAATTCTATTTTGGTCAATCCCTGTAGCCATTCTTTTAGGGTAGTTAAAGCTCGACTGTGTGACTAGCGCTTGAATCTCTACTAAAATCGGTCTTGTCCCTTCCATAGACGCGACGATTGCAGAGCCTGCTGCTCCATGAGAACGCTCCTGCAAAAATAACTCAGAAGGATTCAGTACTTCCTTTAGACCCTGTTGTACCATTTCAAAAATAGCAATCTCATTAGTCGAACCAAATCTATTTTTTTGTGAACGCAATATACGGTGATTGTGATGACGCTCACCCTCAAAATATAAAACCGTATCTACCATATGTTCAAGGATCCTTGGTCCGGCGATTTGCCCTTCCTTAGTTACATGACCAACTAAAAAGATCGCAATATTTTTAGTCTTCGCGATACGCATCAGCTCAGCAGTACTTTCACGTACTTGAGACACGCTACCTGGTGCACTCGTTACTTCTGGGTGATGCACAGTTTGTATAGAATCCACGATTACAAAACGCGGACTTACTTGATCGATTGTTTCATTTATCAGCTCTAGATTAGTTTCCGAATAGATATAAAGTTCGTTTGAAGTAACTCCTAGACGTTCTGCTCGGAGTTTCGTCTGGCGGATGGATTCTTCTCCGGAAATGTAGAGGACTCTTTCTCCCTTATTCGCAAGAAGTGCAGAAACTTGTAAAAGAAGCGTTGATTTACCTATACCTGGATCTCCCCCAATTAAAACTAGGGAGCCTGGCACAATTCCTCCACCTAATACCCGATTCAATTCTACTAAATCCGTCTGTACACGAGGCTCATCAATCGTTTCAATAGATATAATGGGCGTTGCTTTTTGAGTGACTCCAGAGGAATGCTGAAAAGAATGTCTAGGCCCCTTAGAAACAACCTCTACCTCTTCCACCATCGTGTTCCATTCTCCACATCCTGGACATCTACCCATCCATTTGGCAGCCTCATAGCCACATGAGTTACACATAAATTTCGTTTTCTTTTTTGCCATATAATCCTCCTATAATAAGAAAAGCATAATCGCCTGTTCTGCCCCGACAGGCAAATGGGGAAAAGCGAGGAGGCAGTTCCTCAGCCACCGGAGCTTTTATCCATTTGACCCGAGGGGCAAGGCGATGAAGCTAGACATCTTGAAAAGCGCAATCGCCTGTTCTGCCCCGACAGGCAAATGGGGAAATGCGACGAGGCAGGTCTTCAGCCACCGCAAACGCTTTTGTTTGCGACGAGCTCGCGCAGGAGCAGTATTTTTCCATTTGACCCGAGGGGCAAGGCGATGAAGCTAGACATCTCGAAAAGCGTATGTCCCTATGTTGCAAAGCTATGTAAAAAAAGGCATTCCGGTGATCTCGGAATGCCTATATTATTAACTTTCTGTGACAGGCTCTGTTGTTCGAACAACAAATTCGTCATTTTCTACATCAAATACTACACGCTGACCCGTTAAGACTTCACCTTTTAACAGTTCCTCTGAAAGACGATCTTCCACATGCTTTTGTAATGCACGGCGCAACGGACGTGCTCCATATGTTGGATCGTAGCCTTCTGTAGTAATTTTATCTTGAGCAGCTTCAGTAAGTACTAGCTCTATTCCTTGTTCTTTTAAACGCTTCGCTAGCTGCTCTGTCATTAATGTCACAATTTGTTTTAAGTGTTCCTTCTCTAATGAGTGGAATACAATCATTTCATCTAAACGGTTTAAGAATTCAGGACGGAATGCTTTTTTCAATTCTTCCAGCATTTTTCCTTTCATATCTTTATAATCCGTTTTTCCAGCTTCTTGTAAGTTAAACCCTACATGTTTATTGTACTTAAGTGCATCTGCTCCAACATTAGATGTCATAATCACTACTGTATTGCGGAAGTCGACTGTGCGACCTTTCGAATCAGTTAATCGACCATCCTCTAATACTTGTAAAAGTATATTGAATACGTCTGGATGTGCTTTTTCAATTTCATCTAATAAAATAACAGAATACGGTTTACGACGAACTTTTTCAGTCAACTGACCACCATCATCAAATCCAACATACCCCGGAGGTGAACCTACTAAACGAGAAGTAGAATGTTTTTCCATGTACTCAGACATGTCTACTCGGATCATCGCGTCCTCGTCTCCAAACATTACCTCTGCTAAAGCACGAGCTAACTCCGTTTTACCTACTCCTGTAGGTCCTAAGAAGATAAATGAACCAATTGGTCGCTTCGGATCTTTTAAGCCTGCTCGAGCTCGTCGAATAGCACGAGAAATAGCATCTACCGCTTCTTTTTGTCCGATTACACGTTCATGTAATTTATCCTCCAGCTTTAACAACTTCTCGGACTCTGTTTGAGCTAACTTGGAAACAGGAATTCCAGTCCACATCGAAACTACAGCAGCGATATCCTCGACTGTAACCTCTGACTCTTCTTTTCCTTGTTTTTCTTTCCAAGTATTTTTCATAGTTTCTAATTTATCTTTAATCTTTTGTTCTTTATCTCGGAAAGAAGCTGCCTTCTCAAATTCCTGGCTTTGCACAGCTGCATTTTTCTCAGAGCGAACAGCCTCTAGCTTCGTTTCTAATTCTTTTAAATTAGGAGGAGTTGTATAGGAGCGAAGGCGAACCTTAGAACCTGCCTCATCAATTAAATCTATTGCTTTATCAGGCAAGAAACGATCTGAAATGTAACGATCAGACATTTTAACTGCCGCTTCTACTGCTTCATCCGTAATTTTCACACGGTGATGTGCTTCATAACGATCGCGTAACCCATAAATAATTTGTACAGCTTCCTCAGAAGAAGGCTCATCAACTTGGATTGGTTGGAAACGACGTTCAAGCGCAGCATCTTTTTCAATGTATTTGCGATATTCGTCTAATGTAGTAGCACCTATACATTGAATTTCTCCTCGAGCCAGTGCCGGTTTCAAGATATTAGAAGCATCAATTGCCCCTTCTGCTCCACCTGCACCGATTAAGGTATGAAGTTCATCAATGAAAAGAATAACATTTCCTGCTTGGCGAATTTCATCCATTACTTTTTTCAGACGATCTTCAAATTCACCACGATATTTAGTACCCGCTACAACAGTACCCATATCTAAAGTCATTACACGTTTATCTCTTAAAATTTCAGGAACCTCATTTTGTACGATTTGTTGTGCAAGACCTTCTGCAATAGCAGTCTTACCTACACCAGGCTCGCCAATTAGGACCGGATTATTTTTCGTACGACGAGCTAATATTTCAATAACACGTGTGATTTCCTTGCTACGCCCTATTACAGGATCTAGCGTACCTTCTCTTGCAATTTGTGTTAAATCGCGTGCTAATCCGTCTAATGTCGGTGTACTAGCAGGAGCGACTCCGTTGTTATTACTATTGCTATGAGATTGATCGGAACTTCCTAATAATTGAAGCACTTGCTGACGCGCCTTGTTCAAGCTTACACCTGCATTGTTCAATACTCTTGCAGCTACTCCTTCTCCTTCACGGATTAAAGCAAGAAGTAAATGTTCTGTTCCAATGTAAGAGTGACCTAGTTTTCTCGATTCATCTACTGAAAGCTCAATGACTTTCTTAGCACGAGGCGTATAGTGAACGATTGGACCAACTTCCTCTGCTCCAGTTCCAACCAGTTCCTCGATCCCTGCCTCTATTACTTTAGGATCTACTTCGATTGCTTCTAATGCTTTTGCGGCAATTCCGCTACCCTCACGGATAAGACCAAGTAAAATATGTTCTGTTCCAATAGATTCATGCTTTAAGCGAATAGCCTCTTCTTGAGCTAATTGTAAAACTTTTTGCGATCTTTGCGTAAATCGATTAAACATCATGCAGGTTCCTCTCCTTTTGTATTATCTTTTTCTCCTTTTTGCAAACGTTCCCTTAACAGCTTAGCTCGAAACATGTCACGCTCCGTGGCATTTAAAGTTGTGCCAGCGTACTTTTGTAAAAAACCAGGCTGCATAAAGATCATACATTCATTTAGGATGGACATATCTATATCCTTAATAAGTCCAATATCTATTCCTAAACGCACATCAGACAGACATCTTGCCGCCTCCTCTGTGGTCATTAGACGAGCATAGGATAAGGTTCCTAGCGAACGGTAAAGACGATCCTCCAATGTATTTGGGGAGTGCTGTAAAAGTGCGTCTCTTGCTTCTCTTTCTTTTTGAATAATTTGTTCTGCTATACTTTGAAGATCAGCAAGTATATCTTCCTCAGTCTTACCAAGTGTCGTTTGATTTGATACCTGATAAACATTGCCGAGCGCTTCACTACCCTCTCCATATATTCCTCTTACGACCATACCAAGCCGAGAAATAATGGTTACGATTCGATTCATTTGCTTTGTTTTTGTTAAAGCAGGTAAGTGCATCATGACAGATGCTCTAAGTCCTGTTCCAGTGTTTGTAGGGCAGCTTGTCAAATAACCAAACTGTTCGTCAAATGCATATGGTAATTCCTTTTCTAATAAACGATCTATTGTATCTGCCCGTTCGTAAGCTTGTTGGATTTGGAGTCCTGGAAATAGGCATTGAATTCGAATATGGTCCTCTTCATTCACCATGACACTAACAGACTCATCTTCTGATAAAAGGACCGATCCCGTATTTGGTGAATTTGCGAGCTTAGGACTTATTAAATGTTTTTCAACCAAGACTTGACGTCCTAGCTCAGATACATCTTTAATGTGCACAGATGTAAAATTTTTCTGTAATTCTTCATCTGCATCTAGCAGTGTGGAGGATACAGATTGGTCAATTTTATGCGCTTCGTCCTCTGTAAATGCTAGAGGGAAGCGAAAACCATTTAGGTTTCTCGCCAAGCGAATTCTGGTGCTCATCACGATGTCAGAATGTTCTCCTTCTCCTTCCATCCAACTAGATCTGGAATTATCTAAAAAGTTCTCAATCGACATGTGAAGCGTCACCTCCTCCGGCAAGTTGCTGTTCAAGTTCTTTTACTTCATCTCTTAACTTCGCCGCATCTTCAAATTGCTCTTGCTCAACTGCCTGCTTCATTTGAGCCCTAATTGCTTCAATTCGTTTCTTTAAAGCTATTTTTTCACCAAGTCGCCCTGGTGCTTTTCCAATATGTGTAGTGTTGCCATTGTGTAGACGTTTTAGGGCTTGAGGTAAATGAGGACGGAAGCTTTCGTAACATGAAGCGCATCCAAACTTACCTTCTTCTAGAAATCTTTCAATAGACCAACCACATTCATCACATTCAAGTGTTTTTTGTTGTTTTTGTTGAACTATCTGATCTGCTTGGTTAAACCAATTAGATAGAAGCTGATGAAGAGATAATGGGTCTTGTTTGTATTCAACATAAAACGGGTGGAGGCTATTGGCACAGACCTCACAATAATGTCTTTCAAAGTGTTCTCCGTTATGCACTTGTGTAACCGTCACTTTAGCTGGCCGTTGTTTACAATTTTCACAAATCACCTTATCAACACCCCGTTCAATTTTCACTTTTTTCGTATTTTAGTGTTAAAAGCATGGCACATAGTATACGTGCTCGCAGCTCATCTCTTGCTGGTAGTGGGATGGCTAAAGTTGTTCTGTCTAGAGCTGCTAAAATTATCTTTGCCTCTCTTTTAGTAATAACATCTTCATCCAATAAACGAAAAACAATATCCTCTGTAGTGGATGCAGATGCTCCTGCTTCCAGACTTTGTATTATATGCTCAATTAATTCAGCTTTTGTGTGGGCTCGAACGCGGAGAATTCGAATATACCCACCACCACCACGTTTACTTTCCACCAAATATCCACGATCCAGTGTGAATCGGGTGTTTATTACATAATTTATTTGTGAGGGTACACATTGAAATTTTTCTGCGATCTCGCTTCTTTTGATTTCAATTTGCCCTCTACTTTCTTGTTCGATAATTGCCTTCAAATAACCTTCAATAATGTCAGATATATTTTTCATCTTCTCTCACCTCTTCTCACAAAAACTGACTTTGACTATCTTTGACTATATTATATAATGAATGTTTTGGTTGTGCAATTGATTTGCCTAGCATAAAAGAAACAAAAAAACTACCAACATTTATTGTCAGTAGTTTTAGGGTGTATCAAAATGAAAACTTATATTCTTATATTTGTGAATTGTATTTAAGCTGTGTAATAAAAATTGTTGGCTCTACCTCAATATCCTGTACTTTGAAAAAGTGATGTCTTTCATACAAATTAAGAGCTGGTATATTTTTTGCTCCGGTAGTAACTGTTATACTCACAGTTTTAGGAGTTGCACTTACAACATGGTGTAACAACTCAGAAGCTATTCCCTTTCTAAAATAATTTGGGTGGACAACTAACCTACAAATGTTTAGTACGTCTCCCTCATATTCATAGGAGATAAAACCAAGTAGGTTCTCCTTATTATACTTTCCTATAAAAATCTCTTTAGATACTTTAATATCCTCGATTGTTTCCTTAAGCTGTGGTATGCCTTCAAAACCGATAATTTCTGCTTCCTTGCGGTAAGCCGGAAGCTGTATTTCGAGCATTTCCTCTGCTACAGAATGTTTTTGGTGATCAATTAATCGAATCATACACACCTCTATTAAATTTTTCTTCTCTTATTAGTTTTTTGGATCTTCGATACTTGCTTCCATTTATCCCGTTCTGTTTTTTGAGCAGCTAAGTTGTTTTTTCGCTCGATATGGGCAAGCTCACGCAATAATTTCACATAGCTTACATATCGATCCTCTTTTAGCAAACCAGTTTGAATGGCTTCTTGAATGGCGCAACCCGGCTCTTTTTTATGCTGACAGTCTCTAAATCGACAGTCGATAGCAAGTTCTTCAATATCCTGAAAACTGTTGCTAATACCCTCGCTAGAATCCCAGAGCTGGAACTCTCTCATTCCCGGGGTATCAATTAATAGTCCCCCTCCAGGTAACAAGGAAAGCTCTCTATGAGTGGTTGTATGACGCCCTTTACTGTCATCAGCTCGAATATCGCTAACCTCCATTACATCCTCACCAGATAGAGCATTGATTAAAGAGGATTTTCCTACGCCTGAAGAACCTAGTAATGCACCCGTTTTCCCGTTGACCAGGAGAGCAGCTAAGTCTTCTATACCTTCTCCAGTAACACTAGATACTGCGAAAACGTCTACTCCGAATGCAATCGTTTCGACTTCACTGATGAAATAATCCACCTGTTCACAAGCATCTTTTTTCGTTAGCACCACGACAGGTGTAGCACCGGAGTCCCAAGCTGCAAGTAGGTAGCGCTCTAACCTTCTTACATTAAAATCATGGTTGAGTGACATCACTAAAAATACATAGTCTACATTCACTGCTACCAATTGAATTTCTGTTGTTGTACCTGCCACTTTTCTTGAGAATTGGGATTGTCTCGGTAGAACCTGTTGAATAATACCTTTATCTTCTCCGGGCATCTGCTCTAAAACCACCCAATCTCCTACTGCTGGATAGGCTTCTCGATTGTGATCAAATTTAAACCTACCCGAAAGAGAGCAAAGCCATTCACCTTCATTAGTAATTACTCGATAAGAATGCTTATGCTCGAGTAAAACTCGACCTACCAACCCATCGTTTGACATCTTTTCTTCCCATTTATTATTCCATCCATACTGTTCGATTAAATTCAATTCAATTTCCTCCTAATTTTCCCATTAAAATATTTGAGTCGCCATTTTTTTAGGCGAATTACTGGGCAACAAAAAAAACCATGATTGCTCGAATCAGCAATCATGGTCTCCCGTTCATTAGTAAAGAAATTTCAAAAAGTATGAAGAAATAAGCTCGATTGTCTGTGTACAATCAAACTAATACCTATTCCGCCTACATTTTAGAAAATAACAGGGTGAGACATCATGAACTTACTGATTCGAATCGAATTATATACAATAGCCATAATGCCTCACCTCTTTCTTTAAGTTAAATTCAGAATACTACAAGTTTTTGAAATATGCAATAGGCAATTACGCCGTTACATCACGTTTTGTAAATGACCAGTAGCTTGTCACTAGGAAAACTGCAAGGTAAATAAGGATTACGACAATAGAGAAGGCCATAGTCATTCCCTCTATTGAGGGATCATTTGCGCCAATGTATTGCCCCAAATTTGTATTAGCAAATAAAATATATTTCGAAGCCTCGATTTTCAGCGCCGCAAGAACTCCTGTAACTTGTACTCCTGTAAACATTAAGAAAATGGATATCCCTATTGCCAATGAGCTAGAACGGAAAACAGAGCCAATCATAAAGGCTAACATACCAATCACAAGTACATTAATTAAAGCTAGAGCAGTTAATAGCATTAACCTACCCCAGAAGGAAACTTCTACAACAGCTCCGTCCACTAGCTCTAACTGGGTTCCTGGTACATTATCAAAGAATATATATCCTAAAATGGTGCCCGAAATAAGAAGAATACCAGTCATTGCTACTGCAAATAAACCAACCGTTAAAAGTTTAGACGTTAGAATTTTCCAACGTTTTACTGGTCTTGTTAATAACATTTTAATCGTTCCTTGAGAAAACTCAGAAGCTACAATACCACCGGCAACGACTACTGTAAGTAGAGTAACAACAGACATCATACTAGGAAGACCAGTGATAAAGCCTTGTGCACTGTCATCAATAATTGGTGGCAGTTCATTATCCATTCTATACTTAGTTATCTCAGGTTCCTCTGCAACGGCCGTCATTTGACTCACTGTTATAGTTTCTCCTGAATCGTCCTGTCCTACTTCCAAGGAATTCATCCATTTAACAAAACCAGCGGAAGCAAGCATTACCAACACGAGCAATATAGCCATTATCCAGGTTGCTTTTTTACTCCATAGTTTTAACCACTCATTTCGTACGAGATTCAGCAATTTGTCCACCTCCTGTAATTTCTAAGAATTGATCTTCTAATGTTTTTCTATTTGGAGTGACGGAATAGATTTGTAGCCCATTCGCAATCATCTCTGCAACTAATGCAGGCACTTCCTCTTTATTAAGTGGGATTACAAAACCGCTTCCTTGAGTCTCCATTGTAATCTCTTTATGTTTAAAGAAATCTACTACTTTCTCTTTTTCAGATGCTTCGATGTAATAATAAGATTTCTGCTGTTCATTTACTTCTTGAATAGATAAAAGCTTTCCGTTTTGAATAACAGCAATCCGATCACACATTAATTCTATCTCTGCTAGTAGGTGGCTTGATACAAAGATAGCTACACCATCTTCTACGGCAATCTTTTTTAAGTACGTACGGAATTCCCGAATCCCTGCAGGATCTAAACCGTTGGTAGGCTCATCTAAAATTAGAAATTTAGGCTTATGTAAAATTGCCTGTGCTAGGCCAAGACGCTGTCTCATTCCTAATGAATAAGTAGATACCTTTTCATGAATACGCTTCTGAAGTCCCACCTGAGCAATTACTTCCTCAATGCGCTCTTTTGTTATATTCTTATTCATTCGTGCAAAATGAACTAAATTTTTATACCCGCTCATGTATTTATACATTTCAGGGTTTTCTACAATTACCCCTACCTTACTCATGGACTCCTCAAAATCCTCAGACAGAGGCTTTCCTTCTATAAAAACCTCACCTGATGTTGGCTTCATAAGACCAGTCATCATTCGTATAGTTGTTGTTTTCCCTGCTCCATTCGGCCCTAGGAATCCAGTTATTTGCCCAGAATACAAGTCTAATGTCAGGTCGTCGATAATTTTCTTTGTCCCGATTACTTTAGAAAGATTTTGTAACCGTACTATTGTTTTTTGTTCCAATTAACTCACCTTCCTTATCTCTAATTTTATCTCTATTAACTTATACGTCTCAAATTTGAATAAGTTCTATAAAAATCTAATTTAATTTGTTTTCCTTCTACTCAGCTATAAATCAAAATAAAAAAACACCAATCCATTTCAATCAGACTGGTGTAATCCCATATCAATTATAAAGATGACAGGCAACAAAATGGCCTGGTTCCTGCTCTTGCCAAATCGGCTTTTTCTCTGCACATATAGACATCGCGTGAGGACATCTTGTCCGGAATACACAACCTGAAGGTGGATTGATCGGACTTGGTAGCTCGCCCTGTAAGATAATCCGTTGACGGGATTCCTCAATATCAGGGTCTGGAATTGGAATAGCCGACAACAATGCCTGAGTATAAGGATGTAATGGGCTTTCATAAAGCTGACTACTTGTTGTTAGTTCAACCATATGCCCTAAATACATTACACCAATACGATCAGAAATATATTTAACCATAGATAGATCATGAGCAATAAATAAGTAGGTTAACCCTTTTTCCTTTTGAAGACGCTGTAATAATTTTACTACTTGAGCTTGTACAGAAACGTCCAATGCAGATATTGGCTCATCTGCTATGATAAATTCCGGATCTAATGCCAGGGCTCGCGCAATTCCTATACGTTGTCTTTGTCCGCCTGAGAATTCATGTGGGTACCTATTAGCATGATCTCGATTTAGTCCGACATCTTCTAACAGCTCGTAAACTCTTTCTCTAATCTCTTTTTTAGAGCTATATAATTTATGAATTTCGATAGGCTCTGCAATAATTTCGAGGACGGTGGACCTAGGATTTAGAGATGCGTAGGGATCTTGGAAAATCATTTGCATTTTCTTCAAATAATCTTTACGTTCTTTATCATTCATTTCATGTACATTCTTTTGTTCGAATAGAACATCTCCATCAGTACGGTTATACAGACCTAGGATAGTACGACCAGCGGTAGATTTGCCACAGCCCGATTCCCCTACTAATCCAAATGTTTCTCCCTTGAGAATATCAAAGCTAATCCCATCCACTGCCTTTAAAGTGCTGCCTTGACCAATATCAAAATGTCTCTTTAAATCCTTTACAGATAATAGTACATTCTCCGTCATATCTTTCCCCCCTAAACGGCATATCTTCTCACAGCACATATCTCTTTTTGTAGCTTGGAGCCCTCTAATACTAAAATTTCCACTGACTTTCCTGTTGAAGGTGAATGTAGTAATTGACCATTCCCATAGTAAAATCCAACATGACGAACTGAGCCTGTGCCTTCGTCATTTGCAAAAAATAGCAAGTCTCCCTTTTTCCATGAAGAAGGTTCATCCTTAGAGACCTCTATACCTTCTATCGCCTGATCACTTGCATCGCGTGGGATAAAATAGCCACACGCCTTTAACATGTTGTATGAAAATCCTGAGCAATCAAAGCCATATGGAGACATCCCTCCCCATAGATATGGTAAGTCTAAGTAGGCTTCCCCCAGCCTCACAGTTTCCTCTAGTGGGAGTCTTGGTAATTGTTCCTTAGATGTAGCATATTGTACATTTTCTTTTCGGAGCAACCCTTCTCCATGTGGCGCTCGAACCTTATAGAAATCATCCGTTTCCGCTAGAACAGGTAGAATTGTATTAAAAGGTAGAATCAGTAATGGTTTTTCTTCCGTATCCCATAACTGGGTTCTTGTACCCTTTACTCGAACAATTCCTTTGTTGCCAGCCTCTACTATTTCTTTCAATTGAGCCAATGGCACCCAACCCGGATAGCCTCTTTCGTCTTTTTTAGAGGGCTGCCAGACTGCAATTATTTTAGCCCACTCGTCCTTTATCTCATCCACAATAACTGGCTCTCCGTAAAGAAGCTGAGTTTGAACACGGTTCTCATCACAAAGGGCTAGTCGCTCCTTGTATGGCAAAGCTTCTAGCCATTCAACAAGTTGTACAGGATTGGATATTCCAGGACCATCTACTTCTCGAGCTGATGCTGGCTCTGTCCAGACCGTCGCAACCTTTACTGCACAAGCCCAATAACTTTTTTCTACTGTCATTTTTGTCCCTCCCCTATTTTAACGCTCGCAATGCCTAGCCCATAGGATTTCGAAAAGGTCATCGTGCTAGCTTGGTAGACGATTCCGCCTGTAACAATGTCCTCCGCCAACATTAAAGGGGCATCAAAATCATAAAAAAGGATATTAGACTGACTCGCTGCCAAATGAGCTGCCGCTGTTATACCTATTTTAGTTTCAATCATACTCCCTACCATACAGGTGATACCATTTGCCTCTGCCAATGTATTAATTTTTAATGCCTGATAAATGCCACCAGATTTCATTAATTTAATATTAATTAAGTCTGCAGCCCGCATTTCTAATACACGCTTAGCATCATAAATCGAGAAAACACTCTCATCTGCCATAATAGGGGTTGCTGTTCGTTCAGTTACGTATTTTAATCCTTCTAAATCCTCTGCAGGTACAGGCTGCTCGACAAACTCAATATTAAGCCCAGCATCTTCCATAGTACCTATAGCACGGACGGCTTCTTTTGCATTCCATCCCTGATTGGCATCGAGCCTTATTTTAATATCTTTTCCTACTCGCTTCCTAATAGCCTCAATACGTTCAATATCATCTTGTATCGTACCTATTCCAACCTTTACTTTCAGTATTTGAAAGCCTTCTCTTACGTAGCGCTCAGCGTCCTCTGCCATCTCAGCTGGTGCATTGACACTCACAGTAAAATCGGTTGTAAGGCAATTTCGATAGCCTCCTAAATATTGATAAAGTGGTAGCTCAGCATATTGACCCAAAAGGTCAAAGATTGCCATGTCAACTGCAGCTTTTGCACTCGTATTTCTGACAAGTGCTTTATGGAGCTTCTGAAAAATTATCTCCTTTTCTAGTAAAGAAAGTCCGATTAGCTGCGGAGAAATAATTTCGTTTATCGCGTATTGGATACTTTCTAATGACTCACCAGTGATCACATGAGTAGGAGGTGCCTCTCCGTAACCTACCTTTCCTTCATCAGAGGTTACCTTCACGACAATGGAAAAAGCAGTGGTAACTGTACGTAATGCTGTTTTGAAAGGTTTGGTCAGTGGAACAGCAACATAAAACGTTTCAATAGCTTGTATTTTCACCCTATCTTCCTCCTACTCTACACCTGGTAATATAGATAACGTTAAGTTCTCTGTATTTAACATACCGTCTACTCCTAATGGAATCGCAAAGTGAGGCTGACAGTGTCCAATAAGAAAACCTTTTACCGCTGGTTTACCTAAGTTCCCTAAGTAATGATCAAAAACCTCATCCATTGTGAGAGATTTTTTACCTCTCCTTGGCTCCGCATCACAGAAGTCTCCAATGACGAATCCAGCAGCGGCATCTAGCTTGCCAGCTAAACGTAGTTGATTTAGCATTCCATCTACCTTATATGGCTCTTCTCCAATGTCCTCTATTAGCAGAAGCTTACGATTGGTATCCACTTCATATTTGGTCCCTATTCCGCTTGCAAGAAGAGAGAGATTTCCACCAACTAGCTCCCCTCGGGCTACCCCAGGAGCAACTATGGATAAAGGAGATATATCCTCTGTGTAGTGTAACTCTATTGGCTGAAACAGCTGATAAAACATTTTTTTGGATAGCTCATTAAATGTACTTTTACCCACGTCTGAAGCTAACATGGGACCATGGAATGTGACAATATCCGAATATAAATTCATTGCACTATGTAAATAAGTGATGTCTGAATAACCCCAAAAAATTTTCGGATTTTCATTCATTAATTGATAATCGATTTGGTCTGCATACCTTGCAGTACCGTATCCTCCGCCAGCACAAATTATTCCATTGATGTTAGGGTCTGCGAACATCTCATGTAAATCCTCTAGTCGCTCTTCATCTGTGCCCGCTAAATACCCGTTAACTTGCTCTACACTTTTTCCCATTCTATAAGATAATCCTAATTCCTCTAAAAACGACAGGGAGCGTTTCAGTTGATCTAAGTTAGGAGGACTAGCTGGAGCAATAATTCCAATTGTATCCCCTTTTTTCAATCTATTTGGTTTTATTTTCATATGTATAATCTCCTTTGTTTTTAAAGAAAAGGGCGGCACTTGCAAAAGTGCCGCATCTTTTGTTTGGGAATAAATGCTTTTATTCCTTATCTGCCCATTTTAAATCCATGTATCCAACTGGATGTCTTACAATACCTTTAACATTCGATTTCTCCAGTGTTACTTGGTTGTAATAGTGGACTGGAATAACAGGCATTTCTTCCATTAAGAATTTGTCAGCCTCTATTAGCATATCCCAACGTTTTTGCTCATCTGTTTCATTTTTAATATCAGCAATCATTTTATCGAACTCTGGACTAGACCAAGTAGTACGATTCATAGAAGAACCAGTTATAAAGCTTTCTAATGCGTTTACAGGATCAGCATAGTCAAATAAGAAGGAAGAGCGTGATAACATGTATTTGAACTCTTTTTGCTCAGAAGCAAATACGCTAGCCTCTACATTTTGTAGTGCTACTTCTACTCCTAGAACTTCCTTAAATTTACTTTGAAGTGCCTCTGCAATTTTCTTGTGTGTATCACTTGTAGAATAAGTTAACGTTACTTGAGGTAGTTCAGTGTAACCTTCCTCTTTCATGCCTTCTGCTAAAAGTGCTTTTGCTTTTTCCGCATCATGCTGTATTAGCTTTCCTGCAGTCTCTCTAAATTCCTTGCCATCAGGACCTTTAAATCCGTACGGTACAAATCCCTCAGCAGGTTTCTCTCCATTTTTCGTAACGAATTCTACGATTTCTTGTTGGTCAACAGCCATACCAAATGCTTGGCGAATTTTTTTGTTTGTAAATGGTTCCATTGAAACGTTATAGCGGAAGAAATACAGACCTGCTTGGTCTTCGTTTTTTAACTCAGGATCATCTTTTAATTGGTCTGCAAGCTCTGCAGGAACACCAGAAACGTCTAAATCTCCTGTTGAATACATTTGATACTCTGTATTGGAATCATCAATCATTGCCCACTCGACTTTGTCTAACTTAACCGTATCGGCATCCCAATAACTTTCGTTTTTCTCGAAAGTGAAGCTTACATCATGATCCCAGCTAGCCAATTTAAAAGGACCATTCCCAACAAATGATTCTGCTTCTGTAAACCATTCAGGATTTTCTGTAGCTACCTTCTCGTTGACCGGGAAGAAGCTTGGGTTCGTGATAATATTTAAAAATGCTTCAGTTGGAGCAGCAAGTTTAACTTCAAATACTTTCTCACTAACAGCTTTAATCGCTACTGCATCAGCTGCTCCTTCTCCATTGTTATAAGCCTCTGCCCCTTCAATAAAATAGGCCAAGAACGCTGCTGGAGAAGCAGTTTCAGGATTTAACATATGCAACCATCCATAAACAAAATCTCCTGCTACAACAGGGTCTCCATTAGACCATTTTGCATTTTCACGAATCGTAAATGTATACGTTAGCCCATCCTCTGATATATCAATCTTCTCCGCCGTAGCCTCTTCAGCTTGGTGGTCTTTGTTTAATCTTACTAGACCCTCCATAAGGTTGTTTAACGCGCTCCATGATACTGCATCAAACCCTACCGATGGATCAAATGACGTTGGCTCATTGCCATTATTTAGCTTAAGTACTTTTTCTGCCTCTGGAGCAGCTTCCTCTTTACCCTCGTCCGTCTTTGTTGTCGTCGGCTCAGTCTCGGTCGGTGTCTTCCCAGCCTCTTCATTGGCTGTACACGCGCTTAACACAAGAACAAACAAAGCCATAATTAATAATGAAAGCCATTTTTTCATCCTAGTTTCCCCCTCTGTATTGTATATGTGAATGCACTTGCGCGCTCTCATCCCTTTTACTTTTGTAATTGTAAAACCTTTGCTCTGTCATCCTGGAGCCAGCAATCTACCTTATGGGCATCTGATAGCTTACTTGTAAATGGATACACATGATCACATACTTCCATGGCAAACTTGCATCGTGCAGTAAATGGACAGCCAGTAGGAGGCGAGAAAAGGTCAGGTGGTGTTCCATCAATTGGCTGCAACTCCTCATCCATTAAATCCAAACGTGGAACTGAGTTTAGAAGCCCTTGAGTATAAGGATGCTGTGGAGTGTAAAAAATTTCTCTTTTATCCCCTATCTCCACGATTTTACCTGCATACATCACAGCGATGCGATCAGCTATCTTTGCTACTACCCCTAGGTCATGAGTAATTAAAATAATTGAAATATCGGTTTTCCTTTGAATTTCTTCAAAGAGCTCCAATATTTGTGCTTGTATTGTTACGTCTAAGGCAGTGGTAGGTTCATCTGCTATAAGCAGTTCTGGATCGCAGATTAAAGCAATGGCGATTACGATACGCTGTCTCATCCCACCAGAGAATTGGTGAGGATACTGTTTTAATCTTTCCGAAGGATTCGGGATGCCTACCAGGTTTAGCATTTCGATTGCCTTTAGCCTAGCCTCTTGTTTGCCAACCTTCTTATGTGTCCTCAAACCTTCCGTTAACTGCTCCCCTATAGTCAGGGTAGGGTTTAAGGCGGTCATAGGATCTTGAAAAATCATGGATACATCAATACCTTGGATCTTTCTGAGTTCAGATTTACTTAGCTTCGTAAGCTCTTTGTTTTTAAATAAGATACTTCCATTCTTAATCATGCCTGCTGGCTCCGGTATCAACCCCATGATGGCATTGGAGGTCACACTCTTTCCACAGCCAGATTCACCAACGATTGCTAACGTTTCACCTTTATATAAATCAAAGTTGACTCCCCTGACTGCTTCTACCTCTCCCCCATACGTTTTAAATGAAACTTGTAGGTTATTAACCTGTAATATTTTTTCATCAGTTATTTTCTTTTTTGCTTTCTTACCGCTAGGCCTAGCTAAAGAGTCACCCGATTGTAAGGATGCAGCTACTTCATCTACTTTCCCTCGAGCAAGTTCCTTTGCATGATCTAATTGATGTTCATTCATCCATTCTTACCTCCTAAGCTTTGGATCAAGTGCATCCTGTAAGCCATCTCCTAATACATTAAATGCAAACATTGTCACAGAGATAAAGAATGCAGGGAAAAACAACCTCCACCAATGGCCAGATAAAATTACCGGCAAGGCATCATTTGCCATTACACCCCAGCTGGCAGCGGGTGCAGATACTCCTAGTCCTAAAAAACTAAGAAATGCCTCAGCAAATATCGCACTCGGTACAGTAAGAGTCATTTGTACAATAATAGGACCCATCGTATTAGGCAATAAGTTTTTCCGTATGATTCTAGAGCTTTTTGCACCAAAGGATTTGGATGCAGTTACAAATTCATAGTTTTTAATTTGTAATACCTGGCCTCGTACAATCCTAGCCATACCTACCCAGCCAGTTACAGTTAACGCCACTATAATGGTTGTTAGACTTGGACCCATAACAACCATCAATAAAATAACTACCAATAAATGAGGTAGACCATAAAGTACTTCAATAATGCGCATCATGATCGCATCTGCTCTGCCGCCCTTGTAACCGCTAAAGCCTCCATAAATAATTCCAATAAAGAAATCAATTAATGCAGCCATTACCCCTACAAATAACGAAACTCTAGCACCGTACCATGTTCTTGTAAAAACATCTCGACCTGCCTCATCCGTACCGAACCAATGCTCAGCTGATGGACCTTGGTTTTGCATTGGATAATTTACTTCATCCATATCATATGGTGAAAAGATCGGACCAAATATGGCAAACAGGGTGAGAAGAACTAAAAAGAGCAGTCCTCCCATTGCAAGCTTATTTTTCTTTAGCCGTCTCCAAGCATCCTTCCAATAGGACAAAGAAGGTCTCACAACTGATTCGGCTTCTCCCTCTTCTTTTACTTTTGGACGAAACCATTCATCCTTTATTTCTACTGGGGATACAGTCTCTTGTGTTTTAACCATTAAGCATCCCCCTCTTTACGATGTAATTTGATACGTGGATCTAATATGCCGTAGACAATGTCTACTAAGAACAGCATAAATACTAGGAATGCACTATAAAAGACTGTCGTTCCCATGATAACTGGATAATCACGATTATTAATGCTTTCTACAAAGTATTTCCCCATTCCTGGAATGGCAAAAATGCGTTCTATTACGAAGGTACCTGTTAGAATACCTGCAAGCATCGTACCCATAATGGTTACTACTGGCATTAAGGCATTTCTTAAGGCATGACGAAAAACAATTCTAGCTGGAGAAAGTCCTTTAGCTCTTGCCATTTTGATATAATCCTGTGTCAATACTTCTAGCATGCTGGATCTAGTTAAACGAGCGATTATAGCTGTAGGTCCCGTGGCCAATGCTAGAGTTGGAAGAATCATATGCAATGGACTACTCCAAGTGGCTGGCGGTAATAACTCCCACGTTACCGCCACTTGCTGAATCAGTAAAGTGGCTAAAACAAAGTTAGGAACTGATATACCAATTACCGCAAAAGTCATAGCCAAATAATCAATAATACCGTTATGCCGGAGGGCGGCCAATGTACCTAAAAGAACCCCGGACAATAAAGCAACTAAGATAGTTGCCATTCCTAACTCAAAGGAAATTGGAAACCCCCTCGCTAATAGTTCATTGACTGATTCATTTGGCTTTTTAATAGACGGACCAAAATCGAATGTAACAATTGACTTCAAATAGTTTAAATATTGCACGTACATAGGCTGATCAAGCTTATAAAACTTTTCTAAATTTGCTTGAATAGTAGGATTTGAAGTTCTTTCTCCATCAAAAGGTGAACCCGGTATGGTGTGCATTAATGCAAATGTGAGAGTTGCAATGATGAGGATTGTTGCTATCATCATCATAAAACGCTTAATAATATACTTCGTCACGGCAGGCTTCCTCCTAACAGAATTTGGTTTGCATTGCTAGCTCTACCATGACAAGCATCGCACGATACGCTTCAAGAATATCTTTTGCTTCAAATTTTACGATAGTTGTTCCTTCTATTATTTCACAGCCAGGCATAAGTGCTGCCCACTCAGCTTGTCCGTAGTTTGTAAATTCAATTTTTAATATTGGGTGCTCGGGAGGTGTCAGTGGTGGAATATGATTTCTTTTTTTAATAGCCTCTGCTACTTTTTCTTTAAGAAGGGCTTGTGATTTTTGAGGATGTAATGTTTTTACAGCAGACCTAGATATAGACTGCTTTACAGCAGCTGTTACAATGCCAGGTATAAGAGCTTCTGCCTCTCGACAAGCTCCGTCATCTCCAGCAACCATAATGACAGGAACTCCGTAATAGCCAGCCACGTATGCATTAAGTCCAAGCTCGCCTATCTCTACGTCATTGATGTACATATTACGAACTCCAAAAATCATGGAATGGCTCATAACCCCAGGTTGTCCTGCTCTAGAATGATATCCCGCAAATACTGCTCCTATGTAACTTTCGTCTAAAGACTGTACCATCGAATAAGGCTTAAGGTCTCCTGTTATTAAAGAGGCTTCTGGATGTAATTCCTCCACTAAAAGATTATTCATTTTTGAATGGCTGTCATTAACTAGGACCTCGTTAACTCCTGTAGATAGTGCCCCTTCTATAATTGCATTGGCTTCTTGCGTCATGATGCGTCTTGCTCTTTCATAGTTATGCTTGTTCGACTCCACAAATGTGTAATCCGGCAGACCTGTTATGCCTTCCATATCAACCGAAAGAAATAGCTTCAATACATTCTCCCCCAAATTCTAACTCTATTTTTCTATTAGTAAGACCAACTTTATCAAAATTTACGGAAAATTACAATATCTCGTTTTTGCTACATGTTTAGTATATTAAAAAAAAATTAATAAATTCATTTCTTCCTTTACCGAGAAAATAAAAAAGCAAATGCACCTTTTATAAAGGGCATTTGCAATATTCGATAAAGATAGACAAAACTTGGTTAAGTCGACGCTATAGTTCAAAAATTAACGAAATCTAGAGAAAAATCCACGATGGGATCCACCTGAAAACTGATTGTTAACAGGGTAAGCATTTTGTGCTTCAGGTACTACCACTGTTTCATTCGATTCTGTAACGTAATATTGCGGAACATTTACGATATGCTCTCTATTAACATTTACAATTGGTTGAATGACTGGCTGAACTCTTGGTATGAAAGAATCACAAACGCGATATTGCGGTGGGCAAATAATTGGCTCAGCTGCTGGTAGCTGTCTATTGCACCCACATTGTTGGCCCCAACTCATATTCTTCCCGCATGAATGGCACATATGATGATTACTCATATTTTTCACCTCCTCTTGCACTTATAGTAATAAATGCAAGAAATCATAAGAGGAATAGACAAACACCTCAATCACCAAAAAAAAAAGAATAATTTTATGTAAGCCATTATGCAAGATAAAACCAAGACAGACTTGATCCTTATTTAATATTCCTTAGCTATGGGCAGCTTATGAATAGCTTCATTTGATACGGACCATACTTTAAGAGACACTATCGCAAACATAATCGAATCGGCCCCTACAATTCGGTCTGGTCATGCTAGTACTCATTAAAATTATTACCAAATAATGTTTAATATGGATAATATCTGTTTATCAAATTAATACTCATAGATTTTATCGTATAAAATACCTAAAAAAAGCGTTTAAGTTGATTGAAAAACGGTTATTCTGGGCATATGGGTTGATTAAACAACTTTATCTTAGTATAGTAATAGACTTAACTTAGTTGATTTTAAAAGGAGGAAACATGAAGAATATTTCAAAAGTATTTTATATCACGATCGGCCTTATTATTATAGCGGTCGGTTATGGAGCACTAGCTCCGGAAAGTTTTGAGGCGCTTACTACACGAGGTAAGTCGTTTGTTTCAACATCATTTGGTTGGTATTACATGCTACTCATGTCAGTGATGTTGTTAGTTAGTATATTTTTTATCTTCAGTCCGTACGGGAAGATACGATTAGGTAAGGATACTGATCGACCAGATTTCAGTTTAATTTCCTGGTTAGCCATGCTATTCTCAGCAGGAATGGGAATCGGTCTTGTCTTTTATGGTGCCGCTGAACCTCTATCTCACTTCGCAACTAGTCCTGCTACTGAAGAACCTAATACGGATGCTGCATTTAAAGAAGGATTACGACAATCCTTTTTTCATTGGGGATTACACGTTTGGGCAATGTATGGAGTAATTGCTTTAACACTTGCTTACTTCCAGTTCCGTAAAGGGGAACCGGGGTTAATTTCGGCAACACTGAAGCCAATCTTCGGCAAAAAAATGGAAGGTCCTTGGGGTGTCCTTGTCGATGTGCTAGCTGTCTTTGCAACAGCATTTGGAGTTGCTACTTCCCTTGGCTTCGGCGCTGTTCAAATTAACGCAGGTCTTAACTACTTATTCGGTTTTGAAATAGGTATCTTTTCACAATTTATCATTATTTCTGTGGTTACTGTCTTATTTGTGGCCTCTGCATGGTCAGGGTTGAGTAAAGGTATTAAGTATCTTTCAAATCTAAACTTAATACTTGCTCTTGCCCTTTTACTTTTTGTAATTGTTCTAGGACCAACTTTACTCATTCTAAATATGTTCACGGATTCATTTGGTGGTTATTTAGCAAATATTATTCAAATGAGCTTTAGAACGGCTCCATTAAGTTCTACCAATAGAGATTGGTTGGATATGTGGACGATCTTTTACTGGGCTTGGTGGATATCCTGGGCTCCATTTGTGAGCATGTTCATCGCTCGAGTTTCTAAAGGTAGAACCATTCGCGAGTTTATGATTGGAGTATTACTAGTACCTACTCTTTTGGGTGCAATTTGGTTCTCATCTTTCGGAACAACAGCTATTGATATACAAAAAAGAGGCGTGGCAGATTTAGCAAGCCTTTCAACGGAGCTAACTATTTTCGAGATGTTTAATACCATGCCATTCTCTTTTATTATTTCTTTGGTAGCAATTTTGTTAATAGCATCGTTCTTTATTACGTCAGCGGACTCTGCAACATTTGTTCTCGGTATGCAGTCTACTAATGGGTCACTTACCCCACCTAATAGTGTCAAGCTTACGTGGGGAGTAATCCAGTCGACCATTGCGCTTATATTACTATCGGTCAATGGGCTCACTGCTTTACAAAACACTATCATCATTGCAGCTCTACCGTTCTCTTTTATTATGATACTCATGGTCATATCATTATTTAAATCATTAAACGGTGAAACTAAGTTAAAAAAGAAAAGATAAACAAAAATGCCAGGGAAAACCCCTTGGCATTTTTGTTTTAATATTTTTCATTGGGATATTATGAGATAATATACAAAGATCTGGTGAAAGTGTGGTTTCTTTATGATAAGTACAATAGGCAGGACAGTCAACCAAGAGGTCATTATGGATTTTCCTTTAGAATATATACAAACAAACGAACTGGAATGGTATTGGGTGGATATTGGTGAACCGACAAAAGAAGAGGAACAACTTTTAAGCTCCTTCTTTCACTTCCATCCACTTGCTATCGAGGATTGTTTGCAAATGTTGCAACGTCCTAAGTTAGATCACTATGGTGATTATGAATTTTTTGTTTTACATGCCTTTAATGAGAAAGAAATGGAGGCTGAGGAGCTCAACCTTTTTGTCGGAAAGGATTTTGTTGTAAGTTTCCACTTTCCCCCTATGCAAGAGTTACAAGAAGCTAGAGAGAGAATTAGAAGTAACCCTAGAAATTGGGATCGTGGCAACATCCTCATTACGTACAATATCGTGGATAAAGTAGTAGACACCTACTTCCCAATTGTTTACCACATCGAGGATTATTTGAATGAGGTAGACGAAAGGCTATCGATGGACATGGATCATTTGTCTATGGATCAAGTATTTGACCTACGAAGTGACTTATTGCGTTTACGAAGAACTATCATTCCTATGCGAGACTTGCTATACCGAGTGATGTACTCCGAGCGTATTAACTTAAACCAGAGTGAGCGTGCATATTTTGATGACATTTATGATCATCTTCTGAAGTTAACCGAGATGGTAGAAGCTAATCGAGAGTTAACTGCAGATATAAGGGACAGCTATGATTCAATCAATGCTAGCCGAATGAATCGTATTATGATGATACTGACCACGGTTTCTACCGTCTTTATCCCGTTAACGTTTATCGTTGGAGTGTACGGCATGAATTTTATTAATATGCCTGAGTTAGAGTGGAAGTATGGCTACTTTATTGTCGTTGGTTTAATGGTAGTAATTGCTACTGGGATGATTGCTTGGTTCAAGTATAAGGGCTGGTTTAATTTGTTTAGAAGTTAAAATTTACTTAGGGGGATAATATGATTGAGATTAAAGGAACACATAATAATGCATTAGTTTTTACAGATACAATAGAAGAAACTGCAAAATCTCAGGTAGAACAGCTTTGTAGTCTTCCATTTCTTCAGGACACCAAAATTAGAATGATGCCAGATTTACATGCTGGAAAAGGCTGTACGGTAGGCACTACTATGACGATTACTGATAAAGTAGTCCCTAATTTTGTAGGAGTCGATTTAGGATGCGGAATGATTTGTGCAAAGCTAGATACTAGAAAAGAAGATGTGGATTTTGCCAAGCTTGATAAGACAATCAAGAAAAATGTACCAAGCGGAACTCGTATTCGCCAAAAAGAACATCGTAATACAATAGAAATACCTTTCGAAGAAGTAGCTGCTCCTATTAATGAACAGCGCGCAAGGTTAAGCCTAGGTTCACTAGGAGGGGGAAACCACTTTATAGAACTGAATGAAGGGGAAGATGGCAGTATCTATCTAGTCATTCACTCTGGAAGTAGAAACTTAGGAAAACAAATTGCAGAGCATTATCAGCAAGTAGCAGCCGATACTTTAGGTAACAGCGTATCAAGAGATCTTGCATATGTAGAAGGAGACAATATGAAGGATTATTTATATGATCTTTCCATTGCCCAAAAGTACGCCGCATTTAATCGTAAGACAATGGTTGATGTTATTTGTAGAGGAATGAACTGGAGTGTTCAATCAGAGTTTGATACCATTCATAATTATATTGACTTAGATAACATGATTTTACGCAAGGGAGCAATATCGGCTCAAGCTGATGAAATCGTAATTATACCAATGAATATGCGTGATGGCTCACTTATCTGTCGCGGAAAAGGAAATCCTGAATGGAATTATTCTGGCCCTCATGGAGCTGGCCGTTTAATGAGCCGTTCTCAAGCAAGAAAACAAGTAGCGTTAGAGGACTTTCAAGCTTCAATGGAAGGAATTTGGAGTACTTCCGTAGTGTCTGCCACAGTAGATGAATCTCCTTTTGCCTACAAGGCTATGGAGGATATACTTGCTCATATTCATGACACGGTTGATGTATTAGAGGTTATTAAGCCCATCTATAATTATAAAGCACACTAATATAAGAAGGAGGCTCATCATATTTTCTTATGATGAGCCTCCTTCTTATATCTCCATTTAAATCAGGACTGATTAGCTGTCCAGTAATAAAATAAAGCTGTAAAAGTTAGTTTTTCTACATATGATAGGCCTTCTGCAAATGAAACGTGAACATTCATCCCTTGCAGCTCAAAGGCCGGGTGTGTAGCATACGGAAACATACCAAAGCGATAGGTTGCTAATCTTTTACCGTTCAAATCATTTACGTCTATATCACCGTATACACTCTTTGCTTCCATCTGATGTGTTTTTTCCCGATTTGGGTCAAATACTAGTGCTCTATTTTTTACTGAAAAAACTGGAAGTACTACAGTTGAAAGGTGTACCTGCTTATGATCAAACACTTGTATCTCCATAAATTTAAATTTGTTTGCAATAGTAAACTTGCTAACCACTTGACCATCCATTGTTATAACATCATAAGTTACTGGAAATATCATTCCTTTTCGAATAAGTGGAAATGCATTTAGCCTTCTTATGACCGGCTGTTCCACTGTAGGACTGATGCTATAAAGCCTTTCACCAGTGGGGGATACTAAAAAGCTCCTCGGAATAATCGAGACATCACTTTGGAAATTTAACTCCTTTAATGTAAATTCAGATGGAGTTTGTTCTGTAACTGTGCTCTGCTCCACTGGTAGCTTGTTCGCTGCTTGTTGGAACAAGAAAGTCAAACTAAAGAAAATGAGAAGCGTCCATCCTACAGATATATGTAATTCCCAATCCGTTAATAAAGTGTCCCTAAAGCCCAAAATTGCTGCTATGTAAACTATTAAAACAGTAATAGAGGCTATTTTAGCATATTTGGCTGTCCGTTCATAAATATGTTTCATCTACATCCCCCCTACCCCTTTTACGAAAACCTTCAGGAAATAGTTTCATAAAAAAATCCCTCCTAAAAGATTTCTCTTTTGGAGGGTCTTCTTTTAATGCTCTAATGCTCGCTTAAACAGTTTTCGTAAAAATTGCCACAAAATATAGAGGCCAAACGCTAGAAATAATACCACTAAAATGGTCTCTACTGCGTGTGGTAGATTAAATGGGTTTAAGAAGATTTGAAGCGTAACTAGCAAATAGATGAGTCCGGCGATTCCAGCAATAACTACAATACCCATTATTGCAATCTGCATATAACTAAGTTGCTTCATTTGATGACGGTGTATAAATAATTCTAAAATGATGACCAAAAGGATAACCATAATTGTAATTGTCATCTCATGGAGATAGATAGAATTTATTAAATAGATGCCAAGAAATAAAATCATTAAGTACTTATAATTCTCATCTATTAGCTTTAACATACAGTCACCTCGGTTTTTAATATTTCATCGCTAGACGTTGTTTACGGTGGGCCCTTCTTGCTGGTCCAGTTTCATACAGACGTTTTTCATCCTCATTTTCTGGATGAATACCCGGGACTGGAACTGGTTTCCCCTCTTCATCTACTGCAACCATTGTCAGGAATGATTCGGTTGTAAGTTTTTCTTCTCCTGTCAGTAGATTCATGGAAGTTACGCGAACGTATACCTCCATTGAACTGCGTCCCGTTGAGGATACAATTGCATCTAATTCAATTACATCTCCAACTTTTGCTGAAGATAAAAAGTCTACGGAATCAATAGAAGCGGTCACGACAGCTCCTTTTGCATGTTTCATCGCAGTGATGGCTGCGATTTCATCTATAAACGCTAAAACCTTGCCACCAAATATAGTTTCATGATGATTAGTATCTGGAGGTAAGATTAAATGGGTTTGAATTGTTCTTGATTGACTCATTGGATTAGTATTCACGAAAATCTCTCCTTGATGTTTAACTTCGATGTATAGATCTTTCTTATATTCTTACTTACTTAGTATAGCATTCCTTCTTTAATTTGAGTTGGAAGAAGATGCGAAACTTGTCGCTGCAATAGATGAAATCATCATAGCCTGCTGAGCCTGCAAAAGTAATTCAAGGGAGGTAGTCATTGATATTGCGGTAGTTTCACGTATGTCCCTAGAAGGATTCAAAGTCAGTCCAAGAGCAATAGGTAGTGCTGATTCCTTGTACCAGGTAAAAAGCTTCATATTAGTCAATGCTCTGTATGTCTCTACTATATCCATTAGCTGATTCTCGTTTAATTTAAGAGCAGCCATAAAACCAATAAGTGGATATTGCGAAATAGAGAATTTTATCTTCACACTTTTAAAACCATCCCTAATAACCACTACCCTTGGTACTGTTTCCTTATCATACCCTGGATTTGTATAAGTAAGCACTTGAGATAACCACTGGAGCTCATTTCCTGCATAAAATTTATGATTCTTTAACTCCTCATAGTATTTATTCATGGTCGCTGCCCTCGTTGTAATATCCCCTTCCAGCTTACCTAAAAAGATGGCAAATGGATAATCATCACTATTAGTTAAGAAACGATGATGGACCTTCATCGCTGACATAAGCTCCATAGCTCTACTGATTTCAAAATCCCACTTATCTGATTCATCCGACATCATTAGAGCAGCAACGTATGTGTAATCATTCATCTTAAACGATTTTTTCTTCAATTCCTCTACCTTCAGTAACAACTGATCGATTGCTTCTTCCGGTTCTTGGCCACTTACATCCAAAACGGAAGTAAATAATGGCTGTAGGTGGGAACGCAAGGGAGAGAACACACTTACTCTGTTCTTCAGAATCTCTTTTATCTTGTTAAAGCGAACTGAATCCACATCTTTTTCTAGGGACGTATAATAGCCAGCAAGGGACAGTGTTACTCTTTTATCTACTGACCATCCTAAAATCTCTTTGAGCTTATTATAATTATGCTCTACTTTTTGTATTTTCATCATTTTACCCACTCCTTTACTTTTTTACTGCTTAAAACCCATGAAAGTTTCACTAATTTGTTATACTAATACCACAAAGAAAAGTAGGTGTTAAATGATGCGTATAAATAAATTTTTAAGCGAGGCTGGCATAGTATCTAGACGTGGTGCAGACAAATGGATAGCAGAGGGCAAGGTTACCATTAATGGGGCAGTTGCTGAACTAGGAAGTAAAGTAGAGACTGGCGATGATGTACGTGTAGATGGAAAGCCGGTAACTGTGGAGCAGCCTTTAGTATACCTTGCTTTAAATAAGCCAGTAGGTATAACTAGCACAACAGAGCGTAATATTAAAGGAAATATCGTGGACTTTGTTAATCACCCACTCCGCATCTTCCATATTGGTCGCTTAGACAAAGATTCTGATGGCTTAATATTACTAACAAACGATGGGGATATTGTGAATGAAATTCTTCGGGCAGAAAACAAGCATGAAAAAGAATATATTGTAACTGTCAATGAGAAAATAACAGACACTTTTATTGAAAAAATGTCGTCTGGAGTTAACATTCTTGATACAACTACTTTACCATGTAAAGTAAAAAAAATAGGACCAAAAACATTTAATATTATTTTAACTCAAGGCTTAAATCGCCAAATACGTAGGATGTGTTCTGCCTTAGGATTTACAGTTAAGAGATTACAACGAGTTCGTATTATGAACATTTCCATTGATGGTCTTGCTATTGGTGAATGGCGCGATTTAACTGAGCAAGAAAGAAAAGAACTATTTATGGAATTAGATTATCATCCTAAACGATAATAAAAGAAGCAGTCCCCATTTTAAATGCGGACTGCTTCTTTTATTATCTAGTTTCCAGCCACACGTTTCTCTAATGGTTGGAATAATTTCTTTTTATCTACATCTGGTCGAAGGGATTCTAGCTGTTCTAAAGCAATCTTAGCACCATAGTCCATTCCTTGACATCCACCTAACAGAACAAGATCGCCTTCAGACACCTCACTCAAGCCAAAGCTAATGGCCTCTGGTAGTTCTTCATATAAATGAACCGTAATGCCTGCTTCGTCCATTACTTCTTTAAATACTTGTAACTCTTGTTCAGACACAACATCTTTCTTAGTAACGTGGGATTTACTAATGGTAGCAGTGATCTCATGAATACCTAATCTTGGTGCCCATTTAGCGATAGCTTCTGCATTTTCTCTATTGACGGTTACCCCTCTATCTCCACGAATTGCATATACAAGGGACAAGCGGTTAAAATCCATTTTTTCTAAAGTTCCAAGTGTGATATCTATGTTCCCACTATTTGCAAAGTGGTCATCTATAATTTTAAAATCTTCCTCAAAAATGATTTCAAAACGTCTTTCTACCCCTACAAATTCGGAGAGGCTTTTTTGGATGGTCTCCACTGGAACACCACATAACAAGCCGGCTACAATACTAACCATGGAATTGTAAACGGAGTGGTAACCCGGTGTAGAAAGCTCAATTGAAAATTGTTGCTTGGGTATGATCATATCATTTGTAACTAAATCACGTTGAATAACTAGATTGAATTTTGCTCTTCCTGTTGATAAATCCAATTCTTCACATATTACATCTGCCGATTGGTCTTCTACACCAATAGTAATAACTGTAGCCTTTGTTTTGTTAATTAGAGAGGCAGAATAAGCATCATCTAAATTCAGAATCGCTACCTTGTCTGCTCCAGCGTCTCGTATAAGACTAGATTTATGTTCAAAATATTTTTCAAAGGATGAATGTAAGTCGATATGTTCTCGACTTATATTGTTTAACGTCACAATGTCAAAATCGACACAGCCTACACGTTTTAACTCTAAAGCAGAGGATGAAACCTCCATAGTAGCGTGAGTCACGCCTTCATCGACCATCTTAGCGTAAAATCGCTGTAGATCCAGCGATTCTGGTGTTGTCAGTTCAGAAGGCTCTGCATAATCACCAATTTTAACTACGACAGTTCCCATTAGACCTGTTTTAAGACCATGATTCTCTAAAATTGCATTAGTCATAAAGGAGGTTGATGTCTTTCCATTAGTTGCCGTAATACCTATCGTTTTAAGCTTATGGGTTGGATGATCATAGTAAGCAGCAGCAAGTGCAGCTAGAGCTTTACGTGCATCCCCAACTTTATATTGTGGAACCTCTAAAGCATCTATAAACTCCTCTACCACAAGTGCTACAGCACCATTTTCCACTGCTTGTCCAGCAAACTTATGTCCGTCCGCTTTAAAGCCTTTTATACAAACAAATACTTGGCCCTTCTCCACCTTCTGTGAATTATAAGCAAGTCCTGTAATATTCATATTTTTAGCATTTTTGACGTCAATTATAGATAGTTGATTCATCAAATTTGTTAGTTCCATCAAAACAGCCACCTTTATATGTAAAATCTTCTCAGTTAAGTTTACAT
This sequence comes from Psychrobacillus sp. FSL W7-1493, assembly GCF_038004905.1. Classification (NCBI taxonomy): domain Bacteria; kingdom Bacillati; phylum Bacillota; class Bacilli; order Caryophanales; family Bacillaceae; genus Psychrobacillus; species Psychrobacillus sp. FSL W7-1493. The sequence continues at coordinate 143,986 of NZ_JBBOSB010000001.1, read as the reverse complement.
CAATTCAAATAAGAAGGAAACTAAAAGGAAATACAAAAACTATTTCCTTAATAGTCCTTCAATTGAGTCTATTCCATCATTTCTCTTGTTAAAAAGTCAGGCCGTTCCTGGAAAGAATGGCGACATAAAATATATGCTTTTCGTGAGAAGAAAGTAATCAATTTTTCACTTACAACGAGACATCTTTCGTCTAGGCATCTCGCCCTTAATCTGTCTACCTTCGCCTCAAATGAAAAAACGTGATATCCTAACGATTTCACGTTTCTCATTATTTGAGGCTAGTTGCGTTATTCCGCCTCGTTATAGTGTTCCATGCAAAAAGCAAGAACTACAGACTCTTCATTTTCTTCTAATCCGTAGTCTAATACTTTTCCATTACTGCGATCAAGAATGTGATATTGAACAATTTTTGACCCCGTATCTAAAACAGCTAAAATAACTCTTAAATCTAAAGAGCTTGCCTCTTCAAATAACTCGTCATCCTCTGGAACTTCAAAGCCTAATAAAAATTCATATCGATCCCCAGCAATTATTCCTGTTGGGTCCTTTATCTTTTCAACCTCATAAGATGTTATATTCACAAAGTCCACCTCCGTCTATAGTTTATCATTTTTACAGAGCTTTTTCTTATTTTGTTCGCTATAATAGAGAGATTATAAAAAGAAGGAGAGAGTCTCTCATGCTTAACCCTGAAAAAATAATATATATACTTGTACCTATTTTTCTTCTCGTATTAGTATTCGGTGAAGGTCTAAATAATATCGTATATTCTATCCTATCTTTCCTCTTAGGCTTGTCGATGCTTTACCTTGCTTATTCCCTTTTACGTAAACAACGCGAGGAGCGAAAGCAACGCAAATAATATTTAAAGGCAGTACATTTGCTCCAACACTTTCATCATAGCAAAAGCACCCTTGGACTTATTAGAGCAGATAGCTAATTTAAGTTGTTGAGCAGGATAGTACGCCGAGTGAAAGCTAACTCCAGGGTCATATCCCATTACGTGGTACTTGCTAATATTGTTCCCGTCTTTCTTTATCCATACCCCATATCCATAGTAATCATCATCCTGTTCTTTTACGTATGGTTGGAGTAAGGCTGCCGTTGTTTGCTCTTCTAATAGTTTATTGTCTAGGAGGGCATCCCAAAAATGAAGCATATCCTGAGCCGTTGTAAAAGCTCCTCCATCCGACCCGCCTAGGACGGGTAGAGAATAAATATTAGTTTTCCATGATCCATCCTCATAGTCTATATAACCTATTGCCGTATTATTTGGTAAGGCATCCATCGGAAAATACCCTGAGTCCTTCATTCCCGCTTTCTCAAAAATATTTTTTTCTACATATCGTTGAAACGAAAGCCCTGTAGTTTCTTCTACGATTAAACCAAGTAAGATATAACCTGCGTTGTTGTAATGAAATTGTTCTCCTGGCGTAAATCTCATCTTACCATTCTGAAATAATGGTAAGAAGTCCTCTAACTTACGCATATGGTACATCGGCTTTTCAATCCAAAGCTCTTCAAAGTCATCCATCACTTCTTCATCAAAATAGTCTGGGACTCCAGAAGTATGTGTCAGTAAGTGATGAATAGTTATTGAATTATCAAAGTGAGGAAGAGTGATGGACGTACAATCCTTTAATTTTTGGTCATAAGCTAATTTCCCTGCCTCTACTAACTGGCTAATGGCAACCGCAGTAAAAATTTTGCACCCAGATGCAATACCAAACCTGGTATCTATTGTGTTAAGTAGCAAATCGGAGCGGTTAGCATACCCAAAACTAGTCTCTACTAGCGAGGAATCCTTACTTTTCAATAGAATACTTCCTGAAAACTGCGATTCTTTTTGAGTCACTTCTATTTGTTGCTTGTTCATCTCTCCCATAATATTTCCCCCTGAAGATTATTTCTATTTTCTAAAAATCTTTACTACCTCGTTCACGATTAATGGTAGTAAGCTAAGCCCAATAACAATTAACCAGTCTTCTAGCTGTAGCGACTGTACACTAAACACATCTGCAATAGGTCCAATTGAAACAATGAGCACCTGTAAGACAACACCTAACAAAATAGAATATATTAATAACTTGTTTTTAAACAACCCCGCTTTAAACACTGACTGGTTCATAGATCGGAAATTTAAGGAATGAACTAGCTGAGAAAAGCTTAAAGTGATAAAGGCCATCGTCTGAGCATGTGTCAGTACTTCTTCGGACACATTATTCGTAACTCCCTCTAGCCCAATTAAAAATGCCACTAAAGTTGCAATACCTATTAATAGACCGTTTAGCAATAAGAAAGGAATCATTCCATGAAATAATTGTTCCTTTTTAGGTCTGGGTTTTTCCTTCATCACTCCCGGTTCCTCAGGATCCATCCCAAGAGCCAGAGCTGGGAAAGTATCCGTCACCAGGTTAATCCATAAAATATGAATAGAACGTAAAGGAGTGGGCCATCCAGCAATAATCGCAAAAAACAATGCAATGATTTCCCCAAGATTACAAGACAAAAGGAAGATAATAGATTTTTTAATATTTTTATAAATATTTCTACCTTCTTCAACCGCTTTTACGATGGAAGAAAAATTATCATCTGTAAGTACCATGTCTGAGGCACCTTTTGCTACATCCGTTCCGGTTATACCCATAGCAACTCCTATATCTGCCTCTTTTAAGGATGGTGCATCGTTCACTCCATCTCCTGTCATCGAAACCGTATTACCAGCAGCCTTCATTGCTTGGACAATTTTCACCTTGTGCTCTGGAGAAACACGAGCAAATACATTGATGTTTTGGCATGTCTTAACCAATTGTTCTTGGTCTAAGGAGTCTATTTCAACGCCCTCCATGACCTCCGCATCAGAAGAAGCAATTCCAAGATCCTTAGCAATAGCAAATGCAGTGTCCTTGTGATCTCCCGTAATCATTACCGTACGAATACCTGCACTCTTACATAGTGCAATAGAGTCTTTAACTTCTAATCTAGGAGGGTCAATCATCCCAACGAATCCAACGAAAATAAGGTCATTTTCAGCCTGCTCCAGCACTATCTCCGCATCCACCTTATATGCCGCAGCTAACACTCGCAGTGCCTCGCTAGACATCGAGTGAGATGCATTTAAAATGATTACTTTATCCTCTTCAGTTAATGGTTTAACTTCTCCATTACTCCAAATTCTATTACAACGACCAAGTAATCGATCTATTGCCCCTTTGGTCATATAGTAATAGCCGTCTTCAGACTCGTGGATCGTCGTCATTAACTTTCGTTCCGAGTCAAATGGAATCTCTGCGACTCTCTTTAGCTCAGCTTCGAGGACATTTTTGTCTATCCCATGGCTCGCTCCTGCAGCGATTAACGCAATTTCAGTTGGATCACCTGTTTCAGCACCTTTCGTATAAGTAGCATCATTACACAAAACAAAAATTCTCATTAAACGTTCATGCCCAGTACTAGCCTTTTTTAGATTAGCAATTTCCTGGTTCTCTCCATTTAAGAAAAACTTTGTTACGGTCATTTTGTTTTGCGTAAGCGTGCCCGTCTTATCAGAACAGATTACATTTACGGATCCTAAAGCCTCAACCGCTGGGAGCTTACGAATGATTACATGTTGTTTAATCATTCTTTGTACACCAATTGCCAACACAATAGAGACTATAGCCGGCATACCTTCAGGAATAGCAGCAACTGCAAGACTGATCGCAATCATGAACATTTCTAGTAAATCTCTTCCTTGAATCATTCCGATTAAGAAAATCAGCAAGGATATCCCCATTGCTGCAAAACCTAAATACTTACCAACTTGAGCTAGGCTTTTTTGTAATGGAGTTTGCTCATCCCCCGTATGTAGCATGCCTGCTATTTTACCAATTTGGGTGTTCATACCTGTTCCTACTGCTACGCCTGTTCCTCTACCGGCTGTAACTAGGGTGGACATGAATAACATATTTTTTTGATCGCCTAAAGGAATTGTCTTTTCCTCTGTATTAAGCTTTACATGTGCATCCTTTTCAACGGGAACAGATTCTCCAGTTAAAGCTGCTTCCTCTACTTTAAGATTGGCGGATTCAATTAACCTAATATCACATGGTATATACGATCCCGCGCCTACCACAATAATGTCACCCGTTACTACTTCAATCGAATCTATCTCTTTAGATTGACCATCCCTTTTGACTACAGCCTTTGGAGTGGACATATTTTTTAGTGCTTCTAATGCTTCCTCTGCTTTTGACTCTTGAATGACACCTACAACTGCATTGATAATAACTACTATCCCAATAATAATTGCGTCTGCCACTTCTCCTACAAAAGCTGAAACTGCGGCAGCAACAATAAGTACATAAATAAGAACATTATTAATTTGGGCAAAAATTCTTTCTAGCCATGACTTCTTTTTAGCAGCTGCTAAACGGTTCGGACCATTTTTCTCTAATCTCTGTCGTGCTTCATCTGTGGTTAGACCAGCTTGTACATTAACTTGAAGCTCTGTTGCTATATCTTCCGTCTTTTTTTTATACCACATGAGTTTTCGTACCTCCTTTTTATGTATATATCTTTCCCCTAGAAAAAACTATAATGTAAATAATTTTAAATATCAGTCGTACTTTAGGGTCTAAAAAAGCGACATTCTAAAAAAAGGCGACTGTAACACTAGAAGTGTTAGCTAGCCGCTCTCATCCTCTGATAACTCGCCTTTTTCATTAATTGCAACTCTTTTACCATTCGTAAAATGAATGTCTATTGGAGAGGTAACACTCATCTTTCTAGAGAAATACCATCTGCGTTGTGGAGGGACGAGTAATATAAATGTATCTTTTCTACCTATAAAGTTTAGCTCCTCAGGCTCGATCCGAACATGACCCGACACAGCAATACCTAGATTTTGAAGCTGTTCTCCTACCTGTTTTACAAAAGGAGTTGTTATACTTACCTCACTTATGTTCAGTAAGGATTCAATACTGAAGTCACTCCATTTATCTACATGTCTTCTAGCTATAAATTCGATTACATTACCAGCCGGGTCCTCAAAATAGAATGCGTCTGCGTCAAACCGACTATAGTATATATCGTCTAACCCATCCTCTCTATTTAGCACAACTCTTTCCTTTGCCCAAAGTTTAGCAAGTGTGTATTGATTGCCTGGAATATTAATCGCAAAGTGATACAACGAAGCATGTTCTGATTCTTGAAAAATAAGAGTAGACTCGCCAATTTCTACTTGAAAGTAATGGTCATCTGCTGCTGTAACATTGAGCTCTAGCACATTCCCATAAAATCCTCGCAGCTCCTGCAACTTATTTGTATACATAGTTACTGTTTTAAACATACTCGCACCCCTTTTTATTTAACATCAATTACTTCAAATCGTTCACAGACTAACAATAAATCTTCTTCAAACTTCAACCCAACTTTGTCTAATTCATTTGTGAAAAAATTTATGTGGGTTTTTTTCCAGTAATTATAACTTCTGTCTCCTTCACCCTCTGCATGCGCAAATTCTTCAGAAATTCTATTCATCGGTTTAATGGTGACATCCTTTGTTTTTATAATACAAACTGGTTCATCCTTGGTATTTAAGATAATATTATACTCACCAACCTGTGGAAGTGGCTCATTTTCTTTTTCATATAGAATATGAGCGGAACAAGTAGCAGTTTTTATTCTGTTTACAACTAGTTGTGCCAAAGTGTCCGCATCTTCTCCAAATTGCCAAGCGGAGACCTTGGGCTCATACTCTTTGTCTTTCCAAAAACTGTTCCAGTATTCTCTAGCAGCTACATTCATATGGATTACCTCTTTTATTTAATATTTCGTTAATTTTAGTATAGAGAAGGATTTTTCAAAATACTATTGATATTTTCACTATTTCTTTCAAGGTTACCAGAACTAACTAGAAGTAATGGAGGATTTATAAGATATTAGTGTATACAGTAAGACAAGAAGAACAAACATACAGGGATGCAATCGTTAATAAAGCGATCAGGACATCCTACATAAGGGAGCTAATGAAATGACTAACAAATTATATTACGAAGATCCTTACCTAACTACTTTTACTGCCTCTATCATAAAAAAAGAACCGGAATATGTAATAATTTCAGAAACAGCTTTCTATCCTACTGGAGGCGGCCAACCATGTGATATTGGTAGTCTAAATGATATTTCCGTAGTCAACGTAGAGATTATAGATGGAGAAATAAGACATTTTCTAGCTGAGCCATTAGATTCTCAGTCCATAGAAGTGAAGGGGAGTATTAACTGGAGGAGACGTTTCGACCATATGCAGCAGCATGCCGGTCAGCACATCTTATCTGCAGCCTTTGCGGAGCTTTTCCAAATGCAAACAGTAAGCTTCCACCTTGGTAAAGAAACTGCAACAATTGATTTAGATACAACCGAAGTTACTGAGGAGCAATTGAAAAAAGTAGAAGAATTAGCTAATCAAATAATTCTTGAAAACCGCGCTATTGAAACAAAGTGGGTGACAGAAGATGAGCTTACTCAATACAAATTACGTAAAGCAACTAGTATTAAGGAAGATATCCGTTTAGTCATTATTCCTGATTTCGATTACAACGCTTGCGGCGGCACTCATCCATCTTCGACTGGACAAGTAGGTTCCATTAAAATCCTACAGACAGAGAAACAAAAACGGCATATTCGAGTGGAATTTGTCTGCGGTAAAAGAGTGTTAACACAACTTGACCGTAAGCAGGATGTATTACTTAGCCTAATTAGCAAGCTGAGTTCACCAGAGGAAAAGCTAGTCGATGCTGCAAATAACCTATTGCATACTAACAAAACTTTAGAAAAGCTATTAAATGAGCACAAACAGGAGCTTTTAAAGTTCGAAGCCAAGGAGTTATTAAAACAATCTATTAACGATATAGTAGGTGTTACTTTTGAAAATAGAACTATTCAGGATCTACAAAGGCTTGCTCGCTTCCTTGTAGAGGAATCCCCTTCCTCCCTATGTGTATTAGTTTCACACAATGAAGAAAAGCTTCAAATCGTAACTGCCCGTGGTACAAATAGAGAAGAGAGTATGAAAGCATTGCTTCTACAGCTACTTCCTCTAATTAATGGTAAGGGTGGAGGAAACGATACACTTGCCCAAGGTGGAGGCGAAGCAGCGCTCTCTAGTACAGAGCTCTTAAATAAGGCTTTAACTTACATTAAGTAGCCGTGCCATAAAAGCTCCTTCTACATATACTAACTTGACTAAGTAGAAGGAGGATATTATTTTGACGAATCAATTTAATTTTCCGGGTTTATTTCCCGGCGGATTTCCGGGAAGACCACCTGGTGGACCTGGAAGCACAGGAAGACCGCCAGGAGGGCCAGGTGGCTTTCCGGGTATACCAGGTTTTCCAGGATCACCGGGTTCGCCAGGTTTTCCAGGGTCTCCGGGTTTTCCGGGCTCGCCAGGGATGCCTGGATTTCCAAATAGACCGCCAGGTGGCGGGCAGACTCCAGGTACACCAGGTAGGCCTCCAGGACAAAATACACAAGGAGGGCCACCTACTAGCCCTCCGCCCTCGTTTATTCCTCAACAAAGACAGGATGTAGGCGTGTTTGCGGTTGACCCTGGCGCTATTAGAAATTGCTTGTTCCGGAACACTTATATTTGGTTAAATAACGGAAGAGGCTTTTGGATTTACCCAACCTATGTTGGTAGAAATTCAGTTTCTGGTTTTCGCTGGAATGGTTTTCGTTGGACCTTCTACGGTACAGACCTAGGAAGAATAACATCTTTTCAATGCTTTTAAAAAGCCGAGTCTTCTCGGCTTTTTCTTATTTCTCCAGTTTTCTCCCACTTTACAAAGTGTATAATGAGGATTAAAATAAAACTTAGCTAGTTAAATAATTTTCCAGACAAGGAGCTAGAAGATGACAAATCCACTTATTCATGAGCTTTTCCAAAAGACTCGTTATTTATCGTATGAGGTAAACAAAACGCTAAAGGATTATAATCTTTATTCATCTCAATGGTCTGTCTTGAATTGCGTCTATCGACATAACGAAATGACACTGACTCAAATTTGGAAGTATTTAAATGTGGAAGCCCCTACGATCACTCGTACAGTCAATCGATTGGCTGTTTTAGGTTGGCTAGACATAAAGGCTGGAAAAGACCGTCGTGAAAAAATAGTAAGACTTTCAACCAAAGCGCTAGAAACCTTTCCTACTATTGAAAACTCTATGAATGCTTTCGAAAACGAAATGATTTCTGCCCTGTCTAAAGAAGACCAACAGCTTTTAATGGAGTTGTTAAAAAAAATTAATAAGGAGTAATGTTTTTTGACTAACAAGGAACCAATATGGACTAAACCTTTTATCAGTTTGTTCAGTACAAACTTCTCCATATTTATCATCTTCTATGGCTTAGTAACTGTTCTTCCTCTTTACGCTACCGATGTATTAGAGCGTTCGGATGAAGATGCCGGTTTACTAATGACCATTTTTTTAATTTCTGCAATTATTATGCGTCCGTTTACCGGTAAGCTTTTAGATTTAGCCGGTAAGAGAAAGATGCTATGGATCAGTTTATTTTTATACTTGATTTGCACAGTTATGTATTACTTCATAGAACCCTTTAGTATCTTGCTTATTTTGCGCTTTGTCCAAGGTATTTGGTTTAGTATCGCTACAACCGCCAGTGGCTCCCTTGCTGCAGACAATATTCCACCATCTAGACGTGGTGCAGGATTAGGATACTTTACTATGTCTACAAATTTAGCTGTAGTAGTAGGTCCCTTCATCGCTTTGACGATTGTTCAGTACTTCTCATATGATATTTTCTTTATAGCTATGAGTCTACTTTTATTAATTGGTGCTTTAACGGCATTATCCATTCCACCTGAGAAACAGCCAGCCGTGCCACCTGTCAGAGCAAAAATGACTTTAAACGATCTTTTTGAAAAGAAATCTTTACCAATCGCATTAATCGGGAGCTTAGTCGCTTTTTCATACGCAAGCATTCTATCTTATCTTTCTATATACTCCCAACAAAAAGATTTGTTGTATCTAACTAGTAGCTTCTTTGCAGTTTTTGCTATTGTGATGCTTGTAAGTAGACCATTTACCGGAAGAATTTTTGATGAAAAAGGACCAAGATACATAATAATACCGGGATTAGTCTTCTTTATGTGTGGACTTATTTTATTAGCATATATGGATAGTCCCTTTACATTCTTATTGTCTGGCGCTTTTATTGGTTTAGGATATGGAGCGATTGTGCCTAGCTTCCAAACACTAGCTATACAATCGACTACTCATGAGAGAAGTGGCTATGCAACAGCTACCTTCTTTACATTGTTCGATACTGGTATTGCTATAGGTTCTTTCATCCTCGGAATTGTTGCATCGAAACTTGGGTATCAAGGGCTTTACCTGCTATCTAGCGGTATTGTTGCCTTGACCTTGATTGTATTCTTAATGCAAATGAAGCGATTGAGAGCAAACCTTAATCGCTAAGCTTAATGCCTTTTGAGGGACAAACGCTTTGTTCCGAGTTAATCCGTTTATATTATAAAAAGCACAATGCAGAAGTCGACTGCATTGTGCTTTTTATTTAAATAGATGTATATAAACCCTATATTTGGTAAGACTTATGTGGACTTAAAAATGTAAAATTAGGAGGGACATAAGTGTATAAACATATTACAGTTACTTTAGTAATTACTAGCGTTTTATTGGCAGGGTGTAGCTTTTCTTCAGTTGATGCAGATAAAGGTGAGATGGTGGATGTTTCATTGATGAATTCAGAAGGTAAACAAGTAGGAACTGCAACGCTTTCAGAAACCTCCAAGGGTACCCATATTTTATTAAAAGCAGAGGGGTTAGCTCCTGGAATTAAGGCCATCCATTTTCATGAGAAGGCTAGCTGTGAAAAACCAACGTTTGAATCCGCCGGAGGTCATTTTAATCCTACTGGAAAAGAGCATGGATTTCAAAATCATAAGGGGTATCATGCCGGAGATCTACCCAATATTGAAATAGACAAGGATGGAACTGTTGAGTTAGAAACTATTTCACCTGCTGTAGTGTTAACTCAAGGGAAAAGTAATTCTTTGTTAGATGCTGATGGTAGTGCTATTGTTATTCATGAAAGTGCTGATGACTATAAAACCGATCCTGCAGGTAATTCTGGCAAAAGAATTGTATGCGGAGAAATTAAGAAATAAGTTGGAGTGTGAAACACGTGAGAAAAGTAGGCTGGTTTCTTCTTTTGTTAGTAGCCATTTTCTTCTCCAGACCTTTGTGGGAGGAATATACAACTGAATATGTTGATCTTTCTTTTCTTCAGCCTGTAGATGAATGGATAGAGTCTATGGAGGTTGGTCAGTATCTAAATGAAGCGAAGGCTTACTGGCAAGAGATGAAATCTAATCCTACTTCCTCCCCAACTAAAACGAACATTCCTCTTTCTGATGCAGGCATTGAGCTAGATCAGATTAAGATGGGTATGAAAAAAAGCGAGATTGAAACGATATATGGAAAAGCTCAAAGAGTTAGTCTAAACGAATACGGGTTAGTTTGGCATACTCACCATGAAAACTATCAAAATTTCATGATGGTTTCTTATGATTCTCAAAATAAGGTAAATGCCATGTTCACTAATCAGCCCTCTAACTCCATGTTTTTAGGGATGACTATGGATAGTAATAGAGAGCAGGTGCTTGCTGCTTTAGGAGAACCTATCAAACGTTTAAAAAAGGGTAACATCGTCTATATACTCCCAGACTCGGGGGAATATGATTTGTTTTTGGTCAATAACAACTATGTTACTTTTTTTTATGATATACATGAGAGCAGTACTATTACAGCAATACAAATTGTAGAGGAATCCGTGGAAAAAAATCATAAAAAAACATTTGGTGAGCCTTCTGAGGAATTGAAAAAAGGATTTGAATATCAGCTTTTCGATTTAACAAATGCTGCTCGTGCGATTCGTGGTTTACCTATCCTTGCGTACGATGAATCAGTAAGTGACACCGCTCGGAAGCATAGTGAGGATATGGCTGTCCATAATTATTTTAGTCATGACAACTTACAGGGGCTAACTCCTTTTGATCGAATGGAGCAGGACGGTCTTAGCTTTACCTATGCTGGTGAAAATTTAGCATACGGACAAAGCAGCAGTATATTTGCCCATGAGGGATTGATGAACTCACTTGGTCATCGTAAAAATATTCTCAGTCCAAATTACAGGAACTTAGGAGTCGGAACTGCTTTTAATGATACTGCTACACCCTACTACACTGAAAACTTTTTTACACAGTAAAAAGCTATAGAGAGGATCACGACTAATGTCGGATCCTCTCTTCTAAATTTCACTTACTTTAAGTTAAATCCTTTACTTGCTAAGAAATCTCTCACATGGGGTCTGCGAGGACTTTCTAGGAAGTCTGCCATTTGACTTGTCCAAGTAGATACTTTTTGGTTAGATCCACGACTCAAGTAATATTCCTTCATCGTTTCATCATACTCTTTGAGAAGCTCTCCGTATTTACCAGAATTATAATCATTTTCGTGGAGAATGGCCTCCACTGGTAGACGTGGCTTCACCTCATTTTGTTGGTCAGGCACACCTAGTGTAATTGCAAAGAGTGGAAATACCCCTTCTGGCAGATTAAACAAAGTACTAATTTCATCTAATGCATTTCTTACCCCACCTATGTAGCAGATGCCATAGCCTTTGTCTTCGGCAGCAATAACAAGATTTTGCGCGAACAGGGCTACGTCTACTGTTCCGACAATTACATTTTCAACCGTATCAATCGTTATTTCTTTTTCTTGAATTTTGCCAGCCGCTTGTAAGCGATTGAAGTCTGCACACATTAGAAGAGCTGCTCCTGCAGTAGCAAATTGAGTAGGGTTTTTGGATAGTCTACCTAGTTCTTCTTTTTTCTCCTCATCGGAAACCCATATCACGCTATAGGCTTGTACGAAGTGGGAGCTGGCAGCATGTTGAGCAGTTTCTATAAGCTCTACTACTTCTTCTCTCGGCAACTTATAGTCTTTATATTTTCTCACAGAAGCATGCGCTCGTAACAGTTCTTTAACCATTCGTATTCCTTCTTTCGTTGTTTTTTCTAAAGTAAGTATAGCTTAATTTATTTTAAGAATGAAACAAATCACACTCTAAGGAAACGGAATGGCTATTAAAGACGGCAAGTAACAAGCTATGGGCTCTGCAGTGTTTGTTGAGTCAATTACAAATAAGCACAGGAAGGGGATACCATTACTGTGCTTATTTCCATTATTCATAACTACTAAGCTGAGTGTTCTCGTCAGAGGTAAATGCCCGAGATCTTGTTAGGAATCGTTTGCCCTCTACTCCTTCTAAAGAAAACATTCCTCCTCTTCCCTCTACCACATCAATGATTAGCTGGGTATGCTTCCAGTATTCAAACTGATTCTTGTGCATGTAAAACGGAACATCCCCAATATGTCCCAAGAGGATATCCTGATCTCCGACAATTAGCTCCCCATTGGGATAGCACATAGGAGAGGACCCGTCACAGCACCCTCCTGATTGATGAAACATTAAGGGACCGTGCTTAATTTTCAATTGCTCGATTAGCTCTAGTGAAGCATCTGTTGCGATGACCCTTTCGACCATCTACATTCATCCTCTCTGTTGCTTAAAAGAATCCTAATTTATTTTCACTATAGCTCACTAATAGATTTTTGGTTTGTTGATAGTGACTGAGCATCATCAAATGATTTTCTCGGCCTATTCCAGACATTTTGTAGCCTCCGAAAGCAGCATGGGCCGGGTATTGATGATAACAATTTGTCCATACACGTCCTGCTTGAATAGCACGTCCAAAACGATATGCTGTATTCATATTGCGTGTCCATATTCCAGAACCTAAGCCGTATAACGTGTCATTAGCAATTTCCAGAGCTTCTTCTTTCGTCTTAAATGTGGTAACCGACACCACTGGACCAAAAATTTCTTCCTGGAATATACGCATTTTGTTATGACCCTTAAAGACTGTCGGCTTAATGTAATAGCCCTCTGCCAATTCACCTTCTAATGTATTCCGTTCGCCACCGATCAGGCACTCTGCTCCCTCTTGTTTTCCAATATCCAAGTAGGATAGAATTTTCTCCATTTGCTCTGTGGAAGCCTGTGCTCCCATCATTACATCAGGGTCTAAAGGATTTCCTATGTTAATAGACTCCACTCGAGCAATTACTCGTTCCATAAACTTATCATAAATAGACTCTTGAATAAGCACCCTTGAAGGACATGTACACACTTCTCCTTGATTTAAAGCGAACAATACAAAGCCCTCTATTGCTTTGTCTAAAAATGCATCATCTTCATCCATTATGTCCTCAAAGAAGATATTTGGTGATTTCCCACCAAGCTCTAGTGTTACTGGAATAAGGTTTTGAGAAGCATACTGCATGATTAAACGGCCAGTGGTAGTTTCTCCGGTAAAGGCAATTTTACTGATTCTAGGACTAGAGGCTAAAGGTTTACCAGCTTCTAAGCCAAATCCATTTACGATATTCACCACGCCAGCGGGAAGTAAATCCTCAATCAGCTCCATTAGTACTAATATAGAGGCTGGCGTTTGCTCTGCTGGTTTTAGCACGACACAGTTACCAGCTGCTAAGGCCGGGGCTAGCTTCCATACTGCCATTAGGATAGGGAAATTCCAAGGAATAATTTGTCCCACTACACCAAGAGGTTCATGGAAATGATATGCAACTGTATCATTGTCTATTTGGCTAAGTCGACCTTCTTGTGCTCTTATGGCACCAGCAAAATAACGAAAGTGATCAATAGCTAAAGGTAAATCAGCATTTAAAGTCTCTCGTACCGCTTTACCGTTATCCCAAGTCTCTGCAATAGCTAACATTTCTAAATTTTCTTCTAAACGGTTAGCAATTTTGTTCAAAATATTTGATCGCTCAGTTACCGATGTCAATCCCCAAGCTTCCTTGGCGGCATGAGCTGCATCTAAAGCCAATTCAATATCCTCCGATGTGGAACGAGCAACCATTGTAAATACCTTTCCTGTCACAGGAGTGACATTCTCAAAGTACTGCCCATTAACCGGTGGTGTCCACTCTCCGTTGATATAATTATCATACTTGTCCTTAAAGGAAACCTTTGCCCCTTCAGTATTAGGAAATGCATAAACCATCCCTATTCCTCCCCCACATTTTTTTGCGCATTTAAATAATATGCAAAAGAATAATTATGTATGCGCTTACATTTTCAATTACTTTCCATGAGATGAATCTTATATCCCCCCTCTAATAATATCAATCTTACAATAATATTAACAGATTAAAATGAATATTCAAATTATATAATTTGATAAACTTATTTAAAGATGGGCTCTGTTATTTTCATAATTCCTCTATCAGCCACGTGCAATATTAAAGCCTTCATTATTCTTTTCAGAAAGGACTACATAAATTTAAATAGATAGATTAAACATGCTTATAACATTTTTTGGATAATTTTATTAATATATAGAAAACACTCTTTTAATTTTTTGAATTTTTTTATAAAATAGAAGAATGGCTATTTTTTAGAAAAGAGGAGATTAAATTGAGTGATATAGCGATTGAGCTGGCAAAAGTTAAAATACCTCACAGAAAAACCCCCAAAAAAGTTGTTGCTGGGCGCATGATCATGATAGCAATTGGAGCTATCCTGATGGCCGTCGGTCTAGAACTTTTCTTAGTTCCCAATCAAATTCTCGATGGTGGAGTAGTAGGAGTTTCTATCATTATTTCACATCTAACGGGAGTAAGATTAGGAGTTTTTATCTTCATACTAAACATTCCATTCTTTTTCTTAGGATACAAGCAAATCGGAAAAACCTTTGCACTATCCACTCTTTTTGGTATTACTATACTGTCACTCTGTACATCTTATTTACACCATATTGATGCTTTTACAAAGGATTTACTCCTATCAACTGTATTTGGAGGCATCGTTCTTGGCGTCGGAGTAGGATTAGTTATTCGTCATGGAGGTTCCTTGGATGGCTCTGAAATTTTAGCTATTCTTTTTAATAAAGCATTACCTTTTTCAGTTGGCGAGATTATTATGATAATAAATCTAGTCATATTCTCTGTTGCCGGTTTCGTTTTCACTTGGGAGCAAGCTATGTATTCCTTTTTAGCCTACTTTGTAGCATTTAAAACTATTGATATCGTTATTCAAGGTTTAGATGAATCTAAATCCGTCTTTATTATTAGTGATAAAGTTGAGATTATTGGTGATACTGTCATGGACCGTCTTGGTCGGGGAGTAACATATCTTCATGGGGAAGGTGCCTATACAGGAGATAGTAAGAAGGTAATCTTTACAGTTGTTACTCGATTAGAGGAAGCCAAGCTAAAATCTATTGTGGAAGAAATAGATTCCCATGCCTTTTTAGCAGTAGGCAACATAGCCGAGGTACAAGGCGGCAGATTTAAGAAAAAAGACATTCATTAACAAGAAAAGCGCAACCGCCTATGTCTGCCCCGACAGGCAAATGGGGAAATGCGAGGAGGCAGTTCTTCAGCCACCGCAGTTTTTTCCCATTTGACCCCGAGGGGCAAGGCGGTGCAGCTAGACATCCAGAAAAGCGCAACCGCCTATCTCTGCCCCGACAGGCAAATGGGGAAAAACGAGGAGGCAGTTCCTCAGCCACAGGAGCTTTTCTCCATTTGACCCCGAGGGGCAAGGCGGTGCAGCTAGACATCGAGAAAAGCGCAACCGCCTATTTTTACCACTACTTTTTATTTTGCATATTAAAACCCCGTACCTTGTAGAAGGATACGGGGTTTTATTGGTTTTAAGCTAATGATTCTTCTTTATCTAACATAGTTCCAGTTTCAGCAAATTTCGTGTGGAAAGAGAATGCTTTCTCTAATACATGAGGAGTTTGTCCGCCTCTAGTTAGGGCCTCCACGAAATAACTGCTTAACTGGTCTCTATACATTGGATGCACACAATTATTAATAATTAAAGATGCACGCTCTCGAGGAGCTAAACCGCGTAAATCAGCATAGCCTTGCTCTGTCACTACTACATCTACGTCATGCTCGGTATGATCGACATGAGATACAAATGGAACGATACTAGAGATATTTCCACCCTTAGCAATAGATTTGGTTACAAATATAGCCAGTTTGGCATTGCGTGCAAAGTCTCCGGAACCTCCGATACCATTCATCATCTTTGTACCACATACGTGTGTAGAGTTTACATTTCCGTATATATCAAACTCTAACGCTGTATTAATAGAGATTAGTCCAAGACGACGGATTATTTCTGGATGATTTGTAATCTCCTGTGGTCTTAACACAAGCTTTTCACGATATTGATCGAAGCTACCGAATACCTGGTTCATCTTTTCTTCTGATAGTGTAACCGAACATCCAGAAGCAAAGTCGACCTTTCCTGCATCGATCAAATCAAAAACAGAGTCTTGCAATACTTCGGAGTAAACCTCAAGGTTCTCAAATTCCGAATCAATCATTCCGTGTAATACGGCATTAGCGACAGAGCCTATACCAGCTTGAATAGGCGCTAGCTTCTCTGTTAATCTTCCAGCCTTTACTTCCTCACGAAGGAAAGTGATTAAGTGATCTGCCATTTCCTTTGTTTCCTCATCCGGAGGAACAATTGTAGATGGAGAATCCAAATACTTAGTAAAAACGATTCCTTTAACCTTAGATGCATCAAAAGGGATACCAATGGTACCAATTCGTTCACCTACGGAGGTTACAGGGATTGGTTGTCTATTGTCTCCTTGTGCGACTGGCTCATAAACATCATGTAAGCCTTCGAACTCCTCAAGTTGCGCTAAGTTTATTTCAATAATAATGTTATTTGCATGAGTAACAAAGGTTGCAGAGTTACCAACTGAAGTAGTTGGTATAATCATTCCATCCTCTGTGATTGAAACCGCTTCCACAATAGCGAAGTCAATTGTAGGTAAAACCCCGTTACGAATTAATTCGGATGTATGAGATAAGTGTTGGTCAACAAATAGATGATCACCTGCATTAATATGCTTTCTCATAGTTGCATCCGCCTGGAATGGTAAACGTTTATTAATGATTCCTGCTTCTGATAGAAGCTTATCTATGTCAGAGCCTACTGAAGCTCCTGTAAATACGTTAACTTTAAAAGTATCTTTCTTAGCTCTATCTACTAATGCTAATGGCACCGCTTTCGCATCACCCGCACGTGTAAATCCGCTTAATCCTAAAGTCATTCCGTCTTGAATCCAGGAAGCCGCTTCTTCTGCGCTTACTATTAAGCTATGTAATTTAGTATTTTTTATACGATTAAGTTCTTTTAACATACAGACATCCCCCTCATTAGTTGCCTTGTCTAATTATTTTACTTCGTATCGTCACAAATTTGATAAAAACAGTCAAAGACACTTATAAAATGAATGAAGCAGAAAAAATAATGACTAAAACAGAATGGATTTTAAAAAAATTCATATTTTGCTATATCAAAAAAAGGAATAAATAAAAAAAGCTTGAATAAAAAGAGATTAACCCCTTATCCATGCCTTTTTTTTAAAAACCTAATAATTTCCTAAAATAGCTAGAATACGACTGGCTAACAGATACCTTTTCTCCGGTTTGCATAGCTAATACAAAGGTAGAATGTGTATCCGGGTATATTTCTTTAATCTGATGCACATTGACGATAAAAGAACGGTGACACCGTATAAAGGATTCTCTTGGTAGTCTATATTCAAAATCCTGGAGTGAACCAGCATGTGTACCAGTAAAATTTTTAGTCACGATTCTCGTTTTTCTATCTCTTGCTTCTAAATAGATAACATCTGAAAAAGGAACAGGCATCCAGCCGTCTAGTGTTTTGACTGTAATAACTGATTTTCCATCTGTAAGAGCAGGATAGATGGCTAAAACAGTTCCTTCTACCTCACCGTTGTGCTGCAAGGGTACAGCCATCCCATGATAAGGAATCCCAAACATTTCTCGATTGATAAACTCAGAGACCTTTTGGTTACTATGCAGCGCTTTATACGCTAAAGTTCCTTCCTTTATAGGGTCCCCTGGTTTTATCTTTAAATCAATGCGTGTGCTTGGTCTATAGTATATATACTTTTCTTTGTCTGAAACGGCTATGGATATTTCGTCCGAAAATAACTGGCCAACTACATCTAAAAGTCCACCTAAAGAGAGCTCATGCACCCTTTTCTCCCCCTTTCACTACTTTGATTCACAAACTAAAATCTCTCGCTCAAACTGTTGTTTCGTTGTAATACAGCGATCCTTTATATGAAGACCAATCGATTCTAACCGATCATCCATAGATTCGATTGTGACAATGACTACCCGCTTAGCAATCCTTTTCGCATGCTTTAATATGGTCAGTTGTTCCTCCCATGAGGCATGAGTATATAAATTATAAGGTAAGTCGATAATCGCTACGTCATAGGCTTCCTCTATGTCTTGAATAGCACCCTTCTCTACCTGTCCAGTTAGCCCAAAATAAGCCAGATTTTCTCTGGATCCTATACAAACTAAGGGATTAATATCTCTTCCTACAATATCGATATCCATAGATCTCGCTTCTACTAGGACAGTTCCAATTCCACAGCACGGGTCGATTGCTCGTACGCCTGAAGGATGAGGAACGGCTATATTAGCTACAGCTCTAGCTACTCTCGTACTTAGGGCAGTAGAATATTCTTTTGGTTTTTTTATATGATTAAACCAAATAGGTTCACTCTTTGTATAAGTACCAAAATACCATCGCTGTTGGTATGGAGCTATTGCAAAGAATTGTTCTGGATTATGAAGGTCAAAATCTCCCTTCATCTCTGATCCAATAGCTCGTTCAATGTGGAGACGCTCCTTGTTTTCAATCTTATCCTCACCTTGCCTATCATTTATTTTAAGAAAGATCACTTTGTTGGTTTCTCCTTCTTTACCAAATAAATGGGCAGCAGCAATAATTTCTTCTACAGTGTCCCCCTCCGCTAAGATATCCATTCTTCCCTTCATGAATGGACTTCTACTAGGATCTATCTTTGTATCACTTTTAAGTATTTTCATGTCTGTATCGTACCCAAAAAAAGAGCGCATCTCTAGATGACAAAGAGAGCGTTCTGCATCGTTATAAGCAAATGTATAAATAAATGACGGATGATCGTTTAAATTTTTCAACGTATTACCTCCAATAATATTTTTATTATAACATGTGGTACTTTTTAAAGTCCGTTATCATAACCCAATAGTTAATTAGCATAAAAAGGAAGTATAATAGGATCGATAGTAATTTTCAGAACTATTAGATATTTAAAAAGGGGATAAGCGAATGGAATTTGATGTAATCGTTGTAGGAGCCGGCTTAGCAGGGCTCGTGGCAACAGCTGAGTTAGTAGATGCTAGAAAGCGAGTTTTGTTATTGGATCAAGAACCGGAAAGTTCTCTAGGCGGTCAAGCCTGGTGGTCGTTTGGAGGGTTATTTCTTGTAGATTCTCCTGAACAAAGAAGGATGGGTATTAAGGACTCCTATGAGCTCGCATGGCAGGACTGGTTAGGGACAGCGGGGTTTGATGGAGATAACGAAGAAGAATACTGGGCAAAAAAATGGGCAGAGGCTTATGTACGATTTGCCCATGAGGAAAAAAGAGACTGGCTGCATAAAAAAGGAATTCGATTCTTCCCCGTAGTTGGATGGGCAGAACGTGGAGGTTATCTAGCTGAAGGACACGGCAATTCAGTTCCTCGCTTTCATATTGTATGGGGTACAGGCCCAGCAATTGTTGCTCCGTTTAAAAAACAGGTGCAAGGAGCAATATCCGAGGGATTGGTTACTTATAAGCCACGTCATCAAGTAGAGCATTTGATAACTAATAACGGTACGGTCATCGGAGTTAGTGGCTCCATTTTAATACCAAGTAACGTAGAACGAGGGCAACCTAGCTCCAGAGAAGTGATGGACAAATTTGACTACAACTCTAAAGCTGTAATAGTAACAAGTGGAGGTATAGGAGCTAATCTTGATCTAGTACGGCAAAATTGGCCTGCACGTCTTGGGACCCCTCCTACCAATATGATTTCTGGGGTGCCAGAGTATGTAGACGGTCGAATGATGGGAATTACAGAAAAAGCAGGAGGTCGTTTAGTCAATAAAGATAGAATGTGGCACTACACGGAAGGCATTAAAAATTGGAACCCAATCTGGAAGAACCATGGAATTCGTATACTACCAGGTCCCTCTTCTATTTGGTTAGATGCAGAGGGTAATCGCTTTCCTGCTCCTAACTTTCCAGGCTTTGATACATTAGGTACATTAAAGGCCATCCAGGATACTGGATATGATTACTCTTGGTTTATACTTACCGAAAAAATAATCGAGAAGGAGTTTGCACTGTCGGGCTCAGAACAAAATCCTGACCTTACTGAAAAAAGCATTAAACAAGTGCTAAAACGAGTTTTACCAGGTCCAACAGCTCCAGTTAAGGCTTTTATGGATAAGGGTGAGGACTTTGTTGTTGCTACTAATTTGAAAGACCTTGTAGATGGAATGAATAAAGTGGTCGGCAATAGCTTATTAAACTACGAACATATAGAAAAACAAATTTTAGCTCGTGACCGTGAGATGGATAATAAGTTTACAAAGGACCTACAAATCACTGCACTAAGGGGAGCCCGTCATTATATTGGAGACAAGCTCATACGTGTAGCAGCACCACATAAAATGTTAGATGAAAAAAATGGTCCGTTGATTGCAGTTCGTTTGAATATCCTAACTCGTAAAACATTGGGAGGGCTGCAAACGGATTTAGGCGGTCGTGTGCTGAACTCAGCAGGTACATCTATTCCCGGCCTATACGCTGCTGGAGAGGTCACAGGCTTTGGTGGTGGTGGAATGCATGGATACCGTGCGTTAGAGGGAACCTTTTTAGGAGGATGTCTATTTACCGGAAGAGAAGTAGGCAGAGCTTTAGCCAACGACTTATCCGAGTGAATATATAAAAAAACTTTGACTACAACCTGTCAAAGTTTTTCTTTTGGAAAAGAATAATATTCTCTATACTTCCTTACATAAATAATGATATATTTCGTTGCCTATTTGAGAGAGTATCCTTTTGGAAAGGACGTCATCCTCTTGCTCCGAGAGCACGGTTACAACTAGTTTTCTATTTCCAACAAAAAATATACCCACATCATGTCGAGTACCCGGTATCCAACCAGTTTTGTTTGCAAATTCCCAAGCAGGCATTCCATTGTTAAAGTTAGAATACGGAGAAGGAAGCTTTTCCGGCAAACAATCTCGAACTTGTTGTTTTTTCATAATATCGATCATTAGTTTACTTGCTTCAGTACTAACCAGTTCTCCTTGAGCCATTTTAGTCAGCAAGATGCCAACATCTTTTGCAGCAATGCGATTAGAACCAAGTGGATTGGGTTTACTCAACATAAGCTTGTTATAAAATGTACTATATACCATACCAGCATCTTTCATGGTCTGTTGAATGTTTTCTACTCCAACTAAATCTATTAATAGATTAGTAGCCGTATTATCGCTTTGAATGATCATCAGAAGAATGATATCCGATAGTGGCAGAGAAGTACCTGGAGTTAAATGCTGGAGAACACCGGACCCTCCTACATACTCCTCCTTTTTTAGGCTAATTAAATCACTCAGTGACAACTGCTTACGTTCCAACGCCTGAAAAACAGCAGCCATGATCGGCACTTTAATAACACTCGCTGCGTAAAACAGCTCTTGTTCATTGTGCTCCCACTTTTCACCTGTATTCAAATCCTCTAATACAATTCCCCAAGTCCCCTTGGAAGGTGCAATCAACTTTTGAACCTTGCTTCTAAGCTCCTCCACTATCCAGCCTCCTCTAGTCATTCTATTTCTTTTATTATAGACTAAAGTATATTATATTTTTTGAAAATTTAATCTACAAGGAGTATTTATATGACTCAACTATTATTGTTACAAAAGGTAATCGATCATATCGACAATCACATTAAAGAAGATATGAAAACTGATAACCTAGCACAGCTAATCGGTTACTCTCCCTTTCATTTTTCTCGTATTTTTCATCAAGCAACTGGTTATACCCCCATGGATTATGTACAAAAAAGGAAGTTACAATTTGCTTTGGTAGATCTCCTTCAGGGAAAAAGAATTATTGATATAGCAGTAGAATATGGTTTTGAAACACACGCTGGATTTACAAAATCGTTTAAGCGCTGTTTTGGTAGTCCCCCAAGCTTGTATAGGATGCATTGTCCCATATCATTTCCACAAAAGTTGTGTTTAGAAAGTCTTCTACAAAAGAAAACTGGCGGAATAGTTCTTCAACCTAAGATTATATCTCTCCCACCTTTTATGGTTGCAGGAAAGACATTTGAAACACGGTTAAAGAATATAACTTATACAAGAGATGCTCCTGCTTTTTGGGATCAAAGAATACCTTCTGAAGAATCTATTGAAGCCACTTTATATGATCTTCTGTCGCCTAAAATACACGGAGAGTATTGCTTTAACCTTAGCGGACCAGAGCTAGAAAATCATTTCACCTATCTTTTTGCCGTAAATTATGACGAGGGAACAACCATACCGGAGGGAATCATTAAGTTACAGGTTAAAGCGGCAACATATGCAGTATTTAAAACCCCTTTGGTACTAGAAGAGCACTTTGTTTCCTCTATAAAAGGAACTTGGCAGTATATTTTAGAGGACTGGCTCCCGAACTCTCAGTATGAAGTAGATGAAGGTAGTTACGATTTTGAATACTATGATGAACACTGCCATGATTGGGAGTATGACAAAATCTATATGGAAATTTACCTGCCGATTAAAGAGAAACTATAAGGTTCGGCAGGATTTGAAGCACTAGCCCTTAGCTTTTCTTAAAAGAAAACGATATAAGAACAGGACTGGGCTTAAAATTATTGCACTTACTATAATAGCCGTCCTAATAGTAAAGCTTGTGGCAATATAGCCAATAAACGGTCCTCCACTTATTTGCCCTATTGCATCGACTTGCCCCTTTACAGAAAAGAACGTTGCACGAGTCGAGGAGTCCTTAATGAGTTTATTTAACCAAATATCCTCCAATGGGTACATAACTTTTCGACTCACTTGAATGAAAACATAGCATATAAACAAGCCGATGAAGTACCTGGAAACCGCAAAGCCTATTAATGCAATCACCAGGCTGATGCTCCCTATAAAAAGAGCAATGTATATCCGATGTAATTCCTGATAGATTGTGCTTTTGTTTAAAAAGTGGAGTACTATAAACGACACTAGAACAACTACTAGTTGAAAGCCGCCCGTCAATAGCACTAGCTGTTCATTTCGCAAACTGCTTATGAACGTTGTATCAAGCACGTGAGCAAGCCATAGACGATCAAAGCCTTCACTATAAAAACCTATAATTAGTGCAATTAGAAAGAGCATACGTAGGATAAAGCTAGTTTTGGAAAAAAGAATAATCTTACTTACATTCTGTTTCATAGCCTCAAATGTAGTGATTCTATCCGTTCTTTCAATTGGTTTAAAATGCTCCTCTTTCATAAAGACTATAAGAATAGTAGCCAAGCCTATCATACAAAGGCCTCCAATAATAATAGGTAGATTAATCATGTAATAACCGGTTAAAATACTTAACGGTATGGCTACTAGTTGACCCAAATTCCCAGCCTTGGCTCCCCTCAGATATGCCATAGAAGCTTTTTCTTCTCCTATTTCATCTGCAATCCAAGCTTGCTGAGATCCACTTGTAAAGGTATAACCTATCCCCCACGCCACTTGGGCCAATAAAACTATCGAAAAGTAGGGAAACAATCCCTCTAATAAAAAACCTATTCCTATTAAAAAATACCCAATAATAATGGACAGCTTTCGGCTCTTCAAGTCGGATACCACTCCTGTTGGAATTTCAAATAGAAATACAGATAACTCTAGTACCGTTCCCACCAAAACAAGTTGCAACGGATCCAGCTTAACTACGCTCACGTGATACAACAAGCTGACTGTAAATATATACGTAAAAAATAATTGCGATACAAAGCAAATAAAAATATACAGCTGATAGGAATCCCTTGTTCTATTCAAAAACATTTACCTCACCTCTCCAATGATTATAAAAAGAGGTGCAACCTGTCGCTTATCCAAATTTGCTACATTGAATAGATTTTATGTTATATTGAAAGAACAATTAAATAATGTGTAGATTTAGGTGTTCTTTTGTCAGCAAAAGAACTTAAAAGGGAAGTTCGGTGAAAGACCGACGCTGTCCCGCAACTGTAAATGGGAGCGATTCTTTATAAACCACTGTGTAACAACGGGAAGGAAAGAAGAGCTATGAACATGAGCCAGGAGACCTGCCTATTTCAAGTACACACCGAAAACCTACGCGGATAGGAGGGTGTTAAGTCAGCTATGAACAAGCAATTGCTTGATTTTACTGTCGTACGAAAAACATAATAAAATTACAGGGGCTACTACGGTCCTGTTTTCATAGTGGATTTTATTAAGTTTCTAATCGTACTGATCAAAAAATTATACTAACTAGCATCTTCTTTTATAAAAAAGAGGATGCTTTTTTACGTACAAAAGAGAGGAATTTGTAAATGAAAAAAGATATTTATATTGCATACTTTAGACAAGTATTAATGACAAACCATGTTACAAATACATCAATATCACTACAGTCTACCTTTGAGGAATTGAAAAAAGACATTGAGCTTAATTCAACCTCGAGCATAGAGGAAAAAAAAATTATGCATCGTCATTTAATGGATGCACACCATCAAATGAAAAATGAGATTTCTGGACAAAAAGAAGAGTAAGTCTTAGGAGTATTCATCCTTTTGACAGCTACATGTGTTAAAAGGATTCCATAAAGAGTGCTTGGTACATAACTAATCAATAAATAAAAAACGTGAAATCGTCTATTTGATTTCACGTTTTACTATTTTTTTGCTAGATACTTCCTTCTAAGGAATTTCTCTATTCTAGTTGTTTGTAGAGGAGGAGACAACAACGAGGAGATGGAAGTCATTCCCCCGAAATGATTCTGCCGTAACGGAAAACAACTGTAAATCATGGAATATGAGCCCAAAAACTTTACTAGTTCGTAAAAATTTTCGAGGCTTTTTATTTGGAGGAGAGGTTTGACCCAGCCTCCTTTTTCTCAAGTTTAAAGATCCTGGTAATCCCTTTGATATTTCCCGCCGTCTTTTACTTCTGAATGGTACAAAGCTTTCAAAGCAAAACTTTTTTCTAAGTCATGCTCCTTCATTACTTCCTTCAATCTTTTTGCTAAGTCTGGACTAAACTTCACAAGCTCTTCCATTTTAGATTTTGAATATTGCATATCATTACCTCCCCACTATCATTGTTTCTACAGTATAGCACTTGTCTAAAAGTCATACGAAAAAATCGTTTTCTTAAGAACTGTAAAAAATCAGTAACCGATATTATTTAATTTGAGAATAGTGCCCATAAATTATGTAGTCACATTTTTTTCAATTTTACATAAATTAGTTTGACAATTCAAAATCGAAATGTTAACCTATTGAACAAATCTTTCCTTAAGGAAATTTATTATCACGAAAGAAAATTATATTTTTTTATTCTAAAAGTTTCCTTAAGGAAATAATTTATAACAAAGGAAAAGGAGTGTGCTAAGTGAAAAAGTTCTTTGTTTTTTTGATTGCGAGTTTTTTATTGGTTGGCTGTAGTGACAATAATTCCGGGAAGGCTAATGACGATAAGCCCCTAGTAGTCACAACTACGGGTCAAATTGGAGATGCGGTTAAAAAGATTGCCGGCGATTATGTGGTGGTTAAATCCTTAATGGGGCCAGGTGT
Source organism: Psychrobacillus sp. FSL W7-1493 (assembly GCF_038004905.1). Classification (NCBI taxonomy): domain Bacteria; kingdom Bacillati; phylum Bacillota; class Bacilli; order Caryophanales; family Bacillaceae; genus Psychrobacillus; species Psychrobacillus sp. FSL W7-1493. The sequence goes on along the minus strand of NZ_JBBOSB010000001.1, from coordinate 118,111 downwards.
AGATCCACATCTTTACAAGGCAACACAAGGGGACCTACAAGTATTAGAAGATGCAGATATCATCTTTTATAATGGCCTAGAACTTGAGGGGAAGATGAGTGATATTTTTGAGAAAATGCAAAAGGAGAAATCAGTAGTGGCAATTGGAGAAGCTGTTCCAAAGGATAGAATATTAAATGACGAAGCTCATCCAGAATTATTTGATCCACATATTTGGTTCGATATTGAGGTTTGGAAAATAGCTACCCATGAAATAACAAAAGCACTCGTCGAGGAATTTTCCTCTAACAAAGATCAATTCTTAGAAAATGAAACAAAGTTCTTTGATGAACTAGATCAATTAGATGAATGGACGAAGAAACGGATTAGTGAAATACCTGAAGAGCAACGAGTGCTTGTTACCGCTCATGATGCCTTTAAATATTTTGGTAAAAGCAATGGACTGGAAGTACGGGGATTACAAGGTCTCAGTACGGAAGCAGAATACGGATTAAAGGATATACAGAACATTGTAAATTTTTTAGTAGAGCAAAATATCAAAGCAGTATTTATAGAATCCAGTGTCTCAGATAAAGCGATGAATGCCGTGATTGAGGGTGCAAAGGAAAAAGGGCATACGATAAAAATTGGTGGGGAGCTATATTCGGATGCGATGGGTGCAGAAGGCACAGAGGATGGCACTTATATAGGAATGTATACGCATAATGTCAATACAATTGTAGATTCACTTAAATAGGAGGCAAAGAAATGAACGCATTACAGGTAAGGGATTTATCTGTTGCTTACGAGGAGAAGGTTGTATTAAGCAATATCAACCTAAATATCCCCAATGGCCAAATAACTGGTATCATCGGACCAAACGGAGCTGGCAAATCGACATTGATTAAAGCTGTACTAAATCAACTACCTAATAAAACCGGCTCTATATCCATTTTAGAGCGACCACTGAACCCCAAGGATCATGTAGTCGGATATGTTCCTCAGCGTAATGCTGTAGATTGGGACTTTCCAACAAATGCACTGGATGTAGTGTTGATGGGGCGGTATGGACATATTGGAATAATTCGAAGACCTTCTTTAAGAGATAAGCAAATTGCTCTGAATTGCTTAAAAAATGTAGGAATGGAAGCCTATGCGGAACAATCAATCGGCCAGCTTTCCGGAGGGCAACAGCAACGCGTCTTTTTAGCTAGAGCTCTCGCACAGGAAGCCGAGGTTTACTTCATGGATGAACCATTTGTGGGAGTGGACGCGGCCACGGAGAGAACGATTATTTCCATTTTGAAGGAGTTAAAATCTCAAGGTAAATCCGTGTTCGTGGTTCACCATGACTTGCAAACAGCTGCTGATTACTTTGATTGGATTGTGTTATTAAACCAAACAATTATTGCTGCCGGGCCTACTGACATTACATTTACTCCAGCTAATTTACAAGAAGCATACGGTGGAAAGCTTTTTTTCATGGATCAAGCAACTTCAGGAAAAAATGCCATATGAAAGAGGTGACCAGTAATGTTGTCGGGTAATTTACTTTGGGTTCTCGCTGGGGCTATTCTATTAGGGATAGCTGCTGGTTTAAATGGAACGTTTGCCTTTCTTCAAAAGCAAAGCTTAGTAGGAGATGCAGCAGCACATGCTGCACTTCCTGGCATTGCGCTAGCCTATTTAATATTTGAGAAAAAAGATTTACCCATCCTCATGATAGGAGCCGCTATAACCGCTACCCTTTCTGTATATATGATTCAATGGATTGTGAATCATTCCAAGCTAAAGGCCGATGCAGCCATTGGTTTAATATTATCCGTCTTTTTTGGAATCGGAATTGTATTAATAACAATAGTTAACCAAAGCGGGACCGGGAACCAAAGTGGTTTAAATGACTTTATATTTGGAAAGGCAGCTACAATGGCTAAAAGTGATTTAATCTGGTTATCCGGTAGCGCCCTATTAATCATTGCTATGTGTTTATTATTCTTTAAGGAATGGAAATTAATGATTTTTGATCCTGTCTTTGCAAAGGGTATTGGATTACCAATAGAACGTCTACGTATCTTGTTAACTGCCTTGACCGTATTAACTATAGTCACAGGTATTCAGGCAGTAGGAGTTATTTTAATGGCCGCCATGTTAATCATTCCTGCTGCTGCAGCTAGATTTTGGTCTAGCCACCTTGGTGTAATTTTGGTCACGAGTGCCTTTTTTGGGGCTTTATCTGGAGCACTTGGCACCATGATTAGCTCTCTGCGCACTGGTTTATCCACTGGCCCAATAATTGTTTTGGCAGCTGCTTCATTGTTTTTAATATCTTATTTTTTCGCACCAACAAGAGGGCTACTTTCTAAGCTTCGGAAAAAACGTATATTTAAACAACAGCGTGTGGCAAGAGAGGTGACTAACCATGAATGAGTTTTGGGTTCTTTTAACTGGGTCACTTGTTGGCATAACCTGTGGTCTTACCGGAGTCTTTCTAATCCTACGGAAAACAGCAATGATTGCGGACGCCATTAGTCATACAGTTCTGTTTGGAATTGTGGTCGCCTTTATGGTCACTCAATCATTAAATGGAGTTTGGATGCTTATAGGAGCGGCTATTGCAGGATTGCTTACCACCTTTCTAGTACAGGTGCTTCAATCAGGCGGTTTGCAAGAGGATGCGGCTATAGGGGTAGTATTTACCTCTCTTTTTGCCTTAGGTGTATTATTAATCACCTTATTTGCAAGCAATGTTCATTTAGACGTAGAGCATGTGCTGATGGGGGAAATAGCGTTCGTACCGTGGGATACATGGAGTATATTAGGATTTGAAATGCCTAAAGCAGTTTGGATGCTACTGTTTGTTCTATTACTAAACATAGCTTTTTTAGTATTGTTTTATAAAGAAATTAAACTCTCTACCTTTGATCCATTGTTCGCTATTTCTATTGGATTACCTATCATGGGAATGCATTATTCCTTTATGACACTAGTCTCCCTTACGACCGTAGCTGCATTTGATAGTGTAGGTGCAGTATTGGTCGTTGCCATGCTAATCGGCCCTGCGGCTACTGCCTATCTAATGAGCAAAAGTGTTCCCGGTATGATTATTTGGAGCATGACATTTGGTATAACAGCAGCTATATCTGGCTATTACTTAGCAAAGCTTTGGAACACTTCTATTGCAGGTATGATGGCAGCAATGATAGGCATTCTTTTTATGCTCGTTTTTCTATTGAAGCCTCATGATGGATGGCTTTGGAAAGCTTGGGTATCACTGAAAAAAGATTGACCGAAAGCTATTTCTCGATAACTCCCTCTCACCTTTTGTTTATCACTGCTTTTGCTATAATACAAGAAAGGAATAAACAGAGGGTGATGTTATGCATAAAACTATTGGAATTCTTGCACACGTCGATGCAGGAAAGACCACATTTTCAGAGCAACTGCTCTTTCATACAAAGACAATTAGACAGCGAGGAAGAGTCGACCATAAGGATTCCTTCCTCGATAGTCATTTAATAGAAAAAAATAGAGGTATTACTATTTTCGCTGACCAAGGAGTATTTTCTTATAATAACTCTACTTATTATGTTATCGATACTCCAGGCCATGTCGACTTTTCTCCTGAAATGGAGCGGGCCATTCAAGTAATGGACTACGCCATCATCATCATAAGTGCCGTAGATGGAGTAGAAGGACATACGGAAACAGTTTGGCAGCTACTTCGAAAGCATCAGATTCCCACGTTCTTCTTTATCAATAAAACTGATTACGAGGATACCGATCCTGCGGCAGTTTTACAGGATATTCAAGCTAATTTATCGAAGGATGCCTGTCACCTAACTAATGCATATACGGAGGAACTAATCGAGTTTATCGCTGAACGAGATGAGGTCCTTTTAGATACTTATATGGAAACCGGGTTTGATGAACAGCTATGGACAGGCAAATTCAAGCAAATGATTAAGGAATGTACCGTATTTCCTTGTGCATCTGGCTCAGCCTTAAAGGATATTGGAGTGTTGGACTTTTTAGAATCACTGGACTTGCTTACGGAAACAGACTATAACACTGACCAAGCTTTTACTGCTCAAGTATACAAGATACGCCATGATGAGAGTGGCAATCGAGTTACCTTTTTAAAGGTTTTAGGCGGAAAACTTAAAATAAGGGACGAAATAAATACTGGAGATGGACAGGAGAAAATAACACAGCTTCGTCAATATAATGGCAGCAAGTTTAAGACACTCGATGAAGCGAATGCAGGTGAACTAGTTGCTGTGACAGGGCTAACCGCTGCTTCTATTGGAGATACCATCGGTGCTACTCAAAGTAAAACACATTTCGATTTAATACCTACTTTAAAGTCTAAGGTAATCTTCGACGATTCCACCCATGTAAAAGAGGTACTGAAATCTTTTAGACTACTAGACGCTGAGGACCCATCCCTACAGGTTTATTGGGATGAGTATTTTCAAGAGGTCCAAGTACATGTGATGGGTGTAATTCAACTTGAGGTGCTTGTACAAATTGTTAAGGAGCGCTTTCATTTCGATGTGATGTTTGGAGAACCTAAGATTCTTTACAAGGAAACGATTGAGACCGCTGTTAAGGGCTATGGTCATTTTGAGCCATTAAAACATTATGCTGAGGTACACCTATTAATCGAGCCTGCAGAGAGAGGTTCTGGAGTGACCTTTCATAACATTTGCCATGCAAATGATCTGTCTATAGGAAACCAAAACCTTGTGCAGCATCACCTTTTAGAGAAGTCTCACCATGGTTTACTGACAGGTTCTGCACTTACTGACGTTAAAATCACTTTACTAACTGGGCGGGGACACAATGAACATACCTCAGGTGGAGACTTTAGAGAAGCGACTTACCGGGCACTACGTCAAGGCTTAGAAAAGGCACAAAATGTAATACTTGAGCCTTTTTATGATTTTAAAATTAAAGTAAATATGGATTTAATCGGAAGAGTTCTTTCAGATATCCAACAGGCACACGGAACATTTGATCCACCAGAAAATGTAGGCGATAAGGTTATCGTCAAGGGGAAAGTACCTGTAGCTACTTTTATGAGCTATAGCACTACCTTCGCTTCCTACACTCATGGCAAAGGGACACTCAGCCTGCTATACAGTGGCTATGATCGCTGCCATAACCAAGAGGAGATAATAGAAAGTATCGGGTACAACAAAGAGGCAGATCCAGAATACACCTCTACCTCTATCTTTTGTGCAAAGGGTACTGGATACAAAGTTCCTTGGTACGAGGCTGAAAAAGCGATGCATTGTCTATAAGACTTTTCAGGCCATATCTTATTTTTATATTTCATAACGATAAATCATAAAACGCTCATTGTGATTTTGTTCATAGAGCTCGGGTATACGTATTTCCTTCCATAGATTGAAAGCAGTCTCCTGCTCCAAAAATTGAAGATATTCGGGGGTTGGGTAGTAGAGAATGATATCTACTGTCCTCTCCGATTCATCTACTGACTCTAGAATATTATGAACAACCTTTTGAAATATAGGAGTAGAGAAAGGATTAAAGAAATAGAAGCAATCTTCCTGAGCGTCTATTTTGTATTCCTCTGCCAAGCAGCACTCAAAGCTAATGGATGCTCGTGTAGGCTTAGCTCTTTCCATATACTTCATGAGGTTTTCCATTGCCTGCTGATAAAGCTGACCACTCATCTCTATTCCTGTTACAGAGATGCTATGGAAATAATGCACATAGAACGGCACTCTACCTTTTCCGCATCCGAAGTCTAACATTCTGTTACAAGCCTTCCAATCATAGGCCTCAAACAATACCTGTAATGCGCTATATGGGGTTGCCTCGTAACGATTATAATGAGAGGACTGATATTGCCACTCCCTCATTCCAGCTGTTTGTATTCTTAATAATCGTTCGTAGTCTGACTCTTTCATCGCAACCTCCTTGATTCTTTTTATTGAGCAAAAATATGCTGCTGGACCCAGTCATTTTTTTGACTGTTAGCTTCCTCCAGTAATGATACCTTAAATGGATTACCTTTTGACACAATTGTCCCTGTAAACGAAGGATTTTCAATACGGATTATCACTTTCTCTTGAACTACTCTTTTGGTGATTTGTAGCTTCGCAATTCCACCAATGTTGGTGCTATCAAACTGTTGAGCAGAGAAGAAGTTACCTAGCGAGTAGAAGACATGGGTTTCACCCATGCTAGTCGCTATTCTTTCATAGGGCTGAATGACATGAGGATGGTGACCAAAAATTACATCGGCGCCTGCCTCGGCCATCCACTTGGCAAGCTCTTTTTGATGTTCACTTGGCTCTAGGGCGTACTCTTCTCCCCAATGTATACTTAGAACTACCACATCTACCTTGGACTTTAAGGCTATAATATCTTTTTTTATTTGTTCTTTATTTATTAGATTTACTAAATATTCTTTTCCCTCAGGTATCTGGTGTCCATTCAACCCATAAGTGTAATTTAAAAAGCCTAATCTGACACCCTTCACTTCGAATATCCTATCCGTTTGTTGGTCCTCCACTGATTTATGGGCTCCCACGTAAGGAATATCGTTAGCTTCCATTGTTTCAATAGCTGCTAATAAGCCTGCTTCCTTTTTGTCTAGCGTATGATTATTGGCGCTTGAGATGAGATCTACACCAACCGCCTTAAGATCTCGAATAATATGAGACGGACTAGAAAAGTTAGGGTATCCAGACAAGCCGAATGTTGTTCCTGCAGGTGGAGATTCCTGATTTGCTAATAAAAAATCTAAGCTTTTCAACTCTTTTTCCACTTCTTGAAAAGATGGTAGGAAGCTTGAGTAATTATAGAGAGGACTATGCAATAAAACATCTCCTACCATTCCTATCTCTATCTGAGTCTCTTTGTATAATTGATGAAAATTGGTTACCTGTTTACCAGAAAAATCTTCTTCAAAGGAATTTGTTATTTGTGCATTAAAAAAAGATAAAACGACGATAAATAGTAATAGAAAAGAGAGTAAAAATTTCATGCCTCAGACCTCCTCCTATCATCTTTATCTATTCTTCTGTCTAATATACACATATAAAAATCCACCAGCTCCTAGCAATCGTAAAAACGAATTGATTGTCATAGCTGACTCCATGCCAACAAGCTCTAATAAAATAATACCCATTTGAGGAGCAACAAACGCTACTAATGCCAATAAAACGTTATATGTCGTAATACAATAAGTTCTTGACTGTTCTGGTGATTTTTCTAAAAGCAAATTAAACAATATGAGTACAGTCCCAGATAGAAAGAAACCAGACGTCGTTTGAATCATAGTTAAGTAGTATAAGTTAGTAGACAGCACAACAAGGAATGGTGTTGTAGCCATTCCTACTGCAGCCCAAATAAACATTCGAAGATTGCTATATTTCTCTGCCCAGCGCCTCCATAAAGGAAAGGTAAAAAATTGCATGAGCATACTGCCCACCGAGAACATACTTATCCAAAAAATCGTAGCTCCTGCTATTCTAACATTATAAATATTGAATAGACCCCACGCCATCTGCCATGCAAAGTTAAAAAAGAGAGCGGCTGCTAAGAACGAAACATATTTGGAATCTTTAAATATAGACCAATCCATTGATTTCTTTTTTTCAACGCTTTCATCTATTTGAACAGGTGCTTCTTCATGCTTCATAACAAAGTACACTTCTAATATTCCAAATAATAAGGCTACCAAAAACAAAATTTGATATGCACTTACACTTGCAGAAGCCTCTCTCATTACGATACCGATCATTAACGTGGCTACAAGACCAACTAAAGTCAACAATCGATTTCGATCACTAAAAAATTGACCTCTCCGCTCTTCTGCAATCATCCCACTGATAAACGTTTGCCAACCTATATTGGCAACGGTATTGGGTACACTGATAAGGGCAATAATAATTAAAAAAGACCAGGCCTGCATAGATGGCGAAGGTAAATAAATCACTAATACAATAAATAAGAAACATAATCTTGCAAGTAAAATTGACCCTGCGACTAGCTTCTTTTGAGTATAGGCTTTGTTCAAAAGGATAGCTGCAGGCACTGTCATTAGCAATGCGATTAGAGGAGGAAGTGAACTGATTAATCCAACCTGGTAGTTAGTTGCGCCTAATATAGTGATCGCAAAGATCGGGAAAAAATTATTAGAAAAATTTAAAGCAATAGTAGAAGCCATGCCATGATATATACTGACTTTCTCGTTATACGTTCTCAAGATTCATTCCGTCCATTTCATATGAGATAGATAGAATTATATACCTCATTTCCAGGAAAACAAGAGTATTATTTACAAATATTTCCCTTATAAATCTAACGGAAAAAATACAAATTTAAACCAACCGTTAATAAAGCAATGCGTTAGACAATATTTCTTCATAGAAAGTACACAAAAGGGTAGCTTTAAACATTTCATTTTATTCGTTAAACCCTTAGAATATAAGGAGTTATCAGTTTTATCCTGATATGACAATTATAAAGTTTTCTAGTTTACAAATTGACTGGAAAGAGTATAATGGGTAGTTGGTACAGGACATTCATGTAACAATATGCTAACTTTAGCACTAATATAAACTGCTTCCCTTTTGTTTTAAAGAAGATGGGGTGAACAAAAATGGCAATTACACAAGAGCCGGAGCTTACACTAGTTGAACATTTAGCTGAGCTTAGAAAACGCCTAATAATTATAGCAGCTACCTTTATCCTATCTCTTGCAGCAGGATTTTGGTTTGCTCCTAAAACATTAAACTTTCTTAAGCAACAGCCCACAGCAGCACATGTAGAATGGAACATATTCGGTTACACGGATGGTTTATTGATCTATGTAAAATGTGCTTTAGTCTTGGCTATTCTTGTAACCTTACCAATTGCTATGCATCAATTATGGTTATTCGTAAGACCGGGGCTATTGGACAAGGAAGCTAGAGGGACTATTTACTTTATACCAGTTTCTTTTTTCTTATTTTTAGCTGGTATTAGCTTTAGCTACTTTATTTTATTTCCTTTGATGTTAGATTTCATGTCTAATATCAATGAATCTATAGGTGCCACAGAAACCTATGGAATGCAGCAATACTTTACATTTATGTTTAATTTAATTATTCCTGTTGGAATAGTGTTTGAACTGCCTGTAATTATTTTATTCCTTACGAAGCTAGGAATTATCACGCCAGATCGACTGCGTAAGATGAGAAAAGTTTCATACTTCGTATTAGTAGTTGTAGGGGTTTCCATTACACCTCCAGACTTTATCTCAGATTTCATCATTATCATACCTTTATTGTTATTATTTGAAATAAGCATTTTAGTATCATCTTGGTCTTATAAGCGTCGGTTAGCCAAAGAGGCTCTTTTAGAAAAAGAACTCGAGGACAGCCAAAGTGAATAAGCATGATATAATAACGATACACTTGACTAATACTTAAGCCATTTGAATAGATAGACAATTATATTCATTAGGAGGAAACACCATGCCAAACATCGGCGTACCAGGTTTAATCATTATTCTAATCATTGCTTTAATCGTCTTCGGACCTTCTAAATTACCTCAACTAGGTAGAGCAGTTGGACAAACATTAAAAGAATTTAAAAAGTCTACAAAAGACATCGTTGACGATGTAGCTGAAGAATTCAAGTTAGAAGACACTGATACAAACGCTAAAAAGAAAGCATAATAAAAAAACCGAGCATATATTTTGCTCGGTTTTTTTGTTCTTGATCACTTATATTCCAAGGGATGCGGGAGAGGTTTTCCAAAGTAGTATCCTTGAAATAATTGATAGCCTGCGTCTTTCAGCCATTCAAAATCCTCTTTTTGCTCTACCCCTTCTGCTAATGGGATGGAATGGATTTCTAATGCTTTTTCTAAAAATTGCAATGCAACTCTTTGTTTCTCTTTATCAGAGGTCACCCCTTGAACATATTTCATGTCCAGCTTCATATAATGGGGCTTAATATCCTCTAGCATTTGCAGAGTGCTATGTCCTACTCCTACATCGTCTAAGGCATATTGGTAGCCCCTTGCTTTATAAAAGGCCAGAATCTTTTTTAAGTGGTTAACATCTTCTATTTTTTCAGTTTCTACAACTTCAAAAACCAAGTTTCTAGGATTAACACCTAGACGATTGGCTACCTCGTTGGTGGATTTAAGACAATGCTCCGGCGAATAGATAGAGGTTGGTATAAAATTTATGAATGCTTTTTTATTGTCTAGCTTTGCAGCATATTTTACAGCAGTCATTCTACAAATCCGGTCTAACGCATAAAGTCTTCCTCTCTCTTTAGCAGCGCTAAAAATCTGGCCAGGATATAAGATTTCCCCATCCTCATCTAAAAATCTAGAAAGAAGTTCATAGGCATATGTCTTGTTATTTTTATCTACAATTGGCTGATAGTAGATAATTACTTGTTCGTTCCTAATTACACTGTCCACCCACTCTACCTTAAACAATTCCTCTATCTTATAGAAAGGTTGCCAATCCTTATTAGGAATCTTATAGGATATCTTCGTAATATCTAAATGATCTATACTATAGTCAACAAAGTCCTTCGCATCATTCTCGCGAAGAGTAAAATGACGATTATTCTCTTCTAACTTTAATGTCCTACTTTGAATAAACTCTATTATATCCGGGAACACCTGATTATTCAGGTCACCGTCCATTTTGAACTCAACTATCAAATCTCTTACTGCACAACCGCTACATTCCAATATAATCCCTCCTACCTATAATACTATTCATAATTATGTATTTTTTCCTATTATAATGATTATATTAAATATTTTGTTACATGCATAATCAGAAGTCTTTGATTGATGATTATTAAATAAATATAGGAAGATGGGAGTAGCAACAAAAAGTAATTTCAAAATTCATAAACACATTCAATGGCTGTCCGATAAGGAAACACAAAAAAAGAGAAGCGCATCTCAGGCTCCTCCTTTAAGGTCTTTATAGGTTTTTAAAGAATACTCTGATGACATCAGCACCTCCGATAATTGTGCCGAGAGAACCAAACAGGTTAGTTAACACTAAAACTAGCAAGACTCTTGTCACCTTATTTTTCCAGAATCCTTTTATCGTAAATACATCTTCGGACAGCCTTTCAAAATCCCCTATCGTTGGTCGTTTCATATAAGCCTGCACTAATCCTGAAAACCAACCAGAGGCTAATATAGGATGGAGTGCGGTTATTGGTGCCACGATAAATGCTGTAACTACAGCTAAAGGATGACCTAATGCTACAATTGCTCCTATTGCTGCCATGGATCCCGTCCAAATAATCCAGCTCCATGCTTGGTCCCATCCTGCCGTAGGATTAGCTATAAAAGTATAAGCAACCAAAGCTATTAAAAGGATAGGCAAGGACCATCCAATGATTTTAGGTAAAATAGATTTCGGAGGGACAGCAGATAGTCTTTCTAAATCTTGATGCTTGTATATTTCTTTTGTAATCCCCGGAACATGAGCTGCCCCTAAAACTGCTACAACTTTTTTCCCTGGAGCTTCCTTAATCTTTTGAGCTAAGAACTGGTCTCTTTCATCGATTAATGGTGTTTTCAACCTTGGAAATGACTCTGTGAATTCTGCAAGCACTGCGTTGAGAGTGTCTTGTGACTTCATATTCTCTAGCTCTTCTTCTGAAATGGTATCTTTACTAAAAATGCTATAAAATACTGACGTTAGGAGCTGAGACTTACCAAGCCAACCAAGATTATGCCAGATACGTGAAAATGTTATTTGGATATTACGATCAGCTAGTACAAGTTCTGCTCCATTTTCTTTTGCACTCTCTATCCCTTGAATCATTTCCTGGCCGGGTTTAATATCAAACTGCTTCGCCATACGGTTTTGAAAGGAAGAAATAGCTAAGTTCATCAATAGCAATGTTGCTTTCTTCTCTTTTATGATTTTAAAAATATCTGTCTCTTTCCATTTGTTATTATCTGTAATAGATTGATATCTCTGTTCGTCCAACTCTATACACACGGAATCCGGTTTTTCTTTTTCAATCACTTCTTTCACCTGCTCAGCACTTAACCTTGAAACGTGAGCAGTACCAATCAAAATAATTTCCTTGCCATCGACCTCTAAACGAGTTATATTTGCTTCCGACATAAACTACTTCCTTCGTGTAAATGTATTTCTTTACATAGTCGACTGAGCATGTAAAGACTTGTATCTATAATAATGAAGTACTTGGGCATAAAATTCAATTTGTTTATACAAAAAAATAGGAGATTTAATCGTAACCTAATCTGTTTATTTTGAGTTTTTCCCCTTGTATTTTAAGATTCTTCTTAGTACATGAAACGTTTAAATTTGAGATTGAAATGTTATACTTACATTGATTTAAATAAGTTATAAAGAGGAGAATGTCTAATGATTATCGTTACGAATCGTATTAAAACAAAACCAGGATTTGCAGAAAGAATGGCTCCAAACTTTACAAAGCCAAGCCCACTTCAAGAAATGGAAGGCTTCGTAAAAGTAGAGGTTACTATTACACAGGGTACCACTGAATATGATGAAATGAATGTCAATATGTATTGGGAAAACGAAGAAAGCTTCCAAGCATGGAAAAATAGCGACCTCTTCAAGGCAGCACATAAACGTCCAGAACCAGGTTCTGCAGAAGCATCGAAAGAATCTCCACTATTAGGTAGCGAGTTAATCATTTCTAAAGTGGCTTCTACTGTTGGAGCAATTTCCATCTAAATAAATTATTAAAAGGAGCAAGTGATGTTATATCGCTTGCTCCTTTGCATTTATTTATCGATTATCGATACGATAGATTCCTTTTTTATCCCTTAATAAGCATCCATTGGCTTTAAAAATCCGAATCATGTATTCATTGTTCTCATCTGTACTACCTACATAATATGTCGCATGCATATTCTTTAAAAGCTCTAATGAATATAAGTGAAGTACCTTCCCTAAACCTTTACCTCTATGCTCTGGAGTTACTCCAAAGTAAAACAATCTACCTTCCTCAGTAGTTCCGTCTTCTATATGAGGAATACTGATACCCAAAGGTTCTTTTGCTTTATAGAAGATATGACAATGGTTACGCCAGTTAGAACCTAACTCATTTAAGAAGGCATCCATAATTTGATCAATAGAGAATAAATTATTTTTGTTCGCAGATCCGCTTCGACATGCATCATATAGTTTGGCAAATTCCTCATCCCTCATCAAGCTATCCGAAAGAGATTGCACAAAAATAGAACTATCTAAAATAAAGTGTTCTTCTAGTGTTCTTGTATATTCCACCACGGAAGAAACCTTATGAAAACCTTCATTTAATAATTGTTCCTCATACTCCGCATCCATCAGAAGCGACAGATAATTTACCTGATTGCTTTCCCAATCTGCTAAAATATTTTTTAGTTCTGCCCAATATTCTTCTTTAGATTGACTCATTTTTATTTGATCGGCAAGCCAGTATTCCTGGTCTTTTTTTATGACGTTAAAAGCAACCATCTGTGCGCCCCCTATAAGTCGTCTATATGCGTAATTCTGTTTCTACCATTTCGCTTGGAATAATATAACGCTTGATCAGCCTTCTCTACCACGCTTGCATGCGTGTCTTCGGATGTATATGTTGCTATCCCCATGCTTATCGTCACTTCACCTATCACCCAATTTGCTGCTTCTATTTCCTGCCTTAAACGTTCTCCCTGGTTTTTAGCCTGTTGTGCATTAGTAAACGGGAGAAGAACGATAAACTCCTCCCCTCCGTATCTAAGTAATGTATCCGCTGGACGTACTGTTACTTCGGCTATTTTAGCTAGTTGCTCTAGCACTTGATCTCCCATTGTGTGACCCCAAGTATCGTTCACTTGCTTAAAATGATCGATATCTATTAAGCATAAGGAAAAAGCCTGTCCTTTCTGCTCGTAATGTATGATCATCTCTTCTAGCTTGATATGAAAATAACGACGGTTTTTTAAACCAGTCAATTTATCAGTTATAGCTAATCTCTCTAGCTTTCTATTTAGTTCAAGTAGCTTTTCTTGCTTTTCCTCTATTTCTTCATGAAGCTCTTCTAATTTAGAAAGAGCAAGTTCTTTTTCTCGAAATGCTTCCTCTAATTGCTTTTTGGCTAGCCTTATTTCTTGTTCATATCCTATTCGTTTTCCCATAGAAACTAATACACAGTCAATTACATCTGCACCCTCTCGAGTAGCTTTTTTCCCGTTTAACAACACAGGAATGCTCTGCCCATCCTTATGCTGTAGACTAAGAAATAATTCTTCCATATGTCCATATAATCGTATATAAGGATAAAAATAAGTATGGAATATAAACTGATTCGTTTTAGACATGATTGTTTCTATATGTTTTTGAGAAAGATCGTCAAAGGAAAACCCTATCATTTGAAGAAAGGTTTTATTCATATCAATTAGCATACCTTCTTGACTAATAGTGACATAGCCACAAGGTGCCAAATCCAAACGTTCCTCCATAAAATGTCATTCCCTTCCCTACACCTGGTATAGATACTCTTTAATGAGCTCTGCTGTTTCACACGGGTGACTTAGGTGAGGATAATGACCCTTTACATCCATTATCTTAAATTCACTATTCTCTATATGACGGTGTAAATATTCTCCTACCTGAATAGGAACAATACTGTCTTCTGAGCATTGAATGATTAGCACCGGAATAGATGATTTCTCTAAATCTTTACGATGGTCAGAAAAGAAGGTCACCTCTGCAAATTGTTTTGTTATCTTCGGATTTGTTGAACTAAAACTTTTTTCTACTTCCTTTGCTACCGCGGGGTGTTTTTCAGTGGCAGCCACTATTGGAGCCATATAGCTTGCCCACCCTATAAAATTCATCTCCATCATATCTAGCATCTCGTGGATATCTCTTTCATCGAATCCACCGTAATACTCGTGATCATTAAGATATCTCGGAGATGGTCCAATCATAACCAACTTCTGAAAAACATCCGGCTTTTGAATCGCTGCTAACATACCAATCATGGAGCTTACCGAATGACCTACAAATATAACGTCTCTCAATTCCAATGCCTCTACTATGTCTAAGACGTCTCGGACATAGCCTTTAAGCGAGGCGTATTTCTCTGCATTATAAACACTTAAATCCGATTCACCGGAACCAACATAATCAAATAATACAATTTTATAGTCATTCAAAAATGAAGGAATAATATGCCTCCACATCGTTTGGTCACATCCAAAGCCATGCGCAAACATGATTACTTTTTCCTTATTTCCAATTACTTTTACATTATTACGTTTTAATACTTCACTCATAGGAACACCTCTAGTTTATTTCATACCTTATATAAAAGGCTTCCTTTTCTTTTGAAAGGGAAGCCTTACATAGATTTGATAATTTAACCAATGTATATATTACCAATATACTATTTTATTGAATTTTATTCTAGGTAAAAGAATGAAATGCTACTAACATCCTAGAGTCTACTTCCTTGTTCTTTTTAAAAATTCCCTCGTTCGATCCTGTAAAGGATGGTTAAATATTTGGTCTGGAGGTCCTTCCTCTGCAATGACTCCTTTGTCCATGAAGACTATACGATCAGAGACTTCCTTGGCAAATTCCATTTCATGCGTAACAATCAACATGGTCAGGCCAGTATTCGCAAGCTCTTTCATAACTTTTAATACCTCACCGACCATTTCTGGATCAAGTGCAGATGTAGGCTCATCAAACAGCATTACATCAGGATCCATAGACAAAGCTCGTGCAATAGCTACTCTCTGCTTTTGTCCACCAGACAATTGCTTTGGCTTAGCATTGACGTAGCCATCCATGCCTACCACCTTTAAATATTTCATCGCAACTTTTTCGGCTTCTTCCTTAGAACGTTTTAATACCTTTACCTGTCCAACTGAACAGTTGCTTAATACATTATGATTATTAAACAAATTAAACTGCTGAAATACCATACCAAGCTTTGTCCTATAGGAATTGATATCATGCTTATTATCTAAAATATTATTTCCTTTATAAATAATTTGTCCCCCACTAGGCTTTTCCAATAAATTAACACATCGCAGAAGTGTTGATTTGCCCGATCCTGAAGAGCCTATGATACATACAACCTCACCTTTTTTTACAGAGAAATTTATATCTTTTAAAACTGCATGTGCTCCAAAGGATTTGCTTAGATGTTGAATATCAATTACGTGTTCCATATTTGCTCCTCCTTTGTTTACTTGTTTTCATAAGGACCTTTTGGCAGTACAGCCATTTGCATAGGCTGACCAATGACAGTGTAATTTTCGGGTCCATCTAGTTTCTTTTCAAAATGTCGTAAAATTAATGTAACCGCAAACGTCATGATGAAGTATAAAATACAAGCTACAAAGAATGACTCAAAATATCTGAAATTGTTTCCAGCTACAGACTTCGTTTGGAAGTATAATTCCGTTACCCCTATCACATTTAAAACAGAGGTATCTTTAATATTAATGATGAATTGGTTGCCCGTTGCTGGAAGTATGTTACGGATAACCTGGGGTAACACAACATATAGCATAGTTTGAATGTGATTCATCCCTATCGCTTGTGATGCCTCAAATTGTCCCTTATCAATTGAAATGACTCCCCCCCGAACAATTTCAGCCATATACGCTCCCGTATTAATAGATACAATAAAAATTGCTGCTAGTAAACGATCCATATCTAACCCAAAGGCCAGTGATGATCCATAAAAGATGACCATAGCTTGGACGATCATTGGTGTCCCTCGGAAGAATTCTATATAGATGGACAGAATAAGATTAACCAGCTTTAAAAAATATCTACTTACCCTCTTTTCAGGTAGTGGGATGGTCCTAATAACGCCTGCTAATAATCCAATGATTGCTCCTACAATAGTTCCTATAATAGAAATCAACAGGGTTACTCCTGCTCCACGCAAAAACATCGGCCAGTTATTGGTGATAATGGAGATAATCCATTCTAAACTCATTGTCTTCCTCCTTACACTTTCTGTTGCCTCGAACATCCACTAACCAATTGCGTAAGTACTTTAAAAAATGAAACGGCTGCTTTTATTAGCAGCCGTTAGTATACTTATTCTGCAGCTGGTTGATTGGAAATAGCATTATCCATAATTTCTTGACGCTCTTCTTCTGAAATTCCTGCTAATATTTCATTTATTTTATCTGTTAAATCGCTACCTTTTTTCAATCCTACTGCAACAGCTGTTTCTTCTTCATCTGCAACAAATCCTTCTTCGAATTCAACCATGCTGAAGTTGTCATTTGCAGAGGAAGCACTAATTCCTTCTGGACGTTCAGATACATAACCGTCGATCATACCAGATTCCAGTGCTACACGCATTGCTGGAAAGTTATCTGATGCAGGCTGTTTTTTTACACCTTTAATTTGGTCTATCACTCCGTAGTGAGAAGTATTTAATTGGCCTGTGACTTTTGCTCCATTAAAGTCTTGAATGGAAGTGGCACCCTCAAATTTTCCGCCCTTTTTTACAACCATAACAAAGTTGGAAGTATAATAGTTTTCAGAGAAATCGATTGTTTTTTTACGCTCTGCTGTTGGTGACATTCCAGCAATAATTGCATCAATCTTACCCGAAGTTAAAGCTGGAACTAGACCGTCCCATTCGGTTTTAACGATTACCAGTTCTTTACCTAAGCCTTCTGCAATTTTTTTAGCAATTTCTACATCGTATCCACCAGCATACTCTGCGTTACCGTCCAATTTTACTCCACCGTTTTTGTCGTCCATTTGAGTCCAGTTGAAGGGGGCATATCCTGCCTCAAGTCCTACAGTAAATGTATCTTGAGCAGATGCTGATCCACTGCTTTCTTCCTCTTTAGTTCCACAAGCAGCAAGCAATAAAAAAATGGATAGTAAAAATGTTAATGTAAATAGTCTCTTTTTCATCTCTAGTAATCTCCTTTTTTAAAGTTATTATATGTATGCAACCATACAAAAAGGACAACTGTACAAAAAAAGACTTGAGGTAGACTCAGGTCATAATGTATGGTTGCCCTAAATCCTCTACTTTTCCCCATGAGATAGCACACCATTATAAACCGGGACGTTTATAACGGACAGTCCTGCAATTCTTCACTGCAGACCCAGCATGTAATAATGAGTTTATTACAAGCTTCGGCGACATTTCCTTCTCCTTAGTATCTAAGCATCTCAAGCTCCTCTAAGGACTGTTAAATATCGCGCCTCTACCTCACTTATAAAAGCGAGGTTATATTCAATTAGTTGTTCATAGTCTACAATAGAGATTTTCATCTGTCAACAAACATTCTATTGATTAATCAAAATATTACTATTTTTATAACTTCATTATTCTAAATAGAAACGAACAGTCTTATTTAAAAAATGAACCAATAATACGGGGAATAAATAAGAAAAAATCTGCTAAAGTAAATGTATTTTCCACTTTATCAAAGACATCCATTTTTGACTTTTCGTTCGGTTTGTATGTCGTTACTGTATCGCCTTGAATTGGCTCAATCCCATCATTGAAACTTATACGTATAGAATGGCAGTTCACATAATCAGACGAATCCATCACCTGAAAATGTATATGAGGCTCAGAGGAGTTTCCAGAATTTCCACAAAGGCCAATTGTTTGTCCCTGCTTCACCGCGTCTCCTTCTTTTACTACTATAGAATATTGTTTAAAATGCGCAAGCAAGCTATATTCTCTATTTTTATGCTCCAAAATGACATAGTTTCCGGCTGGTTCTTTTTCATTCATTTCTCCGGGAATATTATCTACAATATTATTCATAACCTTTACTACCTTACCGTCTGCTGGCGCAACTACCTCTTTATCAAAAGCATAGTAACTTTCATTGAGTAATCTATTATCCTTATACGTCTGACCATCCTTCATCCTCACTAAATCATATGCATAGCGCTGAGATTCATAAACGTAATGATAATTAAGAAATTCATTCGTCCCACCCCAGAAAACAAGCCATTCTTCTTTAATAGGCATTATATATTTATTTTTGGTGTAACGTTGATCGCTTTTAGGGAAGGTTACATAAGGTTTTAATACTATGCCCTGGATGTAGTTAGCCGTATCAAAGGTTACACTAACTATTCTCTCCTTATTGTTATCTAACCATAAATACTGAGTTGAATAACCCATTTCGATCTTTTTATACATTTGGTAGCTTTCAACACCGTGATTAAAGGAAATGGCTAAATCAGTAAATTGGTCCAGTGATACTAGCTCTTTAAATTCTTTAACGCATTGGTTATAAATTTCTTCATGGTTTCCATATAAGAATACTTCTCCAAAACTTTCTGGAGTTATAAATTCCTCTACATTCATGGCTCTGTTTACCTCCAATTTATAACACTGTCAGTATTTATCATGTAATACGGAAAAAGTTAACTAAGGTTTCACTTAACATGAAAAGTAAAAGGAAACGAGGGTGTAGATTCTCCGTTTCCTTTTGCAGATTTTATTTATTTCTTTTTTGTATTGTTGATATCGAAGGAAAAGTTTCACATGGAACATAAATAGAAATTGAGAATAGCCTACATCTACACTTTAAAGGGTAGACATAGGCCTTAAACTAAACGAGTGGAAATGACAATCTTGCGTAGTCATTCCCACCCTAAATCAATTATTTTTGTATAAACATTTGAGTCCAATAGTTTCCGTCTTTCACGTAACCTACCCCAATATGAGTATAGTTTTTGTTTAAGATATTGGCTCTATGTCCTTCACTATTCATCCAAGCGTTAACTACTGCTTTCGCAGTCGTTTGACCTTGTGCGATATTTTCTCCTGCTGATTTATAGCTAATTCCAAAATTCTTCATCATTGTAAATGGAGTTCCATAAACAGGACTTGTATGGCTAAAATATTTTTGATCGTGCATATCTTGTGATTTATATTGTGCCACTCTTCCTAGCTCCCAGTCATAGCTTAATGGAGACAGGCCAGCATTTGCTCTTTCAACATTTACCAGTTTAATTACATCTTGTTCAATGTTATAAGAATCTTTTGTAGGAACATTTATTTTTTGTCCTGGATAAATAAGATTTGGATTTTCTAACTGAGGATTTTTCTCAATTAATTCTGAAACTCCAGTTTGTGTTTTTACTGCTATTTTCCATAGAGAATCTCCTGATACAACGGTATAGGTATTAGCTGCAAATGCAGTTAGTGGTAATAATAAAGAAATTGCGACTGCTACTGCAGCAACTTTTAATTTGGTTCTAAACAAGGTAATCTTCCTTTCTTTTTTTACTCTATTAATATAGTAAAATAAAAAAGTCCTATAAATCATCCCTTAATAATTGGATGTAATTTTACAGTTAGATTACAAAGAAAAACAAATAAAAGAGAAAGCTTGATAGTATGGGGAAAATAATTGGTTCAAAGGTAACGCTTTTGAAATATTCAAGGAGGAAAATTCCTCTATAGACAAATTCTTTTTATAATTTTTCCGTTTTTTTAAAAGTTAGGTTAAGTCTACTGTCCTATACAACAATGAGTGTTTAAGATATATTAAAAACAGGTGATTATATGAATATTAAAAATTATTTAAACAACGAACGTTTTCTCTCTGGAACAACTATGAAAGACCCTACTGCTTGGGAAGAGAACAATATGGCCTTACACATCTGTGAAAATCCACTAAACATAATAGAAAATCGCAAGAAATTAGCGGCCCAGATCAATTGCAGTTTAGATAATTTCGTTTGTGCCAATCAAACCCATAGTGCAAATTTCTATAAAGTTACTGCGATTGATAAAGGGCATGGAGCAACGCTTTTGGAAACTGCTATTAAGGACACAGACGCTCTTTACACATTTGAACCAAACCTATTGTTATGCAGTTTTACAGCAGATTGCGTACCAGTCATTTTTTATAATGAAACTAATGGGCTTATTGGAGTCATTCACTCTGGTTGGCAAGGAACCATCAAGGAAATTACAAGCCAACTATTTGAGCATCTGAAAACACACGAACAATGCAACCCAGCTGACTTTCATGTACAAATAGGCACTGCACTAAGCCAAGAAAAGTTTGAAGTGGATGAAGATGTCTACACAAAATTTAAGAACCTAGGGTATGCAGATGACTTTATGTATTACAGAGAAGAAACAGGTAAATATCATATCGATAATCAATTGACCGTTCAAAAGCAGTGTGAACTGGCTGGTATACCGCTTGAACAGATTTCTATAGATCGCACATGTACTTTTTTAAGTCCAGATGGCTTCTCTTACCGAGAGGATAGAAATACTGGGAGACATTTAAGTTTTATAATGAGGAAGAAATAACTTTCTAAAATAGGCTGTAATCTCTTTAATCAATTAATAGACGTCTCATTACTAAAAATGTTACTCAAGCTTCATTTAAACAGCCCGGTTCTTCACAGAATTGGGCTGTTTTTTTAAGTAAAGTATTCAAATTTTGCATTAGGAAAGAACTTTTCCATATAACTATATAGATGCTCTTTGATGTCTTCCTCTTCTTCTTTTTGATAAATGTATTTTCCTATACCATACTTCCCCCATTTTATTCTTCGGGATTCTTCGTCCAGTTCAAGCTTAGTCATTGGGTAGTTTTTTTCGATTACCTTTTTAGCTGGCTTCGTAAAACGATGCTGGATGAATTCAAAGGTAATATCATCTCGTGCATCCTTTGGAAGCTCTGCATCTAATCGTTCAAACATATGATAATACCCTTCTTTCCACCCTTCATGAAGATATATAGGAGCGACAATGAACCCAAGTGGATATCCTGCTCTCGCAACCTTTCCTGCAGCCTCAATCCTCTTGTCTAATGGAGAAGTACCAGGCTCAAAATTTTTAATCACATAATCTGCATTTACACTAAAGCGAAATCTGGTTTTTCCATTATGCTTTGCATCCAATAAATGATCTACAAAGTGAAATTTTGTCACAAATCGTAGTCTACCGAATTCCGATTTACCAAAATGTTCAATCGCTCTTTTTAAGGTATGAGTTAAATGATCTATTCCCACGATATCAGAGGTACAGGATGCTTCGAATCTTGTGATTTCCGGCGCACGTTCTTCCATATACTGATCAGCTGCTCCGAGAATTTCGTCTACATTCACATATGTACGGATATAAGGTTTGGTCCCCATCGTTGTTTGTAAATAGCAATAATGGCAATGCCCCATACAACCAGTAGCAAAAGGAATGGCATATTCCGCAGAAGGCTTCGAGGTATCAAATTTCAAGGTTTTTCGTATTCCTACAACTAGGGTAGACTTAGCAATACGGTATTTTTGAAAGTCATTATCGCCAGGAAGGTTACGTATTTGGTTATGAGAGGTTGTGTAATGAATTTCTTTTCCCATCTTCTCAAACTTTTCTTTCAGTTCTCTACCTAGTGGATAATCCAGCGCCTTTGGCTCAAAATACACAAGCTGAGGTGTAAATGGTTTTCTCATGTTCAACCTCCATTATTGAAAATAGTGACGATACGCTTGCTCTGCTTCATAGGCACTTGTATAAATAGCCATATCAGCTGTTAAAGGGTAATACGTTTCATATACAAAAACAGCTAGTCCATCCGGATTATCTGGATCATTAACTACTGCCGCCGATTGAATGTTAGCGACACTTTGAATATGGGGGTTTCTATAAAAAACATAAACGATATCTCCTGCTGTATAATCTTCCATTTGCTTCTCTCACACTCCTAGCTTTTTAACTAGCTTGGCTTTCCTAAGAGAATTTATGTAATAAATACAATTGAAAAAACCATATTCGCTAAATCGAATATGGTTTTTTTATTGAAATCAATTTCATAATTCCTCTTTAAAAGACCCTACAACATATTAAATATAAAGAAATTAGTGATTCGCTACATATATTGCGGTAACCAAGGAATGTTTTAATCCTTATTTCATTCAGACAGACCATCCCTCAGAAAAAATAAATAGGAGAATTTTAAAAAAGTATAAGTTCTACATTTATATTCGGTTAACTAAACATATGCTTTAGTAAACCTAAGAAAAAAGGAGCTGCCCATTGATTATATATGTCGTTAATAATGGAGATACGCTTTGGGAAATTGCTAATCGGTATCAAATAGATGTAAATGCGATTTTACAAGCGAACCAATTACCTGATCCAAATACTCTATTGGTTGGTCAATCACTTATTATTCCTATTTATGGAATATATCATACAGTTCAAACTGGCGAAACTCTTTGGTCAATTGCACAACAGTATGGTATTACGGAACAATCTATTCTTCTTTCTAACAGACTTGCAAACCCAAATCTCTTATATCCTGGTGAGCGAATTTTTATTCCTCCTATCATTCATGTTGTGCAGCCTGGTGAAACACTACGACAAATTGCTAGCCTTTATGGTACTACTATTCAAGCACTTATTAATCAAAATAGAATACAAACGCCTGGCCTCCTATATCCAGGAACACAACTAATCATTCCTAGAGTCAAGCCATTAATCGAAGTGAACGCCTATACCTATCAGAAAGAAGAGGATGCCGTCAAGACGGTAAACAGTCTTCAATCTCTACTCACCTATATTAGTCCCTTTGCTTACAAGCTTACAGAAAGTGGAGATTTAGAGCCCTTACAGGACGAACTGTTAATAGAAGCAGCTATTACCGACAATATTGTACCAATGATGGTGGTCACCAATTTTTCATCTACTGAGGCTGGAACTAATCTCATGCATGTCATTTTCTCTAATCCAGATATATTAAAGAAATTGATGACAAACATTCTTCAGATTATGGAGGATAAGGGTTATAGAGGATTGAATATTGACCTGGAAAACGTTTTACCAGAAGACAGAGATGCTTATACGTCCTTTCTCCAGCTAGCAGTAGATACACTTCATCCTAAAGGGTACTTTGTTTCCACTGCAGTGGCGCCTAAAGTTAGCGAGACTCAGTCCGGCTTGCTATATGAAGCACATGATTATGAAGCACATGGAAAAATTGCAGATTTTGTGATCCTAATGACGTATGAATGGGGTTGGCGCGGTGCATCTCCTCAAGCGATCTCCCCTGTCAATCAAATGAAAAAGGTAGTAGAATATGCTTTAACTGTTATTCCTGCAGACAAACTATTTTTAGGCTTTCAAATATATGCAAGAGACTGGCGAATTCCTCATCAGGCTGGGCAAATTGCAGAGACCTTTAGCCCGCAGGATGCAATAACATTGGCTACCCAATACGGAGCAAGAATACAGTTTGATACAGTGGCTCAATCACCTTTTTTTAATTACACAGATGAGCAGGGACAAAAGCATGAGGTTTGGTTTGAGGATGCTCGAAGTGCTCAGGCTAAATTTAATTTAGTCAAACAATATCGTTTGAGAGGCATTAGTTATTGGGTGTTAGGTTATTCCTTCCCTCAAAACTGGGTATTGTTAGATGACAACTTTGAAGTAAAGAAAATAAAAGATTAAAGCCGATCTCCTCTCATTTAGATATTGAGCGATAAGTCTATAAAAAAGAAAAGAACCTACCATCTATAGAAGTTGGTAGGTTCTTGATGATCTATAAATAATGCTTAGACTATATCGTCTATAACTTCACTAACGTCTTCCAAAGGTTCCATGTTCTCTGCTACCTTTTGGTCTACTTTTAGTCGAAGTGTTTCTGCAGTTTCTGCATGTACATCCTTAAGTAGCTCTGGGTTGTTCATAAGAGACATACCGTAAGATGGAATCATCTCTTTTATTTTTGGCTCCCACTCCGTTATATGATCTGGGAAGCATCGTTTAAGGACGTCCAACATAACTGGTACTGCAGTAGAGGCACCTGGAGAAGCACCTAATAAGGCTGCAATGGAACCATCCTCTGAAGTGATAACTTCTGTACCAAATTGAAGAGTTCCTTTTCCTCCAGCTTCAGTGTCCTTGATGACTTGTACACGTTGGCCTGCTACAACTAAGTCCCAATCCTCTGCTTTAGCATCTGGGATAAAGATTCGTAGCTCTTCCAAGCGTTGTTCTTTAGACAGCATAACCTGTTGTACCAAATATTTTGTTAGAGACATCTCTTTTGCTCCTGCTGCTAGCATTGTAAAGAGATTATGTGGCTTAACAGAAGTTACTAAATCCATCATCGATCCAGTTTTTAGGAACTTCGGTGAGAAACCTGCGAAAGGTCCAAATAGTAGTGATTTTTTATTATCAATAAAACGAGTATCCAAATGAGGTACAGACATTGGCGGAGCCCCAACAGCAGCTTTACCATATACCTTAGCATGATGCTTCGCAACTATTTCAGGATTGTTACATACCATGAATATACCGCTTACTGGGAAGCCCCCGATATGTTTCCCTTCAGGAATACCCGATTTTTGTAAGAGATGTAGACTTCCGCCTCCACCACCAACAAAAACGAATTTTGCTTTATGATTCTCAATTTTGCCTTCTGCAAGGTTTTTCACTTTTACTTCCCATTTGCCATCTGGCGTACGGTTTAAATTCTCTACACTAGACTTATAATTGACCTTAACATTTTTAGTCTTTAAGTGATCGAACAACATACGAGTCAATGCCCCAAAGTTAACATCTGTACCAGAGTCAATTTTAGTTGCAGCAATCGCTTCATTAGCCGTACGGTTTTCCATGATCAATGGAATCCATTCTTTTAACTGTGCTGGATCATCAGAGAATTCCATTCCTTCAAATAATGGATTTTGAGTCATCGCTTCAAAGCGTTTTTTCAAGAACTCCACATTTTCTGTCCCCTGAACCATACTCATATGTGGCAATGGCATAATAAAGTCCTGAGGATTTTTGATTAAATTACTTTTTACAAGATGAGACCAAAATTGCATAGAAACCTGAAACTGTTCGTTTACATTGATTGCTTTTGTGATATCAATAGAACCATCTGGTCTTACAGAAGTGTAGTTTAGCTCACAAAGAGCTGCATGTCCTGTTCCCGCATTATTCCATTCATTTGAGCTTTCTTCGCCTGCACTGTCAAGCTTCTCAAATACTTTTATATCCCACTCCGGTACTAATTCTTTTAAAAGCGTTCCTAAAGTCGCGCTCATAATACCGGCACCAATTAAGATAACATCTGTTTTAGTTTCTGTGTTGCTCACTTTTACCATCCCTATACTTTATATTTGCAGAAGCCTTGTTAACGTTACGAAAACAAAGAGTTAGTTAACTCTGCTTCTGACTCTATATAACCGTGACTATTGCTTTAAATTTGTTTATAAGTTCAGAATATCTATTCTATTATAATATAATTAATGATTTTTTTAAAGTGTGTAGAAATTGTGAATTAATTTAGATTAATGGGACTAAACAAACCCAAACTGTCTCCTCCCCATTGTTTATTCCCTCCTCCATCTAATTGATAAATAAAGTAATTACCAACCGTCAATGCATCTTCTTTATGAGTTCGAATAGCACTAAAATACTCTTGGAAAATGTACGGCCCCTCATGGTGCTTAAATACACGTTCCGATTTAAATATGCACTATGAACAGGGCGTGTTAGTAGCGAGTCAGAGAGATGTTGTGTAACATAATTTTGGGGTAGAATCGCAATTCCTAAACCTTCCTCTACTAATACTTTTATCATTTCAAATCTTTCTATTTTATATGATATATGGGGTGTTACATTTTCCTGTTCAAATGCTTTTAATATTTGGGCACTTGTTTGAAACTCCGGCATCCCTATGATTAATGGTTCCTCGGTAAAATCCTTAAGCATAAGCTGTTCTTTTTGTGCAAAAGGATGATCTTTTTTTATAAGTACAACATATGGTTCGTTGTACAATAATTCACTTTGTATTTCTTCATCCACAATGTGCTGGTTTGTAATTACTCCATGCACATGTAAGCCTAGTAATGCTTGTCTTACTGTTTGATTATACAGCGTGTCAATTAAAGTAAGCTGATTGGATGGGTATAGCTTCTGATAATCTGTAATGACCTGTGACAACCAATAATTTGCCGATTCGATTACCCCTAATCTTATTTCTAATTGTTCTCCTTTTGAGAGCTCCCTTAACTCCGTTTGCATGACCTCGAACTGAGCAACTAAGCCTTTCGACCGTTCCCAAAACTGCTGTCCCATTTCTGTTAATTGAAACTGCTTTGTTGTTCTTTCTATTAACGGAGTATCCATTTCTTGTTCAAGTGCCTTAATGGCGTTACTTAATGAAGGCTGAGAAATGTGCAAGGCCTTAGCTGCCCTGGAAAAGCTGCGATATTTTACGGTGGCATTGAAGTAATACATCTTTCGTAAATCCATCTCTTCACCCCCATTTATAGTTTTAAACTATTATAATATAAAAAATTAATATTGGTTATTATAAATATTTAAAATTATACTAACAATATGATTTTTTAGATAAATGAGGGTGGAAATATGCATAAACCTACAGATTTAAAAGTATGGCAAGGTCGGGTGGATCATGAGTCAGACCACACTTACTACCGTTATCATCAAGTAGTTCGGTTGGCGTCTCTAAAGACTCAAGGGAAAGTCGGTGTAATTGGCTTTGCTTGTGATGAAGGAGTACACCGTAACAATGGACGAATTGGAGCCAAAAATGCGCCTCTAGCTTTACGCAAGCAGCTAGCAACATTACCTTGGCGTCATGCCGTTCATGAAAACGCTTTAATAGACTATGGGAATGTTATTTGCGAGGGCAATGAATTAGAGCAAGCTCAGATTGAACTCGGAGAAAAGGTGGCCAATATTTTATCCAGTGGAAAGGCAATCGTACTTGGTGGTGGACATGAAACATTATATGGACAGTATCTAGGTGTGCGAAAAGCATTTGGCCCCGATGCGTCCATTGGAATACTTAATATAGATGCACACTTTGACATGCGTTCATACGATAAACAGACTTCCTCAGGCACTATGTTTAAGCAAATTTTAGATGAGGATCCAAATGCACATTATTTCGTTTGCGGTATTCAACAATATGGCAATACCACGGCCTTATTTAATATAGCAGATCAGTATAAGGTAACCTATTTTACAGATGAACAGCTGGACTTTCCTTCGTTTACTATAGAGTTACATAACTTTATGGATACACATGATGTGTTACTCGTTACACTTTGTATGGATGTTTTAAATGCAGCTGAAGCGCCTGGAGTCAGTGCACCGTCTCCATTTGGCTTATCAGCTGTAAAGGTCCGAGACATTCTACGCCAAATGGCTTCTCATAAAAAAACAGTCAGCTTTAGTATTTGTGAGGTCAACCCTTTACTTGATGTAGATAACCGGACGGCAAAATTGGGAGCTTACTATATCAATGAAGTAATTATGAATAGTTTCGAATAAACAAGGGGGATACGTATGGTATTAAATCAAATTACAACGCTCAGTCTAGCAGTGGCTTTATTTTTAATCGGTACATTTTTAGTAAAAAGAATTGGATGGTTAAACCGTTTTTGTATTCCAGCACCGGTAGTTGGCGGCTTAATCTTTGCGATTTTAGCAACGGTGTTAAAAAGTTTCGACATTCTTGATATAACATTAGACACTTCCCTTCAGTCTATTTTCATGATTACCTTTTTCACAACAATTGGATTAGGGGCAAGCTTTAAGCTTGTAAAATTAGGCGGAAAACTACTCGTCATATATTGGTTAGCTTGTGGATTTCTAGCTTTAATGCAAAACGTAATTGGTGTCTCATTGGCAAAAGTAATGGATATTCACCCTCTGATTGGTGTGATGGCAGGAGCTGTTTCCATGGAGGGGGGACATGGAGCTGCTGCTGCATATGGAGAAACCATTGAAAGCCTTGGAATTCCGTCTGCTATATCAATTGGTATGGCTGCCGCTACATGTGGTTTAATTGCTGGTGCTCTTGTTGGTGGTCCAGTCGTTCAATATTTAATACGCAAGTTCAACTTAAAGCCAGCTTCTGAAGAAACAGAAGAATATGTAGAAAAAGCACAGCACGAAATTACCGAGAAATCTTTTATGGTACAAGTCTTCTTAATTACCTTCTGTATGGCTGTTGGTACATATGTTGGTGAATGGTTCTCTAATATGACTGGTTTTGTTTTACCGGGCTATGTAGGGGCTATGTTCGTAGCTGTAATTGTTCGTAACATTTTAGACCGTTTTAATCCTGATTTAATTAATATGAAGGAAATTAATTTAATAGGAGATATCTCTCTTGGTATTTTCCTATCTATGGCACTGATGAGCATCAAGCTCTGGGAAGTAGCAGACTTAGCCCTTCCGTTGTTTGTCATCATATTAGCGCAAGTAATCTTCATTGTATTATTCGCGGTAATCGTTCTTTTCCGTTTATTAGGAAAAAATTATGATGCTGCCATTATGGTAGCAGGCTTCCTTGGCCATGGGCTCGGAGCAACACCTAACGCAATGGCCAATATGTCAGCAGTAGTTTCAAAATTTGGACCATCCCGAAAGGCGTTCTTAATAGTACCAATCGTTGGCGCCTTCTTAATAGACGTGTTTGGTATGCCGATTATTATTACTACAATTAATTTGTTTAAATAGACAAAATAAAAGCGCAATCCTTTGAACATCAAAGGTTTGCGTTTTCTTATTGGAATAGGTTATTCAAAATAGTTATCTCGAAGCAAATCTTGACTTCCAAGTCAAAAAGCACAATGTAATATTTCCCAATTAATGTTTGGAGGATTTAAATATTTTATTCTGGGTATCTAATATACTTACGAGTTGAGCTTAGGATGTGATGTTTTTATGTTTGGACTATCTGACCTCTTGTCACTGATTATTTCTGCATTTATCATCTTGCCTGTGGTCGTATTTCTGCGAGAATCCGGTTATTTAATCGTTAGCTGGTTATTCGGAGTAGTAAAACCACGGCTCACAATCGGTTCCGGACCCAGGCTCTTTAAAATTGGAATGATTGATATACGCAAGTACTATCATTTGTATAGCTGGTTTTCATATGATGACTTAAAGCGTAAAAGTAAGTTTGCTTATGTTAGCATTTATTCTGGACCAATATTGGTTAACCTGATTATTGCCCTCCTCATTAACTTCTTAATCGCCAACGGCTGGGCTGCAGAATATAAAACATTTTGGGATCGCTTTGTTTTCTACGCATTCTATTATTTGTTATTTGATATAGTACCCATGATTACGACTAATGGTAAACCGAACAACGGCATGATTATTTATGAAATGATTCGATACGGAAAGAGAATCGACTTTAACGAAGAATCCTTCCTCCCAGCTACTTCAGATGTGGAGAACGAGTACCACGAACAGATGAAGCAAATAGAAGAAATAAAAAAAGAGAGAGAAGAGGAAAAACATGAACACTAAACTATTGTTTTCTTCTCTCTCAAAAGAGCCGATTCAAGAATATCTCCTAAATCGGCTCTTTTTTATATAAAATCGCGTTAATGCATTCTTTATTCGTAAATCTAGCCTAGCCTAGAAGCTAAGCCTAATCCTTTATACCTCCCTTAGACGCCTTGCTTTCAGAGCAAGCCCTTGGTTCAGTATCAAGGCACCTATCATTTGAATGACTGTTTTCACAACTACTTGGCCGACAATTGCTGCAGGCACAGCTTCCCACGGTATAAATCCTGCTCCAAGTGGACTCAATCCAACGATTACAAAAACAACAGAGTCAAGAAGACCTCCCACAATCCCACTGTAAAAAACTCTCCACGCCATTGGTAACTTTAAGCGTGTATAGATTTCTGTATCTGCTGTCTCGGCGATTACAAAAGATAAAGCAGATGCTGCCACAATCATTAAAGTATCTCCAAGTGCAAATGATGCAGTCCCTGATAAGAGTAACGCTAAGAAGATAAATAAATATGTTTTAGCTCTACCATATTTATTTTGCACAAGATCTCGAAATATAAAGGTTGCTCCAACAAAAAGCGTCCCCATAGGAACGATAAACATGCCAAACTCTAACGGTGCAAATCTAGCCGTCACCACATTTGCAATAACAATAGATAATAAATACAATAATATTCTCATTATGCTTCTCCTTTAAATATCACTAACTCTGTAAAGGCTAGTAACATTTATATATTCTTTTCCGCAAGTTCTCGCTTAGTATTTAAATACTCCTCAAGCCCATTTTCACGTAATTTACATGCTGGGCACTCTCCACAACCATCTGCAATGATCCCGTTATAACAGGTTAAAGTTCTTTCTCTCACATACTCAAATACACCAAGTGAATCTGCTAGCTCCCATGTTTGTGCCTTGTTGATCCACATTAATGGTGTATGAATGACAAAGGAACTATCCATTGATAAATTTAATGTCATATTCATCGATTTGATAAAAACGTCACGACAATCGGGATACCCACTAAAGTCTGTTTCACAAACCCCTGTCACGATATGGTTTGCTCCTACCTGACTAGCTAAGACACCAGCAAATGAAAGAAAAAGCAGATTTCTTCCGGGAACAAATGTTGAAGGTAGCTCACCTTTAGCCCTTTCTTCAATTTTTATCTCCTCGCGTGTCAATGCATTAGCTGCAAGCTGATTTAGTAATGACATATCTAGCACATGATGTTCGATGCCAAGCTCTTTTGCTATTTCTTTTGCACAGTCAATCTCTAGACGATGTCTTTGACCATAATCAAAGGTCACGGCCACCACTTCTGCAAAATTTTCAATCGCCCAGAACAAACAAGTCGTACTATCTTGTCCTCCACTAAATACAATAAGTGCTTTACTCTGTTTCATGTATAAATCTCCTTCACGACGAAAAAACAGCACGCTAAGAGAAGTGCTGTTTTCATCTTAGTTTTTTTAAGAGGGTCGCTAATAACCTCTTCCTTGCTAACAAGGATTTATTTAATTAATTTTCATTTATAAGTAATCGTCTAGGAGTAAGAAGTTCCTATTCCATTCCATTTATCGATTATCAATATTTTCAGGATTAAGGTCATGGTTCATTAAACGGTAGCTCGCAATCTCCTCATATTTTGTTCCTGGTCGTCCATAGTTGCACCACGGATCAATGGAGATACCTCCACGTGGTGTGAATTTCCCCCAAACCTCAATATACCTAGGATCTAGCAGTTGGATTAAATCATTCATAATAATATTCACACAATCCTCGTGGAAATCACCATGGTTTCTAAAGCTAAATAAGTATAGCTTCAACGATTTACTTTCCACTATTTTTTTATCTGGGATGTATGAAATATACATAGTGGCAAAATCAGGTTGTTGCGTTATTGGACATAGACTCGTAAACTCTGGACAATTAAACTTCACAAAATAATCTCGATTAGAATGTAGATTGTCCACTGATTCTAATACTTCAGGCGCATAGTTAAATGCATATTGCACTTTTTGATTTCCTAATAAGGTTAAATCTTCTAATCCTTCAGCTGACTTTCGGCCAGACATAAAAAAACCCCCTTGAAAAGTAATACCAAATCTTTTCAAGGAGAGGTTGAGACATTTTCTATAAAACTTTACAGGATTAAAACAAAAAAGCCATGTCCAGTTATGGACATGGCTTTTTCGTCATGTATCCATAGTTTTTTATAGAGGGTATCTGCTATGAACCTCTCCTGAAAAATTTCAGGTATTTATCTAAAAAAATAATATAATACGTGGAGATAAATGTCAAATTGAAAAATAACACTTTTTGGGCTCGTTATTAGATAGGACGGAAATTTATGAAGCATTACCGACTAACTAATTGAGGCGTCGTGTTACGTATCAAATAATCAAATGATCCAAGTGCAGCTGTTGCCCCTGAACCCATTGAAATGATGATTTGCTTGTATACCGTATCCGTACAGTCACCTGCTGCGAATACGCCAGGCATGCTTGTCGCACCGTGCTTATTAATAATGATTTCATTATTTTGATTTAAATCAATTATACCTTTTAAAAATTCTGTGTTCGGTAGTAGACCAATTTGTACGAAAACCCCTTGTAGCTCAATATGCTCTTCTTTACCAGACACAACATCCAAATAAGTTAACCCGTTCACTTTATCTGTACCTGTAATTTCTTGTGTTAAGGCATTTGTTAAAACCGTTACATTAGATAGACTATGTAAACGCTCTTGTAATACTGTATCAGCCTTTAGCTCTGCATTCCGTTGTAATAGGTAAACATGGTTCACAATTCCCGCTAAGTCAATTGCTGCTTCAACTCCAGAATTTCCACCGCCAACTACAGCCACATCTTTCCCTTTGAAGATTGGACCATCACAATGCGGGCAATATGCTACGCCTTTATTTTTAAATTCTTGCTCGCCTGGTACACCTAATTGACGGTAGCGTGCCCCTGTTGAAAGAATAACTGTTTTTCCTTTCAATACTGCACCGTTTTCTAATGTTACTTCTACCATCTCGTTACGAGCAATACTTGTAACTCGTTGGGATTTCATAATATCTACATTGTAATCCGCTACATGTGCCTCTAAGCTTGAAACAAATTGTGGACCTTCTGTAGCTCTCGTACCAATAATGTTCTCAATAGCCAATGTGTCATTTACTTGACCACCAAAGCGCTCCGCTACTATACCTGTACGAATACCTTTACGAGCGGAGTAGATTGCTGCAGAGGCACCTGCCGGACCACCACCAACTACCAATACATCGAACGGCTCAACGTCTTGGAATTCAGACCCGTCTGACACTTCTCCAAGCTTGTTTAATATATCTTCAAGCTCCATACGACCACCACCGAAGTTCTCACCGTTCATATAGACAGTGGGTACAGCCATAATGTCTCGTTCTTTAATTTCGTCTTGGAACGCGCCACCTTCAACCATTGTGTTTGAGATATTTGGATTTAACACAGACATGATATTCAATGCCTGTACAACGTCTGGGCAATTGTGACAAGTCAGGCTCACGTACGTTTCAAATTTCATAGGTTTCTTAATGGCTTGAATGCGTTTAATCACAGCCTCATCTATCTTAGGAGCACGACCTGAAACTTGCAATAAGGCTAGTACTAATGATGTAAATTCATGGCCAAGTGGTAAGCCTGCGAATGTTACACCTGACTCCTCCCCCACCTTATTAATGCTAAAGCTAGGAGTACGCTCTAGTAATGCATGTTGTACGGTAATAAGCTGAGACATATTTTCTAACTCTGTTACAAGCTCAAGCATGTCATTAGATACTTTATCGTCGCTTACGCTTACTTTGATAACTATCTCACCTTCTAATAATGCTAAGTACTGTTGTAACTGAGCTTTTAAGTTTGCATCTATTAGCATAAATTTCGCTGTCGCTGAAATAATGAAATATTATATTCAGATAATTCAATAACTATAATTCAATAATAAATCAATCTGTTATTCTCAACGAGCAGCCCTTCACCTCTATTCATCTTTTTTTAATACGCGTATTTCTTTTTTCTTTATAATTCTAATAAAAAATAGCGACAAGGCTGTCTGAAAATAATTTCATAACAGGCACTTGCCGCTTAAATCTTGCTCTAGTTTATATAGCTTAGAAACTTAGATTTTACCAACTAGGTCTAAGCTTGGAGTTAAAGTTTCGCCGCCTTCTTGCCATTTAGCTGGGCAAACTTCGCCTGGATTGTTGCGAACATATTGAGCTGCTTTTATTTTGTTTACTAACGTAGATGCGTCACGACCAATACCACCAGCGTTAATTTCGTAAGCTTGTACAATACCTTCTGGGTCAATGATGAAAGTACCGCGCTCTGCTAAGCCATCCTCTTCATTTAATACATCAAATGCTTTAGAGATTGTGTGAGATGGATCACCAATCATTATATATTCGATTTTGCCGATAGTATCGGAAGTATCATGCCAAGCTTTATGTGTGAAGTGAGTGTCAGTTGATACAGAGTAAACTTCAACCCCTAAAGATTTTAATGTTGCATACTCATTTTGTAGGTCTTCTAGCTCTGTAGGACATACGAAAGTGAAATCTGCAGGATAGAAGCATACTACTGACCATTTGCCTTTGAAATTTTCAGAAGATACGTCGATGAATTCACCTTGTTGGAATGCTTTTGCAGCGAATGGTGCAATTTCTTTACCTATTAATGCCATGATTTATAGCCTCCTATGTATTATTTCTATCAAGTATTAAAATTATGTTGTAATAATTCTAATGTATAGTTTTATTATTCTATACATTTGATTTTCAGTCAACCATTAAGGTATGAAAATAGTTCGTTATCAATACCACTCTACAACATTTATAGTGTCCAAGAGAAATGGGCATACTGCGTTTTGAGAAAATAAAAGTCAAAAGAAAAGGATTAGAATTCCTTAATCTTTTACTTAACAGCACTTCCTTGTGGTAAGTTTTCAACACTAATCTGCATTTAAGACTCATGTCATTTTGTCCTCTTATCCAACAAGCGCATAATCTTAAGAAAAGTCTTGCAGTCATTCTGTAGACCCGAAAACTTCCTATAAAGCATGGTACAATCATTCTATGAAAAATAGCTGGAGTGATTATTAATAATGAGTAAACGAGAACAACAAAAACACCAACGCCGTCAAAACATTATCCAGACTGCCAAGAGCTTATTCTTGGAACAGGGCGTCCAACATGTACAAATGCAAGATGTAGCGACTGCTTCTGGAGTTGGGATCGCAACGTTATTCCGTTACTTTCCTAAAAAAGAGTATTTGATAATTGCGGCTACGAATGCAATTACAGATGAAATGGCCACGGATATTGGGCAGATTATCGAACAGCCTATAACGGCATATGAAAAAATTGAGCAAATTTTAGAGTATTATATGGGCATCATAAAGGATCCGCAGTTACGTTTAGCAAAGTACTTCGATTCCTTTGATTTATATGAAAAGATAGCTGAAGAATCACCGGAGCAATATGCTGAGTATTTATCGGCACGCAGCAATTTAGCCCGAGTTTTATTAACTATAAGTGAGCAGGGCAAGCTGGATGGCTCGTTAAGGTCAGAAATTGATTTGGATGTATTTGTCATGACAATGGTGCAAAATTTTAGCATCTTTACTTATAAATCAAGCCTAACAAAGCATGATTCCAACCTATCGAAGTTACTTTCTGCGGACAAGCAGCTTTTGGTGATGAAGGATGTATTTTTACGCTATATTCAACCATAGTAAGTAACAGCAACGGACATTTGAATTGACATTCAAACAAGAAAGTTGTTTACTAGTAAATATAAAAAGTGATAGTCAACTATCACTTTATATGAATCTATTTTAGGGGGCAATTTACATGAGTCGTTTAACAGGTAAAGTCGCAATTATTACAGGTGCTGCACAAGGCATGGGAGCAGCACATGCAAAATTATTCATTGAACAAGGTGCAAAAGTTGTTTTAACAGATTTAAATGAAGAAAAAGGAAAAGCATTCGCAGCTGAATTAGGCGAAAATGCCCTTTTTGTTAAACAAAATGTAACATCTGAAGAAGATTGGGCAACAGTTATTGCTAAAACAGAAGAAGCATTTGGTCCAGTAAATGTATTAGTAAATAATGCCGGTATTACGATGGCAAAAAATATGCTTGATATTACAGTAGAAGAATACCGTCGTATCGTAGACATTAACCAAGTGTCCGTATTCTTAGGTATGAAAACTGTAGTTGCTTCCATGATGAAAGCTGGTGGAGGTTCAATCGTCAACATTTCTTCCATGAACGGCTTAGTTGCTGGTGCAGTAGGTTATACTGATACGAAATTTGCAGTACGTGGTATGACAAAAGCAGCTGCAATTAACTTAGCGCCAATGGGCATTCGCGTAAACTCTGTACATCCAGGTGTAATCGCGACACCAATGGTGGTACAAGAAGATACAAAAGCAGCGGTTGAAGCATTTGCTAAACACATTCCATTAAAACGTGTTGCACAGCCAGAAGAAGTCTCTAATATGGTACTATTCTTAGCTTCTGACGAGTCTAGCTACTCAACAGGTTCAGAATTCGTAATCGATGGCGGATTAACAGCACAATAATAGTATGTATAAACTAATAAAAGGTCGATTTTCTATTAACGTAGAAAATCGACCTTATTTTTTATTTAATTTATAATCGCACTTACTTTTGAATCGTTTATCTCGGCGGATCTATGAGATTTTTTTACTAGCCTATATAAACGCTTTCGCATGTTCCAGCTGCTGGTTCATAAAAGCAATGGTCTTTATATTGACCAGAAAAAGGTTGACCATACCAAGTCGGAGGACAAGGACCGAATGGATTAAAATACCACAGTGCATATTTCGCTGGGTGTTCTCTCCAATAATCCAAAGCTTGTTTTGCTAACTTTTTTTCAGTAGTTCTCGCTCTTTCATAAAACAAATTACCTTTTTGAACGGCTTCAAAAGAATAATTTCCTCCTTGTACCTGAAAAATGACATCCTCAATAGTTCTTACATCATTAAAGTCCAAACAATCAGCTTTAGCGCGGTTTACAATTACATTACCAACATATAACATCCCTTGTTTCCCTTCACCCTCGGCTTCCGCTCTCATCATCCTTGCCATGAGATCAATGTCTTTATCTCGGTATTTAACTCTAGCCATTTTTTCACCCCTAGGTATTGTATGAAAGAAAACTGAATTATGTCATTCTATCCCCTTTACCAACTTGCACATTATTTTATTAAGAACTACTAAGTAACGTAGCTCAACAATATTAGACCGCTTTTGAGGTTTATTGCAAAATTTAATAACACTAGAAAAAGGCTAGCTTGGCCTATTTGGTCCCTGCTAACCTTTTTGCTTCTTCTCATCCAATTAAAAAAATCTTTACACCTGTGTCTTTTAACCAACCTCAAACTAAAAAATAGCATATTGGTAATAAAACGATTGGAGTTGGTGGCATGAGTAAGTTAAATCCAGATAAACTCACTGTTGAATATCGAGATGGTGTTTCAGCTACGGGACCCATCATTTCCAGAAGTCACACACTGACTCACTCTGATTTCACTGGAGAATTATTCTTAACAATTGGAACACAATTTGCATGGGATAAAATTAATACTGAAATGAGAGACGAAGTACTAGGCGTTTGGAAAACACAAGGGAATAGTTTAAATTACAACGTATATCTATATCTAGATAAAGAAAATCACGACTTAAGTGCAGCAACAAAGCGGAATGAAGTTTTTAGGCGCGAATTACCACTTGCATTAACAACGATTCGATATGGCGATCGGTTTTTATTTGACCTATATCCAAGATTGGATTATGCATTAATAATCGTTAACTTTATGTCCATTTATCCTTCATTATTTAAACAGGAGATTTGGGGTACTTTTAGTAATTACTCCATTTCATTATAAACAAATAACTTCTATGTTTGTTTATAATTGAATGCCTATCACCCTTATTATGGACGGCTTTATACAACTCGTTTACGTTAAATCTACCACCAAAACATGTCGGATTAATATTTTTGGTGGTTCTCTTATTAAATAAGTATGATCTGTATAAATTGAATTCTATACACAGAATACATAATTAGTAACGTTATCACGGTTTACTATGCTATATTAAATATGTAATAAACAACTCTCGTTGACATCGAATAATGGTACTTTAGATTAGGCAAATTAGCATTATTGGGTGCCAAACCCATTAGAGTTCTTTAGGAACAAAGAATTCTACCGCAGCATCTCCTTGTGAGATGCTGCTTTTTTGTTTCTTTTTCTTGAATAGGGTTTCCCATTTTAAAGGGGGGATTTTTATTCCATTAATGATTGTTATAATAATACTGTTAAATCGGTACCAGCTTATCAGTGGTTTTCCCACTTTCTTATGGTATGGTTCTCCGAATGTAGCTAAGTGCGGTCTTTTTTTATAACTTATTATTCTCAATTTCCTTCAGAAATAACAGCTTCTTTTTCTTCTACTTTATAAGAACACTTCTATTACTAGTTTCCTCTCTTCAACCTATTTTTCTGCAACGTATTTTTTTATTTTCAGCACTGTTATGGAGGCTAGCGCTTTCTATTTCAATAATCAACTTTAACAGAGCTATTAATTTAAATAAAAAAACCTACGTTTAAGTAACGTAAGTTGATTAACTATTAATTTTGTTGAATTTTATATTTGAAAATAAAAATCGAAAGACTAAAAAGGACAGCTGCATAAACTACCACAACATATAAATGGGGAAACATTGCGTTAAAGTCTTCTGCCACAATTGCTCGAACTAAATCAACAGCGTGGACGAATGGTAGCGCATAAGCGACTTTTTCAAAAGCTCCTCCAATTAACGATAAATCGAGCCATGCGCCAGATAAAAATGCTGTTAAGTTAGTTAATAAAGCTCCGCATAAGCCTACTGCTGCCTTTTCGTTAAATAAGGAGCCACATAACAGTCCGATTCCTATGAAAATAGTAGATGTAATGAGTAAGGTAATAAATGCAAATACATGGTTGAAAGATAGTTCCAAACCTAAAAAGTAAGCAGTTATAAAACAAGTAATACTTTGAAGCACAGCAAATATCCCTAAAGGAAGCGTATATCCAATAATGAAATCACTTGCTGTCATTGGAGTTGTTAGCAATCTTATTAAATAAGAACTAGAACGGTCCTTCGCTAACGTTTGTGCTGCAAATAAAGCAATAAAAGAAAGACTAAATACTGCTATACCTGGTGTCAATTGTTCAATATTAAATATTTCTGCTGGAACATTGCGATTAATCGCAGTTAAAAGCAACAGTAAAATGATTGGAAAGGCTATACCAAAAAATAATGAAATCGGGTCACGTACAATTTCTTTCGTACAACGTCCAGCAAATGCCAATGCCCTCATTATAATTCGCCTCCTGTTACGAAATGCACAAATGCATCCTCAAAGTTTTCTTTACTTGCTGTTGTAAGGAGCTCGTCTACTGTACCTAGTGCCTTTATTTCGCCATCCTTCATAATACAAATACGATCACACAAGCTTTCTGCTTCTTCTAAATAGTGCGTAGTAAGTACAATTGTCGTCGTCTCTCTCAGTATATTAATCATTGCCCAGAGCTCACGACGGCTAATGATATCTAACCCTAAAGTAGGTTCATCTAAAAATAAAATTTGAGGATTTGCAATTAGCGCCATGGCAATACTTAACTTTCGCTGCCAGCCACCGGATAAATTTTTCCCACGTTGATGCTCGTAAGGCTGTAGTGAAAACTGGCTAATTAAAGCTTCCGTTTTTTCAAAGGACTTCTCCTTCGAAAAACCGTGAATACGTGCCATTAATAATAAATTTTCGCGCACAGATAAATTTGGTGCAATTGACGTTTCCTGAGGCGAGACAGCGAGTAATTTTCGAATACCTGGTAACTCTTTACTAAGGGAATGCCCAAGGACAAGCGCATCTCCTGTAGACGGTTTTGTAAGGCCACTTAGCATATTTATAACAGTCGTTTTACCAGCACCATTTACACCGAGGAGTCCGAACAGTTCGCCTTGGTTAATCGTAAGTGTCATCGGCGAAACGGCAACTTTTTCTTTATAGCTTTTTGATAAACCGTGAAGTTCAATTGCAGCACTCATTTTTTATTCCTCCTCTTTTTGCTGAGCTTTCACCATATTTAAAAACTGTTTAATCATTTTTTCAGGTGCTAACGCCAACCCACGATCCTCATCCCCTATAATAACGACTGAATCACCTGGGTTAATTTGAAAAATCTCACGGGCTTTTTTCGGAATTACAATTTGGCCACGTTCCCCTACTGTTGCTGTCCCAAAAAAATGCTGGCCTTTGGGTGGAATATCTACACCTGTTTCTTCTGGGTTATGATTTACTAACGCATCTAAGGTTACTCCGAAGAAATTGGCAATATTCATACTATGGTGTAAATCTGGTGTCGATTCGCCTTTTTCCCATTTTGCAATTACTTGACGTGAAACATTTAATTCTTGGGCTAATTGCTCCTGAGTTAGGTTATGACGTTTTCTCATCGAGCATAAATTCATATTAATCATACTTTTCATCCTCTCATATGTAATTATAAACACTATTTTAATCGTATTTCTACCAACGGAGTATAACAATAATGTTACTATTCGTAGCGTAATGTGTGATGAAAGTAGATGTGATTAATAAACACCGTATTCTAACAAATTGCAAAATTTTTAAGCCATTAGCTCTGTTAAAATTGAATATTTAAATAAAGAGCGCTAGCCTCCGTTAAGGCTAGCTACAACTATTTAATAAGATAAGCAATTCTACTACTAATTACCTCCTAAAATCTTCTCTCATTTATCAACATTGAAATTCAACATATCCTTAATTAAAATAACCACCTAAAACGCTGACTAATCAACATCTCAGATGGATATTCGTGACGCGGCTAAGTGCGGTTTTTGTGAGTATATTAATTATTAATATCAGATATACTAAAAGTAATTACTTTATTTGATTTATCTCCATGTAATTTTAATGTTATTTCATCATTTGCTAAGTTTTCGTTAAATAAAACAGATTGGTCTGCTTCGACAGTTCTATATGTATCAAAAATATTAAAAATGTTAAATGACCAATTTGTTTGCATTGTCAAATTTCTATGGTCTTCGAAAACTAAAAACTCATCCGCTATAGGTTTAAAGAATACATTTTTAGATTTCATTTCTAAACTAATCGTTGTATTCCAGTCTCTATTTGGATCTTCACCATTATAACTATGATCTCGAATCATATGAACGTTACTTATTTCCAAGCTTTTAGGATTTGCTTCAAATGTTACAGTACTTACAACTGTATTCACTAAAAGTAGAGCTAAAATAACTACCAATGATATCAACATTCTTTTTTGTTTGATACCAAAATTCAACTTTTTCACCATTTTTTCATCCTCTCTTAGTAAGAAATCCAAAGAAACATTAAAACAGTCACAAATTTCAATAACCATTTCTAAATCAGGATAACTTCTCCCTGTCTCCCAGCTCGATATAGTAGATCTTGAAACCTTCAACTTTTCAGCTAACTGCTCTTGAGTTAATTTATTTTCTGCTCTTAGCTTTTTTATTTTCCCCGATAAATTCATAATTCGTCTCCTTTCAGAAATTAGACTATTTTAGATTGACCTAAATAGCTAGATAAGCCTATTCACATCTTCATTTTTTAACGACAAGATTCTTGTCATGTTGATATATCAACGTTTCTAAGCTTTTTAATTGCTTGCTAAAAACGATTGTAAAAAGACATAACCTTACATCTTTTCCCCTATAAATTGGTGAAATTCTGCCTTTGTAATTAACGAAATAAAAAATAGACATATTCATTTTATCTGAATATGCCTCAGTATTAATTATAAATATAGATACTATTTAAGGATTATTATGAAACCGCACTTACTTATGATACGGTTCGCCGTTACATGGCTAAAGGCGGTTTTTATACAGCACTTCAAGATAAAACCAACGAAGCTCCAGCTTCCTTTGCAGCTAGTAAAATATAGTCTTTATAATCCTCTGTTGTATGCGCGTTATCTTAAGCA
Organism: Psychrobacillus sp. FSL W7-1493; assembly: GCF_038004905.1. Taxonomy (NCBI): domain Bacteria; kingdom Bacillati; phylum Bacillota; class Bacilli; order Caryophanales; family Bacillaceae; genus Psychrobacillus; species Psychrobacillus sp. FSL W7-1493. The sequence goes on along the minus strand of NZ_JBBOSB010000001.1, from coordinate 75,710 downwards.
TTGTCGGAAGCTAAAGGATTTTCAACTTGAATACGTATCAGTGATATGCACAGCGCCTGAAATAAAGGATTTATAAATGATTAAAATGGACATAATTGAACGAGGAAGGGGTATTCGAATTATGGAGCATTATAATAATCATGGGCAACAACAAAGCGAAAATAACAATCGAAAAGTAATCATGTGGACGTTTTTACTCATTACATCATTTATGATTGTAGAAGTTATTGGCGGGTTTATGACAAATAGCCTGGCACTTTTATCAGATGCAGGGCATATGCTGAGTGATTCTGCGGCTTTAGGGCTTAGCTATGTAGCACTTATTGTTGGTCAACGTGCTGTATCAGGGCAAAAAACATTTGGATACCGACGCTTTGAAATATTTGCAGCGTTTATAAACGGTTTAACGTTAATTGCAATTTCTATCTATATTTTTTATGAAGCTGTAAAACGTTTTTCAGCACCTCCAACTGTTGCGAGTACAGGCATGCTAATAGTAGCTGTTCTCGGTCTAGTAGTAAATATTGTGGCAGCATTTATTTTAAATCATGGTGATAATGAAAATTTAAATGTAAAGAGTGCATTTTTACATGTTATTGGTGATATTCTTGGCTCTATTGGCGCGATTACAGCTGCATTACTTATTTTATTTTTCCAATGGAATATCGCCGATCCAATTGCTAGTATCATTGTGGCTGTTTTAATTATTTTTAGTGGATATCGCGTAACGCGCGACTCTTTTCATATTTTAATGGAAGGGGCTCCAAAACATTTAAATACAGATAAAATTGAAGAAAAAATATTATCTGTAAAAGAAGTAATAAAAGTAACGGATCTTCATATTTGGTCTATTACATCTGATTTTCCATCATTAACATGTCATGTAAGCGTTGGACAAGATGTAGATGAACAGGTCGTATTGCGTAAAATTCAAACATTACTTCATGATGAATTTAACGTGCATCATATGACAATTCAAATTGTAAAGTAGTGGAAATAGAAAGTGAAGTGCCTAATTGAAACCCTGTAATATGGTAGCTGTAGTTGGAACACTTGAAAATGGATGTTTGAACTGCAGTTATCATACGTACTCTTAAACCTCACGTACTTATGATACGGTTCTCTATGATAGATCTACATGCGCTTTCTTAAACTAGCAACACGTATTTTTACTACATCTTCTAAAAGTTGAATAAACTTTTGCTGTTCTTTTTGATTATTATTTAGACGAGTAACTAGAATAGGTATTTTCTTACCTTCGCGTTCATAAAGAAACTTTTATGATGTCGTTCATCTACATATAGGTCATTAAACCACTTTAACTTTCTAAGCTTTTTAATATTTTTATCAATTTTGTTAGTATTCAACCTACTATTGGAGGAGCTAATTAAATCTGTGGATGAAAGTAAACTCAGTATGACCCCTATTAAACTAATAATTGCTAAACCTATCCATCGAAAGACTTTTTTTATAATATTAGACCCGCAATTCTTTTTATTTTATTACAGTATAAAACCAACTAAAACATAGTTGTTTTAGTTGGTCTTTTAGACACCGTACTTACTTATGATACGGTTCGCCCTTCATTATTCGAAATGCTCGATAAATCTGCTCCACTAAAACGAGTTTCATGAGCTGGTGTGGTAGTGTCATTTTGGAAAAGGAGAGCTTTTCGTCGCTTCGCTTCATGACTTCTTCATGCAATCCTAGAGAACCACCGATAACAAAGGCAATTTTGCTTTTTCCATAGGTCATTAATGACTCTATATCCGCAGCAAGCTGTTCAGAGGTTTTCATTTTTCCTTCGATTGCTAGAGCAATGACGTAAGTGTCTGCTCCGATTTTTGCTAGAATACGATTCGCTTCCTTTTTCTTCACGATTTCCATATCTGCATCGCTTAAGTTTTCAGGGGCTTTTTCATCTGCAACTTCAATTAATTCCATTTTAGCGTAGCTTCCAAGTCTCTTTGTATATTCTTCTATCCCCATTTTCAAGTATTTTTCCTTAAGCTTCCCCACTGATATAATTTGTATATTCACAGGTTATCCACCTTTACAATTCATTTACAAACAAGTTATTAACATCACTTATCCACATATCCACAATAGTTATCTACATCTTGTGTCATCATTTTCATGAGCCACAAGATATATTGCAGAACTATTACAATAGGTACAACTTGTGGATAACTGTTTTTCCTCATTTATTTTCTCCATCATTGGGAACGTTTTTTCTTCTGCTACAAATATATCTAAAGCGTGATTTATATGGGTTTCGCAACTGAATATTCTCACTATTTAACTCCCTTTCTCTTTAAAATTACTCAACATAGTTATACACAATTTTTCTTTTGTTATCCACAGTCTATTTTAACAAAGAAAAAACGAGTAGGAAAGACAAGCTTTTCTTTCCTACTCGTTGTGTAAAACTCTTGTTACCACTTTTCAGTTATCCACATGTCTACAACTGCGTGGAGTCCTCTAAAGTTAATGTTAATTCCACTATTTCTCCTTGGCGATATACTTTTACATCCAAGCTGTCACCAATGTCTTTTTCATTATATAAATGCTTTCTTAGATCGATGGAGTTCTCAACTTTTTCTCCATCCATTTCTACGATGACATCATAGGTTTTTAGACCAGCATTTGCAGCAGGTGTACCTTCATATACTTCGTCTACTACTACTCCCGTAGTTACTTCTGCAGGAAGTTTTAAAGTATCTCGTTGATGAAATGCTGGAACATTTGTTAAGTCAATTAGTGTAATGCCCATAGAAGGTCGAATTACTTTACCATTGACTTCTAGGTCTTCAATTATAGGCATCGCTGAGTTTACTGGAATCGCTAAGCCGATTCCTTCTATTGTTGATTCGGAGATTTTCATCGAATTGATACCTATAAGCTGGCCTGCTAAATTGATCAATGCTCCCCCACTATTACCAGGATTAATGGCCGCATCGGTTTGTAAAACTTCCGCTTGCCAATCTACTGTCCCGTCCTCATTGATATCCACTGGAATGGCACGATCCGTACCAGAAACTACACCTGTTGTAACTGAACCATAAAAGTCTAAGCCGAGAGGATTACCAATAGCGATAACTGTCTCTCCCTGCTTTAATGTATCTGAGTTTCCAATCTCTAAAACTGTTTCAATACCTTTATCGTCTATTTCTAGGACGGCAAGATCTGTCCACATATCGCTACCGACCAATTTTGCCTCTGCTTTTATTCCATCCTTTAATGTAACTTCTAATGCTTCGGCACCTGCAATTACGTGGTGGTTTGTAATGATATATGCTTTTCCTCCTGCTTTTTTGTAGATAACTCCTGAACCTGTGCCTGCCTCCTGCTCAGAGGAACTTTGGCTCCAAAAGTTTCTGACCGACTGGATATTGGTAATGCCTACTACTCCCGCTGAGGCTTTTTCAACAGCTCCGGTTACATCCGTAGTAATGTCAACGCTGATTTGCTCTGTTTTAGTTGTTTTACTTGTCGTGGCTTCCCCTTCGGTTTGGGAAGGTAAATTGTTTACAACGGAAGGAGTTAAAAACCAAACAAGAAGTGCTCCTACTAGGACACCTGCTAATCCACTGAAGAAATAACCTGCTGCTCCTCTTTTCTTATCCTTATTTCTTACTTTTGGTGGTTCTTGTTCAGGACCATATGAATTATAGTAACCCATTGCACTCTCCCTTTCATTAAACAATATGTTCGTATGCTTACTTTACCCACTAAACATTAAAATTAAATGAAAATAATCTAAAATTAAATTAAAAATATCTCTAATAGTAAAGAAAAAATAGGAGAAATCTTGCCTCACCATATTTATGTATATAAAAAAGCTCCAAAAGCTTTTAGGCTCCTGGAACTTTATAATTATACTAGTACTAATTCAGTCGGCTGATTTGCATCCGTGTCGTGTAAGTGAACATATTCACCTGCGATGATACCACACGATTGTAAGGTTTGAGTAACGCTCATTCTTGCTAGGTCCTTCATGTTATTGTCCTTGCTAAGATGTGAGAGGTACACATTAGTTGATTTTAAATCAATTACCTCACTCATGGCTACCGCAGCATCTTCGTTAGAGACATGTCCTACGTCACTTAGTATTCGTCGTTTGACTGACCAAGGATAGCGTCCCATTTGTAGCATACTGACATCATGATTGCTTTCAAAGACAAAGGCATCTGCTCCTTTAATATGTCCCTTCATGCGATCACTTACATATCCCGTATCTGTAATTAAAACAAGCTTGCGCCCATTTTCATGAAAGATATAAAACATCGGATCTGCAGCATCATGGGAGACTCCAAAGGATTGGATATCCATAGAGCCAAACGTTTTCACCGATTCCATATCAAAAGTGAAACGTTGATCTAAGGGCACCTTTCCAACAAGTGAATCCATTGCTCCCCATGTTTTTTCATTGGCGTATATTGGTACACCATATTTTCTAGCTAATACACCGAGCCCCTTTATATGATCACTATGCTCGTGAGTAATGAAGATACCAGAAAGATTTTTTATTTCTCTTCCAATTCCTTGAAAGAGCTCGTCCATTTTTTTGCCGCTTAGGCCTACGTCAACTAAAAAGGAATGCTTCTCGTTTTCTACGTAGATTGCGTTTCCGCTGCTCCCGCTAGCTAATACACTAAACTTCATCATCAAAACTCCTTATTCTACTGCTGATGAATCTACTTCTGTTGGTATTTCAATAATTCTTCCTTCTACCGCATTTACAAAGTGTTCATCTATTGTTCCGTCTTCTCGTTCCACAAGTATTCGCCAAGTTGGAGCAAATACCTGCGTCTCGGCTTGCTGAACTAATGTAAAATAGCCAAGACTAATATCTGTAACGGTTGAATTGGCAACTAGCAAACCTTTGGAATATAGATTTGAAACTGCTTGAATAGTAGGTAACAAATTTTTAGACTCACTATAATCCTCTAAGTTATCTAGGATGGTTTGCTCATAGCCTATGAGTTCATTATTCTCGTTCCAATAGACTACTAATTTAGCTTTTTGATTGTAATAGACAAGACGATCATTTACTTTTTGAAAAAATATAGCCATGCGAGCTTCTTCGTCTTTCTTCCATAATCCATATGAAGAGCCCTTAAAAATATTATCACTGATGAGAGTTTCGATTGAATTCTCTTCGGTTATAGGTATAGGTTTTATAAACGTGCCAACTATTTGCGCATCTGGATTAAATTCAACTGTTTGATTTTTTAATTCTTCTATTTCCTCTGGCTTAAAGTTATGAACACTACCAGAAACATAATAGGCTTCTTCCACAGTAACACTAGAAGCTTTTGTCACATTAATGTTCTCTACTTTTAGACGTTCTTCTGTCGTGGTAGAGCTTAAAACTTCTATATTTTGACCCGCTGTATATCTATTTAAATATAAGGAAAACAAAAAGACATTCAAGATAGAAAAAACAATGATAAAAATAGTCTTCGTTTTATTCCAATCCATAGGTGCCACCTCCTATAGTTTCTGGAGATAGTCTCAACCATGATCCATTAATTTGATAATACCAAGATGGCACCAAAGTAAATAAAGGTTGGTCTTCATCTTTAGAAATATAATAGCCTTGTACTAAATCATCTATTAAAGAGACTTGTGAATTTGGGGCTAAGCTAAGTAATTCATATGCATTTTGACCGGAAGGTAACTCTAAATCAGTGGAAGTTATCGGTAGAGCATTTAACGTGTAATATGGTCTATTATAACGATAAACTCGATTACTTCCCCAAACTTGAACTATTTCTGTAGTCAACATATCCTTACTGAATACAGGCAACCCATCAAAATATAGTTGATAATTTACTTGACTCGCATTCTTATTCATCCTACTAAATCGATAATCATCAGTCCAACCATCATGCTCATTAACAAAGCTTAAGCTATTATATAAAAGTTCCGATGATTTACCAAGAAATTCACCTTCTGATGCTGGATGAACGTAGCTTAACCTTTTAGAAATAGGGTCTACAGTCATTAATGCGTTATCATCCGTATATTGTTCTCCTGATCCTACTGGGTTACTTCGTCGAACAACTAAACTTGGTATATTAAAAAGAGCATCTTTGAATCTATTCGTATCAATCTCTTCCACTAAATAAGTATATTGAACAACCTTTTCAGGATTACTTGTAGTATATAAGGATAATTTGCCTTCTCTGACGATTTCCTTATATTCCAGCATGGCATTGGAGGTCTTGACCATACGCTCAGAGAAACCAAAGATATCTTCCTTCGTCACATTTGCAGTATAAATTTTATTCAAGGTGGTGCTTATGAAATACAAAGTAGCCCCTTGATCAGATTCCTTTTCCCCTACTCTTTGGTCCACACTTTTCGAGGACCAATCTATAACTAGACGATTAAAAGAAGAGTTAGGGAAGATAGGATCTAAAAACTTTAAAATTGGACTATAAGATTCTATCGGTATATCTGCTTGAAAAAACAATGTACTCGTATATGGCTTGTTGATTAATTCATTTACCTGTTGAGAATTAGTATTATTACTATACAGTTTCACCGTTTCAATCTCCCAATTTTTCATGGGATTTATAACATTATTGATATCTACGATCGAATAGGAACCTCTTAGATTTTCGGGTTGACTAATCAGCAAACGATACGGTTTTATAACATCTTCCATCTTCTTCTTCTCTGCAATCGATATATTCACGACAGGTGGTTCAGTAGTATCATAATTTGGTGAATAGGTCCAAATCGTAAAGGTAAGTGTAAGACTAAGCAGTATGAGTAATAATAAAATAATAGATTTTACTGGTTCAATATACTTCAATCCCACTCACCTTCTTCATCCAACAGTATTTCTAAAGTAAAGAATATAGTAGTCCCGTGGCCTTCTTCACTTTCTGCCCAAATCTTACCTCCATGAGCTTCAATCATTTCCCGGGCAATGGCTAGACCAAGCCCCGTCCCACCCATTGACCGGGCTCTAGCCCGGTCTACTCGATAAAAACGATCGAAAATGCGATTTACATTTTCAGAAGGTATTCCCATGCCATCATCTGATATCATTACTTGTAACCACTCATCTTTGACTGCTATGCCAAATCGAATATTCCCTCCATCTGGGGAATACTTTAACGCGTTCGATATAATATTATCGATTACTTGAGTTAACTTATCTGTATCAATGTCTACATAGTACGGCGTCTCTGGAAGCATACGTTGGAACGTAACATTTTGTGATTTAGACAGTTCAAAACGATCAATAATTCGATTGAAAAATAGATTAAAATTAACGATTTCTCTATTCAGATCATAGTCACGACTATCCATCTTAGACAATTGTAGTAGGTCATTAACCAATCGAATCATTCGTTGGGTCTCCGTTTGAGTAACCATTAGAAACGACGGTGCTATCTCTTCATCCTTCCATGCTCCATCCGCTAGTGCCTCTAAATAACTGCTCATCGTAGTTAAAGGAGTTCGGAGTTCATGAGATACATTAGCTACAAACTCTCGACGTTCCATATCAATCTTCTCTTGCTCGGTATTATCATGTAAAACAGCGATTAAACCATTTACGAAACCAGTTTCTTTTTGGATAACTGAAAAATTTGCACGAAGTATATATGGTCGTTCCTGGGTACTGAAATCTAAATTCATGGATTCCTTTGAGTGAATGAGATCTTCGAAGGAATGAATGCTATCAATGCCAAGCACTGAAATAATAGGCCTGTTGAGAACCATTTCTCTTGGTATGCGCAAGAGCCTTAGGGCGGGATCATTGATCAAAATAACTCTACCCTTTCGATCAGTGGCTATTACTCCATCCGTCATATTAGTTAAAACAGAGGCAAGTTTCCTGCGCTCAGCTTCTGTAGTCGACTGAGATTCTTGCAGCCTATTTGTTAGATGATTAAATGCATGTGCTAACTGACCGATTTCATCATTTCCGTATACTCTTACCTTACGAGAAAAGTTGCCCTTAGACATAGCCTGTGCTTGTTTTCTCATCTCCGATATAGGTCTTGTAATTGTTTGTGCTATAAGAATACCTAGTACAATTGTGATTACAAGGGCTACTGCCGTACCCACTGCGAGGATTTGGTTTATTTCGTTCATTTGACCAAATACATTTTCAATATTCGATTCAATATAGAGAGTTCCAATTACCTCACCCTGTGAAATAATTGGTGTTACTAATATCCATACACGTTCTCCTGATTTAGAGGCGATGCTATCAAAATCTTCTTCTGCCGTGATAGATTTATGGACTAGTTCATCTAACGACTTTTGTCCAACGATTGCTTGGTTGTTCGAATCTGAGGTAGCTCGTATTTGATATTTCGCATCGATTACTCGAACTTCTTTAATATCATCAGAATTAAGACCAGTCAAAATAGAACGTAAGCTTTGTTCTAATGTTTGGTCTTCTTCAACCCGTATTTTAACAAGTTCTTCTCTTGCGCTAAACTCTAATACACCAACGCGATCCTTAACAGATTGTTGAAAGTTTTCTTTTAATGTATGCTCCAATCCCTTGACAAAATATAGACCAATTATTTGCATAGCTATTAAAATCAGTAAAACATAAATCAACACAATCTTTACATGAACTGATTTAAAGTAACCAACCTTATGCATCGAATTACTCCTGCTCAGGGCTTCTTAAATAGTAACCAACGCCTCGTCTAGTTACAATCCAGTTTGGATGACTAGGATTATCTTCAATTTTCTCACGTAAACGTCTAATTGTAACATCTACCGTACGTACATCACCAAAATAATCATAACCCCAAACTGTTTGTAAAAGATGTTCCCTTGTCATTACCTGTCCAATATGTTTAGAAAGATAATGTAAGAGTTCAAACTCACGGTGAGTCAATTCAATTGTTTCATCTCTTTTTAATACCAAATAAGCATCCGGTTGGATAGTTAGTGGACCTATAGTAATGTCATTAGTTACTACTTCATTATCTTCTTGAATGGTTTGGTGTCTTCTCATGTTAGCTTTAACTCGAGCTATTAATTCTCTTGTACTAAATGGCTTTGTTACATAATCATCTGCACCTAGCTCTAACCCTAAGACCTTATCTATCTCTGAGTCTTTAGCAGTTAGCATTATTATAGGAAAGCTAAAGCGTTTACGAATTTCTCTACAAACTTCCATTCCATCTCTGTTAGGCAACATTATGTCTAACAGCATGAGATCTGGTTGAATCTCGTCTACTTTTTTTAATGCATCGTCGCCATCATAAGCACAGAAAACCTGATACCCCTCTTTTTTCAAATTAAATTGTAGTATGTCAGCAATCGGCTTTTCATCATCCACTACTAGTATTTTCTTACTCACTTGTTAAACCCCTTTCGCCCTTTTCTGCTATATTTTAATCAAATACATTATTTTAAACAATTAATATATCATTACTCTATCATTCTTTTACTCTCCTTGCATCATTAAAGAAGTGAGAAAAAATAAGGGTAGAAAATGAAAATTTTAGGTCGAGCTTTGTCGAAATATTTCCCAGGAAATTTAATTCTTTCCTAATTCAATATTTCACAATACATAAAAAGACAGCCGGCTAGCGACTGTCTCTAACTTATATTTATTTTAACACAGATAAGGGATCAATCGTAACTCCATCCTTCTTCACTTCAAAATGCAAGTGGGTTCCTGTGGAGCGTCCTGTACTCCCCATAACGCCTAGTTTTGAGCCTTGAGGTACTACATCGCCCACACTTACACTAACTGAGGAGAGATGAGCATACGTCGTTTTATACCCATTTTTATGATTAACGATTACACGATTACCGTATGTACCATCCCAACCAGCTGCTTCAACTACTCCATTATCTGCAGCTTTAATATTAAATCCACTTGGTCGAGCAATATCAATACCTTCATGCTTACGTCCCCAACGGTAACCCATTTTACTAGAAATGTAGCCACCTTCTGCTGGCCATGCAAACACTCCGGAACCACGAGATGGAATGACTTTTGTTCCCTTTAAAACAACATGTTCCTTAGGTTGCTCTAAAATTGTTTCATCTGAAAGTGATTGGCCAATTTCTACACCATTCTCTTGACGAATCAAGTAAGTCGCCACTCGTTTTCCATCGGCACCTTCTTGCTTTACTTTTGTATCACCTTTGAACATCTCATCTGTTTCTATTACTTGTTTAGTATGAGGTACAGGTTCCTCTACCTTTTTCTCATAAACTACTTCCATATTTATAAGTGGTTTTAGTACAGTCACATTAAGCTCTTGATTTATCTGTAAGACACTTGTGTCTGTAAGTCCTGGATTGATCGCTAATAACTCCGCTGAGGTTAAATTAAATTTACCTGCAATATTACCAAGTACGTCACCAGCTGAAACTTTATATGTTTCTTGCTCTAAGGTTCCTTCTAAAAGAAGCTTAACTGCTTCATCAGCAGAAACAATCTTTTCGGGTGTCACATCTACCGTAACCCCTGAAACTTCTTGTTTTAAAATTAAATCTACAATTCTAGTTTCGCCAGTTTGTAATTCGGGTAAGCTATCTGTAACACTTTTTCTAGCTTCCAATGTGGCTAGCTCTTCTTCTGTGATAAACTGAAGTTTTAATTTTTTTATAACTTCATGGTATGTTGCAATGTCTTTGACGTAGACCGCCATCTCGTCATTGACAGATAAGGCAAAAGCGGTTGCTTCCACTTCTATTAATTCGTTAAGCTTTTGCAATGTTGTTTCATCGCTTGTTGAGGGAGTATAAACTTGTTCAGTAATAACCTTTAGGTTATTGCCTGCTTGTAGTTGAAGACCGTCATATTGGGAGCTACTCTCTTGCACTTTTTTATCAAAAAGCTTTTCCATTTCTTTTTTATCGGAAATTGCCCCAACGTACTGACCTTCTGCATATATATGATAAATTTCTTTTAAAGCTTTATTATTCTCTTCATTAGCAAATGCCATATTAAAAGTTAGAGATGACATAAGTAATACCATTATAGTAGCTTTTTTCACTACATTTGATTTTCTGTTTGAAAGAACAGTGAAGTTTTGATCCTCTTGTTCCTCATTCTTTCTATTCCAAAGCATGATAAAGCTCCTTCCAAACCTATTTAAGTTGCTAGTGCAAATTTTACACTATCTTAATTTAACATATTTGAAATAGTGAAGTGTAGGAATAGTCTATCTTGTAAAGAAAATGTATTTTTAAATCCATTATTTTCTATTTTTACATTTTGATTGTTATATTTAATCATTTTTATAGGTTTTAATCCTATGTTTTTAAGAATTTCCTCCAGTAAATTCTTATTTATACATATTACTACGGGTGCCTTTGTTATATTTGTAATAATTAGATAAATTTTAGATACCTATAGCTTTTATATGAAGAGAATCAAATGGGTAGACATGAATATCTTGTAAAATCCATTTCTAGCTATTGGCCATTTTTCCAATTATATTGTTAGACAGTTTAAATATATTACTTAGAACTGCTTTCCTACTGAGAGTATAGGTCTTATTTTCTTATGAATAGAAGGCAAATCACTGAGATAAATCGTTATTTGTCGGTGAAAATTCTTAAAATTATTTCACATAAAAAGCCGCCAAGTTTTCATTGGCGGCTTTCATTTTACTTATAATTATCTCCAAACACTTGAAATAACGTTTGTTTGTGTACGATCCGGTCCTACAGAGAAAATAGAGATAGGAACTCCTGTTAATTGAGATATGCGTTCTAAGTAATGTCTTGCAGTGTCCGGTAATTCATCGAGAGATTTACACTGAGTGATATCCTCACTCCAACCTGGTAATTCCTCATAAACTGGCTTACATTCGGCAAGCATACGCAGGTTTGCTGGATATTCTGTGATAAGCTCTCCTTTATATTCGTATGCTGTACAAATTTTAACCGTTTTTAATCCAGTTAAAACATCAATTGAATTCACTGTTAAATCCGTTAATCCACTTACTCTTTGCGCATGGCGGATTACCACTGTATCAAACCATCCTATACGACGTGGTCTACCTGTTGTAGTCCCATACTCTTTTCCTACTTCTCTGATTTGATTCCCTACTTCGTCAAAGAGTTCAGTAGGAAATGGTCCATCTCCCACACGTGAAGTGTATGCTTTACATACTCCTACCACATGCGATATTTTTGTTGGACCTACTCCTGCTCCAATCGTTACTCCACCAGCTACCGGGTTAGAAGAAGTGACAAAAGGATACGTTCCTTGGTCAATATCCAACATTACTCCTTGAGCTCCTTCAAAAAGTACGCGTCTGCCCTCGTCTAATGCATCATTAAGTACTTTAGAGGTATCCGTTACATACTGTTCAATTTCTTGGCCGTAACTGTAGAATTCTTCTAAAATTTCTTCTACTGTAAATCCTTCTGTTTCATAAAACTTCTCAAACATACGATTTTTTTCTTCTAGGTTATGCTCTAATTTTTCTTTAAACACTTCATAATCTAAAAGATCTGCTACACGTATACCTACACGAGCAGCCTTGTCCATATAGGCAGGACCAATTCCTTTACCTGTCGTTCCAATTTTTCTTGCTCCTCGGCGAGCTTCCTCTACTTCATCTTGCTTTATATGATAAGGAAGAATTACGTGGGCACGATTAGAAATACGTAAGTTTTCAGTCGTTACACCGCGATCATGCAGCCCTTTAAGTTCTTTTACTAATGCTCGTGGGTCAACAACCATGCCATTCCCAATAACTGAAATCTTGTCCTTATAGAAAATACCGGAAGGAATGAGATGTAGCTTATAGGTCTCTCCTCCGAAAATAATTGTATGTCCTGCATTATTACCACCTTGGTAACGTGCAATTACTTCTGAGTGTTCTGATAAAAAGTCAGTAATTTTACCTTTTCCTTCGTCTCCCCATTGGGTCCCTACTACAACTACTGATGGCATTGCCAACACCTCCGTCAGACATTTCGTCCTGATTAAAAATCAGTGTAATTGTACCAATCATTTTTACCATAGTCAACCAACTTAAGTAAAAAACACGAACGAATTGATGTTTAAATAATCAATTCGTTCGTGTTTTTATGCTGGAGGAGCTTGATGTTGACTCCAATCAATATTCACAAATTTATTAAATTCTTTTACAAATGCTAGAGTCACTGTACCAGTCGGACCGTTACGTTGCTTAGCGATAATAATCTCAATCATGTTCTGATTTTCTGTTTCCTTATCGTAGTAATCTTCTCGATACAGAAAGGAAACAATATCGGCATCTTGCTCAATAGAACCAGACTCACGTAAATCAGACATCATTGGTCTCTTATCTTGACGTTGCTCAACACCACGGGAAAGCTGCGAAAGAGCAATAACAGGAACCTTCAATTCACGGGCTAGCCCCTTTAATGAACGAGAAATCTCAGATACCTCTTGTTGACGGTTTGCCTGACTTCCACCGCTCCCTTGAATTAACTGTAAATAATCAATTAGAATCATGCCTAAGCCTGACTCCTGCTTTAATCGTCTACATTTTGCTCTTATTTCATTTACCCGGATACCCGGTGTATCATCTATATAGATTCCTGCATTTGATAAACTACCCATAGCCATCGTCAGCTTGCGCCAGTCTTCTGTAGTCAGCGCACCTGTTCTTAACACTTGAGCGTCAATATTACCCTCAGCACAGAGCATACGCATAACCAACTGTTCTGCACCCATCTCTAGACTAAAGATAGCGACGTTTTCATCTGTTTTAGTTGCTACGTTTTGTGCTACGTTCAAAGCAAAGGCTGTTTTACCTACCGAAGGACGGGCAGCAACAATAATAAGGTCATTACGCTGAAATCCTGCTGTTATACGATCTAAATCCCGGAAACCAGTAGGAATACCGGTAACGTCACCTTTTCTTGTGTGTAGCTTCTCGATATTGTCATACGTCTCTACTAACACATCTTTAATATGTTTGAAGTCGCCTGCATTTTTACGATTGGCAACTTCCATCATTTTTCTTTCTGCTTCGGAAAGGAGAGCTTCTACCTCATCTTCGCGAGTAAAGCCATCCTCTACAATTGTCGTAGCCACGCGAATAAGACGACGGAGTATAGATTTTTCCTCTACTATTTTAGCGTAATGTCCGATGTTAGCTGCGGTAGGCACTGCATTTGCTATTTCACTAATATAGGAGATACCACCGACATCTTCTAATTCCTTCTTAGAAGAAAGTTCTTCTGTGACTGTTACAACATCAATTGCTTTTCCCTGATCACTCAGACGAAGCATTGTCTGAAATATTTTTTGATGAGCTACCCGATAGAAATCCTCAGGCATGACAATCTCTGCGGCTGTTATTAATGCTTGTGGTTCTAAAAATATGGCTCCAAGAACAGATTGCTCTGCTTCTTGATTATGCGGCGGTACACGGTCCAATAATGGATCGCTCATAGAATTCTCTCCTTACGCTTCTTCAGATACGTGTACCTTCAAAGTAGCTACTACCTCTTGATGTAGTTTTACTGGTACATTTGTGTATCCTAGAGCACGAATTGCATCATCTAGTTCCATTTTACGTTTATCTATTTTAATTCCGTTAGTTTTCTCTAGTTGTGCGGCAATTTGTTTCGTTGTCACTGATCCAAATAGTCGACCATCATTCCCTGATTTTGCTTTTAGTTCAACAGTTAGTTGCTCTAAAGTTTCTTTTAATTTTTTTGCTTCTGCTAGTTCTTCAGCAGCTTCTTTTTCTGATTTTTTCTTTTGTCCTTCTAGAGCACTTATAGCAGCAGAATTTGCTTCTACTGCAAGTTTATTTTTAAGTAAATAGTTATGTGCATAACCATCTGCTACATTCTTAATTTCACCTTTTTTACCTTTACCTTTAACATCTTTTAAAAATACTACTTTCATTCTTCATTTCCTCCCTCAATTGTTTCTAATATAGCTTCATTTAATCGATTGATAGCTTCTGGAACAGTGATACCGGCTATCTGAGAGGCTGCATTTGTTAAATGGCCTCCACCGTCTAATTTTTCCATGATTACTTGAACATTTACTTCTCCTAGCGACCTAGCGCTTATTGCTACGGAAGAATCACTTCTTCTACCTACTACAAAGGAAGCAGAAACATTATTCATAGCGAGCAAAATATCTGCTGTTTGGGCGAGTAATACTTGACTATAAATCGTATTCTCATCACCGTAAGCTATTGCTATTCCATCCTTTAAAAAGTGAACATTTTGCACAATTTTTGAGCGTTCAATATACGTATCTAAATCCTCTTTTAGGAGGCGTTGTACTAATATGGTGTCTGCACCATGAGTTCTTAAATAAGAGGCTGCCTCGAACGTTCTAGCCCCTGTACGGAGCGTAAAACTTTTCGTATCGACTATTATACCTGCTAACATTGAAGTCGCCTCTAGCATGTTAATTTTCTCGTTTTTCGGCTGGTACTCTATAAGCTCTGTTACTAATTCTGATGTGGAGGAAGCATATGGCTCCATGTATACAAGCATCGTATTAGTGATAAACTCTTCTCCGCGACGATGATGGTCGATCACTACCACTTTCTCTGCTTTTTGTAATACCTTTTCATCTATAACCATACTTGGTTTGTGTGTATCCACTATTACTAGTAGTGTTTTCTCTGTCATTTTGTTAATCGCTTCTTCAGCACTAATGAATCGATTATATAGCTCTGGTTTTTCCTTAATTTCCTCCATTAAGCGCAGGACACTCTTGTCTAGCTCATTGAAATCAATTACAACATAACCATTTATCTTGTTCATTTCTGCCATTTTCCTTACACCAACTGCTGCACCGATGGCATCCATATCTGGGAACTTATGTCCCATCACGATTACTTGGTCACTATCCTGAATGAGGTCCTTCAATGCATGGGAGATGACTCTGGCTCTCACGCGCGTCCGCTTTTCTACTGGATTTGTTTTGCCTCCATAGAATTTTACCTTTCCACTAGGATGTTTGATGGCTACTTGATCTCCACCACGTCCTAAAACTAAATCTAAGCTGGATTGTGCAAGTGCTCCTAATTCTACTAGAGAAGTAGAACCTGCCCCTACTCCTACACTTAAAGTTAAAGAAAAGCCAAATTTAGAGGTGGTTTCTCTAATATCATCTAAAATGGAGAACTTACTTTTCTCTAGCTCCATTAATATGGATTCATTAAAAACAGCTAAAAAACGATCTGAGGATATTCTTTTAACGTATATACCATACTTGGCACCCCAATTATTTACACACGAGGTAACAAGGCTGTTTAACTGTCCTCTGGTTTGGTCATCCATTCCCTGTGATATCTCATCATAGTTGTCGATGAATAATACACCGATAACTGTACGATCACCATAATAGAGGGATTCCATTTCTATTTGCTCTGTAATATCAAAGAAGTATAGAAGTTTTTCCTCTGCTTTATAAAATACCTTATAATTATGATCGTCTAAAGAGATCACCATTTCCTTAGAATCATCTTGCTTTAGTAGCTGCTGAAAATCAGAGGATATGGAAAGCAACTCTTCCCCTATAATTGTGTCGAAGGGTAGTTGCTGTGTCATATACGGATTGGCCCATTCCACCACATGCTGATCGTTGATGAGAATAATCCCAATAGGCATTTCAAGCAAGGCTTCTTCTCCTACCTTCTTCATCCTGTAGGAAAGTGTCTCTATATGCCTTTCTGTTTCTTCATAAACACGTTGCTCGATAATCCATGCATATATGAATACGCCAATAACTAATAGCGCAAATAATAATCCAACTAACAGGTTGTCAGATAGAAGCAAATAGGATGCCACTCCACCTAAGAACATAAATAATATTAGTGGATATCGTAATGGTCGTTTTCTAAAAAAAGACGCCACTGAATCAGCTCCTTATTTCTTGTATCTGTCTTTTAAATATGCTCGCAAATTAAATCCTAAATCTAACACCCCTAGGATAATAGTAAACGTATAGAGCGGAATTGCTAAGAAGGTTGCTAAAATAGCACTCCATTTTGGCCAACCCTGAATATGAAAATAATATTGAATTAGGGATACACCTTGTAAGAATAATAATGCCCTTAAAATGAATGTAGCATTTATGATAAGCATATAGCTAAAGGTACCTACCTCAAATGTTGTAACTAAGGATATAATAGCTACAACTAAATAATACCACAACACCGCTTTAGGTAATTTAAAATACATGTATTTAGGAAATTTTGGAACTGGTACTTTTAATTTCTTTAAAATAGGTAAGTTAACAGCAATATAGATAAATGCTGTTATAAACATAAGAAAAATAAAGTAAGTTGGCGTTAAAGCTTCTAGGACAATTAAAAACTGCCTAACCATCTCATCATAGGTTTCTGGTTTTTGATTAGCTGATTCCAGTAAATTACCGACTTGTTCATAGGATATTTTAATGCCCTCTAAAAATTGCTCTATTAGGTTAATATTTAATACTAAGATAGAAACGATATACTGAGCAGCTGTCATGAGTAGTACAAATATTCCTGTGGCCATTAGCATATACAGCTTTGTCTGCTTTCTACGTAAAGAATCTCCTATTAGAAAACCAACTGGACCTACTATTAAACCAAGTGTAACACCTACTATACCTCCAATAATAAAAGTTATAATAACTGCTACAACTGTAACAAGTAAAGACTCTTTTCTTCCAAACTTGGCACTATACCAAGCTAAAGGTAAAGGCGCTATTAGGGACGTGATAATTGTTAGAATTGGAACATACACGGACATTGCTATCAAAATAGCAAATAGTGCAATCATTAAAGATCCAAACGTTAAAAAGCTTGACTGATTCTTTTGCATGATCGACCTTCCTTTTTTATAATCATCTATCCATTGTAACAGATTTTGCTATACAACTAAAATTACATGTTACCACACTGATTAGGTGAAATGTACTATGGAAGGTTTTAGTAAATGATTCTTGTATAGTTTATATTATTCGAGTCAACCTCATAATTCCTTTTTATTTAGTATACGACCAAGCAAGGAAAAATAAAGACTTCTATATGCTTTGCAGTGAACAAATACAATCAAATTTTTCTCCACATTGTTTATTTCACACGAGTTAATCGAAAAACCAATATTATGCTAACGAGATCTTGTAATAGCTATTATGGTCTAGCTGATTCTTTCAGATAGTAAGTTCTGTTGATCCTATTTGAACCATAGGAATATGACCCGCTAATGAGCTACATACTATAAAAGTTAAGTTATTACCGTTCTCTACATAATAAAGACAACAAAAAAAAGACCGGTTTCCCGGTCTTTCATATATACTTATCTCTCTTCAGAAGAGAATGGTAGTAAAGCCATAATACGAGATACTTTGATAGCTCGTGTTAACTTGCGTTGGTACTTCGCGCTAGTTCCTGTCACACGACGTGGAAGAATTTTCCCACGTTCTGACACGAATTTTTTCAACAAATCTACATCTTTATAATCGATGTGTGTGATGTTGTTAGCAGTGAAGTAACAAACTTTACGGCGTCTTTTGCCTCCGCGACGTGGTGCCATAATAGGTTGCCTCCTTTTCGATTAAAGTAAAACGTGCGAGAAAATTTTAGAATGGTAAGTCGTCATCCGATACTTCTATCGGACCGCTACTATTTCCAAATGGATCTTCATCTACACGCGTATAGTTTTGCTGATTCATTGGTTGGTTTTGCTGATATGTTGGATTAGAATTCTGTTGTCCGCCACCATATGATTGTCCACCTTGGCTACGTTCACCAGAGCCTCCACGTGGTTCTAAGAACTGAACGCTGTCTGCGACAACATCCGTCGTATATACACGCTTACCATCTTGTCCTTCATAACTACCCGTTTGAATTCTGCCTTCTACACCTGCTAAACTTCCTTTTTTCAAGAAATTGGCTGTGTTTTCTGCTTGTTTTCTCCAAACGACACAGTTGATAAAATCAGCTTCTCTTTCACCTTGTTGATTAGAGAATGTACGATTTACAGCAAGTGTAAATCTAGCCATTGCTACTCCACTCGGTGTATATCGAAGTTCCGGATCTTTTGTTAGTCTTCCAACTAATACGACACGGTTAATCATCAGTTAATAACCTCCCTCGTTCAGCATTCATCGTCGATTGTTATTATTTATCGTCCATACGAACAGCAATGTGACGGATAATGTCTTCATTGATGTTAGCTAAACGAATGTATTCATCGATTGCTTGAGAATCAGCGTTTACTTTAACGATTTGGTAGAAACCTTCACGTAAGTCATTGATTTCGTACGCTAAGCGGCGTTTACCCCACTCTTTAGCTTCGATGATCTCAGCACCATTTGAAGTTAAGATTTCGTTGAAACGCTCAACTAGAGCTTTTTTCGCATCTTCTTCGATTGCTGGTTGGATAATGTACATTAATTCGTACTTTCTCATCTATTTACACCTCCCTATGGTCTTTGGTCGAACTGTGGTCAGCCGACAAGGAGCAAGTAATGCTATTACTCACATCGGTTTATTGTATCATACACTTTTACTTATATCAAGGTTTGATTGTCTTATTTCAAATATTTGTCTATAATCGTGTAAAGGGGGAATGAGGATGGAAAAAAATGAGTCGATTCTTTCTACTATCGAAATTGATATAAAGAAGGTAGCTTGGCATAGCCTATGGATGACTATTCTATTTTCTATATTAGGTCTAGTTTTATATGGTTTTATTTATACAGAATATGAAATAAACATTACTCTTTTAGGTCTTTTATTAACATTCCTTGGTTTTATACTTTTAATAGTCTTACATGAAGCATTCCATCTGCTTGGCTTTTGGTTGTTCGGTAAGGTCCCGTGGAACAAAATGGACTATGGTGTGAATCTTAAATTAGGAGTTGCTTATGCAACTACCTCCCTCCCCATTTCCAATCGATCGATGAAAAAGGCATTACTGCTCCCATTTTGGATGACGGGAATATTACCTGTTATCATAGGTTACATGATTGAATCTCCCATATTAGTCTTACTAGGTGCCTGGCTTATTGCTGGTGCAGCTGGAGACTTTGCTATGTATAAAGAATTAAGAAAAATTCCTAACGATAGTTTAATAAAAGACGATCCTACTCTTCCAATATTATATGTAATATCAAAAGACCGGTCTGCATAATGCAAACCGGTCTTTTGATATTAAACGTTAAAACGGAACAGCATAACGTCCCCGTCTTGTACAATATATTCTTTACCTTCTAAACGTACCTTACCTGCTTCTTTAGCAGCAGACATTGAACCTGCTGAAACTAAATCGTCGTAAGCAACCGTCTCAGCACGGATAAATCCTTTTTCAAAGTCGGAGTGAATGACACCCGCACATTGAGGAGCCTTCATACCCTTACGGAATGTCCAAGCACGAACTTCTTGCACGCCCGCTGTAAAGTAAGTAGCTAGTCCAAGTAAGGAATATGATGCTTTGATAAGCTGATCTAAACCAGATTCTTGAATACCTAGCTCCTCCAAGAACATTTTTTTCTCATCGTCCTCTAGAGCAGCCATCTCTTCTTCGATTTTGGCACATACAACTATAACCTGCGCGCCTTCTTCTGCAGCAAATGCACGCACTTTTTGAACGTACTCATTATCTTCTGATTCCATAATGTCATCCTCAGATACATTTGCTACATAAAGCATTGGCTTGATCGTTAATAAGTGAAGTCCTTTTACAACACGAAGCTCTTCTTCTGTAAAATCTACAGAGCGACCAGATTTACCTTCTTCAAATGCTTCTTTTAAACGAGTCAATATAGGCTCTTCTACCATTGCTTCTTTATCTTTTTGTTTAGCCATCTTAGCAACTCTAGCTAAACGTTTATCTACGCTTTCCAAATCCGCTAAAATTAGCTCCAAATTAATAACTTCTATATCAGAAATTGGATCTACCTTCCCTGATACATGCGTTATATTGTCATCCTGGAAGCATCGTACAACCTGACAAATTGCATCTACCTCACGAATATGAGCAAGAAACTTATTGCCGAGTCCTTCGCCTTTACTTGCTCCTGCTACTATTCCAGCAATATCAGTAAACTCAAATGCAGTTGGCACTGTTTTCTTTGGTACTACTAATTCTGTCAGTTTATCTAAACGAGCATCCGGTACTTCAACAATCCCTACGTTAGGATCTATTGTTGCAAATGGATAGTTTGCAGCTAAAGCCCCTGCTTTTGTTATTGCATTAAATAACGTGGATTTACCTACATTTGGTAATCCAACAATTCCTGCTGTTAATGCCATATATGTCACAACCCTTCAATTTTCTTACTTAACGTATTCCCTTTAACCTGTCTATTATATTGATTTTGACAGTAAAAGTCTATCTTTACTCTGTCTCAGCTTGTACAAGCACTTTTTTCATTTTCTTCTCGAATTCTATACGTGGAATCATAACACTATGCTGACATCCCTCACATTTAATCCGTATATCTGCCCCTATGCGTATTATTTTCCAACGATTTGTTCCACAAGGATGTTGCTTCTTCATCTCTACAATATCATTTAGCTGAAATTTTTTTCTTTCCATTTACTCTCACCTACTCATTATTTTTCGCATTACGTACGACGATTGGATACGGAATATCCACGCCAGATTGCTCTAAAAATTCTTTTAGATCTCTTCTAATTCTTCTAGCAATGTCATCCTGCATCATAGGGATAGTCTCTACTCCAATTCTAAGCACCAAATCATCTGAGGATATCTCTTGTACCCCTAAAATTTCAGGAACCTTAACTAACTCCTTATACTTCAAAATTAAACTTTCTAAAAAGCCTTCTAACATTTTCTCTACCGCTTCTATATCGGATTCATAGGATACCTTTATATCTATGGTAACAATAGTATTGAATACAGAATAATTAACAACATTAGATATCGTGCCATTCGGAATAATAAACAGTTCCCCCACATAGCTTCGCACTTTCGTTGTACGCAAACCTATTTCTTCTACTACACCTCTGAACGTTCCAATCTGCACTTCATCTCCAACTGCAAACTGATCCTCAAATACTATAAAGAAACCTGTGATAACATCTTTAACTAGACTCTGTGCACCGAACCCTATCGCTAAGCCTATAACACCAGCACCTGCAATCAACCCTCTTACGTCAATATTAAATGTAGATAAAATGGATAGAACTGCTATGAAGTAAACAGCATACGTTAAAACGTTTTCTAATAACTTGATGAGAGTATTATGTCTTCTTTCCGAATATCTTAACGGACTCTTTAATCTGACAGCGAAAACTCTTCTTATAATTGATTTACCTACCTTTATAACAATAGCTGTTAAAAGAAAAATAAAGATAATTTTGATACATACTAAACCTAAGTTTATCCAATTATCTTCATTCAGTATGTAAGCTTCAATTCCTTTATATGTCTCCCCCATTGTATCCCACCTCACTGAATAAATATTTTCTATCATGCATATACTAACTTTAAAAAAGAAAGCGAGTTTATATATGAATAAAATTAATGTTGCTCCTCAAGCTTCCACTATCTATTATAAAGAAACAGGAGTTATTTGGCGATTAAGCAACCACTTTTTAGAATATATACCTTTTAATCATCAAAACCTTGTTTTTTGTTGTATAGGGACAGACCGTTCAACTGGGGATGCCTTAGGTCCAATGACTGGGTCATTTTTAACACAGCTTAACTCTTTTCCTTTTGAAATCATTGGAACATTGGATAGCCCACTCCATGCGTTGAATTTAGAAGAGACTACTAATACGCTCTACAGTTCTTCTGAAAAGCCATTTGTTGTAGCCATTGATGCCTGCTTAGGGAATGCTAATAACATTGGAGAAATTATTATTCATCCAGGCCCTCTTTTTCCTGGAAAAGCTGTAAAAAAAGATTTACCACCTATTGGTGAAATTTCAATTAAAGCTATTGTTAATATTGGTGGCTATATGGAATATAATGTATTGCAAAGTACTCGATTAAACCTTACTTTTGAAATGGGAAAGGTCATTTCTCGATCTCTACTTCTTGCATGGCATAGATATAATTTAAAAAATAAAAGCCACTACAATACCTACAAATAATAAAGATGGTAATAGATTTGCTACTCTAATTTTAGTTAATCCTATTAAATTCATTCCTATACCAATAATCATAATTCCTCCAGCGGCTGTCATTTCCTGTAGAAACAAATCAAGTGCAGCTTCTGGTACTAATCTTGTAATTTGTGTAGCAAGCAATGCTATTGTTCCTTGGTAGATTGCAACCGGAAAAGCTGAAAAAACAACACCTATTCCTAACGTTGCGGAGAGAATAATAGCAGTAAAGCCGTCGATGATTCCCTTGCTGATTAACAATTCGTGATCATTTTGAAGACCGCTATTTAAAGCTCCTAATATACCCATTGCGCCTATTACAAATATAAGTGTGCTTGTAACAAATCCTTGGGCAATACTATCTGTTTGTTTTTTTGAACCAAACTTTTTTTCAATAGTCTGCCCTAACCTGTTAATCCATTTATCTATATCTAACCACTCACCTACTACCGCACCAAGCACGATGCAAATAATGATAATAACAAAATTACTACTTTCTAATCCCATTTGTATACCCATTACCATTACTACTATTCCTATAGCATACATTACCGTTTGTTTCATATTTTCAGGGATGTCCTTTAAAAGTCGTCCGATTAATGTCCCTGCTATGATCAGTATTGCATTGACCAATGTACCAAATAACACCATATCCTATCCTCTTCTCCTAAAAATATAACCTATCTCTAGGTTGTCCTAGAAATAGGTCATGTCTAATCCTCTAATAATTTTAAAATTCTTTCCAAGTCATCCTTCGAGTAAAACTCTATCTCGATTTTCCCTTTTTCTTTTTCATTGTTTTTAGTTATTTTTACAGCTGTCCCAAAGAGTTCTCTTAATTCCGATTCTTTTTCTAAAGTAAAAATATCTTTATCTATTTTTTTTGTTTCACGTGGAACATTTTCATTTAAACGTTGAACCAAGGCTTCTAACTGCCTTACATTTAGATTTTCTTTAATTGTTTTTTGCATAATGAGAGGGATAGATTTTTTCTTCTTTAAACCTAATAATGCCTTCCCATGTCCCATGGATAATTTCCCTTCAGAGACAGCATTTCTTACAACATCAGGGAGTGTAAGTAAGCGAATATGGTTTGCTATATGAGGTCTACTTTTTCCCAGTCTGAACGCTAACTGCTCTTGGGTAAGACCAAGAGTCTCCATCAGATTTTGGTAAGCCTCTGCTTCTTCAATCGGCGTTAAATCTTCTCTTTGTAGATTTTCTAAGATAGCAAGTTCCATCATTTGTTGATCATTTAACTCTCGTACTACTGCAGGAATTGCATCTAAATGAGCCTTTTTAGAGGCTCTAAATCTACGCTCTCCTACCACTATCTCAAACTTAGAACCTTTTTTTCGAACGATGATCGGTTGTAGTACTCCGTGCTCTTTTATAGATTCAGATAACTCTTGTAATGCCTCATCGTCAAATATTTTCCTTGGTTGATAAGGATTAGGTTTAATATCAACAATACTAATCTGTTCTACTTTTTCTTCTGGCATTGTATCTTCTCCAGGAAAAAGAGCATTAATCCCCTTTCCAAGTCCTTTAGCCATGACGAATCACTTCCTTCGCAAGTTCTAAATATACTTCCGCTCCTCGAGATTTTGGATCATAAATAATTATAGGCTCTCCGTGACTAGGTGCTTCACTTAAACGAACATTCCTGGGAATAATAGATTTATATACTTTGTCTTGGAAATATTTTTTAACTTCTTCTATTACTTGAATGCCAAGATTTGTTCTGGCATCAAACATTGTTAATAACACCCCGTCAATTGCCAACGTTTTGTTTAAGTGCTTTTGCACCAATCTAATCGTACTCAGTAACTGACTTAACCCTTCCAAAGCATAAAATTCACATTGAACTGGGATTATAATGGCATCAGCAGCAGTAAGAGAATTGATAGTTAAGAGACCAAGTGAAGGAGGACAATCTATAATAATATACTCATAATCAGCTTGCACTTCCTGCAATGCTTTTTTAAGTCGCACTTCTCTTGAAATGGTAGATACTAGTTCAATTTCTGCACCAGCTAAAGAAATGGTTGCAGGAACTATATGTAAATTTTCCACTTTCGTTTCTAAAATTGTCTCTTTTACACTAACATCATCTATTAACACATCATAAATACATTGATTCACATCGCCTTTGTTGACACCAACGCCACTAGAAGCATTTCCCTGGGGATCAATATCTACCAGTAAAACCTTCTTTCCTAAGTATGCAAGACAGGCACTTAAGTTAACGGATGTAGTAGTTTTACCTACACCACCTTTTTGGTTGGCTATTGCAATAATTCTTCCCACTCTTGCACCTACTTTCATCAAAATAAAAAACCACTCTCTTCCATTCTATCAAATTTTACAGAAAAATGAATGTTATTATTGTTACAAAAGAAAAACTCTCACAAAATAGTGAGAGTTTCATATATTTTATATATTATAATATCTATTTATGATTTCTTTTTAGGAATTCTTACTGTTATTTGATAAAAATCTTCGGTGTCTTCTTCTTCGGTTTTTAAATTGATTCCGCTTTTAGTAACCATACTAAGAGATTGCTTGATCGTATTTAAAGCAATTCGTACATCTTTACTAATCGCTTTTCTTTTAGGTTTTGGAGCTTTTTCCTCTTTTACAGGAGGATTTACTATATCATTAACTTTTTCTTCGAGTTGTTTTACATTCCAATGATTATCAATGGATTCAACCATAAGCTTGATTTGTATTTCTTCATCCTTTATTTGCATAAGAGATCTTGCATGACGTTCCGACAATCTCTTATCCATAATTGCTTGTTGAATTTCTTCTGGTAGTTTCAGCAAACGTAGCTTATTAGCTACAGTCGATTGGCCCTTACCTAATCTTTGAGCGAGCGCTTCCTGAGTTAACTCATGCAGCTTAAGTAGTTTTTGATAGGCTACTGCCTCTTCAATGGCAGTCAGCTCTTCTCGTTGAAGATTTTCTATCAATGCAATCGATGCTGTTTCCTTATCACTTAAGTTACGAACTATAGCAGGTACTTCTGTCCACTTAAGCTTTGTCATCGCCCTGAAGCGACGTTCCCCTGCTATTATTTCATACTTATCGTCATCCATTTTACGAATGACGATAGGTTGAATTACACCGTGTGTATGAATAGTTCTAGCAAGTTCTTCTATTTTTGCATCATCAAAAACGGTCCTAGGCTGGTACCTATTAGGAACTATTTTTTCTATGGCTACTTGTACTACTTCTTCATTATTAGTCTGAGTAGCCTCAACGACTGGATCTTGTCCTTGCTTATCAGAACCTCCGAAAAATCGTGAGAAAGGACTTTTCATCTAACTAGCACCACCTTTTAGATACTCTTTACTTATGTTCACGACACAGAAAATAATATAATAATGTTTCACGTGGAACGTTCCTCATTAAATAATAGGTGTTTTGTTTGGTATACCTGGCTTTCGAGGGTATCTTTTCGGTGTGCTTTTAATTTTAGAAAAGACATATAACGTTCTCTCACTATTTTCTATCGGTAATAGAAAAGAATACTCCGCACTTTTTTCAGAGCCTAATACCTCAATAGCTTTTTGTGCATCTTTTAATTCATCTAATGCACTTGCTGCTTTCATAGCTATAAACTTCCCACCGACTTTCACAAGTGGAATACATAGCTCTGACAGTACAGAGAGTCTTGCTACTGCTCGTGCAGTAACAAGATCAAACTGTTCTCTATATTCTTTATTTTGTCCAAATTCCTCAGCACGCGCATGAACAAAATTAACATTTTTTAAATTTAGCTCCTTGCTTAAATGAGTCAAAAATTGAATTCTTTTATTTAAAGAATCAACTATTGTTACATTAAGGTTTGGAAAACAAATTTTTAATGGAATACTTGGAAACCCTGCCCCTGCTCCTACATCACAAACAGAAAGGGAACCATTAAAATCCTCATAGAAAGAAGCACTGATAGAATCTAAGAAATGTTTTAAGTAAACAGATGGTTCATCTGTGATGGCAGTTAAATTCATTTTCTCGTTCCATTCCACAAGTAACTCATAATATTTTCTGAATTGCTCTAATTGGAAATCTGTTAGTTCAATTCCTTTTTCATAGAGGGCATTTTTAAATTGTTCTTCGTTCATTTTGTTCTCCTCATTGTCTTAGACTAACCAGTGATTTTAGCTATCTTACCTTGTTCAATATATATTAGAAGGATAGAAATATCTGCTGGGTTTACTCCTGAAATACGAGATGCTTGTGCAATAGATAATGGTCTTACTTGCATTAGTTTTTGTTTTGCTTCTGTTGCAAGTCCGGAGATTGCATTGTAATCAATTTGATCAGGGATCTTTTTGTTTTCCATTTTTTTCAACTTATCAACTTGTTGTAGAGATTTATCTATATAGCCTTCATACTTAACTTGAATCTCAATTTGTTCTTTTTCTTCTTCACTTAACTGAACTTCTCCCGGAACTAGTTGGGCTACTAAGTCGTAGTTCATTTCTGTTCTTTTAAGAAGATCTGAAGCACGAATTCCATCTTTTAACTCGCTACCGCCTGCATTACGAACAACTTCTTGAGTCTCCTCATTCGGTTTGATAATAATGGAGCGTAGGCGACGAAGCTCATCTTCTATTCTTTTCTTTTTCTCTAAAAACTTATTATACCGTTCTTCTGGCACTAAGCCAATATTATATCCAATTTCTAACAATCTTAAATCGGCATTATCATGACGAAGCAGTAAACGATATTCAGCTCTTGAAGTAAGCAAGCGATATGGCTCGTTAGTTCCTTTTGTAACTAGATCATCAATTAAGACACCAATATACGCATCTGATCGGCTCAACACTTTTTCTTCTTTATTTAATACTCTAAGAGCAGCGTTTATTCCTGCCATTAGACCTTGAGCTGCAGCTTCTTCATAACCAGAAGTTCCGTTTATTTGTCCAGCAGTATATAAATTTTTAACTTTTTTTGTTTCTAACGTTGGCCATAGCTGTGTTGGAACCATTGCATCATATTCAATCGCATAGCCTGCTCGCATCATTTCCGCATTTTCTAATCCTGGGATAGAAGCTAACAGTTTACGTTGTACGTGCTCTGGAAGACTCGTTGATAACCCCTGTACATAAACTTCTCTTGTGTTACGACCCTCTGGCTCTAAGAAGATTTGATGACGTGGCTTATCATTAAATCTAACAATTTTATCTTCAATAGACGGACAGTATCTTGGACCCGTTCCTTTTATCATACCAGAATACATTGGCGATAAATGTAAATTATCATTGATAATTTGGTGTGTTTCAGAACTTGTATATGTTAACCAGCAAGGTAATTGATCCATAATAAATTCTGTTGTTTCGAAACTAAATGCTCGAGGAACATCGTCGCCTGGCTGAATTTCTGTTTTACTATAGTCCACCGTTTTACTGTTTACACGAGGTGGAGTACCTGTCTTAAATCTAACTAGGTCGAATCCTAAATTGCGGATACTATCAGCTAGCTTAATGGATGGTTGTTGGTTATTGGGACCACTAGAATATTTAAGGTCTCCTATAATAATCTCACCACGTAAAAATGTACCTGTAGTAATAACTACTGTTTCTGCTCGATAAACTGCCCCTACTTGGGTTACTAAGCCAACAATTTTATCATCTTCAACTAATAGTTCTTCTACTACTGCTTGATGAACTGTAAGGTTTGCTTGTTCCTCTATAAGACGTTTCATTTCATTTTGGTATAGAACCTTATCAGCTTGTGCTCGAAGTGCACGTACTGCTGGTCCTTTTCCTGTATTCAACATTCTCATTTGAATGTGAGTTTTATCTATAACTTTACCCATGGCTCCACCTAAGGCGTCAATTTCACGCACTACGATTCCTTTTGCAGGGCCTCCGATGGACGGATTACATGGCATAAATGCAATCATATCTAGATTGATTGTTAAAACAAGCGTTTTAGCGCCCATTTTAGCAGAGGCTAATGCGGCTTCAACACCCGCATGCCCTGCTCCTACAACAATCACATCGAACTTGCCTGCTTCAAAGTTTGGCATGTTCGTAACTTCCTCTCGTTTTTTATTTTCCTAAACAGAATTGAGCAAATAACTGGTCAATCAGGCTTTCTTCGACTGTATCTCCAATTATTTCTCCTAATATTTCCCACGTTCTAGTAACATCTATTTGAATCATATCGACTGGCACGTGATTATGTGCTGCTTCGATGGCATCAGTAATTGTAGATTTAGCAAGATTTAATAAAGCGATATGACGGGCATTAGAGACATAGGTAATGTCTGACACTTCAATGTTTCCTTCAAAGAACAAGGACGCTATAGAGTCTTCCAGCTCGTCAATTCCCTCTTCTTTTAATAAGGAAGTAGAAACAATTCTCTTATCAGTAGCAAGACGTTGTACCTCATCGTAATCTAACTTGGTTGGAAGATCCGTTTTGTTAACGATAACGATATAATCCATTCCTTTAATAGTCTCGAATAACCTTCTATCTTCTTCAGCTAGCTCTTCTGAATTATTCAACACAAGTAAAATTAAATCTGCCTCTTTTAGAACTTGGCGTGATTTCTCTACTCCAATACGTTCGACTATATCTTCTGTTTCACGGATTCCAGCAGTGTCTACTAATTTTAAAGGGACACCACGTACATTTACATATTCTTCTATAATATCCCTCGTAGTTCCTGCTATCTCCGTAACAATTGCTTTGTTTTCTTGAATTAAGCTATTTAAAAGTGATGATTTCCCTACATTTGGTCTTCCGACAATTGCTGTCGACAGCCCTTCGCGAAGAATTTTACCTTGAGATGAAGTAATTAAAAGCTTTTCAATTTCTTCTTTTACCCAAGTTCCTTTTTCAATCATCATAGGTAACGTCATCTCTTCAACGTCATCATACTCTGGATAATCAATATTTACCTCTACCTGAGCTAAAGTTTCAAGGAGTGCTTGCCTTAAGGTTTTGATGAGACGTGATAAACGTCCATCCATTTGACCTAAAGCTACATTCATTGCTTTATCAGTTTTGGCTCTTATTAAATCCATTACCGCTTCAGCCTGCGACAAGTCTATTCTTCCATTTAAAAAAGCACGTTTTGTAAACTCACCAGGTTCTGCAAGCCGTGCACCATTTATAAGTATTAACTGAAGAACTCTATTTACTGTGACTAGTCCTCCATGACAATTTATCTCTACTACGTCTTCTCTCGTAAAAGTTTTCGGACCTTTCATAAGAGACAACATAACTTCCTCTACTACTTCATTCGTCTTTGGATCCACGAGATGTCCATAATGAATAGTATGAGAAGATTGTTCACTAAGATTTTTTCCATTTGGAGACTGAAAAACTTTATTGGCAATTGAAATTGCCTCTGCTCCACTAAGCCTTACAATGGCAATGGCTCCTTCTCCTAATGGAGTGGAAATTGCAGCTATTGTATCAAATTCCAAAAGTGTACACCTCCTTGCACTTCCAGTTATCCACATGTGAATAACTAAAAAGAACATGACTATCTAACATATAACAATAACATATTTTGTCCTAAATCAGAAGTATAGATACTTTTTATTATGTGAACAAAAAAAGAATCCTACTGATGGCTTATCGCTCATCTTCGGAAATCTTCTTAAGCGGATTAATAACAGAAGAAAACGGATTCCAGCTTATTTTCAAGCTAAAATCCGTTTTACTTATTTTATTGATTCGATCACTAAATATCTATTTGGTTCATTACCGACTGAGTAAGTTTCAATGTCTACTCTTAGGGATAAAGCATTGTGAATAATCTTTCTCTCAGAAGAAGACATTGGTTCTAATTCTATCGGTTGACCAGTACGCACTGCTTTGTCAGCCATTCTTTCTGCTAACTGTTCTAATGCTTCTTGTCTTCTTTCACGGTAGTTACCAACGTCCAACCTAATAAGGATAAAGGAATTTGAAAATTTGTTTGCAACTAATTGAGATAGGTTTTCCAGTGCATTTAATGTTTGGCCTCTTTTTCCTATTAATAAGGCAGCCTTTTCACTGTTTAAATGAAGATAAATGTACTTACCCTCTCTTGTTTCACTAATTACTAAATCGTCAATATCCAATTCCTTAGCGATTGTTTCAAGATATAGTTTTGTTTCAGCTATCGCTTGATCATTATTTGGTGCTTCAGTGACTTCTATAGTTTCTTTTACTTCTTCTAATGTAGAGGTATTATCTAAAATCGGCTGTTCGATTACTTCCTCTACTATTTTTTCTTCCAAGACCTGATCGACTGGGTCGTCCTTTTTTAAAACAGTTACTTCAACAACTGCAGGCTTAGATAAAAATCCAAAAAAGCCTTTTTTCCCTTCTTCCACTACGGTAATTGACACATCTTCTCTCGATACTTCAAGTTTTTTAAGTGCAACGTTTATAGCTTCCTCTTTTGTAGGTGCAGTCTGTGTAATCTGCTTCATTTTTTGGCCCCTCCCGTTTTTGCTTTAACAGGTACTTGTTTTTCTCTTTTCCAAGGTTTATAAATGAATAAGTTTTGAATGATAGATATAATATTTCCGATTACCCAATACAATGTTAATGCAGCAGGTAATACAATACCAAATCCCATGATCATGAACGGCATGATATACATCATGATTTTCATTTGAGGGTTGTCCATTGCTGGGCCAGTTCTCAATACGATTAATTGCATGATTCCGGCTAAGACAGCAAGGATAATACTTGGCTCTGCCAATGCAAAACCTAAGAAATCACCAAGATTGATCTCAGGTGTATTATTCATACGACTAATTGCATGATAGAAACCGATTAGTATTGGCATCTGAATAAAAATAGGAAGACATCCAGCTGCTGGATTAATATTTCTATCTTTATATAAAGCCATCATTTCTTGTTGGAATTTTTGCTGTGTTACAGCATCCTTGGAGCTATATTTTTCTTTTAGCTTTAACATCTCTGGTTGTACTTCTTGCATTGCCTTAGAGTTTTTAGTTTGTTTAATCATTAACGGTAAAATTACTAAACGAATAATAATCGTTACTGCAATGATCCCTAGACCATATGTCCCTAATAGCTCTTGGAAAAATGTAATAGCGGAAACTAATGGCCAAACAATGTATTCATTCCAAAAACCTTCGGAAGTATTATAAATTGGTTCATTGAATTCCGTACATCCAGCTAGTAAAGCTGTCATTACTATTAATAATAATAGTAAAGGTAATTTTCTCTTCAACCTTCTTCCCCCTATTAAAATACATTCATCTTTCATCTATCCTTATCTTAACATCTCATCCAAAAGACTTCACTAGCTTTTCTTCTTTAAAACTTTGGCTACTTTCAAAACATGCTCTAAGTTCTTTTTTGTCTCATGAAAGTCAAGCTTGGCCGCCGAATTTCTGGCGATAATAATATAATCTTTGTTTCCTGCCACTGAATCATTCAACTCTAAAAAGGATTGACGAATGTATCTTTTAATACGATTACGAACTACTGCATTGCCAACTTTCTTACTTACAGATAATCCTATTCGAAAATAATCGTATTCATTCTCCATTGTATAAACTACAAACTGTCTGTTGGCGAATGATTTCCCTTTTTTAAAGATCTTTTGAAATTCAGCATTCTTTTTTATGCGTTGTTTCTTATTCATCTAGTCACCTGCTCCAACTAATCGGTTTGAAAGAAAAAAAAGACCACTGAATTGGTCAGTGGACTTATAATTATGCTGATAATACTTTTCTTCCTTTAGCACGACGGGCTGCTATTACGCGGCGACCGTTTTTTGTACTCATACGTGCGCGGAAACCGTGATTTTTTGCTCTTTTACGGCTATTTGGTTGGAATGTACGTTTCATCTATATGACACCTCCTGAGTGATCATCTTAAAATGTTCCTTAGACAGTCTCCGATATTATATAAAAACTACACTGTATTTGTCAATCTTTATTTAAGTCCATGTCTTGCTGCTTCTCTTTTCTACTTGCCCATTCTTATCCACATACTAAGATATCTTTTCCCACTTACCTGTGAATAACAATTTTCGACAAAAAAATATCCACATAGCTTATGAACATGTTTTTAACATATCCCTTTGCTGTGGACAACCTTAACTGTTAATTAATTTAATATTGTGGATAACCTTAAAGTATCTTGTAATTGCAACGTTTTTTTGATACGATATCTGTGTTTTACTTTTTCAAACGAAATATGTTATTTTTTATTATCCACAGTTGTTAGTAATCTGTGGATAATATTTTCCCCATACGTTTATAAAGTTTATCCACAGGACGTGGATTTGTGTATATAACTATAATTTATACATATAAAATATAAAGCAGAATGATTATTCTCTTTTTGTAAAACCGTCTTATTACTAAAAGGTAGGAAAAACGGATTTCCTATCAATCTTATAGAAAAGGAGATTATGTTATTGGAACACTTTGAAGAACTTTGGGCTAAAGTTCTCTCTGAAGTAGAAAAGAAAACATCGAAACCAAGCTTCGAAACCTGGTTAAAATCAACAAAGATGCTTTCTTATAAGGGAGACACTGTAACCATAGCTGCGCCCAATTCCTTTGCTAGGGATTGGCTCGAAAATCACTATGTTCATTTAATTGCTGGCATTCTTACTGAACTTACTGGCAATGAACTATTAATTTCTTTTGTAGTACCTAAGGGTCAGGACTTTGATGACTTTGAAATACCAAAGCCAAAAACACCGGTTACTCCAGATGATCAGCCAGACTTTTCTCCTGGAATGCTTAACTCAAAAAATACATTTGATACTTTTGTCATTGGTTCTGGTAACCGTTTTGCCCATGCTGCCTCTTTAGCTGTAGCAGAAGCACCTGCAAAAGCATATAATCCTCTTTTCATTTACGGAGGAGTTGGATTAGGAAAAACCCACTTAATGCACGCGATTGGACACTATGTTCAAGAACACAATCCGAATGCAAAAGTGGTTTATTTATCTTCTGAAAAATTCACGAACGAATTTATTAATTCTATTCGCGATAACAAAGCAGTAGACTTCCGAAATAAGTATCGAAACGTAGATGTTCTCTTAATAGATGATATTCAGTTCCTTGCCGGAAAAGAATCAACTCAAGAAGAATTTTTTCATACTTTTAATGCATTACATGAAGAATCTAAACAAATTGTTATCTCTAGTGACAGACCACCTAAAGAGATTCCCACTTTAGAGGATCGTTTACGCTCCCGTTTTGAATGGGGCTTGATAACAGATATAGCACCACCTGATTTAGAAACAAGAATTGCTATCTTACGTAAAAAAGCACGCGCAGACGGTTTAGATATTTCTGATGAAGTTATGGCCTATATCGCAAACCAAATTGACTCGAATATAAGAGAGCTTGAAGGTGCACTTATTCGCGTAGTGGCCTATTCCTCGCTTGTTAATAAAGATATTAATATCGACTTGGCTGCTGAGGCATTAAAAGATATTCTGCCAAATGCACGTCCAAGAATTATTACCATCTTAGATATTCAAAAGGTTGTAGGAGAGCATTTTCATATTAGATTAGAGGATTTTACTGCAAAAAAGCGTACTAAATCTATCGCATTCCCTCGTCAGATAGCTATGTTTCTTTCCCGCGAGCTAACTGATTTCTCATTGCCTAAAATTGGCGAAGAGTTTGGTGGACGTGATCATACTACAGTAATTCATGCACACGATAAAATAGCAACGATGCTAAAAACAGATATGAACCTGCAGGATGATATTAAGCAAATAAAATCTATCCTCGGTAGATAATTAGATTGTGGATAAGTTCCTATTTTAGATCCATACTTAAACACAAGTTATACACATGGGGATATGTAGCGAAATATAGCGAAATATGCACTTATCAACATATCCACAAGCCCTATTACTATATCTATTAATCTTTTAATAAATAATAAATATATAAGTGAGGTACTAAAATGAAATTTGAAGTAATGAGAGATAGTCTATTAAATGGACTAAATGATGTAATGAAAGCCGTAAGTTCTAAAACAACAATTCCTATATTGACTGGATTAAAATTAGAAGTAACAAAAGAAGGTTTGTATTTAACTGGTAGTGATTCAGATATTACGATCCAAACATTTATACCAGTTGAAAAAAATGGAGAACAAATTATAAAAATTGTAGAACCAGGATCAATAGTTGTCCAAGCAAGAATGTTTAGTGAGATTGTTCGTAAATTACCTACAAACGAT
This sequence comes from Psychrobacillus sp. FSL W7-1493, assembly GCF_038004905.1. Taxonomy (NCBI): domain Bacteria; kingdom Bacillati; phylum Bacillota; class Bacilli; order Caryophanales; family Bacillaceae; genus Psychrobacillus; species Psychrobacillus sp. FSL W7-1493. The sequence goes on along the minus strand of NZ_JBBOSB010000001.1, from coordinate 40,443 downwards.
GTAGAAATTGAAGTTACAAACCAATTCCACACACATATCCGTTCGGGTAAATCAGAATTTAACTTAATAGGCATTGATGCTAGTGAATATCCTTTGTTACCTCAACTTGAAGAAGATCGACAATTCTACATTCCTTCTGACTTGTTGAAATCTATTATTAAAGAAACAGTTTTTGCTGTTTCTACATCAGAAAGCAGACCGGTATTAACTGGAGTGAATTGGCAGGTTATTGATGGGGAGCTCCACTGTGTAGCTACAGACAGCCATCGTCTAGCAAAAAGAAAAACAGCATTAAAAGATTTACCTGAAGAAAAATATAGCGTAGTAATTCCAGGAAAAAGCTTAAATGAATTAAATAAAATTCTAGAAGAAACTTCTTCTGAAGTAGCTATAGTTATGACTCAGCAGCAGATATTATTCAAAACAGAGGATGTATTATTTTACTCTAGATTGTTAGAAGGAAATTACCCTGACACATCTAGACTGATCCCAAGCGAATATAAAACAACTATTGTCGTTAACGGTAAATCTTTATTGCAAGCAATAGATCGTGCTTCCTTATTGGCACGAGAAGAAAGAAATAATGTTGTTCGTTTTTCAACTCTAGATTTAAATTCCTTAGAAGTTTCCTCCAACTCTCCTGAAATCGGAAAAGTAGAAGAACAAATTCTTGCGGAAACTATAGAAGGCGAAGAGCTTAAAATTTCTTTCAGTGCTAAATACATGATGGATGCACTAAAGGCGATTGATGGTCAAGATGTTAAAATTCTTTTTGCAGGAACTATGAGACCGTTTGTTTTAAAATCTGTACATGACGATTCAATCTTGCAATTAATCCTTCCGGTAAGAACTTACTAAACAGCATAAACAAGAGATAGTCACCAATAGTGGCTATCTTTTTTACTTATTTGCTTTATTAGGGTAAAATGGTGGGATAAACAAAATGAGAAGAGGTTGAATAATTAGTGGAAGAGATTCGTTTTGATTCGGAATTTATTACCTTAGGTCAATTACTTAAGATGACAGACGCAATAAGTTCAGGTGGAATGGCTAAATGGTTTTTGAGCGAAAATACCGTATATATAAACGGAGAAGCAGATCAACGAAGAGGTAGAAAAATAAGAAACAAAGATGTAGTGAATATTCCAGGAGTAGGAAAATTTCTAATGATTGGACCTGAGAACGGAGAGTAATATGTATATTGAACGACTTGAGCTTAAAAACTTCCGTAATTACGATTCAATAGAATTGGATTTTTCCTCCAAAATAAATGTGTTGATTGGGGAAAATGCCCAAGGTAAAACTAACTTAATGGAATCCCTATATGTATTATCAATGGCGAAGTCTCATAGAACTTCTAATGATAAAGAATTGATACGCTGGGAAGCAGAGTATGGTAAAATAATAGGGGATATACACAAAAAATATGGACGACTCCCCTTGGAATTAATACTCTCCAAAAAAGGAAAAAAAGCAAAGGTGAATCACCTAGAACAAAATAGACTCAGTGACTACATAGGTCAGCTTAATGTTGTCATGTTTGCACCAGAGGATTTGTTTTTGGTTAAAGGTAGTCCTCAAGTCAGAAGACGTTTTCTAGATATGGAAATAGGACAAATATCTCCTAGGTATTTACATGATTTGCTTAACTTTCAAAAGATTTTAAAGCAAAGAAACCATATTTTAAAAAAACATCAAGGTCAATCTAAGTTAAATGATGTCATGTTTGACGTTTATACAGAACAATATATAAATGCTGCAGTAAAAGTAATTCAAAAAAGATTCCAATTTATGGAATTACTTCAAAAGTGGGCAGAACCAATTCATTTTGGGATCTCTCGAGGATTAGAAAAACTCACAGTTGCATATGACTCTACTATAGGTATTAAAGCAGACTATTCAGAAAGTCAGATGAAGGCAACTTTAGAGACAAAAATATTTGAAAATCAAAAAAGAGAATTAGATCGCGGAGTCACTTTGTATGGTCCACATCGTGATGACCTTAAATTTTTTGTAAATGACTATGATGTTCAAACTTATGGTTCGCAAGGACAACAAAGAACAACAGCCTTATCACTTAAATTAGCCGAAATCGAATTGATAAAACAGGAGGTAGGTGAAGCTCCTGTTTTATTGCTGGATGACGTTCTATCGGAATTAGATGATTACCGACAATCGCATCTATTAACGACTATTCATGGTGACGTTCAGACGTTTGTTACAACGACAAGTATTGAAGGAATAGCCCATGACACAATTAAACAAGCAAAGATGTTTCATGTGGAACAAGGGGCAGTTATAAAATAAAATTCACCAGTATTGAAAGTAATGAAAGAGTGGGTGAGCAAGTTGGCAATGGAAGAGAAAGATTTACAACCATCTTATGATGCTGATCAGATACAAGTATTAGAAGGTTTAGAAGCGGTAAGAAAACGTCCCGGAATGTACATAGGGACTACTAGCTCTAAAGGACTTCACCATCTTGTATGGGAAATCGTTGATAACAGTATTGATGAGGCGCTCGCTGGTTATTGCGATCATATTATTGTAACGATTGAAAAAGACAATTGGATTCGTGTGGAAGACAATGGCCGTGGTATACCAGTTGATAACCAAGAAAAAATGGGAAAACCTGCAGTTGAAGTTATTATGACTGTTCTTCATGCTGGTGGTAAGTTTGGCGGCGGCGGATATAAAGTGTCCGGCGGGCTTCATGGTGTTGGTGCATCAGTAGTAAATGCCTTGTCAGAGTATACGGAAGTTTATGTTAAACGCGATGGAAAAATTCATACGATTAAGTTTGAACGAGGAGCTGTTGCTTCACCTTTAGAAGTAACGGGAGAAGCATTAGAAACAGGAACTACTACAAGATTTAAAGCAGACTCGCAAATTTTTACGGAAACAACTGTTTATGAGTATGATATCTTAGCGCACCGCGTAAGAGAATTAGCTTATTTAAACCGTGGTTTGACCATCACTATTGCAGATGAACGAGAAGGCCAAGAAAAATCAGTTAAATACCTTTACGAGGGTGGTATTAAGTCTTACGTAGAGGATCTAAATAAATCAAAAGAGCCAATTACAGAAGAAGCTATTTTTGTAGAAGGCGAGAAAGACGGAATATCTATTGAAATTGCCATGCAATATAACGCTGGATATTCATCAAATATTTTATCTTTCGCAAATAACATTAATACGTATGAAGGCGGAACACATGAATCTGGCTTTAAAACTGCCCTTACTCGCGTAATTAATGATTATGCAAGAAAAAATGGTTTACTAAAAGATTCAGAAACAAACTTGTCTGGTGATGATGTACGAGAAGGTTTAACTGCTATTGTTTCAGTAAAACATCCCGATCCTCAATTTGAAGGACAAACCAAAACAAAACTTGGTAACTCCGAAGTAAGCACTATTACTAATAGTTTGTTTGCTGAAGGTTTTGACCGATTTTTATTAGAAAACCCTCAAATTGCTAGAAAAATTGTGGATAAAGGGCTGATGGCTGCTCGTGCACGTGTAGCTGCGAAAAAAGCACGAGAATTAACTCGTCGAAAGTCAGCTTTAGAGGTATCTAGTTTACCAGGGAAATTAGCAGATTGTTCTTCCCGTATTCCAGCAGATAGCGAATTGTATATAGTTGAGGGTGACTCAGCAGGTGGATCAGCGAAATCAGGGCGAGATCGTCACTACCAAGCTATTCTTCCATTACGAGGGAAAATATTAAATGTGGAAAAAGCACGTTTAGATAGAATACTTGGAAATGCAGAGATTCGCACTATGATTACAGCTTTAGGCACTGGCATTGGGGAAGAGTTTATTTTAGAAAAAGCTCGTTATCATAAAATCATTATCATGACCGATGCCGATGTAGACGGAGCTCATATTCGAACATTATTACTTACATTCTTCTTCCGATTTATGAGACCATTGATTGAAGCAGGTTATGTGTATGCAGCACAACCACCTTTATATCAAGTGAAACAAGGAAAGCATGTAGAGTATTGCTATAACGATGAACAACTAAAAGAAATTTTAGATCGATTGCCTAAAACGTCTAAGCCAAACATTCAACGTTATAAAGGACTTGGAGAAATGGATGCGACCCAACTTTGGGAAACAACGATGGATCCAGATAATCGAACATTGCTTCAAGTTAACTTGGATAATGCAATGGAGGCAGACGAAGTCTTTACACAGCTGATGGGCGAAGAGGTAGAACCACGTCGTCAGTTTATCGAAGACAACGCTGTATATGTGAAAAATTTAGATATTTAAGAATGCGTTTAACTGGAGGTCTTTAGGATGTCAGAAATACCGAATAAAGGTGTCAGAGGGATCAATATTAGTACAGAAATGAAAACATCTTTTCTTGACTATGCGATGAGTGTTATTGTATCCCGTGCATTACCTGACGTACGAGACGGGTTAAAGCCTGTACATCGTCGAATTTTATATGGGATGCAAGAACTAGGAAATACACCAGATAAGCCTCATAAAAAATCTGCTCGTATCGTAGGAGACGTAATGGGGAAATACCATCCCCATGGTGACTCCTCCATTTATGATGCAATGGTTCGTATGGCGCAGGATTTTAGCTATCGTTACATGCTGGTAGACGGTCATGGTAACTTTGGATCTGTCGATGGAGACGGAGCAGCAGCTATGCGATATACAGAATCACGTATGTCCAAAATTGCTTTAGAATTATTACGCGATATAAATAAAAATACGATAGATTATAAAGATAACTATGATGGTCAAGAAAAAGAGCCAGTTGTGTTACCAAGTAGATATCCGAATTTACTTGTAAATGGAGCTTCAGGAATTGCCGTAGGTATGGCAACTAACATCCCTTCCCACCACCTTGGGGAGGTAATAGACGGGGTTTTGGCTTTAACGGAAAACCCAGCCATCACTATTGAGGAATTAATGAATATTATTCCTGGTCCTGATTTCCCAACAGGCGGTATCATATTGGGCCGTAGCGGGATCCGTCGTGCTTATGAGACTGGGAAAGGCTCTATCCTAATCCGTGCGAAGGTCGAGATTGAACAAAAGCCTAGCGGTAAAGAAGTAATTATCGTTAAAGAAATTCCATATCAAGTAAATAAAGCTCGTCTAATTGAAAAAATAGCAGAGCTTGTACGTGATAAGAAAATTGATGGAATTACTCATTTGGCTGATGAATCAGATCGAAACGGAATGCGTATTGTTATTGAAGTTCGTAAGGATGCAAATTCTCACGTGCTCCTCAATAACTTATACAAACAAACTGCACTTCAATCGAGCTTTGGTATTAATATGTTAGCGTTGGTGGACAACCAGCCTAAAGTGTTGAACCTAAAAGAAATGCTTTACTATTATCTAGAACATCAAAAAGTAGTAATTCGTCGCCGTACGCAGTTTGAATTGAACAAGGCTGAAGACCGCGCGCATATTCTAGAAGGTTTACGAATTGCATTAGATCATATTGATGAAATTATTAAGCTAATTCGTTCTTCTCAAACAGGAGAAATAGCAAAAAACGGCTTAATGGAGCAGTTCGATTTATCAGAACGACAAGCACAAGCGATTCTGGATATGCGTTTACAACGTTTAACTGGATTAGAGCGCGATAAAATTGAAGAAGAATATAAGGCATTAGTTCAATTAATAGAGGAACTAAAATTCATCTTAGCTAATGAATATCGAGTAATTGAAATTATCCGTGAAGAAATTACAGAGATTAAAGATCGCTATGCAGATAAACGCCGTACGGAGATTGTTGCAGGAGGAGCAGAGGTCTTTGAAGATGAAGACCTAATACCTGTAGAAAATTCTGTACTTACTTTAACAAATAAAGGGTATATTAAACGTTTACCTGCAAATACGTATAAGAGTCAAAAACGTGGTGGTCGTGGGGTACAAGGAATGGGAACTAATGAAGATGATTTCGTTGAGCATTTATTGTACACATCCACCCATGATACGATTCTATTCTTTACGAATAATGGTAAGGTATACCGTGCAAGAGGATTTGAAATTCCAGAGTATGGCCGCACAGCAAAAGGCTTGCCACTGGTTAATCTTCTAGGCATTGAGAAAAACGAGCATGTAACTGCGATGATCCCAATGGCTTCATTCGAAGAAGATAATTACTTAATCTTTACGACCAAGCATGGTGTAACAAAAAGAACACCAGTATCAGGTTTTGCACATATCCGTGCTAATGGTTTAATAGCTATCTCTTTACGAGAAGAGGATGAACTGATAGGAGTTCGTTTAACCAACGGTAAAAAAGAGATTATCATAGGTACACGCCAAGGTAAGCTAGTAAGATTCGAAGAGACAGATATACGTTCTATGGGCCGGACTGCTGGAGGAGTAAGAGGAATCCGTTTGAAGGATGACGATTATGTAGTAGGAATGGAAATTATAGAACCTGGACAAGAGATACTAGTGGTTACAGAGAATGGCTATGGTAAACGTACACCAGAATCTGAGTATAGATTGCAAACTAGAGGTGGTATGGGTGTGAAAACATGCCAAATCACTGATAAGAATGGACCTTTATGTGCCGTGAAGGCAGTAGATGGCTCTGAAGACTTGATGCTAATCACAATTAATGGCATGTTGATCCGTATGGATGTAAACGACATTTCTATGACAGGACGAAGTACACAAGGTGTTCGTCTAATGAGATTATCTGGCAGCGAGTTAATTGCTACCGTAGCAAAAGTAGAAAAAGAAGAGGAAGAAGAAGTAATAGATGCTGATATTGAAGAAGCAGCTGTTACTCCTGATGAAGATTCATCCTCAACAGAAGAAATAGAAGAATAAGTAAAAACTACCCTTAGACATTGTTTAAGGGTAGTTTTTTTAGTTAGATAACTGCAGCTAAGTGTAAATACGATTTATATTAATTATAGAAACATAGAATTCCCATATACAAGAATCAATAGAATTTAGTATAATTAAGGAAAATAAAAGAAAAAGCAGGGTAACAAATGGAATATATCTTACAAAATCTAGAAGAGGTTAGAATTGGTAGTATAATAGCCGAAGATCTGTTTGTGAATACAAAGTCCCCAGTTGTGCGTAAAGATACAAAAGTTTCTAGGGAGCATATTGAGGTACTAAGAGCATTTAATATTATTAAAGTACCTATCTCTGTTGAAAATATCTTTAATAGGTCAGAAGAAGAAATTCTCGAGTTAAACAATAAAAAACAAGTAGATGAGCAGAAAAATAGTAACTCCTTATCGAATAAAACAAACTTTAATACCTTATATAACCAAGCAGTAAATAACTTCTTTAAAGAGTTTACTGCATGGGAAACAGGAATTAAGGTTGATGTAGCAAAACTAAGAAATATTGTTATGCCTTTAGTAGATCGTGCGATGCAGGAGAAGCATATATTTTCTCTTTTAAATAGTTTTTCTTCTATGGATAAATATGTAGCTCACCATTCTATAGCTGTAGGCATATTATCGGGAGCTATTGCTAAAAAGCTTCGTTACGAGCCGGGTCTTATCAACCAAATAGCGACTGCTGGCTTATTAGCTGACGCTGGAATGGCCAAGGTAAACTATAAGATTCGAGACAAAAAGACGCCACTTACGGAAAATGAGTTTTCCGAAATCAAAAAACATACTATTTTTAGCTTCCAAGCTATTAAAGATAGTCCTTTACTGAAGCCAGAGATGAAACTAGCAATCTTTCAGCACCATGAAAGATTAGATGGAAGTGGTTATCCAAAAGGAGAAAGAATGAACAATATATCTCTATTCTCTCAGATTATAGCTGTGGCTGATGTTTATCATGCAATGACATCAGAACGAATATATCGGGCTAAAGCTTCCTCTTTTAAAGTGTTAGAGATGATTAAAGAAGAAGAGTTTGGTAAGTATAATATAGAAGTAGTCAATGCTCTCATCTCGCTTGTCTGTGACTTACCTATTTCCACAAAGGTGAGATTGTCAGATGGAGAACTGGGAGAGATTATCTTTATTCATAGAGATTCTCCAATGAGACCTATGATCCGTCTCTTGGAAACTGGCCATATAATTGATTTGGCAGGAAAGAGATCCTTGCATATTGAAAGTGTAATCAATTGATAAGATAATGAAGTACCCTTCTAAATTAAAGAAGGTAACTCAAGCACTAGAACCTTTTTAAAACGGCTGTTATATAGAAGAATCACTTAGAACTTATATAAGTGATTCTCATACTTTAAATAGTTCTAAAGTTTATTCTTAAAAAGTATTGACGAATAGGTTCAAAGGATGGTATAGTAATCAAGTTCTCATTTTTAATTCTTATTTGCAAAAAAACAATTTGAATAAAGTTGTTGACAACAAGATAAGAATTTGATATGATAATAAAGCTGTCGGAACAAACGACACAATGAACATTGAAAACTGAACATGCAAAACGTTAAGACATACAGCATCAACAAGCTTCGGCTTGATTGACGCAAAACAATTTTGACATCATTTAATGATGATGCCAGCAAAACAAAATGAGCTTTTTAAGTTCTCTATTATGGAGAGTTTGATCCTGGCTCAGGACGAACGCTGGCGGCGTGCCTAATACATGCAAGTCGAGCGGATGATGAAGAAGCTTGCTTCTTCTGATTTAGCGGCGGACGGGTGAGTAACACGTGGGCAACCTGCCCTGTAGATTGGGATAACTCCGGGAAACCGGGGCTAATACCGAATAATCCATTCCCTCACATGAGGAAATGTTAAAAGACGGTTTCGGCTGTCACTACAGGATGGGCCCGCGGCGCATTAGCTAGTTGGTGAGGTAACGGCTCACCAAGGCGACGATGCGTAGCCGACCTGAGAGGGTGATCGGCCACACTGGGACTGAGACACGGCCCAGACTCCTACGGGAGGCAGCAGTAGGGAATCTTCCACAATGGACGAAAGTCTGATGGAGCAACGCCGCGTGAGTGAAGAAGGTTTTCGGATCGTAAAACTCTGTTGTGAGGGAAGAACAAGTACGAGAGTAACTGCTCGTACCTTGACGGTACCTCATTAGAAAGCCACGGCTAACTACGTGCCAGCAGCCGCGGTAATACGTAGGTGGCAAGCGTTGTCCGGAATTATTGGGCGTAAAGCGCGCGCAGGCGGTCCTTTAAGTCTGATGTGAAAGCCCACGGCTCAACCGTGGAGGGTCATTGGAAACTGGGGGACTTGAGTACAGAAGAGGAAAGCGGAATTCCAAGTGTAGCGGTGAAATGCGTAGAGATTTGGAGGAACACCAGTGGCGAAGGCGGCTTTCTGGTCTGTAACTGACGCTGAGGCGCGAAAGCGTGGGGAGCAAACAGGATTAGATACCCTGGTAGTCCACGCCGTAAACGATGAGTGCTAAGTGTTAGGGGGTTTCCGCCCCTTAGTGCTGCAGCTAACGCATTAAGCACTCCGCCTGGGGAGTACGGTCGCAAGACTGAAACTCAAAGGAATTGACGGGGGCCCGCACAAGCGGTGGAGCATGTGGTTTAATTCGAAGCAACGCGAAGAACCTTACCAGGTCTTGACATCCCGCTGACCGGCCTAGAGATAGGCTTTTCCCTTCGGGGACAGCGGTGACAGGTGGTGCATGGTTGTCGTCAGCTCGTGTCGTGAGATGTTGGGTTAAGTCCCGCAACGAGCGCAACCCTTGATCTTAGTTGCCAGCATTCAGTTGGGCACTCTAAGGTGACTGCCGGTGATAAACCGGAGGAAGGTGGGGATGACGTCAAATCATCATGCCCCTTATGACCTGGGCTACACACGTGCTACAATGGACGGTACAGAGGGTCGCAACCCCGCGAGGGTGAGCAAATCCCATAAAACCGTTCTCAGTTCGGATTGTAGGCTGCAACTCGCCTACATGAAGCCGGAATCGCTAGTAATCGTGGATCAGCATGCCACGGTGAATACGTTCCCGGGCCTTGTACACACCGCCCGTCACACCACGAGAGTTTGTAACACCCGAAGTCGGTGGGGTAACCCTTTTGGGAGCCAGCCGCCGAAGGTGGGACAGATGATTGGGGTGAAGTCGTAACAAGGTAGCCGTATCGGAAGGTGCGGCTGGATCACCTCCTTTCTAAGGATATATTCGGAATACAGATCTTTATCTGTATCTTAACGTTTTGCAGTTCAGTTTTGAATGTTCATTCTATATGAGCATTTAAAGCTTTTTAACTTGTTCTTTGAAAACTGGATAAAACGACATCAAAAAAAGAAACAAACGCAAGATATTCAAATTGTGATCACTTACGTGATTGCAAGTGTAGTACTTTTAACTTTTAGGTTAAGTTAATAAGGGCGCACGGTGGATGCCTTGGCACTAGGAGTCGATGAAGGACGGCACTAACACCGATATGCTTCGGGGAGCTGTAAGTGAGCTTCGATCCGAAGATTTCCGAATGGGGAAACCCACTGTCCGTAATGGGGCAGTACATTTGCGTGAATACATAGCGCATCTGAGACACACCCAGGGAACTGAAACATCTAAGTACCTGGAGGAAGAGAAAGAAAATTCGATTCCCTGAGTAGCGGCGAGCGAAACGGGAAGAGCCCAAACCAAGAGGCTTGCCTCTTGGGGTTGTAGGACACTCTATACGGAGTTACAAAAGAATGAGCTAGACGAAGCGACCTGGAAAGGTCCGCAGGATAGGGTAAAAGCCCCGTAGTCAAAAGTTCATTCCCTCCAGAGTGTATCCTGAGTACGGCGGAACACGTGAAATTCCGTCGGAATCCGGGAGGACCATCTCCCAAGGCTAAATACTACCTAGTGACCGATAGTGAACCAGTACCGTGAGGGAAAGGTGAAAAGCACCCCGGAAGGGGAGTGAAATAGACCCTGAAACCGTGTGCCTACAAATAGTCAAAGCCCGTTAACGGGTGATGGCGTGCCTTTTGTAGAATGAACCGGCGAGTTACGATTACATGCGAGGTTAAGTTGAGAAGACGGAGCCGCAGCGAAAGCGAGTCTGAATAGGGCGAATGAGTATGTGGTCGTAGACCCGAAACCAGGTGATCTACCCATGTCCAGGATGAAGGTGAGGTAACACTTACTGGAGGTCCGAACCCACGCACGTTGAAAAGTGCGGGGATGAGGTGTGGGTAGCGGAGAAATTCCAATCGAACCTGGAGATAGCTGGTTCTCTCCGAAATAGCTTTAGGGCTAGCCTCAAACGTTAGAATCTTGGAGGTAGAGCACTGTTTGGACTAGGGGCCCATCCCGGGTTACCGAATTCAGACAAACTCCGAATGCCAATGATTTATGTTTGGGAGTCAGACTGCGAGTGATAAGATCCGTAGTCAAGAGGGAAACAGCCCAGACCACCAGCTAAGGTCCCAAAGTATTTGTTAAGTGGAAAAGGATGTGGCGTTGCTTAGACAACCAGGATGTTGGCTTAGAAGCAGCCATCATTTAAAGAGTGCGTAATAGCTCACTGGTCGAGTGACGCTGCGCCGAAAATGTATCGGGGCTAAACAAATCACCGAAGCTGTGGATTGATACCTTTGGTATCAGTGGTAGGAGAGCGTTCTAAGGGCGTTGAAGTCAGACCGGAAGGACTGGTGGAGCGCTTAGAAGTGAGAATGCCGGTATGAGTAGCGAAAGATGGGTGAGAATCCCATCCACCGTATGACTAAGGTTTCCTGAGGAAGGCTCGTCCGCTCAGGGTTAGTCGGGACCTAAGTCGAGGCCGATAGGCGTAGACGATGGACAACAGGTTGATATTCCTGTACCACCACCCCACCGTTTGAGTGATGGGGGGACGCAGTAGGATAGGGTAAGCGTGCTGTTGGTTATGCACGTCCAAGCAGTGAGGTGTGAGTGTAGGCAAATCCGCACTCTGTAACATTGAGCTGTGATGGCAAGGACGTATGTCCGGAGTTCCTGATTTCACACTGCCAAGAAAAGCCTCTAACGAGGTGGGAGGTGCCCGTACCGCAAACCGACACAGGTAGTCGAGGAGAGAATCCTAAGGTGAGCGAGAGAACTCTCGTTAAGGAACTCGGCAAAATGACCCCGTAACTTCGGGAGAAGGGGTGCTCTTTTGGGTGAATAGCCTAGAAGAGCCGCAGTGAATAGGCCCAGGCGACTGTTTAGCAAAAACACAGGTCTCTGCAAAACCGTAAGGTGAAGTATAGGGGCTGACGCCTGCCCGGTGCTGGAAGGTTAAGAGGAGTGCTTAGCGCAAGCGAAGGTGCGAATTGAAGCCCCAGTAAACGGCGGCCGTAACTATAACGGTCCTAAGGTAGCGAAATTCCTTGTCGGGTAAGTTCCGACCCGCACGAAAGGCGTAACGATCTGGGCACTGTCTCAACGAGAGACTCGGTGAAATTATAGTACCTGTGAAGATGCAGGTTACCCGCGACAGGACGGAAAGACCCCGTGGAGCTTTACTGTAGCTTGATATTGAATTTTGGTGCAACTTGTACAGGATAGGTAGGAGCCTTAGAGCCCGGAGCGCCAGCTTCGGAGGAGGCGTCGGTGGGATACTACCCTGGTTGTATTGAAATTCTAACCCATACCCGTAACCCGGGTAGGAGACAGTGTCAGGCGGGCAGTTTGACTGGGGCGGTCGCCTCCTAAAGTGTAACGGAGGCGCCCAAAGGTTCCCTCAGAATGGTTGGAAATCATTCGAAGAGTGTAAAGGCAGAAGGGAGCTTGACTGCGAGACCTACAAGTCGAGCAGGGTCGAAAGACGGGCTTAGTGATCCGGTGGTTCCGCATGGAAGGGCCATCGCTCAACGGATAAAAGCTACCCCGGGGATAACAGGCTTATCTCCCCCAAGAGTCCACATCGACGGGGAGGTTTGGCACCTCGATGTCGGCTCATCGCATCCTGGGGCTGTAGTCGGTCCCAAGGGTTGGGCTGTTCGCCCATTAAAGCGGTACGCGAGCTGGGTTCAGAACGTCGTGAGACAGTTCGGTCCCTATCCGTCGTGGGCGTAGGAAATTTGAGAGGAGCTGTCCTTAGTACGAGAGGACCGGGATGGACACACCGCTGGTGTACCAGTTGTTCTGCCAAGGGCATCGCTGGGTAGCTATGTGTGGACGGGATAAGTGCTGAAAGCATCTAAGCACGAAGCCCCCCTCAAGATGAGATTTCCCATTACGCAAGTAAGTAAGATCCCTCAAAGACGATGAGGTAGATAGGTTCGGGGTGGAAGCGTGGCGACACGTGCAGCTGACGAATACTAATCGATCGAGGACTTAACCAAATGGTTTGTTTCTAATATGATGTCTTTTATCCAGTTTTGAGTGAACAACTCAAAAGTCTAGTGATGATGGCGAAGAGGTCACACCCGTTCCCATACCGAACACGGAAGTTAAGCTCTTCAGCGCCGATGGTAGTTGGGGGTCTCCCCCTGCAAGAGTAGGACGTCGCTGGGCAACTAAAGGAAGTCGTCACCGAGTAATCGGTGGCGGCTTTTTTGTTTTGTTTAAAATGAAAAAAAAAGCCGAAGGCACTCTCTCCCTAAGCAAGTAGGCGAGAAGCCGGAGGGGCAAAGAGTTCGAGGAAGCAAGGAAGAGAGGCTCGGAGCGTATGGCATACGCGAGAACCGAACGACTGCGGCTGACGAAGAAATCTGCCGCCCATCTGGTTTCGCAGCCGCCGATGGTAGTTGGAGGGTCGCCCCTGCAAGAGTAGGACGTCGCTGGGCACCAAAGAAAGTCGTTACCGAGTAATCGGTGGCGGCTTTTTTGTTTGGTCTTTTTATTTTTAAAGGAACAAGCCGAAGGCTATCACTCTCCCTAACCACAGATGTGAGAATAGCTTAGAAGCTCTTTGCGATTTTCTAGTTTCAAATAAACTTTCATAAGAATATTACATAGGTAAAAATTAATGATATATATAGCAATCTACCAGTAAAATACTTACCAATAGGCAGTGACACAAGCAGGTATAGTGAGGCAGATAATACATCACACCTGTGCGGTCTAATGCTCACGCCACAGGAAGCGTCTGTCAGAGCAGACATCAATTAAAAGCATATAAATATCGATATTACTCTTAGAGAAAGTTCAGTTTATATATTTATCTATTAAAATAGGTGTTATGGACTCAAACCTAGTTTCAACTTAATAGTTTTTAATCTTTTAATAGACAAAGTAATAAAATAATTGCAAGAAAAGTCGGAATATATATATTATTTATCGATTCTTGACAGTCTATGTGCCCGCTGATAACCTTGTAATAATATTTAATTATAGAGGAGGAAGTCAGCGTAATGTGGGAATCGAAATTTCAAAAAGAAGGTTTAACATTCGACGATGTTTTATTAGTTCCAGCTCAATCAGAGGTTTTACCAAAGGATATTAATTTATCAGTACACTTAACATCAAAAATCAAATTAAATATTCCGGTGATCAGTGCTGGTATGGATACTGTTACAGAGGCGAAAATGGCTATTGCTATGGCACGCCAAGGTGGACTAGGAATTATTCATAAAAACATGAGCATTGAGGAACAAGCAGAACAAGTGGAAACAGTTAAACGTTCAGAGAATGGCGTTATCACGGATCCTTTTTATCTAACACCGACTCATCAAGTTTATGATGCAGAGCATTTAATGGGGAAATACCGCATCTCTGGGGTTCCTATAGTAAATAATGAAGAAGAACTAAAACTAGTTGGAATAATTACGAATCGTGACCTACGTTTCATTCAAGATTATTCTTTACCAATTAATGAAGTAATGACTAAAGAACAGTTAGTGACTGCTGCAGTTGGTACTACATTAGAACAAGCTGAAAAAATCCTTCAACAATACAAAATAGAAAAATTACCAATCGTTGATGATAACGGAATCCTTAAAGGCTTAATAACTATTAAAGACATTGAAAAAGTAATTGAGTTTCCTAACGCTGCTAAGGATCAACACGGTCGATTGTTAGTAGGAGCTGCAGTTGGAGTAACAAGTGATACAATGATTCGTGTACAAAAGTTAGTGGCTGCACAGGTAGATGTAATTGTTATTGATACAGCTCACGGACATTCTAAGGGCGTAATAGATGTAGTGAAGGAAATAAGAGCAACCTATCCAGATTTAGATATTATTGCTGGAAATGTCGCAACTGGTGCTGCTACAAAGGCTTTATACGAAGCTGGTGCAGATGTGGTGAAAGTCGGGATTGGTCCAGGTTCAATTTGTACTACTCGTGTAGTAGCAGGAGTTGGTGTGCCACAAATTACAGCTATCTATGATTGTGCTACTGAAGCTCGCAAGGCTGGAAAAACGATTATTGCCGATGGCGGTATTAAATTCTCTGGTGATATTGTAAAAGCTTTAGCTGCTGGAGGACATGTAGTTATGCTAGGTAGTCTACTTGCTGGAACTACGGAAAGCCCAGGGGAAACAGAGATTTTCCAAGGGAGACGTTTTAAAGTTTACCGAGGAATGGGTTCTATTGCTGCAATGGAAAAAGGTTCTAAGGATCGCTATTTCCAAGAGGATGCAAAGAAATTAGTTCCAGAAGGTATTGAAGGTCGTCTTCCATACAAAGGTCCACTTTCTGATACAATTCATCAGCTTCTTGGTGGAGTTCGAGCAGGTATGGGGTATTGTGGTACAGGTACTTTAGAAGACCTACGAGAAAATGCACAATTTATTCGCATGACTGGTGCTGGCCTACGAGAAAGTCACCCACACGATGTACAAATAACAAAAGAAGCACCAAACTACTCTATCTCTTAAAATAAGTAGAAACTTTCGCACCCATTTCACGTCTATATATAGGCCGAATGGGTGCTTTTTTAAAGTGTTATGCACCTAGTTCAAAAAGTATGATAAAATGAGCATTGATAATAGAAAAAGTGGAGGTACAGTAGTGAAGAAATATTGGAAAACAACAATGGTAAAGTGGCTAGTACTTCCGATGTTGCTTGTGTCTTTAGTAGGTGGAATGCCAACTAACACAAAAGCAGAGGAAAGTTTAAATTTAAATGTTGATGCAGCAATCTTAGTAGATGCTGATTCTGGAAAAATTCTTTTTGAGCAAAATGCAGATGCAGCTTTAGGAATTGCAAGTATGACAAAAATGATGACCGAATATCTTCTTTTTGAAGCAATAGAAGAAGGTAAAATTTCATGGGAACAACAATATTCAGTAAATGAATATACATATAAAATTTCTCAAGATCGTCGTCTAAGTAACGTGCCTCTACGCGAGGATGGTACTTATTCAATTCGTGAATTATATGAAGCAATGGCAATCTATTCAGCCAATGCAGCAACTATTGCAATAGCAGAAACAATTGCTGGAACTGAAGAAAACTTTGTGAAGTTAATGAATGAAAAAGCTTCAGAAATGGGCTTAGAAAACTATAAATTTGTAAATTCAACAGGCTTAAACAACGCAGATTTACAAGGCATGCATCCGGCAAGCACAGGAGCAACAGATGAAAATGTCATGCCTGCTAGCTCGGTGGCAAAATTAGCTTATCTTCTGATGAAAGACTATCCAGAAGTGTTAGAGACAACAAAGATTCCTCATAAAATTTTTCGCGAGGGCACATCGGATGCTATCAAAATGAGTAACTGGAACTGGATGCTACCAGGACTAGTTTACGAATATGAAGGCGTAGATGGTTTGAAAACAGGAACAACAGATTTTGCAGGACATTCCTTTACCGGAACTGCTGAAAGAAACGGTATGAGAGTAATCGCTGTAGTCATGAAAGCAGTAGACGCTAACGGAAAAGGAAGTTATGAAGCTAGATTTGACGCAACTAGAGCGTTATTTGATTTTGGTTTTGCCCAATTTACTAAAGTAGAGCTAATACCCGAAGGATATAAAATTCCTGGTCATAAAACTTTGAAAGTAAATAAAGGAAAAGAAGATACGGTTGCAATTGCAGTGAAAGAACCTATCTCTATGCTGATCAAATCCAGTGATAAAGATCTGTACAAGCCTGTTTTCACTCCATTAGAAGACAAGCTAGAAGCAGAAGTCAAGAAGGACACAGTAGTAGGAAAAGTCCATCTTGAAAAATCTGAAGGTACTGATTATGGGTACATTACTGGCGATCAAGGAAGTGTTGATGTAGTAACAACAGAAGCTGTAGAAAAAGCAGGTTGGTTTAGTTTAATGCTACAAGGCATCGGCAAATTCTTTAGCGGATTATGGGATAGTACAACAGATTTTGTTGGTGGTTTATTTTAAATCTCTATAAAAAAGCACTGAAACTCTATATGGGTTTCAGTGCTTTTAGTTTGCAATGGATGTTATGACTTCTCTATTTTGATTGCCCGCATAAGTTCATGTATGGAGGACGAAAGATTTGTAAAATCTAGTCCACCGAAACCTAAAACTAACCTTGGAACAGTTTCGTCAATGGGAGAGGTTATATACTTATGCAAACCATAGATTTGAATGTTAGCTTGTTGGGCAAGAGAAACAAGCTCCTCTTCCTTCCTATCTGTCTGGATGGTTAATAGAAGATGCATTCCTGCCTGTTCCCCTGAAAGTTTAACAATAGGCTCATACTCTGAAAGTGTCTTCGTGACAATTTCCAGCTTTCTTTTATAAATTTTACGCATTTTATTTAAGTGCTTTGCAAAGTGACCGTCCTCCATAAATTTTGCAAGTATATGCTGATCCATGCGTGGTACAGTAGCAGAATAATAATAGTATTTGTCCTTATATTGCTTTATAAGCGTGTTTGGAAGGACAGCGTAGGCAATCCTTAAGGAGGGCATGAGAGACTTCGAAAATGTGCTTAAGTAAATTACACGGTCGTTTTGATCCATACCTTGTAAAGAAGGTATTGGTTTTCCTGTATATCTAAACTCACTGTCATAATCATCTTCAATAATATATCGTTTCTCTTCCTGATAAGCCCATGCTAGCAGTTGACTTCTGCGTGAGGCTGACATAACAGAACCAGTTGGAAATTGATGAGATGGTGTAACATACATAACCGTTGTATTAGTTTTCTCCAGCTCCTCCACCACTAACCCTTCCTCGTCTACTGGAACAGCAACAGACTTTTCCTCATTCTCTAAAAAAAGGTGATGGGATAATGGATACCCAGGATTTTCGTAACCATAAACGGCTTTGTCACCAAGAAGACGAACGAGAAGTGGCATGAGTTGTTCTGTACCTGATCCTAAAATAATTTGCTCTGGTCTGCTTTTTACACCACGGGATTGATAAAGATAGGACGATATTTGTTGTCTTAGTATATAGTCTCCCTGAGGATGTCCTAGCTGCAATAGATCTTTATGGTCTTCATGAGCTAATTCTTTTGCGTATTTTCTCCAAAGAGTAAAAGGAAAAGAATCTTCATCTATCTTTCCCGGTGAGAAGTCTATATGGAAGGAAGTAGCTTTCTCTTCTTTTCCAACAGGAGTATCTTCCTTTTCAATCAGAGCTAGCTCTTCTATGTTTTGGACAAAATACCCTTTTCTTGGCTCCGAATTAATATATCCTTCTGCGACAAGCTGACTATAGGAAAGCTCGATCGTTGTTTGACTTAGATCTAGGTATTCAGCTAGCTTTCTTTTAGATGGAAGCTTTTCTCCTTCCTTAATATGACCTTGCACAATGGCATCTTTTAAAAATTTATATAATTGTTCATATAATGGCAGATTTGTGTTCTTTTCTAAAGGAAGCATGAGAAAATCCATTGTATCATCCAATCTGACCATGTTCATTTTATTGTTTCTGGCACTTTTCATATGGTCAAATACCATTATACTAAATTTTATAACAATTAGGAGGTATATAGGATGAATTTACATATGACAGGAACAGAGCTAGTAAAAAGAGGTATGGCTGAGATGCAAAAGGGTGGAGTTATAATGGATGTTATTAATGCGGAGCAGGCTCGTATTGCAGAGGCAGCAGGAGCCGTGGCAGTTATGGCATTAGAACGTGTGCCATCTGATATTCGTGCTGCGGGCGGAGTGGCTCGTATGGCCGATCCTCGCATAATGGAAGAGGTAATGAGTGCTGTAACGATTCCAGTCATGGCTAAAGCGCGTATTGGACACATCACGGAAGCCAGAATGCTTGAAGCAATGGGTGTGGATTATATTGACGAATCAGAAGTACTGACCCCAGCGGATGAGGAGTATCACCTTCGAAAAAGTGAGTTTACTGTTCCATTTGTTTGTGGGTGTAAGGACCTGGGAGAGGCTGCTCGACGTATAGGAGAAGGTGCATCCATGCTTCGCACAAAAGGGGAGCCTGGGACAGGGAATATTGTAGAAGCAGTTCGTCATTTGCGTAAGGTAAATGCCCAAGTGAGAAAGATTGTGCATATGGATGAGGATGAATTAATGACAGAGGCAAAAATTCTTGGAGCACCATATGAAATTTTATTGCAAATTAAGCACAAAGGAAAATTACCAGTAGTAAATTTCGCAGCAGGAGGAGTTGCAACTCCAGCAGATGCTGCACTAATGATGGAGCTAGGAGCAGATGGAGTGTTTGTCGGTTCAGGTATATTTAAATCCGATAATCCAGAGAAATTTGCTCGCGCTATTGTAGAGGCAACTACTCATTATCAAGATTATAAATTATTAGTGGAGATTTCAAAGGATTTAGGAATCCCTATGAAGGGAATAGAGATTTCTCGTTTATCAACTGCTGAGCGTATGCAAGATCGAGGGTGGTAAGATGGTCACAATAGGAGTGCTTGCTCTTCAAGGAGCTGTTACGGAACATATCCGTTCAGTGGAGGAATGCGGAGCAAAAGCAGTAAAGATTAAAACAAAAGAAGACTTGAAAGGAATAGATGGCTTAATCCTACCTGGTGGAGAAAGTACCGCAATGCGCAAGCTTATAGACCGTTTTGATTTACTAGGTTGTTTAAAGCAGTTTGCAGATTCAGGCAAGCCTATATTTGGTACTTGTGCTGGTCTAATATTATTAGCAAAGCAAATTCAAGGTCAGGATACACATCATATTGGTGTGCTACAAGCAACTGTCGCAAGAAATTCCTTCGGTCGTCAGGTGGATAGCTTTGAAACTAATTTAGATATTCAAGGGATAGCGACTGATTTTCCAGCCATTTTTATAAGGGCTCCACATATTGTCGAAGTAGATAAGAGTGTAGAAATTCTTGCTACCCATGAAGAACGAATCGTAATGGCAAGACAGAATCATATATTGGGATGCTCCTTTCATCCCGAATTAACAAATGATCATCGTATAACTGCCTATTTTATACAAATGGTTCAGGAATCGCTTGCCAAACCGGTCAACCTATAGTAAAGTATGGTTAATTTCATGATTTAAAAAACGATGATAGGAAGTAGTAGCAAGTAAGTTTTTTTTAGAGAGTCAGCGGCTGGTGGGAGCTGATAAAAGCGCTTGTGAATCCGTCCTTTGAGTTGCGCAGCTGAAAAATAGGTAAGCTGTGGCCGGTTGAAAAGCCGTTATTAGACAAGTGGATCTGAGATGTCAGATCAATCAGGGTGGCAACGCGGGTAGCTCTCGTCCCTTTTATAAGGGATGGGGGCTTTTTTGTCGTTTTTTATGAATTTAAATCTGGTTAATAGGCCAAAAATATCAAGAGGAGGAAATCATATGTTAGATGTAAAATTTGTACGTGATAATTATGAAGAAGTGAAAGCTAAACTTGCGAAGCGTGGAGAAGATATCTCCGAGTTCGATCAATTTCTTCCTTTAGACCAAAAGCGTAGAGAATTAATAGCAAAAACAGAAGTACTAAAGGCAGAAAGAAACGAGGTTTCTCAAAAAATCTCACAAATGAAACGAAATAAAGAGAATGCTGATGATGTAATCGCTCGCATGCGTGAAGTAGGCGATGAGATTAAAGCATTAGATGAAGAACTACGCCAGGTAGAAGAAAAATTTGAATATATGATGATGCGCATTCCAAATATTCCACATGATGACGTTCCAATTGGCGATTCTGAGGATGATAATGTTGAAATTCGTAAATGGGGAGAGGTCCCTGCGTTTAACTTTGATACAAAGGCTCATTGGGATATCGCCACAGATTTAAAAATTGTGGACTTTGAACGAGCTGCAAAAGTAACTGGAAGCCGTTTTGCTTTTTACCGTGGTTTAGGGGCAAGATTAGAGCGCGCGCTATGGAATTTCATGATGGACCTTCATTCAGAAGAGCATGGCTATGAAGAAATGCTACCACCATATATGGCAAACCGTATGAGCCTAACAGGTACTGGACAGCTTCCAAAGTTTGAAGAGGATGCTTTCTTAGTTAACGAGGAGGATTATTTCTTAATCCCAACGGCTGAGGTGCCAGTAACTAACTTCTACCGGGATGAAATTTTAGATGGAGCTGATCTTCCACAAGCCTTTACTGCTTTTAGTGCTTGTTTCCGTTCAGAGGCTGGTTCTGCAGGTAGAGATACACGCGGGCTAATCCGTCAGCATCAATTTAATAAAGTTGAGCTGGTACGTTTTGTTAAACCAGAGGATTCATACGAGCAATTGGACCTTCTAACAGGACATGCAGAAAAGGTTCTTCAGCTTTTAGGACTTCCATATCGTGTGCTACGTATGTGCACAGCAGATCTTGGATTCACTGCAGCGAAGAAGTATGATATTGAAGTATGGTTACCAAGCTATGGCGAATATAAAGAAATTTCTTCATGCAGTAACTTCGAGGACTTCCAAGCTCGTCGTGCTGGAATCCGTTTTAGAAGAGAACCGGGTGCTAAACCTGAGTTTGTACACACATTAAACGGTAGTGGACTAGCAATCGGACGCACAGTAGCTGCCATCCTAGAAAATTATCAGCAACCAGATGGATCAGTTAAAATCCCAGAGGTCCTACAACCATACATGGGCGGAAAAACAATTATTAAATAAAGAAAAGCGGAACCGCCTATGTCTGCCCCGACAGGCAAATGGGGAAAAGTGAGGAGGCAGCTCTTCAGCCACCAGAACTTTTATTCATTTGACCCCGAGGGACAAGGTGCTGGAGCTAGCCAAAAAGAAAAGCGCAAGCACCTATCTCTGCCCCGACAGGCAAATGATCCGTTATAAGATACTTTTAATGATATAAAAGTAAGAACCAAAAACGCCTAGAGTTCTAAGCGTTTTTGGTTCTTTTTCTTTAGTCGTAGCTCTCGAAAGAAAGTCGTTAGTAAGTTACCACAGGTTTCCGCAAGAACCCCTTCCGTTACCTCACAGACATGGTTGAATCGAGTATCATTTAAAAGCGTATACAGAGAGGCTACACACCCTGCCTTCATGTCTCTCGCACCATATACTACTCGAGGGATACGTGACTGTAATATTGCTCCTGCACACATAGGGCAAGGCTCTAAAGTAACATAAAGGGTTGTTTCTTCGAGTCTCCAGCTACCAATTTTGGCACATGCCTCTTGAATAGCCAGAAGTTCTGCATGTGTCGTTGCATTTTGGGTCGTTTCTCGTAGATTGTAGGCACTCCCAATTACCTCATTTTTATGTACGATAATAGCTCCGATCGGAACCTCACCTATGGCAGCAGCCTTTTTTGCTTCCTCAATTGCTAAATTCATATAATATTCATCCATTTGGAGTCAACTCCTTACGCGTATTTTAGCATGTTTTGTAGATAACGTGCATATTCTGATTTGAAGGAGTGATGCGATGATTTATACAGTTAAGTTAGGTGATAGCTTATATTCTATTGCAAGACAAAATGGTACTAGTGCGGCTACTATTGCTTCCATCAATGGCTTGCCGAACCAGGATGTATTGGTCGTTGGACAATCATTAGTCCTACCCTCTACTCCAAGTCCAAATCGGCCAATGATTGAAACCAATTTATATGTGGAATGGTATACCGAGGCACCATCTGAAACAGTTATTAGCCAAGTAGAAAATGTAGCCTCTCTATTAACCTACATGATGCCATTTGCTTTTGAAGTTAAAAGAGATGGATCATTGACTAAAATGGATTGGGGAAGGTTGCCAGAAGTTGCTGCGGCAAATAACGTGGAAGAAGTTGTTATAATAGTCAATATTGAAGAAGGTGCTTTTAGCGACACATTAGCTCATACCATTTTTACGAATGAGGAAGTGAAGCAAAGAGTATTTGAAGAGACAGTTGCTGAGGCTAATAGAAGAGGAACGAATCATATTCATACTGATTTTGAATATATAGATCCAGATGATCGGGATGAATACGTAACTTTCTTAAAAGAGTTTCGGGCTTTTGCTCCTAGCTTTATTTTTTCTGCAAGCTTAGCTCCAAAAACAAGTGCTAACCAGCCTGGTAAGTGGTACGAAGGACATGACTATAAGGCTCTAGGTGAGGTGTTAGACTTCGTCGTCATTATGACGTATGAATGGGGCTATAGTGGAGGACCTCCGATGGCTGTGTCACCAATAGGTCCAGTAAGAAAAGTTTTAGAGTATGCCATAAGTGAAATACCTTCACAAAAGGTTATGATGGGGCAAAACCTGTACGGCTATGATTGGACATTACCCTACAAAGTAGGCAATCCATTTGCAAGAGCAATTAGTGCCCAAGCAGCAGTTCAACTGGCAATCGATCGAAATGCCGCGATAGAATATGATGAAGTTGCCCAGGCACCTTTTTTTAATTACTGGAGGGACGGGAAAGAGCATGAAGTGTGGTTCGAGGATGCTCGTTCTATTCAGGCTAAGTTCAATCTTTTAAAGGAACTGAACCTTTTAGGAATCTCCTACTGGCATAGTGGCTTCAATTTTCCTCAGAATTGGTATCTTTTAAATGATATGTTTCGTATTAAGAAAAAATAGGGGGTATTTGTCTTTCTCTGGAAAGACAAATATCCTCTATTTTTCATCATATCCCTATGCTAAAATAGAGGATACGACTTGAAACTTTAGAGTGAGGTTAGAGATATGTCTGTTCCATTTATAACGGTAGAGGGTCCAATAGGTGTTGGTAAAACCTCATTGGCCAAAGCAATTGCTAATACATATCAATTTGAATTGTTAAAAGAGATCGTAGACGAAAACCCCTTTTTAAATAAATTCTATGAAGATATAGCAGAGTGGAGCTTTCAAACTGAAATGTTCTTTCTTTGTAATCGCTATAAGCAATTAAGTGATATTGAAAAAAAATACTTATCTAACGAAACAGCAGTTGTTGCGGATTATCATATTTTTAAAAATCTTATTTTTGCAAAACGCTCCCTAAATGAGGTCGAGTATGAGAAATACGAGTCCATTTATCATATTTTAACGAGGGATATGCCAATCCCGAACATGGTAATTTATTTAGATGCAAGTATAGACGTGTTAGAAAATCGTATTGATTTACGTGGGAGAGAGTTCGAAAAGAAAATTAGTACAAGCTATTTAGAGCAACTTTCATCGGACTATAGAATGTTTATAGATGACTTTGAAGCAAAGCACCCAGACGTTCCTGTTATTCGTTTCAACGGTGATGAAATGGATTTTGTACAGAACAGCCAGGATTTAAATATAATTTTAGAAAAAGTAAGTGCTACACTACATAAAAGGAGTAAATAACATGAACTTAAGAGAAAAGTATGGCATCCCAGCCAATGCTGTCATTACTATTGCAGGAACTGTAGGTGTGGGGAAATCTACTATGACAAAAATGCTTGCTGACGCATTACATTTTAAGACTTCGTTTGAAAAAGTAGATACTAACCCATATCTTGACCGTTTTTACGAGGATTTCTCTAAATGGAGCTTTCATTTACAGATTTACTTCCTAGCAGAGAGATTTAAGGAACAAAAGAGAATGTTTGAATATGGTGGGGGATTTATTCAGGATCGTTCTATCTATGAGGATACTGGCATTTTTGCTCAAATGCACAAGGAAAAGGGAACCATGGATCCAATCGATCATGAGACATATACAAGCCTATTCGAGGCAATGGTGATGACACCGTATTTCCCGCATCCTAACCTTTTAATTTATTTAGAAGGCTCTCTGGACAGTGTAATCGATCGTATTCATGAACGAGGTCGTCCGATGGAGCAGCAGACGCCAATCGCTTATTGGGAAGAAATGCATGGTCGTTATGAAAAGTGGATTGATGGATTTAATGGTTGCCCGGTGCTTCGCCTTAACATTAATGATTATGATATCGTAGAAAATCCTGAAGATGTCGAGCTAATTCTTGAAAGAATTGGACATTTTATGGAACAAACACAGACAATTACCTTACGTAAATAATGAAAGCTTCCGCATTTATTGCGGAAGCTTTTTTGTTACAAAGGATGATATTAATGGAAAGCTTGGGGGCGACTAAGTATGTTGAGGATATCATTATGAATCAATTCATAAAATAAAAAAGAAGCTGACCCATAAAAAGTCAACTTCTTAATATTCTGAACATGTATGGCTAAGAAAAATTCGTTACAAAAGCAACGAATTCAATCTCAAATTTATGCGTGTGTGTTGTTAAAAAATGGAGGAGGAAGAGGGATTCGAACCCCCGCGCGGTATGACCCGCCTGTCGGTTTTCAAGACCGATCCCTTCAGCCAGACTTGGGTATTCCTCCGAAGTACAAGAACTAATTTATCATGGATGAAATTCAAAGTCAACATTTTTGAAAAAAATATAGTGTTTTTTTTAGAATAGAGTTATAGAAAAAGAGGAAAAGGATATTTCCATTGATTTCTCAACGAAAAAAGCTTATACTGAATATTGCCGTGCTAGGTGGGAAGGTAGCGGTGTCTTGTAACTCGCAATCCGCTCTAGCGAGACTGAACCCCTTCTCGAGGTTGTTTATATGTAGGGTCTGGTATTTGCACGTGATGTTGACGTCTGGGTCCTGCGCAATGGGAGCCCATGAACCATGTCAGGTCCGGAAGGAAGCAGCATTAAGTGGTGCATTCTCATGTGCCGCAGGGTTGCCTAGACTGAGTTAACGACAAAGGTGCCGCCTATGTGTATCAATCGAAGGAAGGTGCACGGCTTTAAATTATATAATTCAAACTCATTCATCTTCGGAGGAATGAGTTTTTTATTTGTCTATATTAGAGTTTGGAGCAGAAGTACAGTTCTCTTTATGATATAATTAGTCCATACTTTACTTAAACAAAAGAGGGAGGGAAACTTGTTGTCGTATCAAGCTTTTTACCGCGCTTATCGACCTCAGTCGTTTGCGGAAATGTCCGGTCAAACTCATATCAAGCAAACCCTTCAAAATGCCCTCCTTTATAATAAAACTACTCATGCATATCTATTTTCGGGACCAAGAGGAACAGGAAAAACAAGTGCTGCAAAAATATTTGCAAAGGCTTTGAACTGTGAAAATGGCCCTGCAAAGGAACCATGTAATGAATGTGAGACTTGTAAAAGCATTACAGAGGGTTCCAACACAGATGTAATTGAGTTCGATGCTGCTTCTAATTCTCGTGTAGAGGAGATAAGAGATATTATTGAAAAGGTGCGTTTTGCTCCTTCCAATGCTCGTTTCAAAGTTTATATTATAGATGAAGTGCATATGCTTTCTACAAGTGCCTTTAATGCTTTATTAAAAACATTAGAAGAACCACCGGCACATGCCGTCTTTATACTGGCAACCACAGAGCCACATAAGATACCATTAACCATCATTTCTAGATGTCAGCGTTTCGATTTTAAACGTATTACCTCAACTGATATCGTTTCTAGAATGATAGAAGTGCTGACTGATGCACGAATTGAATACGATGTAAATGTTTTGAAAATCATTGCCCAGGCCGCAGCAGGTGGGATGCGAGACGCTCTCAGCATGTTAGATCAGGTGGTATCCTTTAGTGGCGAAACAATGACTATAGAAGATGCTTTACTTGTAACTGGTTCAATAGGTCAGGATGTATTTTATCAGCTTGCAGAAGCATTGAGTGAAAGAGATGTTGCCCATGCATTAGGGAGCATTGAAAAGCTCGTAGATGACGGAAAAGATCCTGTAAGGTTAACAGAGGATTTTATCACGTTCTATCGAGATTTGTTAGTACTACAGGTAGCTCCCGATCAAGCGGAATTGTTAGAGATTGCTACGGGAGATGAGCATTTTAGAGAACTTGCCTTTAAGTTTCCGGTAGAAACTCTTTATAAGAGTATCTCGATTCTTACAAACACCCAACAAGAAATGCGTTTTTCTAATCATGCGAAGGTCTATTTAGAAACTGCCATTATACGATTGGCACAAGTACCTCAAGATGCAAACGTAGGTAACGTTAATACCACTGAATTAGAGAATAAAGTTCAGTTGCTTGAAGGGCAATTACAACAACTTCAGCAGCAATTAAGCCAAGGCACTTATACTACAGGAAACAGTCAAGGGGCTCAGCAGGAACAACCAAAGAGAACAAGACAAAAAGCTTCAGGAGTCAAAGTGTCTAGTGGGCGTATTCAAGAAATTTTAAAAATGGCGACAAAATCAGATATCCAAGCCATTAAATCTCATTGGGCAACTATCCTACAACAGCTACAAAAGTCACATGCAGCGTTATTAAATGATGCGGAGCCAGTTGCAGCATCTTCTACTGCATTTGTGTTAAAATTTAAGTATGATATACATTGTCAAATGGCAATGGAGAATAAAACATTCTCAACTTCTTTCCCTCAGCTTATCGCGAATCTTACTGGAACGATGTATGAGGTAGTGTATGTACCTGAAGAAAGTTGGTTAAAGATTAGAGAAGAATTTATTCAGCAAAATGGATTAAAGAAAGATTCAACAGAGTCAGAGGCGACGTCTTCTTCAGAACCATTAGAAGCGATGGAGTTACTGCAAGGAATGGAAGAGATTTCAGAAGATCCATTGATTGTGGAAGCTGAGAGGCTTTTCGGCAAAGATTTTGTAGAAGTACATGATGACTAAGGAGGAAAATAATTATGCGTGGAATGGGAAATATGCAAGGTATGATGAAACAAATGCAAAAGATGCAAAAGAAAATGGCTGAAGCTCAAGAGGAGTTAGCAACTCAACGTTTTGAAGCGGTTGCCGGTGGTGGAATGGTGAAAGTTACTGTTTCAGGACAAAAAGAAGTATTAGAGGTAGCTTTAGACCCTGCTGTTGTAGATCCAGACGATGTGGAAATGCTACAAGACTTGATCGTAATTGCAACCAACGAAGCAATGAAGAAAGCGGAAGAAACAGCTAATGCCACTATGGGTCAATTCACGAAAGGATTGAACCTTCCTGGCATGTTCTAGGAGGACAAATCATGCATTATCCTGAACCGATATCAAAGCTAATTGAAAGCTTTATGAAATTGCCAGGAATCGGGCCCAAAACAGCGGCCCGTCTGGCATTTTTTGTGTTAACTATGAAAGAAGATACAGTACTAGACTTTGCAAAAGCTCTAGTAGATGCAAAAAGGAACTTGAGCTACTGCTCGGTTTGTGGACATATCACGGACATAGATCCTTGCCATATTTGTCAGGATAAACAGCGTGATGGATCTATGATCTGTGTAGTACAAGATACAAAAGATGTAATTGCAATGGAAAAAATGAGAGATTACAACGGCTTATACCATGTACTGCATGGGGCTATCTCACCGATGGATGGAATAGGTCCAGAGGATATTAATGTACCGACCCTTTTAAAAAGATTACAGAATGACCAAGTAGAAGAACTGATTTTAGCAACAAACCCAACTATAGAAGGAGAAGCAACCGCGATGTATATATCTCGTCTAGTAAAGCCCTCAGGCATTAAGACTACGAGGATTGCACATGGTTTGCCTGTAGGTGGAGATTTAGAGTATGCAGATGAGGTTACTCTTTCTAAAGCATTAGAAGGACGTAGAGAGCTATAAGGAGATGTAGAGCTGGATGTTTTTTAAAAAGGGGAAACTAAAAAAAGAATTTGATGAACGATTTGTAGAGCTTATTAAAGCTACCAAAGAAGATTGGCAACAAGCTCAACGAATTGAAGATTACTTGAATGACTATGATCTAGATGCAGTTGCTAAAAGGAAAATGGCAGAGAGTATACACTTCTATCTATATAAAGAGGCAAAGATTCGAAATGTAATTATAAAATAGAATATTAATAGTACTAGCTTCATATAATAAGGATATTGATTTTATGGAGGGATAATAACATGAAGTTAACCATTATTGTGTGTTCGCTAGTATTATTACTTTTTTTAGTATTGAAGAGTTCGTCTTCTAATTTATTTGAGAGTATTTCTATCTTGTTATTTCGTTTAGGGTTTTCTATTTTACTGTTATTCGGAGTTCATTTATTACTTGGAACAGCAGGATACGCGGTTCCGATTAATCTTTTTACAGGCGCAGTAGTAGCAGTGTTAGGAGTTCCAGGAGTAGCGTCAGTAGTAGCTATTTCTATACTAATATAAAAAAATAAAAAAAGTTTTTAAAAAGTGTTGACGTAAGTTTAAAACGAGTGTAATATAGTAGAAGTCGCCAAGAGGTAAACAAGTTTGGCTGACACAATGAACATTGAAAACTGAACATGCAAAACGTTAAGACATATAGCATCAACAAGCTTCGGCTTGATTGACGCAAAATAATTTTTGACATCATTTAATGATGATGCCAGCAAAACAAAATGAGCTTTTTAAGTTCTCTATTATGGAGAGTTTGATCCTGGCTCAGGACGAACGCTGGCGGCGTGCCTAATACATGCAAGTCGAGCGGATGATGAAGAAGCTTGCTTCTTCTGATTTAGCGGCGGACGGGTGAGTAACACGTGGGCAACCTGCCCTGTAGATTGGGATAACTCCGGGAAACCGGGGCTAATACCGAATAATCCATTACCTCACATGAGGAAATGTTAAAAGACGGTTTCGGCTGTCACTACAGGATGGGCCCGCGGCGCATTAGCTAGTTGGTGAGGTAACGGCTCACCAAGGCGACGATGCGTAGCCGACCTGAGAGGGTGATCGGCCACACTGGGACTGAGACACGGCCCAGACTCCTACGGGAGGCAGCAGTAGGGAATCTTCCACAATGGACGAAAGTCTGATGGAGCAACGCCGCGTGAGTGAAGAAGGTTTTCGGATCGTAAAACTCTGTTGTGAGGGAAGAACAAGTACGAGAGTAACTGCTCGTACCTTGACGGTACCTCATTAGAAAGCCACGGCTAACTACGTGCCAGCAGCCGCGGTAATACGTAGGTGGCAAGCGTTGTCCGGAATTATTGGGCGTAAAGCGCGCGCAGGCGGTCCTTTAAGTCTGATGTGAAAGCCCACGGCTCAACCGTGGAGGGTCATTGGAAACTGGGGGACTTGAGTACAGAAGAGGAAAGCGGAATTCCAAGTGTAGCGGTGAAATGCGTAGAGATTTGGAGGAACACCAGTGGCGAAGGCGGCTTTCTGGTCTGTAACTGACGCTGAGGCGCGAAAGCGTGGGGAGCAAACAGGATTAGATACCCTGGTAGTCCACGCCGTAAACGATGAGTGCTAAGTGTTAGGGGGTTTCCGCCCCTTAGTGCTGCAGCTAACGCATTAAGCACTCCGCCTGGGGAGTACGGTCGCAAGACTGAAACTCAAAGGAATTGACGGGGGCCCGCACAAGCGGTGGAGCATGTGGTTTAATTCGAAGCAACGCGAAGAACCTTACCAGGTCTTGACATCCCGCTGACCGGCCTAGAGATAGGCTTTTCCCTTCGGGGACAGCGGTGACAGGTGGTGCATGGTTGTCGTCAGCTCGTGTCGTGAGATGTTGGGTTAAGTCCCGCAACGAGCGCAACCCTTGATCTTAGTTGCCAGCATTCAGTTGGGCACTCTAAGGTGACTGCCGGTGATAAACCGGAGGAAGGTGGGGATGACGTCAAATCATCATGCCCCTTATGACCTGGGCTACACACGTGCTACAATGGACGGTACAGAGGGTCGCAACCCCGCGAGGGTGAGCAAATCCCATAAAACCGTTCTCAGTTCGGATTGTAGGCTGCAACTCGCCTACATGAAGCCGGAATCGCTAGTAATCGTGGATCAGCATGCCACGGTGAATACGTTCCCGGGCCTTGTACACACCGCCCGTCACACCACGAGAGTTTGTAACACCCGAAGTCGGTGGGGTAACCCTTTTGGGAGCCAGCCGCCGAAGGTGGGACAGATGATTGGGGTGAAGTCGTAACAAGGTAGCCGTATCGGAAGGTGCGGCTGGATCACCTCCTTTCTAAGGATATATTCGGAATACAGATCTTTATCTGTATCTTAACGTTTTGCAGTTCAGTTTTGAATGTTCATGTATATTAATATTTTTAATAGATATGGAAATTCAAAGAGGGCCTATAGCTCAGCTGGTTAGAGCGCACGCCTGATAAGCGTGAGGTCGATGGTTCGAGTCCATTTAGGCCCACCATACCTTTTTTTATTTCGGGGCCTTAGCTCAGCTGGGAGAGCGCCTGCCTTGCACGCAGGAGGTCAGCGGTTCGATCCCGCTAGGCTCCACCAACGAAATAATTTGTTCTTTGAAAACTGGATAAAACGACATCAAAAAAAGAAACAAACGCAAGATATTCAAATTGTGATCACTTACGTGATTGCAAGTGTAGTACTTTTAACTTTTAGGTTAAGTTAATAAGGGCGCACGGTGGATGCCTTGGCACTAGGAGTCGATGAAGGACGGCACTAACACCGATATGCTTCGGGGAGCTGTAAGTGAGCTTCGATCCGAAGATTTCCGAATGGGGAAACCCACTGCCCGTAATGGGGCAGTACATTTGCGTGAATACATAGCGCATCTGAGACACACCCAGGGAACTGAAACATCTAAGTACCTGGAGGAAGAGAAAGAAAATTCGATTCCCTGAGTAGCGGCGAGCGAAACGGGAAGAGCCCAAACCAAGAGGCTTGCCTCTTGGGGTTGTAGGACACTCTATACGGAGTTACAAAAGAATGAGCTAGACGAAGCGACCTGGAAAGGTCCGCAGGATAGGGTAAAAGCCCCGTAGTCAAAAGTTCATTCCCTCCAGAGTGTATCCTGAGTACGGCGGAACACGTGAAATTCCGTCGGAATCCGGGAGGACCATCTCCCAAGGCTAAATACTACCTAGTGACCGATAGTGAACCAGTACCGTGAGGGAAAGGTGAAAAGCACCCCGGAAGGGGAGTGAAATAGACCCTGAAACCGTGTGCCTACAAATAGTCAAAGCCCGTTAACGGGTGATGGCGTGCCTTTTGTAGAATGAACCGGCGAGTTACGATTACATGCGAGGTTAAGTTGAGAAGACGGAGCCGCAGCGAAAGCGAGTCTGAATAGGGCGAATGAGTATGTGGTCGTAGACCCGAAACCAGGTGATCTACCCATGTCCAGGATGAAGGTGAGGTAACACTTACTGGAGGTCCGAACCCACGCACGTTGAAAAGTGCGGGGATGAGGTGTGGGTAGCGGAGAAATTCCAATCGAACCTGGAGATAGCTGGTTCTCTCCGAAATAGCTTTAGGGCTAGCCTCAAACGTTAGAATCTTGGAGGTAGAGCACTGTTTGGACTAGGGGCCCATCCCGGGTTACCGAATTCAGACAAACTCCGAATGCCAATGATTTATGTTTGGGAGTCAGACTGCGAGTGATAAGATCCGTAGTCAAGAGGGAAACAGCCCAGACCACCAGCTAAGGTCCCAAAGTATTTGTTAAGTGGAAAAGGATGTGGCGTTGCTTAGACAACCAGGATGTTGGCTTAGAAGCAGCCATCATTTAAAGAGTGCGTAATAGCTCACTGGTCGAGTGACGCTGCGCCGAAAATGTATCGGGGCTAAACAAATCACCGAAGCTGTGGATTGATACCTTTGGTATCAGTGGTAGGAGAGCGTTCTAAGGGCGTTGAAGTCAGACCGGAAGGACTGGTGGAGCGCTTAGAAGTGAGAATGCCGGTATGAGTAGCGAAAGATGGGTGAGAATCCCATCCACCGTATGACTAAGGTTTCCTGAGGAAGGCTCGTCCGCTCAGGGTTAGTCGGGACCTAAGTCGAGGCCGATAGGCGTAGACGATGGACAACAGGTTGATATTCCTGTACCACCACCCCACCGTTTGAGTGATGGGGGGACGCAGTAGGATAGGGTAAGCGTGCTGTTGGTTATGCACGTCCAAGCAGTGAGGTGTGAGTGTAGGCAAATCCGCACTCTGTAACATTGAGCTGTGATGGCAAGGACGTATGTCCGGAGTTCCTGATTTCACACTGCCAAGAAAAGCCTCTAACGAGGTGGGAGGTGCCCGTACCGCAAACCGACACAGGTAGTCGAGGAGAGAATCCTAAGGTGAGCGAGAGAACTCTCGTTAAGGAACTCGGCAAAATGACCCCGTAACTTCGGGAGAAGGGGTGCTCTTTTGGGTGAATAGCCTAGAAGAGCCGCAGTGAATAGGCCCAGGCGACTGTTTAGCAAAAACACAGGTCTCTGCAAAACCGTAAGGTGAAGTATAGGGGCTGACGCCTGCCCGGTGCTGGAAGGTTAAGAGGAGTGCTTAGCGCAAGCGAAGGTGCGAATTGAAGCCCCAGTAAACGGCGGCCGTAACTATAACGGTCCTAAGGTAGCGAAATTCCTTGTCGGGTAAGTTCCGACCCGCACGAAAGGCGTAACGATCTGGGCACTGTCTCAACGAGAGACTCGGTGAAATTATAGTACCTGTGAAGATGCAGGTTACCCGCGACAGGACGGAAAGACCCCGTGGAGCTTTACTGTAGCTTGATATTGAATTTTGGTGCAACTTGTACAGGATAGGTAGGAGCCTTAGAGCCCGGAGCGCCAGCTTCGGAGGAGGCGTCGGTGGGATACTACCCTGGTTGTATTGAAATTCTAACCCATACCCGTAACCCGGGTAGGAGACAGTGTCAGGCGGGCAGTTTGACTGGGGCGGTCGCCTCCTAAAGTGTAACGGAGGCGCCCAAAGGTTCCCTCAGAATGGTTGGAAATCATTCGAAGAGTGTAAAGGCAGAAGGGAGCTTGACTGCGAGACCTACAAGTCGAGCAGGGTCGAAAGACGGGCTTAGTGATCCGGTGGTTCCGCATGGAAGGGCCATCGCTCAACGGATAAAAGCTACCCCGGGGATAACAGGCTTATCTCCCCCAAGAGTCCACATCGACGGGGAGGTTTGGCACCTCGATGTCGGCTCATCGCATCCTGGGGCTGTAGTCGGTCCCAAGGGTTGGGCTGTTCGCCCATTAAAGCGGTACGCGAGCTGGGTTCAGAACGTCGTGAGACAGTTCGGTCCCTATCCGTCGTGGGCGTAGGAAATTTGAGAGGAGCTGTCCTTAGTACGAGAGGACCGGGATGGACACACCGCTGGTGTACCAGTTGTTCTGCCAAGGGCATCGCTGGGTAGCTATGTGTGGACGGGATAAGTGCTGAAAGCATCTAAGCACGAAGCCCCCCTCAAGATGAGATTTCCCATTACGCAAGTAAGTAAGATCCCTCAAAGACGATGAGGTAGATAGGTTCGGGGTGGAAGCGTGGCGACACGTGCAGCTGACGAATACTAATCGATCGAGGACTTAACCAAATGGTTTGTTTCTAATATGATGTCTTTTATCCAGTTTTGAGTGAACAACTCAAAAGTCTAGTGATGATGGCGAAGAGGTCACACCCGTTCCCATACCGAACACGGAAGTTAAGCTCTTCAGCGCCGATGGTAGTTGGGGGTCTCCCCCTGCAAGAGTAGGACGTCGCTGGGCACTAAAGGAAGTCGTCACCGAGTAATCGGTGGCGGCTTTTTTGTTTTGTCTTTTAGAGGAAAAAGCCGAAGGCACTCTCTCCCTAAGGAAGTGAGCGAGAAGCCAGAGGGGCAAAGAGTTCGAGGAAGCAAGAAAGAATGTTATAATAAAAATCATTAAAAAAAGGTCAACCAATTCAGGCTGACCTTTTAATACGAACGGGGTAGACAGTTGTGTAAATGAATTTGTGGGTAAATTGGAAAATATTATTGTTAGGAGGTATCTCATGGAACTCATTAATATTGTTGTCGGATTTATAGTATGTATTTGTATTGGTTCTGTATTGAATATACTACTTAAAACAACTCAAAAAAGAGATTGGCTAATTACATTCTTAATAAGTGTAGTGTTATCAATAATAATAGTGCCTTTGTTAGGTTAACGATATAACTATTTTATGGAACTAACAGTGTAATATTTAGCCGAAAAAAATTCCCTAACCCCCCCATGAAAAGTAGAGAGACAGAAGTTATTTGTTTCGTACATTTTCAAATCGACTTTTATCTTTAACATAGCTATAAAAATCAATCTCCCGCTAAGTCAGTGTGAAAAAAACATAAAAGAGACATGGGAGTAGTCCATGTCGTCTTGTCTGAAATTCATTATGTTAAGAATTAACTTTCAGTAGTTTTGTTACAGCTTGCAGGTGGACCAATAAATGTGGAAGGGACTACTGGTGCAATTGCTTTTTCCCAAAGAGTTTTATCTAAACAATAGGTCTGGGCCATAATATTCGCTGGAGTCAACTTCAGGATATCTGATCCGAGTATTACTTCGGGTGTTGGAGCATTAAAAATGGCCAGTAGATGTGTATGTTTCTCTGTAGCTACTTCATAATGCCACCATCCTTGAGGTACATTCGCTACTTGGCCAGGTGAGAGCGGAAAATGTTGCATTTGCTTGGTAAAGGGATTCAATAATGAGACGGTTAATCCACCAGAAATACAATAGACAA
This sequence comes from Psychrobacillus sp. FSL W7-1493, assembly GCF_038004905.1. Taxonomy (NCBI): domain Bacteria; kingdom Bacillati; phylum Bacillota; class Bacilli; order Caryophanales; family Bacillaceae; genus Psychrobacillus; species Psychrobacillus sp. FSL W7-1493. Next base: position 4,914 of record NZ_JBBOSB010000001.1, on the reverse strand, counting down.
GTTCGGATGCATTTTGGTGGTAATGGGGCTCGATCACATTGTTTGGACTAAGAAAAATATCAAGTAAGGATACATTATCTAGTGTGTTTAATTGCTGAATCCCTAAAACATTAATAAAGTTTTGGCTATCTTTTTTAAACAAGGTACTTGTGTTCACATCAAAAGTGAATTGAGCGGATGGGGAGGTGTAATCAAACGGGAAAACCATAGGGCAGCTCCTTTCTATATCGTCATTGCTATACATTCTTCGCATAATATGTGTTAATCCAATTTGTTGTGCAGTAGGAGCCATATTCATACAATAAAATAATTTCCCGGAAAATAAATATTTAATAAAGTTCTACCCTTTCTGGCCAAAAATAGGTTCAAATCATCTATCCTTATTTCATGTCTTATTTCATGTATAATAGAAAGATAATAAAGTTTGGTGAGGTATAAGAAATGCATGAAAAACGACCTTTAGTAGAAGCGCTTGAAAAATTTCATAGTCAAAAGAATATCTCCTTTCATGTACCAGGACATAAACATGGGGTGTTATCCAATCTTCCTGAGGTTATTAAAGAGGCCTTATCCTATGACCTTACAGAACTTAAAGGCTTAGATGACTTACATCATCCAGAAGAAGCTATTAAAGAAGCGGAAGAATTGTTAGCCTCTACATACGGGGCAAAAAAAAGTTATTTTCTTGTCAATGGAACGACTGTTGGCAATTTAGCTATGCTATATGCAACATGCCAGTATGGAGAACAGTTAATAGTCCAGAGGAATGCTCACAAGTCAATTTTTCATGCAATTGAGCTTGTAGGTGTTGAACCTATCTTTGTTACTCCAGAATGGGATTCTCGCACAAAAACAACAACCTTTGTTTCTGCCAACACCATTAAAAGCGCAATAGAAGAGTTTCCTTTAGTAAAAGGTGTTCTACTCACTTACCCAACTTATTATGGATTGGCTTCTAATGAAATAAAAGAGATTATCGATTATTGCCATACAAAAGACATTCCAGTCCTAGTAGATGAAGCACATGGAGCACATTTTAAGGCAAACAGCGGTTTTCCATTATCTGCTCTTGATTTCGGTGCAGATATAGTAGTACAATCTGCACACAAAACATTACCATCTATGACAATGGGTTCTTACTTACATATGAATTCTTCTATTATAAAAGCTTCTAAAGTAAACAAGTATTTAAGGATGCTTCAATCAAGCAGTCCTTCTTATTTATTAATGGCATCCTTAGATGATGCAAGAAGCTATGTACAAAGATACAATGAAATGGATTTCAAACAATTAATATATAAAAGAAATTTGTTCATTCAGGCACTCCAAACGATTAAGTTAGTGGAAGTAATAGAAGTAAATGATCCACTGAAATTACTAATACGTGTTGGGAACTATTCTGGTTTTCAAGTTCAACAGGCTTTAGAAGCACAACATGTATATGCGGAGCTTGCGGATACTTATCAGGTATTATTAATTCTTCCTTTACTAAAAAAGGACCAAGACTACCCTTTTGCAGAGGTAAGAAAACGAATTAAAATGGCCGTAGACGAGCTTAAAAAAGAAACACCGATAATTCCTAAAGATATAAGAAATAAATCGTTTAAATCTGTTTCTACGATTGAAATGAATATGAGCCTCTTAAATGAGAAAAAAGGCGAGTGGGTTCCATATGTTCGCTCCATAGGAAGAATAGCTAAAGGAATACTCATTCCGTATCCACCGGGAGTACCATTGTTCATTCCAGGAGAAAAGATTACGATTTCTATGTTAACTGAACTGGAGGAATGGATTGATAAAGGAGCTACCTTCCAGGGGGATCATAGACTCGATGAAAAGCTAATTTATGTTGTGGAGGATTAATAGTGCAAAAAAAAGGGTATTTTATAACAAGCGAGGGTCCAGAAGGTGCAGGCAAGACAACTGTCATGCAATTACTTGGAAAAAGATTAATGGAAGAGGGCTTTGAAGTCGTGATGACAAGAGAGCCTGGAGGCATTAATATCTCGGAGAAAATAAGAGGAATAATCTTAGATAACGAGCATACAATGATGGATAGCCGTACGGAGGCATTATTATATGCTGCAGCAAGGAGACAGCATTTAGTTGAAAAAGTTTTGCCTGCTCTAGAAGCTGGTAAAATTGTTATTTGTGATCGTTTTATTGATAGTTCGCTTGCGTATCAAGGGCATGCAAGAGGTATAGGGGTAGAAGAAATATTAGCAATCAATCAATTTGCAATTGGACAGACTATGCCCGACCGCACGATTCTTTTTGATATAGAACCAAGTCTGGGGTTAGAAAGAATTAATGCACATAGCAGTAGGGAAAAAAATAGGCTAGATGTAGAGAGTCTTCAATTTCATGAAAAGGTTAGAGAAGGCTACCTTAACTTAGTAAAACAATATCCAGACAGAATTAAAGTAATCGATGCTTCTCAAAAGCTCGAAGAAGTATTAGAAGCTACCTATAAAGTAGTAAAAATGGAATTAGAAATTTTTAGGTAATTAATGCTATAATAAAATAAACAGAATAGAAAAGTGGGAGTGAGTAGCGATGAAATTAATAGTAGCCGTAGTGCAGGACCAAGATAGTAATAGATTGTCAAATGCGTTAACGAAAGCAAAGTTTCGTGCAACAAAACTTGCTAGTACAGGTGGGTTTTTAAGATCTGGAAATACTACATTTCTGATCGGTACAGATGACTCCTTAGTATCTTCTGCGTTAGAATTAATAAGAGACAATTGTAGAGCACGTGAACAGATGGTAGCCCCGGTTTCACCTATGGGAGGAAATGCTGATTCTTACATTCCGTACCCAGTGGAAGTAGAGGTAGGAGGAGCTACAGTATTTGTTCTTCCAATTGAACAATTCCATCATTTTTAATAATGAAGGAAAGGATCGAAAAATTTGAAGATAAATCAAGATGTACGAGTAGGGATAGATAAGATACGCAAGGATACTATGCAGAATAATATTCAATCTGCAAAGTTTGGCCAAATGATTACAAAGCAGGATCAGCGGATGCAAACCGAAGCCTTAACGAAACTGTTAGGAGATATTACTACAGCAGGAGATCGTTTAGCAAGATCTAGAAATCTACGTGATATGGCTAAGTTTAAAATGCTGATTAAAAAGTTTCTAGAGGAAGCTGTAGATTTTGGAATGGGATTAAAGCAATCTCATACATGGAATCGATTTGGTGAAGGAAGAAAGTTAAAAATCGTAGAGACTATTGATGAAAAATTGGTAGAGCTAGCAGAAGAAATTTTGAGCCAAGAAAAAAGCTCTATAGAATTATTAGATAAAATAGGCGAAATTAAAGGATTACTTATTAATCTATATACGTAATGTTCCCGTGTTATCGCACCGTGCGAAACACGGGATTTTTTAGAGAGGTGGAACCACTATGAGCATGGAAGAAGAATGGTCCATTGAAGGAATAGAAAAAATACAACCTACTGCTATTAAACAAATTCAATCCATAGTAGCAAAAAATCGTATTGGACATGCCTACATTATTGAAGGTGCTAATGGTACAGGTAAAACGAAAGTTATGCAATTTTTTGTACAGCTTATGTTTTGCGAAAATTCGACAGAAAATGTTCCATGTGAAACATGTCGAAACTGTAAAAGATTAAAATCATCTAATCATTTGAACATTATTCAACTGGAGCCAGATGGTCAAAATATAAAAAGAAATCAAATTGATGAATTAATACATGAGATGAGCAAAACCTCTATTGAAAGAGGAAGAAAGGTTTATGTAATACATGAAGCAGATCGATTGAACACAAGCTCCTCTAATACATTACTTAAATTTTTAGAGGAGCCTCAGAGCGAAATTACTGCCATCTTATTGACCGATAAGATGCATGCCTTATTACCAACAATACGGTCCAGGTGTCAGCATATAGGTTTAGCCACCATGCCACAGGGAGTATTAAAAAAGAAGTTAATGGAAGAGGGAATTACTGATTCAATGGCTTCTACAGTAAGTAGAATGACGAATCAAGTAGAAGAAGCTCTAATTTTAGCGAAAGACGAGCAATTTGGACTTGCAAGGAAATCAGTGATAAAATTGGTGGAAGCAAGTGAAAAAAGTGTTCAGGATGCGCTTATGTGCATACATGAAGATTTTGGTCCCTTGCTAAAAGAAAAGGAAAGTGCAGAACAAGTATTAGATTTACTACTATTTGCTTATCGTGATATAGTAGCTATAAAAGCAACTCCACTCGCAGTTTGTACCTATCCAGATATGATTTCATTCTGGAAACAGATAGCATTACACAAGACGTATGAGCAATTGTCTAAACAGTTAGAATTGATTTTAGATGCAAAGCAAAATTTGCATAGAAATATGAACCGGACACTGATGATGGAGCAGCTGATGCTTAACCTGCAGGAGGGGTATAGTTTTGTATAATGTTGTAGGAGTCCGCTTTAAGAAAGCGGGTAAAATATATTATTTTGATCCAGTAGACTACGCTTTAGAGAAAGATGACTATGTAATCGTTGAAACTGCTCGTGGCGTAGAATATGGGAAAGTCGTCGTACCTATTAAACAAGTAGGAGAAAACGATGTCGTTTTACCTTTGAAGCAAGTAGTCCGTCCTTCTACGGAGAAGGACAAAATCCAAGTGGAAGAAAATCGTTTAGAATCGGCTCAGGCATTAGCATTGGGAACCGAAAAAATATTACAAAGAGAATTAGAAATGAAGCTTGTAGACGTTGAATATACATTCGACCGAAACAAAATTATCTTCTATTTCACAGCGGAGGGTCGAGTAGACTTTCGTGACTTAGTAAAGGATCTTGCTTCTGTATTTAGAACTCGTATTGAACTCAGACAAATAGGAGTGCGAGACGAGGCAAAAATGCTAGGTGGTATTGGTCCTTGTGGAAGAATGCTTT